>SCVB01000089.1 GCA_004296955.1 Brevundimonas sp.
CGCACGAAGTAGGACCGGCGCGGCCCCGCTGTTTGCCACTCGACAAGGACTTTCTTTCGGACAGGCATGATGAGAACAAAGAACGAACATAGAGGCCAGTCAATCGGGCTTGTCCGATCATCAACAGGTCTGGCGTCCGGTCACCGGGTTCGGGTCCGGGTTCGCTGCTCGCGGACCTGCTCCGGTTGCGGAGCCCGCTCGGCGGCCCGGGTCAGGGCGCGGGCCATCAGGCGGGCTTGAGCGGCCGGATCGGCGATGAGGGCGCGCACCACCACTGCGGCGCGGTCGAGCCGCGCGCCGAGGTCCGGCGGGGTCTGGCGGTGTGGCTCGCCGGCGGCCTGCCGATCGCGCTCGCGGGGCCGGTGACCCTGAACCTCCATCCCCAGGGCCTGAGCCTGGATCCAGACCTCGCGCCGGAAGGCGGGATCGCCGGACACCCGAACCTGGTCCCAGCCGCGATGACGGGCGATCTTGAGCATGTCGATGACGGCGTCGGGATAGGCCTGGTTGGAGACGAGCGAGCGACCGCGGTCGCAGAACATCGGCTCGGCCGCGCGATGATCGCGAAAGAAGCGTTCGGGCCGTCCCCGCAGGTCGCGTTCCACCAGATAGCGGTCGAGCACCGCCTCGGGCAGGTCGCCCTTGGCAATGGAGCGGCGCGACCCGGCCGGGCCCGGCGCGGGGCCGAGACGGTTGGACGGCGCGGCGGCGCCGGGCGTCTTCATGGCTCGCGCTCCAGCACGGCCGTATCGACGACCCGGTCCAGCCAGGCGCCGACGGCGTCTTCATCCGCCCCGGCCTCAGGCGGCGGCAGGCCTTCGGCGGCGAAGGCGCGGGCGATGACGTCGAAATCCATGGAATCCTCCTCCAGAACGGGTGGCGATGCCGGGGCGGCGACCGGCACCAGATCGGGGGCGGGCCGCAGTCGGCGCTGGAAGACGCGCTCCTGGAAATAGGCGATCTTCCGGCCCCGGACCGGGGGCAGGCCGGCCTTGAGGACGATCAGGGCCGTCTGGGGGAGCTGCATCAACTCCTGGGGCAGCATCAGCGCCCGGCGCTGATCGGAGACCGTCGTGCTGCGCCGACCCGGGCTGAGCCCGGTCGGTCGGCTGCGGCTGCGGCCGTCCATCGTATAGGCGCCGAGCCGATCGCTGAGCTCCTGGGCGATCTTCAGCTCCTTGGGCGCGAAGACGATCTCGACCCCGCAGTTGGTCATGACCTCCTCAGCGACGTCCGGACCATAGATCGCCCTCAGCTGCGACGGGCTTTGGAGCACCGCCAGCAGCCGCAGTCCGTAGCCCGCGACCCAGGCGAAGGCGTGGGCCAGGACCGGCGCCGGCCCGAGACGGGCGAACTCGTCGAGGACGATCAGGGCCGGTCGGTCGGCCGGTCCGGGCAGGGCGCGGCTGTTCAGATCGACCAGCTGCTGGAAGAGCAGGGCGTAGAGGGGCTGGATCCGCAGCATGTTGTCCGGCGTGGCTCCCAGATACAGGGAGAGACGGCCGCCGCGCAGGTCGCGCAGGTCGAAATCGGATGCGGCGGTGGCGGCGTCGACCCGCGGATTGAGCCACAGCCCCATGCGGGTGGTGATCGACTGGCGCACCGAGGCGAAGGTGTTCTCGCTGGAGCTGGTGAAGTCGGTGAGCGCGGCCACGACCGGTCCGGGCAGGGGGCGACCCTCCTGGTCCCGGGCCGCGATTATCCGGGGCAGCCGCGAGCGGGCGTCGCCGGCGGTGAGCTGGCGGAAGATCTCGCCGAGGGTGAAGGGGCGTTCGGCCGTGGCCGCGACATAGCCGCCGACGCCGATGAACCCGGTCCGCGCCGCCTCCGCCCAGAAGGGATCGGCCCGTTCGTGGACCGGGAACAACATCACCGCCATGCGCTGCAGTTCGTCGAGCACCGCGATCGGGTCCGTGCGATCGACATGGCCCAGCGGGTTGAAGCGCGCCGTGCGGCCGTCCCGCGCCAGGGGATCGAACAGGTGCACGGTCTGGCCGGCCTCAGCGCGATAGCCCGCCGTGGCGAGGAAGTTCTCGCGCTTGATGTCCAGCACGACCACGGAGTCCGGCCAGGCGAGCAGATTGGGGATGACCACGCCGACGCCCTTGCCGGTGCGCGTGGGGGCGTAGAGCATGACGTGCTCGGGACCGTCGGCGATGAGGAAGCCGCCGTCGGCGCGCCCCAGGACGATGCCGCGGTGCGCCCGCAGGCCCGTGCGCCTCTGCTCCGACCCCGAGGCCCAGCGGGCGGCGCCGTGCAGCGGCCGGCGTCGGGCGAGCAGGACGGCCGCGACGAGAACCGCACCGACCAGGGCCGAGACCGAGACGCCGACGGTCAGCCAGCGGCGCACCTCCGGGTCCTGGCGATAATACCAGAGCCAGCCGGGGACCCGGGCCGGGTCGACGGCGTCGGAGAACTGGCCGAGACCGACCAGGGCGATGAGGATGGCGAGGGTGGCCAGGAGGCTCACGGCGGACAGGCCGCCGAGGGCGACCGCCGCCGCCCTAGCCCCCGGGCTGGCGCTTGCGAACCGGGTCATGCCAGACCTCCGTCACGCGGAAGCGCCCGTCGACCTTCTTCATCTGGATGACGACGTCGACGAGCAGATGCAGCAGGGCGCGGATGTCCTCGCGCGGCAGGTCGCGTCCGCCTTCGGACTCCCGCACCAGCAGGGTGAGTTGCTCGAAGGCCAGGGCGGCGGAATCCGCGTGCACCGTGGTGATCGAGCCCGGGTGGCCCGAGTTGACGTTGCGCAGATAGAAAAAGGCCGTGCCGTCGCGGAGTTCCTGCAGGAGGATGCGGTCCGGCCGCATGCGCAGGGCGCTTTCCAGAAGCTGCTTCGGTCCGATCCGGGCCAACCCCTGACCGTCCTTGGAATAGACCAGATGGACGACGTTGCGGTGCGGCACCACGAACTCGCGGGTGTCCTCAATGGTCAGCAGGCGCTCCTGGTCCGGGATGAGCTCGATCAGCCCCTTGGCCAGGGTCGTCTTGCCCGACCCGGTCGCGCCGGAGATCAGGATGTTGCGCCGGGCGGTGACCGCCAGTGTGAGGAAGGCCGGCCAGTCGCCGGCCTGCCGCAGACGGATCAGTTCGGCGTCGACGAGGTCCGTCGCCTCCGCTTGGGCGTCGGCGACCTCATCGAACAGACCAGCCGCCGCGAAATCCTCGAGTCCCAGACGGCGCCGCGACGGCTTTCTCAGGGTCAGGGAGAGGCCGCCGTCCGCCGCCACCGGCGGCAGGACGATCTGGCAGCGCACGTCGCCGGGCAGGGTGGTCGAACAGATCGGCTGTTCGGGGCCGACGTCCTGACGGGTATAGGCCGCGGCCGCCACCGCCAGGGTGCGCAGCCAGGCCTCGGTCAGTTCGGGCGCCTCCGTCCAGCGCCAGGCCCCGTCCGCCTCGACCCCGACCTCGCCCGGCCGGTTGATGACCACCTCGGTCACGTCCGCCGGTTCCAGGAAGGGCCGCAGCGGCGCGAGGTAGTGATCCAGGACCGAGGTGTCGTCCATCAGCGCGGCCGCAGCTGATAGACCCCGGCGAAATCCAGGTCCTGGGCCACGAAGATCGACACTTCGGCGCCTTGGCCCTTGCGCAGCGTCGGCGGGATCTCGACTGAACCCTGGAGGGCGACGCTCGCTGCATCGGACGGGACGCGGGCCATGGAGGATGCGCCGTCGTTCCGGCCGGCGGCGGCGTAGACGCCGTCATCGACGATGGAGAGCAGGAGCGCGCCGCCGAACCGGTCCCAGAAATGGGTGTCGACCATGCCGTCGAACCCCGACCGCCCTAGGGCGTCGGCGGCCGGGGAGGCCAGGGCGACCGCGACCCCGGTCGGCGTCACCGCCCGGGTCCAGAGGACGAACAGCCGACGGCGGCCCTGCTGGAGGCCGCCGCGATACTCGCCCAGAACCCGGGTGCCGCGCTCCATCAGGACCACGGCGCCGTTGTCGGACCAGACGTCACGGGGCAGGACGCAGGTCACATAGCCGGGCGTGGTGCTGTCCAGGGCCGTTTGCAGGACGCAGGGCACGCTGGTTCCCGCCGTGACCAGCAGGTTGCGGTCGGGCAGGCGGCCGGCGCGCGTCTGGCCGACGGGCGTGAGCTGACGCAGCTGGTCGAGCGACGTCGTTTCGCTCGGAGGCGTCGGCGCCGTCAGGGTCGGCGGCGCGCCCGGCTGGCCGCCGCCCGCGCGGCTATAGGCGAGCACAGGCGCGCGCCGGGCGCTTTCGGCCAGGGCGCGCCGCTGTTCCGCCGGACTGGGGCCGGAACGGCCTGTCGCGCCATCCGGGGGCGCGGCTTCAAGCGGCGGAATGGCTTCTTCCCCGGTCAGGGTCGGCGCGTCGGGATCGACGGCGGCGTCGCTGAGCAGGGGCGGGGCCTCGCGGCGGGCGGGCTCGAACGGCGTCGTCTGCCGGGCGGGCTCGTCGCGACGGGCCGGTTCGGCGTCGCCGGCGTCGCCGCGATCCCAACTGGCGATCAGGAAGACGCCGCATCCGACGGCCAGGGCGGCGAGGGTGACGACCTTGCCCTGCCGACCGCCGAGCCGTCCGGCGATCGGCGAGACGCCGCGATCGGCCGGAGCGGAGGGCGGGCGAGGCGCGTCGGCCGGCGGCGTGGGATCGGGCGCGCTCATGACCGGCCTCCGAGGGGCGCGCGATCGACGACCGGCGAGGCCGTCCCGGTGCTTACGCCGACTCCGCGGGCGTCCCAGGCGTCATTGAACAGGCACAGGACCGACCGGCCCCGCCTCAGCCGCAGACCCTGCGTCACGCCGTGGATCACCATGAACTCGCCGCGAACATCGTAGGGGATCAGGCGCTCCGAACCGTCCTCGCCGACCTCGAACACGGCCGGCAGGGCCTGGACGCCAGGGAAGCGCAGCACGGTGAAGCGGCCGTTGTCGCTCACCTCGCTCGGTTGCAGGGCGGCGTCGCCCTGGGCGGACCAGGCCAGATTGCGAACCCCTTCGACAACCCCGCGCTCCAGCTCCAGACCGATGAGGCGCTGCTCCACGGCCTCGGCCTGGACGGCCAAGGCACGGGCCGCCTGGGCCTGTTCGTCGGCCGGGTAGCGGAACCTGACCTGATAGGCGATCGCCGTCCGGTCGCCGGCCTCGCGGGCGAGCAGTTCGAAGGCGTAGTGCCGGACCGCGCCGTCGCGCTCGGTGACGACCAGCAGGTTGGTCGACTGATGGCGTTCGCGAGGCTTGAGGAAGAGCACCGAACCCTCGGCGGCGACCTCCCAAGCGACGCTGTCGCCGATGGCGGCATGGCGGATGGTCTCCTCCGGCGAAAAGACGATCTGGGTCGCCGTCCGGAACGCCCCGGCGATCCGGTAGACGGTCGCCGGATCATAGGTGAGTTCGCGAATACGCGGATCCAGCGGGGCCTGCGCCGCGACCGGGGACGCGAGGGCGAGGGCGGCGATCAGGGGCAGGAGGGAAGGCAGGCGTCTCATCGGATGACCTCCGGATCGGCGCGGTAGGACGTCACCTGGAAGCCGAGGGGATTCCTCAAACGATCCGGCTCGGACATCGGCGCGCGGGTGTAGGTGAAGGCGATGGTGGCGATCCAGTCGCTCTCCACGGTCTGCTGGGCCTGGCGGACCGTGCGATGGAAGCGGACGTTGGCGACGCCGTCGTTGATGAAGCCGATGGCGCGGATCGAGATGATGGCCTCGCCGTCGCGGCCGTAGAGGTTCTGCGGGCTGGCGGGATTGGAGCCGCGGAACAAATTGGCCCAGCGCCGCTGTTCGGCCGGGGCCGACAGGATGGAGACGAGCCGGAAGGCGTCCTCGGCAGCCGGATCGAGGTAGCCCTCACGCTGGCGCACATACTGGCCGAGGAAGTATTTGCTGACGGCCTCGTCGTAGCGGACCGGTCCATCCTCGGCCGAGAGGCCACGCATCACGTCGACCGCCCCGGTCGTCTGGTCCACCCGGATGACGAAGGGTTCGGTGGACTTCAGCGGGGTCAGCATCGCCACCGCCCCGGTCGCGATCACCGCCAGACCCGTGGCCACCGCGGCGGCCGACCAGGCCAGGCGGCGCGACCGGAGCGCCGAGGCCAGACGGTCCTGGTCCCAACGGCGCGCCTCGGTGAAGTAGCGCTTCAGGTCAGGAGAGGGGACGCCGCTCATGCGCAGCCTCCCGTGTCCCAGCTTACGGCCTCGGGGACCGATGGGGCTTCGGTCTGCGGCGCGAACACCGATCCATGGGGATTGGCGGGCCGCCGGGCCGAGCCGTCGCAGGTCGGCAACGCCGGATCGCCCCGGTGGGCGCAGGCGCCCAGCAGCATCAGGCCGGCGAGCAGAAGGGAGCGATAGGTCATGTCAGGCGCCTCTCGGTCGAATGGTGCCGCCGCCCTTGGGCGGTTGGCGGCTGGCTTCTTGCGGACCCTGGCTGCGGCCGGAGCCGCTCCCGCCCAGGGCCGCGGCGTTTGCGAAGTCGGCGAGGCCGGCGCTGGCGCCGCCCGCGATGCCGGCGGCGATGGCCGGGGTCTGCAGAAAGAAGATCGCCCCGAGCAGGCACAGGGCGATGAAGATCAGACCGCCGATCATCGGGTCGGATCCCTGGATCGCGCCCCACTGGTCGCGCACGAGCGACAGGACGAGCTGGAAGATGACGATGATCAGGGCGAAGAGGACGAGATAGTTCACCGCCTGGCTGAGCCAGCCGAAGAAGAAGCGGCGGGTTGCGTCGAACAGGGCGCAGGCGATGAAGATGGGGCCGAGGGTGACGAGCAGCGCTAGAGCCAGTTTGGCCACCAGCACCACGCCGAACCCGAGGGCGGCGGCCAGGGCGCCGATGATGAAGACGGCGGCCGACACCACCCAGGGCCCGGGATTGAAGGCCGAGCCCTCGCGCGAGATGTCCTCGCCCAGCCAGGCCGCATAGGCGAAGAACTGGTCGAAGGCCGCGCCGACGCTGGGCGTATCCGCGCCGCTGACGGCCCGGGTCAAGGCGTTGGGCAGGCCGGTGAACAGCGGCTCGGTGACGAAGGTCGAATAGGCGGCCGTGGTCGCCAGCAGATACAGGAAGGCCAGCTTCAGCGACCGGACCGCGAAGTCCATCACCGGCTCGCTGATCGCGCCCCTCAGGATGGCGACGCCATAGAGCACGACATAGAGGACCAGAGCGATGCGCAGCGGTCCCTCGACCTCGGCGATCACCGACGACAGACGGTCGCCGAGGAAGACGTTGAGCCGTTCGTCGATGAAGTCGTAGCTGGGCTCGAAGACGCGAAAGCTCATCGTCGGGCTCCTCAGAAGGCCCGCTCATAGGCGCGCATCCGCGCCTCGCGCCGCGCGTCGGCCAGACCGCGCCGCGCTGCCTCGCATCCGTCGTTGGTGCGGCCGGCGTCGCAGGCCGCCACGACCGCCTCGGCGGCGTCGGGATCGGCGGCGAAGTCTTCGGCGGTGCGGTCGGACGCCCCGCAGCCGACGAGGCCGAGCGCGACGAGAAGCGCGGACCGTTTCACCGGAACGCCCTTTCATAGACGTCCATGCGCACCGCTCGGGCGGCTTCGGCCCGCTCCCGGGCGCGCTGCTCCTCGAGGCGCGCCTCGGCCGCCTGGGTCAGGGCCAGACCCTGCAGCCGGACCTGCTCGTTCTGGATCAGCGCCTGTTCGGCCGCGAGGCGGGCTTCCAGGTCCATGACGGCGCGAGCGTTGGGCGCGGTGTCGAGGGCGGAGCGGAGCGTCTCGAGACCCTGCAGGCGGCGATCCGCCGCCCCGCCGACCGCCTCGCCGATGGCGAGATCCCGTGCGGTCCGCGCGCCGGCGCGTTCGAGGCTGTCGCGATAATAGGCTTCCGCGGAACCCGGATCACCCGCTGGCGGCGTGTAGAGCCGCGTGTCGCGGCGGATGGCGTCCGCCCGGTCGGCCAGATCGCCGAGCGCGGACAGGTCGCCGTCGGCCGCCGCGCGCAGCGCGCGCATGTCCGGAAGCGGATTGCGCACCTGCGGCAGGCCGAGCTCGCCGGCCAGGGCGTTGACGCCGGACAGATCGTTCAGGCTGTCGAAGAGCTGCTGGCCCTGCTCGATCTGGGTCTGCAGCGCTCTCAGCTGCTCCAGGGTGGTGCGGGCCTCCTCGACCATCTGGGCCAAGGCCCGGGGGTCGTGGACGATCTGCTGCGCCTGGACGGCTGGTGCACAGGCGAGGACGAGGGCGGCGACCGCCGCGGCGAAGGGGATATGGGCTCTCACAGGAACCTCCTCTGGTCATGGAAGGGATCGCGCCACAGCGCGTAGTCGTCGCCGACTTCGCCGCGGAGGCGGTCGAGCAAGGCGGTGGTCTCGGTGCGACCGGACAGGACCGACAGGGCGTCGTCCATGCCGCTCAGGTCCAGTTCCACGACCACGCTGTCGTGGCCCTGTTTGACCAGGAAGCGGTGCGACTCCGGGGTCAGGACCTCGCGCACCAGCCGGAACTCTTCCTGGGTCAGGCCGAAGCCGTCGACGTAATCGCGCGCCTGGCCGTGGGCGTTGGGCAGGAAAATCTTGGTCGCGCACTGTTCGAGGATCGCGTGGGCGATCGGGGAGCGCAGGGCGTCGGCCGGCGACTGGGTGCCGAACACCATCAGGGCGTTCTGCTTGCGCCAGGTCTTGAGCCCATCCTGGGCCAGTTCCGTGAAGGCCGGGTCGCCCAGCACCTTCCAGAACTCGTCGATGTCGAGGACGAGACGGCGGCCGTCCACCCGCTCTGCGATGCGGTGGAACAGGTACAACATCGCGGGCGTGCGGACCTCGTCGTGGTCGAGCACCTGGGTGATGTCGAAGCCGGCGAAGCGGGCCTGCAAGCTGAGGGCGTCCTCGTCATTGTCGAGGACCCAACCGAGGGGACCGCCCCTTTGCCAACGCTCCAGCCGTGCGCCCACGCCGCCGGCGTCACCCTGGCCGAGCAGGCTGCGCAGAGCGGCGATGGACCGGCGCTCGCGCGGCAGGGCCTCCAGGGCGGCCACGCCCTGGTCGATAGCGCGGGCTTGGGCGACCGTCAGGGTTTCGTCCGGCCGGGCGACGAGGGTCCGGACCAGGCGCACAAGGAAGGCGCGGTTGGCCGGGCTGGGGGCGAGGGCCTTGAACGGGGCGAAGCCGGTCGGTTCGCCGTTGCGCAGGGCGAGATAGGTCCCGCCGCAGGCGCGCGCGAAGATCTCGGCGCCCCGGTCCTTGTCGATGAACAGCTGCTGGGCGTCGAACCGCTCCAGCCGTGCCAGCATGAAGTTCTGGACCACGGTCTTGCCCGACCCGGACGGCCCGCAGATGAAGGTGTGGCCGAGATCGCCGACATGGAAGTTGAACCAGAAGGGCGAGCCGGCCGTGGTGCGCAGCACGGCGACGGCGTCGCCCCAGTGGTTGCCGCGCGCCCTGCCCACCGGATGGGCGTGGAAGGGCGCCAGGGCCGCGAAATTGCGCGAGGTGATCGCCGCCGGCCGGGTGCGGCGGGCGAAGGCTCCGGGGAACTGGGACCAGAAGGCCGCTTCCAGGCCCAGATCCTCGCGCGCCACGACGAGGCCGGAGTCCGCGAGGATGGCGCGGGCCTTGGACAGGTGGTCGGCAAGCGCGGTCGGGGTGTCCCCGTGGACGAGGATCGAGGCCTGGTGCTCGCCCATGACGAAGCGGTTGCTGACGAGGTCGTCGAGCGCGTCCGACAGGCCGGTGATCTGTGAGGCCGCGCGGTCCCGCGCCGAGACCATCTGGTTCTGCTTGCGCTCCATCACGGCGCGGGCCGAGGCCTTGGACAGGAAGGCGAAGGACTGGCTGATCACGAAGCCGAAGCGGACGCTCAGCAGTTCGTCCCACAGTCCGGGCCGGGTTGTGGCCGGATATTCCTTCACGGCGAGGACGCCCGCGTAGCGCGCTTCGGCGGCGTCCCGCAGCTCGAGGGTTTCACGCCCGAAGATGGCGCGCACGGTGTAGACCGCCGAACCGAGGTGGCCGAACACGATCGGGACCGACGACCGGCGCCCGGTCAGGACCAGCCGCATGATCTCCATCGGCTCGGAAAACCACAGGCCGCCGCGTTCATAGAGTCCGAGCCGGCGCGGCGCATACCGCCCGAGGTACTGGACCAGGTCCCGCCCGGCCTCTTCGATACGCTGGATATGGGCGAGTTCGACCTCGGCGTCGTTGCGGCGCGCCGCCTTCAGGCGTCTGGCGAGCGCCGCGGCCCGGTCGCCGGCGTCCCGACCCGGATGCAGGACGAGGGTGACGAACAGCTCATTGATCCAGAGCCGCCGTCCCGCGACACGGTCGTCGTAGAGGGTGCCGAGTTCCTTTGCGAAGGCTGAGCGGAAGCCGGCGGATCGCTCCAGCTCGACCGGGCGTCGCACCACGTGGTGCCAGACCGCCAGTCGATCGTCGGCGAGATTGCGCCAGGCCTGGTTGAGCTTGACGTGCCAGTCGTTGAGGTCCCGGGCGTCGGCGGTCTCGAAGCTGGCGCCGTCGACCTGGAACACCATCATCAGGGCGCCGCTGTCGAGCGCCACCACATGATCCGAGACGTGACGGGCGTAGGGCAGGTGCGGCCGGGCGTCGGCCTCGCGCCGCAGCCGCGCCGGAGGAACGCCGCCCTCAGCCACGAGACAGCTCCGCCAGACGATAGCGGCGGACGAGGGGGAGGGGCGTCGCCGAGCTCCCGCCCCAGAGCGCCGCGTTGCGCGACCGGCCCTTGGTGTCGACATAGACGAACAGCAGCCGGAAGGCGTTGTGGTCGGCCCGGCAGATCGCCCGGAACACCAGGTGCAGGGCCGGTGCAACCAGCAGATAGAGCAGGCTGCCACCGACGAGGAAGACGACGCCCGACGCGATGACGTTGACGCCCATCGCCTCCATGGGCACGCCGAGGATCATCGCGGGCCGCGTGCAGGCCAGGAACAGCGGATCCTCGGCCAGACGTTCCTCAGCCATGGGGCCCTCCCGCGGACAGGCGCGACAGGGCCAGGCCGATCACAAGGCCCGAGCCGAGACCGGCGAGGACCTGGGCGAACCGCTTGGGCGAGATCAGCTTCAGGCCGAGCATCAGACACAGGGCGAGGACGGCCGACGCCGATCCGATCCACAGCCAGGGCGAAGCGGCGGTCATCAGGCGCCGCCCGTGATTAGATTGACGATCTCGGCCGCACCGAAGACCACCACGATGCCAAGCACGACGATCGCCGCCCGGCGCAGGTCGAACAGGCCGAACATCCACAGGATGCCGACGACCACGACCGCCAGCACGGCCAGCAGGCGGGCCGTATTGCCGGTGAGCATGTCGACGACGTTCTGCAGCAGGCCTTCTACGTTGGCCGAGGCGAGCGCGGGCTGCGCCGACAGACAGGTCGCCGCCAGCGCGATGCAGACCGCAGCACCGGCGTGGCGCCGGAATGGGGGAAGAGTCAGGGCACGAAACATCAGAGGCTCCGGTCAACGGAAGTGGAAAAGGCGACCCGCACGGGCCCGCGCGCGAACACGTCCCAGGCCGCAGGCGGGGCGCTCGGGATCGGCGGGCCGGGAAGGCGCGCGTCGGGTGGTTCGACGGCGGTCGCCGTGAGCGGCGCGGCCAGGTTCAGGTTGACCGCCGCCTGCTCGACCCGGGCGACATATCCGTTGCGGAAGCCTCTTTGGGCGTCGCCGGTGTTGTAGCGGGACAGGGCGATGCGCAGGGCCGACTGACGATGCGCCGGGGTTTCGCCGGCGGGCTTGTAGCCCGCGCGAAGGACCGTCGCCGCTGCCCGCAGGTTGAGGCAGGGGTCGAAGGTGTCTTCGACCGTCAGGCCCAGCCAGGCGAGGTTGTCGCTGTTGATCTGGGCCAGGCCGAGGTCGAGGTTGGCGCCGCGTCCCAGGAGACGGCGGGCCGTCGTCGCGGCCTCCGCCGCGTTGCGCGCGCGAGCGGGGCGGGCGCCGTTGCGATTGACGCCGATCGCCAGCGGGTCGAACCGGCTCTCGACGTGCGCAATCGCCGCAAGGGTCTGGGGCGCCACCGACGGCGCGCAGCTTTGCGAGAGGGCGAGAACGAACGCGAGGTCGAGCATGAGGGCCTCCAGGAACCGGCGCCATCCCATCGGATCAGGCCGTCGGCGGCGACCCGCGAGCGCCCCGTGGGAGATCTACGGTAGGAAGCTGCGGGGTTCGTCGGCGCGTCGGGCAGCCGCCGCCAGGCAGGCGACGGCCTGGATGCGCGTCCGCACGCCGAGGACGCTGCAGGCCATCATGAAATGCTCATCGACCGTCCTGGGGGAGATTCCGAGCCGTTCGCCGATGCCGGATGAGGTCAAGCCCATGGCGGCGAGATGCAGGCATTGGCGCTGCCGGTCGGTCAGGGCTTCGACCGCCAGGGCGGACGATTCAGCGGGAAGGGGGCTGAGCGCTTTCATGGCCGAATCCAGCCGCGAAATCTCCGCCGCGCGCCAGTCCGGGACCTTCTCACCGTGACTCTACGACCGGGGCCGGGACGCCTTAGGGCGGTCTCAACCGCTGTTGTTGGCGCCGCCGTCTTCGCGGTCCGGCGCCAGCAGTCGGCTTCGGCGTTGCTCGAGCCAGGCGTCGGCCTCCGCGTCGCGCCGAACGGACTGGTCCACGAGATCCCTGAACATTCTGGTGAAGGTGTTGATGATCGGCCGAGCGTCGAGATCGGCGATCGCGTCGCCGGCTTCCTCGTCGAATTCCTGAAGCGCCACGGCCAGGATCGTGGCCAGTTTGTTGTCGGCGCACCGCAAGGCGAAAGCGGGGGACCCGAGGGCGAGGGCGGTCAGTATCCCGTGTGGATCGCTGTTCGTCACCTCGGCGAACCGATGAATCCGCTCGATGTTGATTCGCCCCGCGCCGGACTCGAAATGTTCGTAAGAGCGAAGCGCCATGTTCATGGCCTGGGCGACGTCGATCGACCGCATGCGCCGGTGGGCCCGGATCAGGCGCAGGCTTGAGGAGAGCACCGCGTTCGTCGACTGGGTCTGCCGGGCGTCCATGTCTCGGTTTACTCCCTCGCCGCCGGCACCACGCGATTACGAACCTAGGTTCACCCCTACAGGTTGAAAAATGACTCAGCCAAGCGTCAAATGAAAGTTGATAAAGATCAACAGCATAAAAGCTGCGGCTATGACGCAAGTTTCTTGCGGACGACAGTATAGGAGGCGCGGCATGACACGATCGACCCGAAGCTTGCCGGTGGTCGATCTGCGTCTTGGGGTGGGTTGGAGGCGGCCGTGAGGCAGCGCGATCCCTTCGGCATGGCACTCGCCAGCCTACGCACCGCGCTCGAGGACGGCCTGGCCCCCGGACAGCACCTCTCCGTGGTCGATATCGCCGCGTCGCTCGGCCTGAGCACTAGCCCGGTTCGCGAGGCCCTGTCCCGGCTGTGCGGCGAAGGCCTCGTCGAGGATCGCCGCGGCCTGGGATATTTCACCCGCGCGGCCCCCCTGGAGGATGTTCTGGGCTTGCTGGACCTTGAGGCCGCCCATGTCCGGCTCGCGGCGCTCTGCGCTCCGGTGGCTCAACTCCGCGACGGCACGGACGCGTCCGTCGAGGCGTGGATCGACGACCTGGTCGGCGCCTGTGACAACCAGCCCCTGGTCGAAAGCCTCGTTCGCGTGCGACGTCGCCTGGCGCCGCTCAGGCGCCTGAACGGCCCGACGGAAGCGGCCGCCGGTCCCGAGCCGACGAGCGACGTCGAGGCCTATTACGCGCGCTGGCGGATCGCCGCCACGGGCCTTGCATCCCGCCTCCGGCGTATCGATCCAGATCAGTCAAAGTATACGCGAAATATAGTTTGAATCGATTTGCTTTCCGGCGCTGATGGTTCGTCGTCGACGTTTTGTCGGCCTTCAAAACAGGAGACGACCATGACCAAGAAAACCTCGCGCCTCGTGCGCCTCGGGTCCGCCCGCACCCTGACCCGCGCGGTCTCGCGCGGCGAGTTCGACGAGCTGAATCCGGTGCTGAAGTACACCATTCCGCCCAGCGAATGACCGGACGGGCCGCTTCGGCGGCCCGGACGTCCGGGCCCGGCCTCGCCCCGGACGCCGCAACCAGAGGCCAGTCCTGACACAGGAGAGGATCCATGAAGATCCAAACCAAGACGCGCGTGCTGCGTCTGGGGGCCGCCCGTCGGCTGACCCGGGCGATCCTGATGGGCCCGTTCACCGAACTGAACCCGGCCCGCCACTGGACGATGCCGCCGGAATGACTCCAAGGGGCCGCCCGCTTCGGACGGCCCCGCCCGGCGTCCTGCGAGAGGGCGGATCGGCCGCCTTTCGCCGCAAAAGGGAGATGACTGATGCCAAGGCCGACGCTCCAATCGCTTCTACGCCTCAGCATAGCGCGGCTCTCCATGCGAGGCGGGGGAGGCCGATACCTGGAACTCAATCCGGCCCTCCATTGCGGCCAGCCCGCGGGGTTAGGATGACCCACGCCCTTCTCGCCGATGGGGCGTCGGATGCTGACTGCGAGTGGCTCGCGGAGGGGATACACGCGGTCCGGGTCGGCCGCGACCTGGTCCTGCTCGATCTCGCCGCAGACGACTATCTGTGCCTGCCGGAGTGCGGCGATCTCCAGGTCGATGGTCGGCGGGTTCGGGGGTCGATGGAGGAGCTTCTTCGCCTGGCCGCCGAGGAACTGCTGCACCCCACGTCGGCGCCGGACGACCGGATCCCGCCGCCGGCCCTGCCGTCTGCCCGCCTTCCGGCTCCGCCGCCGATCCGGCCGACGCTGCGGGACGTGGCCACTTTCGGCGTCATCTGGATCGACGCGGTGCGGCGCCGGCCTACGATTCTTGAGCTCAACCGGCGATACGCCCGGCGTCGCGGCCGCCGTTCTGATCCCGAGGCGCTTGCGGCGCGGGTCGAGGTGTTCCGACAGCTGCTGCCGCTGGCGCCCAGGACCGGCGCCTGTCTTCTCCAAGCAGAGCTGCTGCTGCGCTTCGTCAATGCGGCGGATCTGGACGCGGACTGGGTGTTCGGTGTCCGCACCTTCCCGTTTCTCGCCCATTGCTGGCTGCAGAGCGGCGACCAGTGCGTCAGCGAGGCGCCGGAAACCCTGACCGTCTATCGGCCGATCCTGGTGATCTGAGGTGGCGGCGGACTGCGCGATCATTCTCGTGGGTGACACGCCGGCCGCGCTCGACGCCCTGGTTGCGCCCGTTCGACAGCGCCTGAGCCGGGCCGGCTGGTCTCGTAAGTCGCACGACCCCTTCATCCAGGTGTTCGCTCCGACCGGCGGACGGCTCGAGGCCGCGCGGGGGCTGGACGGACACGGCGTGCTGATCGGCGAGGTCTATGACGGCGAGGGCCAAACGCTGTCGCCACGGGCGCGAGGCGCCCTAGGATGCCGGCGTCTCGATGCGGCGCATGCCCGCGCGGTTTGCGCGGACTATTGGGGGCGATACCTGTTGGTCCGGCGGGTCGAAGGCGACGTCGCGGTGCTCCGCGACCCGTCCGGCGCCCTGGACTGCGTCGTCTGGCGCAAGGCCGGCGTGACCCTGATCTCGACGAGCGCTGCGGCCGTCATCGACCCTTGGCTTCCCGACGGGATGGCGCTGGATTGGGACGCGGTCGCCGCCTTGGTGGACCGCCCCGGCGAGTATCGACATCGGCTGGCCCTGACCGGATTGCAGGCCGTCGCCGGCGGCGAGCTGCGGGTCATCGGGGCGAGCGTCAATCGGGCGCACCAGATGTGGCGGCCCGCGGACCTCTATCGAGACCGCGCCTCGCATCCGCCTTCGGACCTTCGAGGGGCGGTGGAACGGTCGGTGAGGGCGCTGGCGGGCGACAGGCGCTGGATCGCCGAGGTCAGCGGCGGATTGGACTCCGCCATCGTGGCGGGCGTCCTGACCGCCGATCAGCGCCGGAGCGTCGCTGCCTGGGTCAACCACTACGTCGACCAGCCGGAGGGCGACGAACGGGCCTACGCCCGCGCGGTCGTGGGTCGGCACGGCTTCACGCTGACGGAAGTCCGCCGCGACGGCCTCAGGCTCGACGCCGCTCGCTTGGCGGCCTGCTCCGAAACCTTCAGGCCGGCGGCCAACGACATCGATCCCGACTACAATGACGACATCGCCGACCGGATCGAGGCGATGGGCGCCTGGGGCTCGCTGACAGGGCAGGGGGGCGACGCCGTCTTCTTTCAGATGCCGAGCCTCCTGATCGCCTTGGATGAGATTTGTGAGCGCCGGGGCCGGGCGCGCGGGGCGGTCCTGCATCGACTCGCGCGATGGCTGCGGCGCTCCATGTGGCCGACGGCCCTGGCCCGGGACTGGCGCGAGGAAGTCGGCCATCGCGCCAGTTGGGACCATCCCTGGCTGGACGATCTGGCCAGCGTGCCGCCAGCCAAGGCGATCCAGATGTCCGCCTTGGCCTTCTGCCAAACCTTTCAGGGACCGGCGCTCCGCAGTCGACTTGGTCCCTGCGTCAATCCGTTGCTGAGCCAGCCCGTAATGGAGGCGGGGCTGGCCATCTCCACGGTCGATCTGACCTGGGGCGGGCGTGACCGGGCTGCAGCGCGCGTCGCCTTCGCGGATGTCCTTCCGGCATCAATCCTGGACCGCCGCTCGAAAGGCGAACTGGGCGCCTACTATGGCGGCGCGGTCGCCGCGCGCCTGGCTTTCCTGCGCGACTATCTGCTCGGCGGCGCCTTGGCGGAGGCGGGGTTGATCGATCCTGGCCTGGAGGACCGCCTCACCCGGGACGCGCTGCTGTGGCGCGGCGGGCATTCGCAACTGCTCAGTCTGGCCCTGACAGAGGCGTGGGTGCGTCGCTGGCAGGAACGGCTGGACCGCCGGACCCCATGAGATACCGGTCGAACCAGTTCCGAATCTGATCGTAGTAGAGCCGAATGTTCCCCGGACTCCGGAGGCCGTGTTCCTCGCCGATGAGGAGGATCAGGGCGACGGGGCGGTTCAGACGGTGCAGGGCGCCATAGAGTTGCTCCGACTGACCGAGCATCAGATCGTACTCTCCCACGACAAGAAGCGTCGGCGCGACGATGCGGTCCGCCTGCTCAAACGGGCTGTTGCGGCGATATCGGTCGGGCGCTCGCCAATAGGAGTCCCGCATCTCGGCCTGGCCGGATTCGAGCCAACGCGCACTGGCCGCCGCGGCGAGCGCATGCCCGCCGTCGAGGCGCAGGGTCGATCCCACGTCTCCGATGACGGTCGAGAAATTCATTGGCCCGTTCAACGCCACCACGGCGTCGAAGCGGGGGGATTGCGCCGCGCTCATCGCCGCGGACCAGGCGCCGAAGCTCCAGCCCCACAACCCGATCCGCTCCGCATCGACCAGACCCTCCGCCGCTGCGGCGTCGACGACCGACAGAATGCGATGGGCGAGGCCGTCCGCCGGTTCCGGGGTCGCCGGAAGATCCGGCACGAGGATGGCGTAGCCGGCCGCTACCATCAGCTGGGGCGCCATGGAGAGGCTGGTGGACTCCCGCCGCATCCACCACGGCGGAGCGGGGTAGGACTCGCCCTGATAGGGCACCACGATCAGGGGCGGTGTCGTTGTCGGGTTCGGCGGCAGATAGAGCCAGCCGCCGGCGCCGCCGACGCCGGTGATCCGCCGGGGGGCCGCGACCGAAATCCGGTCGAGTTCGGGATTCAACCTCCAGACCACCTCTCGGCGATGGCCGCGTTGCAGGCGCAGAGCGTTCGGATCGTCTTCCAGGGCGCCCCAATCGAGGCTGATCCCCCGGCTCCAACTGATCGCGGCTCCGGGCGTCGCCGCGACGCATCGGGAGCCGGCATCGGGGGCGACCCAGACCTGGCACAGGCGTCCGTCGGCGCGTGCGACCACGGCGAAGGCGGCTTTCACAGGACCGCTCTGCGCCCGCAATCCGAACGGACCGCGGGGGTTTACAGCCGATGCGGCTGGGCCGAGATCCGCGTGACCGTCGTCGGCGTCGAACCGCACGACGTGACCGCCGCTGTTGAACAGAACCGCAGACCCTCCTTCAACGAGGAGCCGGGCGTCCGGGGACAGGCCTGTCAGCGGCGAGGCGTCGGCGTCGGCGAAGAACCAGCCCTCTTGGGATCCGGACCGGCCCTTGAAGATCGGGGTTCCGCCCAACCAGCCGCCCTGGGCTGTCGCCATGCCCTGGAAGTCGATTGGCGTTGTCGGGCGTGCCCCCGCAGGCGTCACGTCCCGCGTCGCGCCGTCTGGGGCGATGGACATGAGACGGGCCGGCTCATCGTCGATGGCCGCCACCAGAAGGGCGTCGGAAACCGGCGACCAGGCCAGAAGGCTTGTCGAGATGTTGCGGGCGTCGGACGGCCGGACGGCGGCGCCGGAGATCAGGTCGACGATCTGCAGCCCCCGGGCGCGACGCACCTCGGTCGCCGTGTCGGCGGCGGGAGGCGGCAGGAGCGGACCATCCAGGAGAAGCGCGGCGTATCGTCCGTCCGGGGAGGATTCGAGATCGAGGAAGGGGCCGTCGGCGATCGCCGCCGCCTCGCCGGTGACGGCGTCGATCCGCCACAGACGTCGCGGCGACAGGGCCTCCGGCGCGCCATCCTCGCCCACTGAGATCGCGGCTGCGGACCCGGCCGTCGCCGCCGCCCTCAGCGCCAGCAGGCGCGCCTGCTCGGCGCGGGGTCCGGCCAGTCGCGGGGGAAGCGCCCCGTCAGGCATGCCCACGACCACCAAGGCGTCGTCCGTCAGCCACTCCAGGGATCGGCCCCACAGGCCGAGGTCCGGCGCCACCTCGGTCCAGACCACGCGCCCGGTCGCGATCTCGACGAGCCCTAACCGCCATTCGTCGTTCCGGAGCCGAAACACGGCCAGGCGCCGCCCGCTCGGCGAAAAGGCGCCGATGGAATAGCCGGCGTCCTCCTCCATCTCCAGGAGCGGGCGCGGACGGTCGGAGACGTCGAGGTCGATGCGGTAGAGCCGGGCGTACCGGATGGCGCCTTCGGCTTCCAGATCATGACGAGGGAGGTCGCTTCGGGCGCGCCGTTCCTCGAAGACCGCGACCTCCCCGGAGGGGTCGATCGCCACCCGGCCGAAGCCCT
>SCVB01000090.1 GCA_004296955.1 Brevundimonas sp.
CCACGAACCGCGGTACGGGATCACGCGGGCGGCGAACAGCAGCTTGCCCGAGCTGTGCGTCTTGCCCTTGTCGTGGTCGAAGAAGACGCCCGGCGAACGGTGCATCTGCGAGACGATCACCCGCTCGGTGCCGTTGACGACGAAGGTGCCCTTGTCGGTCATGAGCGGGATGTCGCCCATGTAGACGTCCTGCTCCTTGATGTCCTTGACCGAGCGCGCGCCGGTCTCTTCATCCGCCTCGAACACGATCAGGCGCAGCTTGACCTTCAGCGGCGCGGCATAGGTCATGTCGCGCTGGATGCATTCCTCGACGTCGTATTTCGGGTCCTCGAACTCGTAGGACACGTATTCCAGGATGGCGCGTTCGTTGAAGTCCTTGATCGGGAAGACCGACTTGAACACCGCCTCGATGCCCTGGTCCTTGCGCGGTCCCGAGCGCACTTCGCGCTGCAGGAACTGCTCATAGGAGGCGCGCTGCACCTCGATCAGGTTCGGCATCTGCACCGCTTCAGGGATCCGGCCGAACGAGTGGCGGATGCGCTTCTTGCCGGTGAAGGTGGTGGCGTGGGCGAAATGGCCGTTGGCGACGGCGACTTCAGCTTTGGACTTGGCCATTCTGTCTTCCCAATACGCGGCCCGGGCAGGCCGCGATCAATGCAGCAGCCACGGCTCCGCCTCTCGGGCGACCCGTGACCATCGGTTTCGGCGTCCACCCTCGGGCCTTGCGGCTCCAGGACGCCTGAAATGTAGGGCTCCCTTGGGGAGGAGCGCGCCTTCGCACCGGTCGGAGGGCGACAAACCGGGCCTCGGCGCTTTCGCGCGTATCTCTTACGGAGTTAGCGGAACCGGGTCATATACTCGCTTTTCCGACGAAATAAAGGCCCTTTCCCCCTTTCGTTTACGAATGGCGCGGCGGCTTCACGGCGGCGGCCTGATCCTGCTAGCGTCGCCTTATGACCCGCACCCCGCTCATCGCCGCCGCCGCCCTCGCCCTCGCCGCCTGCGCCTCCGCGCCCGAGCCGGCGCCCGCCGTCGCCCTCGGGACCGGCACCGCCGAGGGCTGGGCCGCCGGCAATGCGCAATATCTGGTCGTCAACGGCGCCCGCCGCGGCTGGACCACCACCGAATCGGGCCTGCAATACCGCCGCGTCGGCCGCGCCCATCCCGAGGGCCGACAGCCGTCGGGGGCCGACACGGTCAAGGTCCACTACCGCGGGACCTTCGTCGACGGCCGCGAGTTCGACAGCTCCTACGCCCGTAATGAACCGGCCGAGTTCCCTCTGAACCGGGTCATCAAGGGCTGGACCGAGGGCGTGGCCCTGATGCGCGAGGGCGAGACCTTCGAATTCGTCATCCCCGCCGCCCTCGGCTACGGCGACCGCTGGGTCGGCGGCGACGAACTGCCGCCCAACTCGACGCTGCTGTTCACGGTAGAGTTGCTGGAAGTGAAGCCGGCGGCGGCGGCGGAATAGCTCTGGATGCCTTGTCATCCCGGACGCCGCGAAGCGGCGATCCGGGACGGCCCCGGCCCAAAGACGGCGCTCCCGGAAATCGCGGAGCGGTTATCCGGGAGACAGCCAACCGCCGACGCATATCCCTGCCCGTCTCCCGGCTCGCCGCTAACGCAGCGTCCGGGAGGTGGATTGCTGAAACCCCAGCGTCCCGGATCACCGCTGCGCGGTGTCCGGGATGACAAGGGGCAAGGCTTCGAACTCGGGCGGCACCCCGAACATGACAGCGTTTTAATGCGGCGCGTTCCTGTGCAGCTTGACCCCTGCCTGCGCGCGGCGTGATCTGCGCCCGCCCCTCGACCGAGAGTCCTCCGACATGATGCGTCCCGCTGTCCGCCTGCTCGCCTCCGCCTGCGCCGCCGTCCTCGTCTTCGGGGCCGCGCCGGGCCTGGCCCAGGTCGGAACCCCCGCCCTCGACCGCGCGCTCGTCCACATCCCCGCGCCGCGTGACACGGCCTACCCCGGCGTCATCACGCTCGAGATGGACGCCACCGACATCGACCGGCGCATCGTCTCGGTCCGCCAGACCATCCCCGTCACGGGCCCCGGCCCGCTGGTCCTGCTCTATCCGCAATGGATCCCGGGCAACCACGGCCCGGTCGGTCCCGTCGACGACATCGCCGGCCTGCACATCAGCGCCGGCGGCCAGGAACTGCCCTGGGTCCGCAACACGGTCAGCACCAACGCCTTCCAGGTCGAGGTTCCGGCCGGCGTCGCCTCGGTCGAGGTCGCCTTCAAATGGCTGACCCCCATCGACGGCTCCCAGGGGCGGGTGGTCATCACCGACGAAATGCTCAACATCCAGTGGGAGAAGGCCATCCTCTATCCGGCGGGCTACTACTCCCGTCAGATCACGGTCCAGCCGACCCTGCGCCTGCCCGCCGGCTGGCAGTATGGCGCGGCGCTGGACACCACCTCGTTCCAGAACGGCGTCGCGGTGTTCGCCCCCCTCACCCTCGAACATCTGGCCGACAGCCCGGTCTTCGCCGGCGCCCATTATCGCCAGATCGACCTCGACCCGGGCGGCCGCTCGCCCGTGCGTCTCAACATCGTCGCCGACGACGCCGCCATGCTCGCCGTCACCGACGAACATATCGAGCGGCACCGCGAACTGGTCCGCCAGGCCGACCGCCTCTACGGCGCGCGGCACTACAACCACTATGACTTCCTGCTGGCCGTCTCGGACCGTCTCGGCGGCATCGGGCTGGAGCATCACCGCTCGTCCGAGAACAGCGTCGACACCGACTATTTCACCGACCCGGCCTCGACCCTCGCCGACCGCGACCTGCTGGGCCACGAATACACCCACTCCTGGAACGGCAAATGGCGGCGGCCCGCCGACCAGCTGACGCCGACGCTCAACGAGCCGATGCAGAACTCCCTGCTCTGGGTCTATGAAGGCCAGACCCAGTACTGGGGCCTGGTCCTGACCGCCCGCGCCGGCCTGATGTCGAAACAGCAGGCGCTGGACATCCTCGCCAACACCGCCGCCACCTATGCCGAGGACAATCCCGGCCGGTCCTGGCGCGCCCTGCAGGACACCACCAACGATCCGATCATCGCCCAGCGTCAGCCCCAGCCATGGGGCAGTTTCCAGCGCAGCGAGGACTATTATCGCGAAGGCGCCATGATCTGGCTCGACGCCGACACCCTGATCCGGGAACAGTCGAACGGCCGCCGCTCGCTGGATGATTTCGCCAAAGCCTTCTTCGGCGTCCAGGACGGCAACTGGGACCCGGCCCCCTATACCTTCGCCGACGTGACCTCGACCCTCAACGGGGTGCAGGCCAATGACTGGGCCGCCTTCCTGCGGGCCCGGCTCGACGCCGTCGGCCCCGGCGCCGAAGGTCCGCTGGGCGGCATCGAACGCGGCGGCTACCGCCTCGTCTGGAGCGCAACGCCCAACGCCTACAGCCGGGCGCTGAACACCGAACTCGGGCGGGTCGATTTCCAGTATTCGCTCGGCCTCAGCCTGAACAACGCCAACCGCGTCACCGCCGTCCGCTGGGGCTCGCCGGCCTTCGAGGCCGGCCTGACCTCGGGCTGGGAGGTGGTCGCCGTCAACGGCCGCGCCGCCAGCGCCGCGACCATCGCCGAGGCCATCACCGCCTCCGCCGGCAATACGACCCCGATCGAGATGATGCTGAAGAAGGGCGATCGCTTCCGCACCATCCGCTTCGACTACCACGACGGCCTGCGCTACCCGCGCCTCGAACGCATCGAGGGAACCCCCGACCGTCTCGGCGACATCCTCGCCCCCCGCCGCCGTTGATCGTGAGGGACACGAAGATGATCCGCACCGCCGCCCTCGCCCTGCTCCTGACCTCGGCCGCCCTGCCGGCCCTGGCGCAGGTCCCTGCTTCGCAAGCCGCGACGCCCCTGCCCGCCCCGACCAGCCTGCCGCAAGCCCTGCCGCCGATTCCGGCGCCGCAGGACCGCGACTATCCCGGCGTCATCGGCATCCGCGTCGACCTGACCGACCTCGACCACAAGGTCATCCGCGTCCGCCAGACCATCCCGGTCAGCGCCGGCCGCCTCGTGCTGCAGTATCCGAAATTCCTCCCCGGCAACCACGCCGACACCGGACCGATCCAGCTGATCTCCGGCGTGACGGTCACGGGCAATGGCCGGCGCATCGAATGGGTCCGCGACACCGTCGACCCGCACGCCTTCCACCTCGACATCCCGGCAGGCGTGAACTCGATCGAGGTCGCCTTCGAATGGCTGACCCAGCCCGACAATTCGACCTGGCGCGTGGTCATGACGCCCGAGATGGTCAATCTGCAGTGGGAGAAGGCCCTGCTCTACCCGGCGGGCTACAACCACAGCCGCATCACCTTCGCCCCGTCCGTCGTCCTGCCTTCGGGCTGGCAGTACGGCGTCGCCCTCGACACCGTCTCCCGCGACGGCGACGTGGCGACCTTCGCGCCCATCTCGCTCGAACATCTGGCCGACAGCCCGATGTTCGCCGGGGCCCACTACCGCCGCGTCGACATCGATCCGGGCGGCCGCTCGCCGGTGCATCTGAACCTGGTCGGCGACACCGCCGCCTCGGTGAACATCACCCCGGAATGGGTCGCGAAATACGAATCTCTCGTCGACCAGGCCGACCGCCTCTTCGGCGCCCGCCACTATGACCGCTACGAATTCCTGCTCGGCCTGACCGCGAAGATGGGCGGCATCGGTCTCGAGCATCACCGCTCGTCCGAGAACACCGCCGCCCCCGACTATTTCTCCTCCGCCGCCCCTTCCTACGGCGCCCGCGGCCTGCTGCCGCACGAATACGTCCACAGCTGGAACGGCAAATTCCGTCGTCCTTCAGACGAATACGTCCAGAACTTCAACGTCCCGACCCAGAACACCCTGATGTGGGTCTATGAGGGCCAGACCGAATACTGGGGCGACGTCCTGACCCCGCGCTCCGGCCTCGGCACCGTCGAGGAGGCCGTCGTCAACCTCGCGGAGGTGGCCGGCTTCTACGACAACCAGCCCGGCCGCCAGTGGCGCGCCCTGCAGGACACTACCAACCACAACCTGCTCGGCTACCGCACCACCAATCCGTGGCCCTCGTGGATGCGCGGCACCGGCGACTACTACCGCGAGGCCCTGCTGATCTGGCTCGACGCCGACACCCTGATCCGCGAGGCCACCAATAACCGCAAGTCGCTCGACGATTTCGCCCGCGCCTTCTACGGCGTCGAGGACGGCGTCTGGGAAGCCCGGCCCTACACCTTCGAGGACGTGGTCTCGCACCTGAACGCCGTCCATCCCTACGACTGGGCGACCTTCCTGCGCGACCGTCTCGACGCCGTCGGTTCGGGCGCCGCTGCGCCGCTGGCCGGGATCGAACGCGCCGGCTGGCGGCTGACCTATGTCGACGAACTGACGCCGCTGGAGAAGCGGATGAACGGCGGCTGGGGCGGCGATTTCCAGTATTCGCTCGGCTTCAGCCTCGCCGGCAATCGCATCGGCGGCGTCCGCTGGGGCGGCCCGGCCTTCGAACAGGGGCTGGGCGCCGGCTGGGAGCTGGTCGCCGTCGGCGACCGCGTCGGCTCGGCCGAGGCCCTGCGCGCGGCCGTCACGGCGGCGAAGACCGGTCCGGATCCCATCGTGCTGGTGGTCAGGCGCGGGGAGGAGTTCCGCACCCTGTCCTTCGACTACCACGGCGGCCTGCGCTATCCGCGCCTGGTCCGCATCGAGGGAACCCGCGACCGCCTCGCCGACATCTTCGCCCCGCGGCGGCGCTAGGCTCAGTCCTCGCCCAGGTCCCAGCACACCTGGGGCTTGGGCGTCAGTCGCAGTTCGTCAGCGATCGCCGCGCACCGCGCCGAGGCCTCCTCGGGCGGCAGCGCCTGCAGGGTCCATTTCAGGTCGCGCAGCTCGGTGCGCAGCGCGGCGTGGTCGGCCGGCCGGCCCTGCCGCTCCTCGCACAGCAGAATCGCCGTCTTCAGACTGGCCATCTCCCGGCAGTTCAACGGCAGGCCGTTGATGATCTCCCGCGCCTTGACGCCGGTCAGAGGCAGATCCGGGCTGGGCGGTACGGGCGGCGCCGGCGGCGGCGGCAGAGGCCGGCCGGTTCCGCCGCCGTCACAGGCAGCCAGACCGAGCACGGCGACGGCGACGATGGCGGCGGTTCTGATGGACATGGCTTCCCTCCCGTTCCCCGCGCATCCCGCCACAACCGGTCGCCGCTGTCCAACCGGCAAGCAAAACGGGCCGGGGATCGCTCCCCGGCCCGTCCTGTCTTCTGATCAGACCGCTCCGGAGAGCGGCCCGCAAACAGCTGCGCTGCTTACTTGACCTGCACCTTGGCGCCGGCTTCCGTCAGCTTCTTGGCGACTTCGTCGGCGGCCTGCTTGGAGACGTTCTCGACGACGTTCTGCGGAGCGCCTTCGACCAGGTCCTTGGCTTCCTTCAGACCCAGGTCCGAACGGACGCCGCGGACTTCCTTGATGACGTTGATCTTCTTGTCGCCGCCGTCCAGCAGGACGACGGTGAACTCGGTCTGCTCTTCAGCAGCTTCGGCCGGAGCGGCGCCGCCGCCGGCGGGCATGGCCATGGCGACCGGAGCAGCGGCGCTGACGCCCCACTTCTCTTCCAGCAGCTTGGACAGTTCGGCGGCTTCCAGAACGGTCAGTTTCGACAGGTCTTCAACGATTTTGGCGAGATCGGCCATGGTGTGTTTCCTTCGGAGGATTGGGTTTCAGTAGAGAGTTTGCAGAGATGGAAGAGGCGGGTCCGCTTACGCGGCGTCCTTCGTGGCGTAGGCGTTGAACACGCGGGCCAGTTGGGCCGCCGGGGCTTGCACGACGCCGGCGATCTTGGTCGCGGGCGCATTGAGCAGGCCGAGCAGCGAGGCGCGGATCTGATCCAGCGATGGCAGTTTGGAGAGAACCTCCACGCCCTTCGCGTCCAGAACCTTCTCACCCATGAAGCCGCCCAGAACCACGAACTTGTCGTTGGCCTTGGCGTATTCAGCGGTGATCTTGGCGGCCGTCACCGCGTCGTCGGCATAGGCGATGCCCACGGGACCCTTGAACAGGCCGTGGTATTCGCTGCCTTCTTCGGCTTCGAGCGCCTTGAGCGCCAGGCGGTTCTTGACCACCTTGAACGTGCCGCCTTCCTTGCGGAGGCGTCCACGCAGGTCTTCCATATCCGCAACGGTCAGACCCAGGTTGTGGGTCACGACCACGGCGCCCGCGTCGGCGAAAACGCCCTTCAGCGTTTCGATCGACTCGGCTTTTTGTGCGCGGTCCATTGCGGTCTCCAGTCTGTATTCGCCGCCGGGCTTATTCCCGACGACGGATTGGCCAGTGCGCCGCGCATCGCTGCGAGGCGTTCAGGCCGGTCGTATTGTCCGAAGGAAGCTCGAACCCCGACGCCCGGATACCGGAACGTCTGGCGTCGTCTGCATCCCCATCTCCCCACGGCGCCAGAGGGCTCTCTGACATTTACGGTCTGGGTGGCCCCCGGACCCCGAAGTTCTCGGACAGGACCGCCGCTGCCGAAGCTGCGACGGAAGAGGCGCGCTCTATACACGCAACCGCGCAGAACTCAAGCGCCCGCCGGCCCTGCACGGCGACTGCACGAGAAATCCTTGAGACGCGCGGGGCGAAAAGGGTGCAGGCTGCCGCGGCATACGGAGGGGAGACCGAATGACCGACGCCATCGAAGCCACCGGCCGGGACAGCCTCGGCACCTCGCCCGCGGCCCTCGGCGCCATCCGCATCGGCATCGGCGTGGCCCAGGGCTTCGGCCTGTTCTGGCTGCACCGGGCTTCGGACGGGACAGCGACCTGGCCGGCGACCCAGCCGCTGCTGTTCGGTCCCCTGCTGCTGGTCGTCGGCTTCCTGCCGGTCATGCTGCTGGCCGGTGTCGGTCGTCTCCGCCCGCTCACGCTCGCGATCTGGGCTGGCGTCGCCGGGGTCGCCCTCGCCCTCCTCGGCCTGCACGACATCGCCCGCCAGAGCGCCGACACCTTGCAGCATCCCCCCTTCCTCTCGCCCCCAGTGATCCTGTTCTCCGCCGCCGCCTTGTTCATCGCCCATCATCTCGTCGCCCCGGCCGACATGGAGCGGCGACGGATCGCCGGATATCCGGCCTATTTCGACACCGCAACCAAGTCGCTGGTGCAATTGGCCCTGTCGATCGGCTTCACCGGCGCCTTCTGGGCCCTGCTGCATCTCGGCGCGGCCCTGTTCCGGATCATCGGCCTGGACTTCCTTGAGGATCTGCTGGGCAAGGACTGGTTCTACATCCCGGTCAGCTTCGTGGTCTTCGCCGTCGCCGTGCACCTGACCGATGTGCGCGACGGCCTGATCCGCGGCGTCCGCACCGTGGGGCTGATGCTGCTGTCGTGGCTCTTGCTGGTGATGACGGTGATCGTCGCCGGCTTCGTCGCCGCCCTGCCCTTCACCGGCCTGCAGGGCCTGTGGGAGACGGGCAACGCCACCGCCCTGGTGCTGGCCGCCGCCGCCGCACTCGTCATCCTGATCAACGCCGCCTATCAGGACGGCCGCCCCGACAACCGGCCGCCAGCGGTGCTGCGGGTCGCCGTGCGCGTCGCCGCCGTCCTGATCATGCCCCTGATCGTCATCGCCTTCTGGGGACTGGCGTTGCGCATCGGCCAGCACGGCCTGACCCCGGACCGTATCATCGCCGCCGCCTGCGCTGTCGTCGGGGCGGCCTTTGCGATCGGCTACGGCTGGGCGGCGCTCAGCCCGTTCTGGCGCAAGGGCGACTGGATGCGCCCGCTCGAACGCACGACGATCTGGACCGGCGTCCTCGCCCTCGCCCTGATCCTCGCCCTGTTCAGCCCCCTGCTCGACCCGGCCCGTCTCTCGGTCATGGATCAGGTCGCCCGGCTGGGGCGCGGCGCGGTCACGCCCGACAAGTTCGACTACCGCTTCCTGCGCTTCGAGAGCGGCAAGGCGGGAGAGGCGGCGTTGAAGCGACTGACCGCCTCGACCAATGCCGACATTGGCGCCCGGGCCAAGGCGGCGCAGACGGCGAGCCGGTACGACCGGCGGGTCGATGCGCGACTCGTCACCCCGATTCTTGAGCCTTGGCCATCGGGGACCAGCCTGCCCCCTGAGTTCCTGCGCCCCATTCTGACCGGCGATCCCCGCGCTGACTGCGACGTGGTAGGCGAATGCCTCGCCACCCTGATCGACATGAACAGGGACGGCGCGCCGGAAGTGCTGCTCGCGACCAACTTCAACGTTTCGCTCTATGCCAAGGATGCCCAAGGCATCTGGCACCGGCAGGGTGACTACGCCTATTCACATTGCAGCGGAGCGCCCAGAGGCGATCCCCGTTTACGCTTGAAGTCCGGTGAACTGACCCCTGCCGCCCCTGAATGGCCCGACCTTCAGTTCACCGAGGGCGTGCAGGCTCCCCTGGACCGCAAGAGGGCCTGTGACCGTTAGACCTGAGCCGCCCCGTCGATATCCGTCCGGCTGAAGTCATCGCCCTTGTACAGCAGGGGCACGCCCCGGCTGCGGGCGCAGGCATAGGCGAAACAGTCGCCCATGTTCAGAGCCGCCGGATGCCGTCCCTTGCCGAAACGGTCGAAGGCCTCGATCGCCAGCCCCTGCTCCTCGGGTCCGATCGGCGTCACCGTGATGTCGGCCACATCCAGAAAGGCCTGGACCGCAGCATAGGCGATCTGCACATCGACCACCCGCTCACGCACCAGGGCCCGCACCGTCTCCCACACCGCGACGGGCGAAGTGTGGACCGACTGCGTCGTGGCGATGCTCAGCCGCAGGTCTGCTTGCTCCGGCTCGCCCAGCAGTATGGCGCAGAGGGCCGAGGCGTCGACGAACATCAGTCGCCCGACTCGGCGTCGAAGAAGGCCTTGTCGGCCTTCAACCCCGTCGGCTCCCAGCGGGCGACGGTCTCGGACACCCCCTGCATCCGCTTCAGCTTGTCCTGCAAATCGGCCTCGCCCTGTTCCAGCTCGGCCTGAACAGCCAGACGGACGGCCTCGGTCAGACCCACGCCCCGCTGTCGAGCCAGCGCGCGCACAAGGGCGTCCGTTTCGGCATCGCGAACATGAAAGGCCATGGGCTCCTCCTCGGCTAGCCAAAGCTTACCATCGGCTAGCCGAATGGGCAATCTGAAGGCCACGGCCGTGGACTGACGCCGCCCGTTAACCCTGCGCTCACCCTGCCCCCCAACCCGATCTTCACCTTGTGAGGGTTAAAACGTCCCGGAATGAGCCAGTCCCGCTTCAATGAGGACCGGCCGAAACCGTGATGTTGAAGGGCGCCTCCCATGGCCAAGACCGTTCTCGTGGTCGACGATGATCCCACCCAGCGCCGCCTGGCGCAGGCTGTGCTGGAGCGCGAGGGCTACGCCGTGGTCCACACCGAATCCGGCGGCGAGGCCATCGACCGACTGACCAAAGGCGGTGGCGCCGACGTCGTCCTGCTCGACATGGTCATGCCGGGCATGAGCGGCATGGAGGCCCTGGCCGAAATCCGCACCGCCGGCGTCACCACCCCCGTCATCGTCCTGACCGCCTCGGGCGGGGTGGACGCCGTGGTCAAGGCCATGCAGGCCGGGGCCCAGGACTTCTTCGTCAAGCCGGTCTCGGCCGAACGTCTGCTGGTCGGCGTCTCCAACGCCCTGCAGCTGACCCGGCTGACCGCCGAGGTCGGACGGCTCAAGAAACACGTCTCCGGCCGCACCTCCTTCGACGACCTGGTGGGGAACAGCCCGCCGATGCGCATGGTCAAGTCGCTGGGCGCCCGCGCCGCCAAATCCTCCATCCCGGTCCTGATCACCGGCGAGAGCGGCGTCGGCAAGGAAGTCATCGCCCGCGCCCTGCACGGCGCCTCCGACCGCTCGGGCAAGCCGTTCGTCGCCGTCAACTGCGGCGCCCTGCCCTCGAACCTGATCGAGTCCATCCTGTTCGGCCATGAGAAGGGGGCCTTCACCGGCGCCCACGACAAACACCTCGGCAAATTCCAGGAGGCCAACGGCGGCACCCTGTTCCTCGACGAGATCGGCGAACTGCCGCTCGACATGCAGGTCAAGCTGCTGCGCGCCCTGCAGGAGGGCGAGGTCGACCCCGTCGGCGCCAAACGCTCGGTCAAGGTCGACGTCCGCATTGTCTCGGCCACCAACCGCGACCCGGCCCAGCAGGTCCGCGCGGGCGCCTTCCGCGAGGACCTGTTCTACCGGCTCAACGTCTTCCCGATCGAGGCCCCGTCCCTGCGCGAGCGCCGCGAGGACATCCCGGCCCTGATCGACCACTTCATCGCCCGCTTCAATGTCGAGGAGGGCAAGCGCGTCGCCGGCTGCGCGGGCGAGACCCTGGCCCTGCTCTGCGCCTTCGACTGGCCCGGCAACGTCCGCCAGCTCGAGAACGCGGTCTATCGCGCCATCGTCCTCGCCGACGCACCCTTCCTGCAGCCACACGACTTCCCGGCCATCTCGGGGGTCGCAGCCAGTCTCCTCCCCCCCATGGGGGAGGTGGATCGTCGCGACAGCGACGAGACGGAGGGTGCAAACGTGCACACCCTCGACCTGCCGCCCCTGCCCGACACCCCCATCCGCATCCTCGACGAGCGCGGCCATCTGCGGACCCTGGAAGAGATCGAACGCGACCTGATCCAGCACGCCATCGAGGTCTACGCCGGCCACATGTCCGAGATCGCCCGCCGCCTCGGCATCGGCCGCTCGACCCTGTACCGCAAGGTCCGCGAGCAGGGTCTGGAAGGCATTCTCAAGGAAGCGGGCTGAGCATCGCCGACGGCCCGGCGGCCGGACCGGCGACCTGACCAAAAGTTCATTGGTCAGCGGACGACGAAACCCCGAAGACGGGAGCCGGCCTGCACACGGTTCAACCCCCGGTTTCCGCGCTGAAATGCGACGGAAATGTCGGGCGGACACGTTGCAGGGCTAGTTTCTCCCCGGGACCCGTTCGCATGCTGCTTCTCACCACCGCCCTGTCCGGCCTCATGGCCGGCATGATCCAGACTGCGCCCCCGCCGCAGCAGCCGCCGCAGCAGCCGGCGCCGACCACGACGACCGACCCCGAGGCCTTCGAACTCGAGACCGTGACGACCACCGGCGCGCGCCCGCGCGGCAGCGTCAACTCCGACATCCCGCCAGACATCACCCTGACCGCGGAACAGATCCAGGCCTACGGCGCCTCCAATGTCGCCGAACTTCTGTCCTATCTGGAGCCGCTGACGCGCAGTTCGCGGGGCCGCGCCGACGGCCAGCCCGTCCTGCTGGTCAACGGCCGCCGCATTTCCGGTTTCCGCGAGATCCACGGCATTCCGCCCGAGGCGATCGAGCGGATGGAGATCCTGCCCGAGGAGGTCGCCCTCGAATACGGCTACCGCGCCGACCAGCGGGTGGTGAATTTCATCCTCAAGGCCAATTTCAACTCCCTCACCGGCGAACTGACCGGCCGAACGCCGGATCAGGGCGGCCGCACGACCCTCGAGATCGAAAGCAACATCCTGCGCATCTCGGGGCCGGATCGCTGGTCGATGGACCTGGAACACGAACGCTCCAGCCCCCTGTACGAATCCGAGCGCGATATCGAGCGCGACGCCGGCGCAACCCCCTTCGACGACGTCGGCGCCTACCGCACCCTGCTGGGTGAGAGCGAGCGGTCCACTGTGCGCGGCGCCTTCAAGCGCGATCTCAACAGCACCACCCAGGCCACCGTCAGCGCCAGCCTCGAGGATCGCTCCAGCCTCAGCTTCAACGGCCTGCCCGGCGTCGTGCTGACAGTGCCGGCCGGAAATCCGTTCTCCAGTTCGCTTGGAAACGAGCAGGTCAGCCGCATTCTGGACGCGTCTCCCCTGGGCCGGACGACCGATGGTCTGACCGGCGAACTGGGCGTGCTCTTCGACGGCTTCCTCGGCGACGACTGGCGCTGGACCCTGAACGGCGAATACACGCGCACCGAAACCGACACCGTCACCGGCCGCGGCTACGGCGCCGACCCCTTCCAGGCCCGGCTCAGCGCCAACGACCCCACGGCCGACCCCTTCGGTCCGCTGGCCCTCACCGACTTCACGCCCGTCGCCGACGACACCGCCCGTTCGGTGGCCCAGCGGCTCGACACCGAACTGGTGCTCACCGGCGACGTATGGACCCTTCCCGCCGGCGGGATTTCCTCGACCTTCAAATTCGGCGGCGACGCCCTGTCTCTCGATTCCACCAGCACCCGCGGCGGCGTGACCACCGACCGCAAACAGTCGCGGACCCGCCTCAGCGGCCAGGCCAGTTTCAGCCTGCCCATCGCCAGCCGCCGCCAGGACATCCTGCCGGCCCTCGGCGACCTCTCGGCCAATTTCAACCTCGGCTATGAGGAGCTGTCGGACTTCGGCGGCCTCTCGACCCTCGGCTTCGGGATCAACTGGTCGCCGATCGAGCCCCTGTCCCTGCAGTTCAGCTACACCGACGAGCAGGGCTCCCCGACGATCTCCCAGCTGAACGACCCGACCCTCTCCACCCCCAACGTCCCGGTCTATGACTTCCGCACCCGCGAGACCGTGCTGGTCACCCGTATCGACGGCGGCAATCCGGACCTGAATTCGGACAACCGTCAGGTCTGGAAGGCGGGCTTCAACCTCAAGCCCTGGTCCGAAACCGACTTCCGCTTCAGCTCGACCTGGACGCGCAGCCTGACCGAAGACGCCATCGCCGCCTTCCCGACCCTGACGCCGGACCTCGAGGCCGCCCTGCCTGGCCGCTTCGTCCGCGGGCCTGTCGACCCGCTGGATCCTGATCCCGACGCCGTCGGCCCGCTCATCTCCTTCGACGCCCGGCCGCTGAATTTCGAGCGGTTCGAGCGTCAGGACATCCGCACCGGCTTCAACTATTCCCGGGCCTTCGGCGCCCCCAATCCGGCCGCCGCGCCCCTGCCGGGCATGCCCGGCGGCGCCCGCCCGCCGGGCGGCGCGCCCATGCGGGTCGAGGTCCGGGGCGGCGGCGACGGCCCGCGCGGCGGCGGCGGTCCCCAGATGCGCATGGGCGGCGGCGGTCGCGGCGGCATGCAGCCCGGCCAGGGCCGTTTCAACCTGTCGATCTACCACACGGTCCGGCTTCAGGATGAGATCGTCATCGCCAGCGGCCTGCCCGTGCTCGACCTGCTGGACGGCGCCGCCACCGGCGCGCGCGGCGGCAGCCCCCGCAACGAGATCCAGGCCCAGGGCGGCGTCTTCCGCAACGGCATGGGCGCCTTCGTCAACGCCAACTGGCGCGAGGGCACCCGCGTCGACGGCGGGACCGGCCCCGACCTCAATTTCTCGGACCAGGCGACGGTCAATCTGAACGTCTTCATCGACCTGAATTCCCAGGCCTCCTGGGTCGCCCAATTCCCTTGGCTGAAGGGCGCGCGGGTCAATTTCGGGGTCCAGAACCTGTTCGACAGCCGGCCCGAGGTCACCGCCGGCGGCGCCGAGGTCCCGCTCAACTACCGGGCCGACTACCTCGACCCGCTGGGCCGCGTGGTCAGCCTGACCTTCCGCAAGATCCTGTTCTAAGCTTGACGGGAACGCGGCGCCCGCTCAGTCGTTGATCCTTCGACGGATCAACAGGAGGCCGACATGGCCCGGAAGAAGAAGTCAAAGTCGGTGCTGCCCAAGCGGATCGGGGGCGTGAAGGTGCCGAGGGCCCTGCGCAAGGGCCGCGCCGGCCGCTTCCTCGCCTCGCCCCTCGGCGTGGCCCTGATGTCCGACGCGATCGCCGCCGGCGTCTACGCCCTCGGCAAACAGGCCGAACCCGGCTCAGCGACCCGCCGGTTCGCCGACCATCCGCTGGCCAACCTCGGCCAGTTGCGCGACGACGCCATGGCGCGGGGGCTGGAATCGACCGAGGCCCTCCGCAACGCCTTCGCGGCGGCCTCGGTGGCCTTCGCCGACGCCCTCCGGTCCAGCGCCGAGGCGCTGGACCCCGACGCAAAAAAGCCGAAGGCCCGCGAGGCGTCGCGGGCCTCCTGACGCCCGCCGAGCGAGCCCATCCGATCCGAGACTGGACCGCGCGTCAGGGGTGGAGCCTGATCCGGCGCGAGGCCCGGCGCGAGGCGGCCGCCCTTGAGGACGCGCCGCGCTTCCGCCTGCGCTGGCCGTGGGACGGCGCCCGGGACCCGCGCGGCGGCGATCAGGTGCTGCGCGCCTTCATCCAGATCAACGTCCTGCCGCGCCCGCGCTAGTCGGAGGCCGGCTTGCGCCCCCAGCGCCGCTTCGGCTCTTCCCCCTTCGCCTTGGCCGCGATCTCCTTCAGCTTGCGGCCCTGCATCGCCGACAGGGCCTGGCCCGGCGCGCCCAGTTCGGGGTCGCCGAAGGCGCGCCCGTGGGTCTTCACCCGCTCGGATACCGAGTCGAGAAACTCCCCCTCCCATTCGGACAGCGAAACGCCCGCCTTCTCTGCCGAGCGGCGGGCGCGTCTGAGGGCGTTCAGCGCCGCCCGCTGCGCCGCCTTGCGCTGGGCTTCGAACGGGCTGGGGGGCGGTTTGCGTTTCATTTCGAGGGTCGAGGGTCGGGTGGCGAGGGTCGCACGTCAACACCCTCGACCCCCGACCCTCGACCCTGCGAAGCCCTCAGATCTCCCCGAGCGCCGACAGATACAGGTCGAGGATCGCATCCTCCTCCTGGCGCTTGGCCTTGTCCTGTTTGCGGATGCGGATGACCTTGCGCAGGATCTTGACGTCGTAGCCCTCGCCCTTGGCCTCGAGGAAGACCTCCTTCATGTCGGCCATGACGGCGGCCTTGTCCTCTTCCAGCCGCTCGATGCGCTCGATGATGGTGCGCAGCCGGCCCTGGGCGGCCGAGGTCAGGACGTCGGGCGAGGAATCGAAGGAAGCGTCGTCGGGCATGTCGGTCTTTCTGGCGCTACCGCTCGGCGCGCGGCGCCTCGCTGCTTGAGCGCGAACTGTGTGTGAGGCGGGACGCTAACCACGCCTGCCGGGCCGGCTCAACGCCGGGCACGAAAAAGGCCGCGGACAATGTCCGCGACCTGTGGATAGCTGCGCCAGGCAGCGGGCGACCGCGTCGCCCGCGTCGGCGCGCTGACTCAGCCCTGCTTCGCCTTGAAGCGCGGGTCGGTCTTGTTGATCACATAGACGACGCCCTTGCGGCGAACGACCTTGCAGTCGCGGTGGCGACCCTTGAGCGACTTGAGCGAGCTGCGGACCTTCATGGTCGTCGTCCTGAGGCAAAACAAAACAGAAAAGCCGCGAGGCGGACCTGCGGCGGAGCGGTGCGTATAGAGAGGCTTCCCCGGTTCGTCAACCAGATGGGCAGGCGTTCGGCCGCCAATCGACAGTCGCGGCGGCGCCGGCCCCCGATTGCCCCGGCCGCCGTATCGTGCAAGCCGATTCCAGCGTCCGCGCCTGGAACGCCGCGCCGTCAGGAACCACGCCCATGGGACTGTTCGACTGGATGACCGGCAGCAAGTCCGCGCCCCCCGGCGTGCCGCGTCTCGCCGTCCCGGCGCTTCGGGACGCTCTCCTCGCCGTCAACCGCGACACCGCCCCCTTCACCGTCCGCGACGGCGCGCCCGAAGGCGTCGACATGGTGGCCGAATGGCGGATCGTCGACGCCGACTGGTACGAAATCTTCGCCAAGGCCGGGATCAAGCGCGTCTTCAAGGTGCTGATGAAGTTCGACGAGGCCAAGGGCGAGGTCCGCGCTGTGGACCAGTCGTGGGAGGTGGAATGGCGCGCCGGCGTCCCGGTCCTCTCCGCCACCGCCGAAGGCTTCCGCGGCCAGACCTGGGAAAAGAGCTTCGAGACCGTCTACGCCTTCCGCGAGGACCTCTCCTGGGGCGAGGTCTACAGCTACAAGTTCGACACGGACGAGATCAAAAAGCCCCTCGTCGCCGCCGCGCAGAAGGCCGGCTGGGGCTGGCGCGGCGTGGCCTTCGGCAAGCTGTGAACCCCCGAACCCGGTTGTGCTTCACCGCCCGCCCAGGGTGGAAAGCAGCCATCGACCGTGATGAGATGGAACATGTCCTATTTCGACGCCTATCTGATCCCGATCCGTCCATCGCAGCTTCCAGCCTATCGCGACTTTTCGAAAAGAGTCGGGGCGGTTTACCGGGAGCACGGCGCGATACGGATCACTGACATCATCCTCGACGGCAGCGGCCATGCCGACGAGACGTTTCATGCAGAGGAAGCGCGGGCCGGACTGGGCGACGAGATGAGGAATTTCAGGGACGCGGCTGCGGCGACCGCAGACGAAACGGTCATCCTCTCCTGGACGGAATGGCCAGACAAATCGGCCCGGGACAGCGGCCTGGCCGCGGCGCTTGCCGACCCCAGAATTCAGCCCAACCCGGATGACGGGATGATCTTCGAAGGAAGACGCCTTGTGGCGGGCGCGTTCAATCATCTGGCGGATTGGTAGCGGGCAGGGACCGCCTTGCGGCGCGAACCGATTTTCGCCCGTCCCGCATTCCCCCCCGCGCTCAAGCAGCGAGCGACCGCGTCGCGAGCGTTAGCGCGCCAACAAGAGAGGATGGAGGCCTGGCCTCCGAGTTGAACGGAGGGTCTCCGGGGTTGCACCCCCGTTGCGTAGCCCCTCCGCCACCAGGCCGTATCGGGTCTCAGAGCTGACGCCGTTATGCGCCCCGCTCCCTTCACCAATCCATGAAATTGAGGGTTAATGACGCCAAACAGGGAATCCTCCGGGTCCGGCGCCGCCCGGGGCGCGACTCTGGCGACACAGGCGGGCCACTCTTCGACCGACGGCCCCGCTTTGGCCCCGGTATTGCAGCAACGCTGACCGCCCTCGCGCACTTGTTATGAGGGGGCGGCCTCAGGGGACTCTACAGCTATCGCCATGCGTATCAGCCTTCGCCTTATTCTCATCGCCTCCGTCGCCGCCTGCGCGCCCATGCTGCCGGAGGCGCCGCCGGTCGCGCCGACGCCGGATCCGGCCGCCCCGCCGCCTGCCGCCCCCGCCGCGCCGGCCACGCCCGCCGCCGGCTCCGGCGCGACGCCGGCGCCCGTCGTCGTCGACCAGGCCGGGTTCGAGGGCTGGAAACAGGGCTTCCTCGCCCGCCACGGCGGCGCCCGCCGGGCCGAATACGAGCGCGAGCTCGCCGGCCTGACCCCCGACCCGTCGGTCATCCGCCTCGACAACAACCAGCCCGAGTTCAGCCGCCCCGCCGGCGCCTATGTCCAGTCCGCCGCCTCGGCGACCCGCATCGCCCAGGGCCGCGCCCGCACCGACCGCGTGCCGTGGGAGGTGACCCAGCGTTTCGGCGTCCCGACCGAAATCCTCGTCTCGGTCTGGGGCAATGAGAGCGCCTTCGGGGCCATCCAGGGCGACTATGACGTGATCCGCTCGCTGGCCACCCTCGCCTATGACGGCCGCCGCCGCGACTGGGCCGAGGGCGAGCTCAAGAACGCCCTCGACATCGTCGTCGACGGCCGCCGCGACCGCGCCGGCCTCAAGGGCAGCTGGGCCGGAGCCATGGGCCAGACCCAGTTCATGCCCGACGCCTATCTGCGCCTCGGCGTCGACCAGACCGGCGACGGCAAGGTCGACATCTGGGGCTCGGACGCCGACGCCCTCGCCTCCGCCGCCAATCTGCTGGCCCGCGCCGGCTGGAAGCCCGGCCAGACCTGGGGCTATGAGGTCGTCCTCCCCGCCGGCTTCGACTACGCCGAGGCCGAGGGTCCGCGTCATCCGTGGCGCTACTGGGCCCAACGCGGCGTCGCCCTCGCCCGCGGCGGCGCCCCCAACGCCGCCGAAGCGGCCGAGGAGGCCGTGATCCTCCTGCCCCAGGGCGCCCGCGGCCCGGCCTTCCTGGCCCTGCCCAACCACTATGTGATCCGCCGCTACAACAACTCGGTCTCTTACGCCCTGGCCATCGGCCTCACCGCCGACGGCATCGCCGGCAAGCCCGGCCTTGTCGCGACCTGGCCCGACGACGCCCCCCTGTCGCGCGACCAGCGCATCGGCGCCCAGCGAGCCCTGACCATTCTCGGCTTCGACACCCAGGGCATCGACGGCGTCGTCGGCGCCAACACCCGCGCCGCCCTCCGCCGCTGGCAGATCGCCGAGGGCCGGCTCGCCGACGGCTATCTGACCGCCGATCTGGCCGATGAGCTGATCCGAAGGGCCAACTGAACCCTCTCCCGGTGGGAGAGGGCTTGAGCGCACGGCGGCGCAGCCGTCGTTCTTGCGCGAAAGGGTGTGGGTCGCCTGTCCGGGGGCGGCTTCGCCGCTTCCGCCAGCCGACCCACATCCGGCGCTGCGCGCCACCTTCTCCCAGTGGGAGAAGGAATCCGTTGTGACGCTCCGCTGACAATCCGCCGATTGCCAGCATATCCCGCGTCGCCAACCCTCTGACTCCACACACCTTTCAAAATTTTCAGCGTCATCAGCCCGCCATAGGAAGGGCCCCGCCCACAATGCCCGCCATCCCGTCGGTGGGGAGGGCGTCGGATCCAGCGCCCCGATGTCGGCGGGCTGTGGTCGAGCGATGAAGCCCGGGGGATGGATACTCCGGGGGTCCTTGCGGACGTCGATGGATGGCGTCCGCCTGCTCGCCGCGCGCTTCTTGAGCGGACCGCTGCGTGAAACAGCGTCACGTCCGCCGCGCGTCATCGTCCGCAAGGACGGCGGCGGTGATCCGGTAAGGCCCGAAGGCAAGGGCCGCCAGCTGGAGGGCGCGTGGAAAACGATCACGCGGAGCGGCCTGCTTCGTCGAAACGGTAAAACAATCAAAGCACCGGGCGAGGCCCGGCCGCTCCGCGCCCTCCCCGACCGCCGCGAAAGCAGGCGGCGAAGAGTCGTGCATTGTCGCTCTCCCTCCCCTTCATGGGGAGGGACGGCGGAGCGCAGCGGAGCCCGGGTGGGGAACGCCAGTCCCGCACCGACCGCGCCCGGCTTCACACTCCCCCACCCGGTCGCTTCGCGACCGCCCTCCCCACTTCGGGGGAGGGAGAACGCGACCACCGCCCACCACATGATCGTTGTTAACCCGCCCCGCCTTCGCTAACCCGGAACGGACCCCAACCCGGAACCGCCATGCCCCGCACGACCGATCGCTTCGAAGGCACCGCCGACTATATCGCCACCGACGATCTGAAGATCGCCGTCAATGCGGCGGTCGCCCTGGAACGTCCGCTGCTGATCAAGGGCGAGCCCGGCACCGGCAAGACCGTCCTGGCCTATGAGATCGCCAAGGCGATGAACGCCCCGCTGATCACCTGGCACATCAAGTCGACGACCAAGGCCCACAACGGCCTCTATGAATATGACGCCGTCTCGCGCCTGCGCGACAGCCAGCTCGGCGAGGCCCGCGTCCACGACGTGCGCAACTACCTCCGGCCCGGCAAGCTGTGGGAGGCCTTCACCGCCCCGGCCCGGCCCGTCCTGCTGATCGACGAGATCGACAAGGCCGACATCGAATTCCCCAACGACCTGCTGCAGGAACTCGATCGCATGGAGTTCTACGTCCAGGAGACGGACGAGACGATCCGCGCCGAGGTCCGACCCGTCGTCATCATCACCTCGAACAATGAGAAGGAGCTGCCCGACGCCTTCCTGCGCCGCTGCTTCTTCCACTACATCCGCTTCCCCGACACGGAGACGATGAAGGCCATCGTCGAGGTCCATTTCCCCGGCATCAAGCCGCGGCTGGTCTCCGAGGCGCTGAAAACCTTCTACGAGATCCGCGAGACGCCGGGCCTGAAGAAGAAGCCCTCGACCTCCGAACTGCTGGACTGGCTGAAGCTGCTGCTGGTCGACGATGTCGATCCCGAAACCTTGCGCGAGAAGACGCCCAACAAGCTGATCCCGCCGCTGCACGGCGCCCTGCTGAAGAACGAGCAGGACGTCCATCTGTTCGAACGCCTCGCCTTCCTCAGCCGCCGCGAGGGCGGCCGACCGGGCGGTTGAACACACGGGCGATCAGGTTTGGACACCCGCCTTACCGCGATTTCACTGGCAAATGACCCGGGCTCGCGCAGGATAGGCCCGTACCAGGACCGCAAGTTGATGACCCTTCGTCCCTTTCTGATCCCCACCGTCTGCTGCGCCCTCGCCGGCCTCGCCGCCTGCGACGACAGCGTGCGCATCTCCGCCACCCGCAGCGAGGACGGCGACGCCAAGGGCGTGCTCAAAGTCGTCGAGACCCTCCAGTGTCCCCAGACCATGGGCTCGCTGACCCGCAAGGGCTCGGCCTCCGAAGGCGGGACGGTCTGCACCTATGTCGGCCCGAGGGGCGCCGAGGTCAGCCTGCATCTCGTCCCGCTGGACGGCGAAACGCCCGCTCGCGTGCTGAAGGCCTTCGAACAGCGCCTGTCCGGCGACCTGCCGCGCGCCATGGCGGCGATCGGCGCCGCCGAGGCCCGGGCCCAGGCCGACGCCGCGGGCGCCCGGGCGGACGCCGCCCAGATCGAGGCGGACGCCGCCCAGCGCGCCGCCGACGCGGCCGCCGGCGGCGAGCGCGCCTCCGTCCGCGCGCCCGGCGTCGCCATCGACGCCAATGGCGACGACGCCACCGTCCGACTGCCCGGCGTGCAGATCCAGACCCGCGGCGACAAGGCCAGCGTCCGCATCGGCGGCTTCCACATCGACGCCGACGACAGCGACGGCTCGGCCCGCGTCACCGGCTCGGGCGGCGACGGCGAAAACGTCAGCATCAACGCCCAGGACGACGCCGCCGAGATCCGCGCCAGCGCCGGCGGCGAGGCCACCCGCACCAGCTGGATCCTGACCGACAACCGCACCGCCGAATCGGGCTGGCGTCTGGTCGGCTACGAGGCCCGCGGCCCCGTCGGCGGCCCGCTCGTCGTCGCCACGGTGCGCTCGCGCGACAGCAATCACGAGCGCGCCTTCGAGGACGCCAAGGACCTGGTCGCGCTCAACGCCGGGGAATAACCGCCCCCCGGAACGGGCTCCGGCCTTGATCACGGCGGCCCGATGCGTCACCAACCCTGCCCAGCAAGCAGGAACGATCCTTGGCCGTCACGCCCCGCCCTTCCGCCAAAGAACCCCGCGCCTGGCAGCGCATGCTGTCCGGCCGCCGCCTCGACCTGCTCGATCCCTCGCCCTTCGACATCGAGATCGAGGACATCGCCCACGGCCTCGCACGCGTCGCTCGCTGGAACGGCCAGACCATCGGCGAACACGCCTTCTCGGTCGCCCAGCACTCCTGCGTCGTCGAGGAGATCGCCGCCCACATCAAGCCCGGGCTCGAGCCGAAATGGCGGCTCGCCGCCCTGCTCCACGACGCCTCCGAATACGTCATCGGCGACATGATCTCGCCGTTCAAGGCGGCGCTCGGCGTCAACTACAAGGCCTTCGAGGCCCGGCTGGAAGGCGCCATCCACGTCCGCTTCGGCCTGCCGCCGAAGAACCCGGTCGAGATCAAGACCCTGATCAAGAAGGCCGACCGGGCCTGCGCCTTCTTTGAAGCCACCCAGCTGGCCGGCTTCAACCGCAAGGAATCGCTGTCGCTGTTCGGGACCCCGCCCGCCGGCTACGACCTGATCATCGACCCCCTGCCCGCCCCCGTCGCCCAGCAGCGCTACCTCGAACGCTATCGCGTCCTCGCCGAGGCCGTCGGCCTCATGCCCCCCGCCGACGCCTGGCATACGGAATAGACGATGGGGCCGGCTGAACAGGGCGTTCGCATCGGCCTTTCGGCGGTCGTCATCGCGCTCCGCGACCGCAAGGCCTGCGTCCTGACCACGCCCGGCGACGACGGCGAGGCCGCCCTGCCCTTCGGCCCCTTCGACCCCGCCCGCGACCGCACCTTCGAGCTGGCCCTGCGCGCCTTCGTCACCGCCCAGACCGGCTTTCGCCTCGGCTTCGTCGAACAGCTCTACACCTTCGGCGATCTCGGCCGGGAAAGCCCCCGCGCCACCCCGGGGCCCGAGCGGCGCCGCGAGGTCTCGGTCGGCTACCTCGCCCTCACCGCCGACGCGGCCGAGGCGCCGCTGGCCGAGGCCCGCTGGACCCCGGTGCTGGACATCTTCCCCTGGGAAGACCGGCGCGACGGCCCGCCCGCCTGCCTCGCCCTCCTGGTCGCGGACCTGACGGCCTGGGCCGACGGCGATCCGCGGCGCCAGGCCCGGGTCGAGACCCTCTTCGCCACCAGCCCGGCCCACCGCTGGAACGAGGGCCGGGTGCTCGATCGCTACGAACTGCTCTACGAGGCCGGCCTCGTCGCCGAGGCCGCCCGCGACCAGGACCGTCCGCCGCTCCCGAACGCGCCGGGCCGCGCCATGGCCTCCGACCACCGCCGCATCCTCGCCACCGGCCTCGGCCGGCTGCGCAGCAAGCTGAAATACCGTCCGGTCCTGTTCGACCTGATGCCCCGGGCCTTCACCCTGTCCGAACTGCAGACCGCCGCCGAGGCGGTGTCGGGCCTGTCCCTGCACAAGCAGAATTTCCGCCGCGGCGTCGAACGCACCGGCCTGGTCCAGCCGACCGGCCGGCTTTCGGCCGCCACCGGCGGCCGTCCGGCCGAGCTGTTCCGCGTGGTCGACGGCGATCTGAGCACCGGCGAGGCGCTCGGCCTGCCCCTGCCCGCCCAGCGCTGAGCGATTTCTCACCAGCCCGCTTGCGGCGCGGGCCGTCGCCCATTAGAGAAGCCGCTCGCTCGACCAAGCGTCCTACGGCCCCGCGGAGAGGTGGCAGAGTGGTCGAATGTACCGCACTCGAAATGCGGCGTGCCTTTGCGGGCACCGTGGG
>SCVB01000091.1 GCA_004296955.1 Brevundimonas sp.
CAGCCACTGCCGGATATCCGGCTCCTTGAGGTCGGCGAACATCCCGCGCCCCCGCGCCTCGCGGTTCAGCGCCGCCAGCAGCACGAACACCACCCCCGCCGCCGCCAGATTGCCCTGGCCTGAATTACAGCCGGGCCGGTTCGGATTGACCACGGCGGCGCAGACCGGCGGATGCTCGCGCATCATATGGTGGTCGATGACCACGACCTTCAGGCCGATCGCCGTCGCATGGGCCACGGCCTCATTGGCCGCCGCCCCGCAGTCGACGGTGATGACCAGTTCGGCGCCGGAGGCCTTCAGCGTGTCGAAGGCCCGGGCGCTGGGGCCGTAGCCCTCGGTCATCCGGTCCGGCACATAGATCGGCAGCTCCGCGCCCACGGCCCGGAACCAGCGCACCAGCAGGGCCGCGCTCGAGGCGCCGTCGACGTCATAGTCGGCGAAGACATGGATCGAGGCCTTCGCCTGCAGCGCATCGAGGATCGCCCCGGCCGCCGCGTCCATATCCATGAAGCTGGAGGGATCGGGGAACAGCGCCTTCAGCGTCGGCTGCAGGAAGTCCGCGCCCTGGTCCGCCCGCACCCCCCGCGCCGCCAGCGCCCGCGCCAGCGGCTCCTCCAGGTTCAGCGCCTGCATATGGGACCGGATCAGCCCGGCTTCTGCGGGCCTCTGCCGCCACTCGCGGCCGGACAGGGAGCGGGAGACGCCCAGAAAGGCCGGCCCAAAGGCCGTGCCTGCGCCCCCGTCCGCCATCAGAGCGGCCGGATGGTGCGGATGCGCTGCACCGTACGGGTCGAGGAATCCATCACCAGCGTGTGGGTCGAGACGAAGCCGCCGGCGACCTTGACCCCGTCCAGCATGGCGCCCTTGGTCACCCCGGTGGCGGCGAAGATGGCGTCCTTGGACACCAGTTCATGCAGGTCGTATTTGCGGTCCAGGTCGGTGACGCCCGTCTTGGCGGCGCGCGCCCGCTCATCGTCGTTGCGGAAGATCAGCCGGCCCTGGAAATGGCCGCCGACGCATTTCAGCGCGCTCGCCGCCAGCACGCCTTCCGGCGCCCCGCCCGAGCCCAGGTACAGGTCGATGCCCGTCTCCGGCTCGGCGGTGTGGATCACGCCCGCGACGTCGCCGTCGGTGATCAGCACCACCTTGGCCCCGACCTCGCGCAGGGCGGCGATCAGCTCGGCGTGGCGCGGCCGGTCCATGACGCAGACGGTGATCTCCGAGGGGTTCACCCCCTTGGCGGAGGCCAGGGAGCGCACATTGTCCTGGGGCTTCATGTCCAGATCGACCGTGCCGGGCGCGAAGCCGGGCCCGATGGCGATCTTGTCCATATAGGTGTCGGGCGCGTGCAGCATGCCGCCGCCGGGCGACATCGACAGCACGCAAAGCGCATTGGCCATGGCCTTGGCCGTCAGGGTCGTGCCTTCCAGCGGATCGAGGGCGATGTCGATGGCCGGGCCCTTCCCGGTGCCGACCTTCTCGCCGATGTACAGCATCGGCGCCTCGTCGCGCTCGCCCTCGCCGATGACGATCTTGCCGTCGATATCCAGGGCGTTCAGGGCCGTGCGCATGGCGTCGACGGCCAGCTGGTCCGCCGCCTTCTCGTCGCCGCGGCCGATGCCGGCGTAGCTGGCGATGGCGGCCAGTTCGGTGACGCGCGCGGCGTCGGCGGCGAGCGTGGATGCGTAGGGGGCCGATCCGGCCATGGGCGAGTCTCCTGAGACGATGATCCCCGGATTCTGCCGTCCGGGCGAGCGTTGGGTTGCGATCAGCGGCGGTCCACCGGCGGCGGGGCGCGACCCCGCTCGCGCGTGCGCCGCACGAAGTCTTCGATCTCGGCCAGGGTCTCCGCCGTCACCGGGTCGACCGGGACCGCATCGACCCGGGCCTGCACCTCTGCCGCGAAGGCGGCCGGGTCCTGGGTGGTCTGCCAGTCGATGCGCGACACCTCGCCGGCCAGCGCCCCGCTGGTGACCCGCAGGGTGTTGACCTGGGCCGCGATGGCCATCGGCTCGGGGAGCGGCTCGACCGTCCTGGGAAACTCGGCCCAGCGCGGATATTCGCGGTTGGCGTCGACCATCGCCTGGACCCGCGGCGCGACCGGCGAACGGGCGTCGGTGGCGGGGTCGAACGATCCCGCGCAGGCCGTCAGGCCGCCGCTCGCGACGAGGGCGGACATGATCGCTGCAATTTTCCGGATCGGCGCGTTCATATCAGGGGCGGTCATATGCCATGATCGCCGCAGGCGGAAGGGCGCGCGCGGCGCCTGCGACCGATCCTGACGACATCCGGAGCTCTCCATGGCCAAGCGTCCGACCCCACCGACCGCCGACGCGCCGCCCCGCGCGCCGCGCAAGGCCGGCCGCCCGACCTCGGCCAAGCCGCCCCGTCCCCGCGCCGCCAAGGCCAGGCCCGAGCCGGAAGCCGCGCCGCCGCCGCCCCTGCCGCAAGCGGAGGCCCCCGCCGCCGACGCCTTCGCCTTCCCCGGCGCCGACCAGCGGCAGATGCTGGAAACCCTGTCGATGAACCTGGCCAAGGCCGCCATGACCGCCCAGTCGGCCATCGCCGAGGCCGCCCTGTCCCAGGCCGATCGCCCGGCCGCCCTGTCGCCCGACCCCTTCAACGTCGGCCCGGCCATGAATTCGGTCATGACCAGCCTGGCCTCGCGCCCCGACAAACTGTTCGCCGCCCAGGCCGACCTGTTCAACCGCTACATGGACCTGTGGGCCACGACGACCCGCCGCGCCGCCGGCGACGAGACCCCCGCCGCCCACGACGCGAAACTGGCCAAGGACAAGCGGTTCCGGGATCCGGCCTGGACCGAGAACCCCGCCTTCGACGTCATGCGCCAGTCCTATCTTGTCACCTCGGACTGGATGAACGGCCTCGTCTCCAGCGTCGAGGACGTCGATCCCCTGACCAAACGCCGGGCCGAGTTCTTCACCAAACTCCTGACCGACGCCTTCTCCCCCTCCAACTTCCTCGCCTCCAACCCGGTCGCGCTGAAAGCCCTGGCCGAGTCCAACGGCGAATCGCTGGTCCGGGGGATGCAGAATTTCGCCGCCGACATGGAGCGCGGCGCCGGCAAGCTGAAGATCAGCCAGGCCGACTACGGCAAATTCGTCGTCGGCGAGAACGTCGCCACCGCCCCCGGCCAGGTCGTCTGGCGCGACGAGCTGTTCGAACTGATCCAGTTCGACGCCGCCACGGACAAACAGCGCGCCATCCCGCTGCTGATCTTCCCGCCGTGGATCAACAAATTCTACATCCTGGACCTGCAGCCCGAAAACTCGATGATCCGCTGGCTCTCGGCCCAGGGCTTCACCGTCTTCGTCTGCTCCTGGGTCAATCCGGACAAGGACAAGGCCGGCTTCGGCTTCGACGACTATCTCGAAAAAGGCATCTACCGCTGCATCGAAAAGGCGCTCGAGCAGTCGAAGGCCGAGCACATCAACACCGTCGGCTACTGCATCGGCGGCACGCTCATGGGCGCCGCCCTCGCCCATATGGCGGCCAGGGGCGACAAACGCGTCACAGCCAACACCTTCTTCGCCGCCCAGCACGACTTCGCCGAAGCCGGCGACCTGCTGCTGTTCACCGACGAACACTGGCTCAACGAGGTCGAGCAGCAGATGGACGCCGCCGGCGGCGTCCTGCCCGGCGCGGCCATGGCCGAGACCTTCAATGCGCTCCGCGCCAACGACCTGATCTGGTCCTTCTTCGTCAGCAACTATCTGATGGGCAAGTCGCCGCCGGCCTTCGATCTGCTGTTCTGGAACGCCGACCAGACCCGCATGCCCAAGAAGCTGCACATGGACTATCTCCGCTCCATGTACGGCCAGAACAAGCTGGCCCGCGGCGAGTTCACCATTGGCGGGGTCAAGGTCGACCTGTCGAAGGTGACCATCCCCCTCTATTTCCAGGCCAGCCGCGAGGACCACATCGCGCCGATGAATTCGGTCTACCGCTCGGCCCGCGCCTTCTCGGGCGCCGACGTCACCCTGACCCTCGCCGGCTCGGGCCACATCGCCGGGGTGGTCAATCCGCCCTCGGCGCACAAATACCAGCACTGGACCAACCCCGCCCTGCCCCCGACCCTGGCCGAATGGCAGGCCAGGGCCGTCGAGCATCCCGGCAGCTGGTGGGAACACTGGGCCGCCTGGCTGCACGGAAAATCCGGCGACTGGGTCCCCGCCCGTGATCCGAAGACCGGCCCGCTCAAGCCGATCGAACCGGCGCCCGGCGCCTATGTGAAGGTGAAGAGTTGAAGCGTCTCGAACCGAACCTGCTGCTGGCCGTCACCACCGGCTTCGCCCTGGTTCTCGTCACCCTCACCGTCAGCGTCTATGGCGCGGGCGCGCCGTTGCGCAACCTGCTGCTGGCGGTGATCTGTTCGGGCGGCTTCGTGCTGCTCAACCCTGTGCTGATGCGGATGATGAAGAGCTCGGACCGGCCGCCGCTGATCCACCCCGACAGCCGCGGCGTCACCGCCTGGGCCAGCCTCTTCCCGATGGTGGTGATCGCCTGCGCCGCCATTCCGGTGTTCCGGCCCGGCCCCGACTACGGCCTGCTGGTCATCATCGCCGCCGTCTGGTTCGGCGTGACGGTCGAATCCGCGCTCAAGGCCCGGCGCGCCTAGGCCTCAGGCTCCTCGACGCCCAGCATCCGGAAACAGTCGGCCTCGCGCTTCAGCGCCGCGGCCACGTCCTCGGCCGTCTGCGCCGGCGGCGCCTGCTCCGCCCGCGCCTCGACCTCGGGGGCGAGGCTGGCCGGGTCGATCCCCTCGCGCTCCGCCCCCTTGGCCAGGGCGTCCAGCAGCAGGATCATTCCGAGCATGCGAAACCGCGATCCCGGGCGCGGCGGCTCGGCCCCGGGGATGGCCGCCCAATGGCCCTCCTCGACCGCCGTCTCGACGACCAGCATATGGCCGACGCAGGTCTTCAGCGTCTCAAGGTCAGGGGGCTCCTGCCGCGGCGGGACGATCCCGATCACCCCCGCCAACACCCATTCCAGCATCCCGGCCTCCCCGATTCAGGCCGAAACCCTATCGGGGGATCAGGCCGGGCGGAAGATCAGGGCCACGCCGTTGTTGCAGTAGCGTTTTCCCGTCGGCCGCGGTCCGTCGTCGAAGATATGGCCCTGATGCCCGAGGCAGCGGGCGCAGTGATACTCCGTACGCGGAATGCCGATGGCGAAGTCGGTCTTGGTCCCGATATTGGCGGCGATCACGTCATAGAAGCTCGGCCAGCCGGTGCCGGAGTCATATTTCCACTGCGACCGGAACAGCGGCAGTTCGCAGCCGCGGCAAACGAAGGTCCCGGCGCGATGCTCGTCGTTCAGCGGACTGGTCCCCGGCCGCTCGGTGGCCTCATGCCGCAGCACGTCATACGCCGCCCGCGGCAGCCGTTCGCGCCACTGGGCGTCGGTGATCCGCCGGAACGGCGAGCTGGCGTACTGCCGCTCGGAGGCGTCCGCGCTCCCCGGCGAACAGGCCGACACGGCGAGCGCCCCGGCGGTGGTCAACAGGGCGCGACGGGAAAGGGCGTGTGTCATGGTGACAAGTACGTCGGCAGGACGGCGGAGGTTTCAAGTGCTCCTTCTGCTTTCGTCATCCTCCGGCGAGCGCAGCGAGACCGGGGGACCCAGCGGCGCCGAAGGCGATCTGTTCAGGCAGGCTGTTTCCGCAGCCGGATCCTCGACAACTTCGCGCTATCGCGCGCCGCTGGGTCCCCCGGTCGCGGCGCTGAAGCGCCTTGCCGGAGGATGACGAAAGCAAGATCAGTTGAGGCCGACGCCCTCGTCCAGCCCCAGCATCAGGTTCAGGTTCTGCACCGCCGCCCCCGACGCCCCCTTGCCGAGGTTGTCCAGCAGGGCGACCAGTCGCACCTGTTCCACGGCCCGGTCGCCGAACACATGCAGGCGCATCCGGTTGGTGCCGTTCAGCCCCTCCGGATCGATCCCGGTCATGGCCTCGCTCTCCTCCAGCTCGACCACCTCCACGAACCGGCAGTCCGCATAGGCCTCGGCCAGGGCCCCGTGCACCACCTCCACCGACGGCGACCCCGGCAGGGCGCCCAGCTGCAGCGGAACCTCGACCAGCATCCCCTGCCGGTACGCCGCCACCGCCGGGGCGAACAGCACCGGCCGCTCCAGCCCGGTGTGCAACGTCATCTCCGGCACGTGCTTGTGCTTCAGCGACAGGCCATAGGCGCGGAACGCCCCGGCCCCGCCGGCCTCGAACTCCGCGATCATCGCCTTGCCGCCGCCCGAGTATCCCGACACCGCATTGACCGTCACCGGCCAGCCCGCCGGAATGATCCCCGCCGACACCAGCGGCCGCACCAGCCCGATGAACCCCGTCGGATAACAGCCCGGGTTCGACACCCGCGTCGCGCCGGCGATCTTCTCGCGCTGCCCCGGCGCCATCTCGGCGAAGCCATAGGTCCAGGCCGGATCGACCCGATAGGCCGTCGAGGCGTCGATCACCCGCACGGCCGGGTTCTCGATCATCGCCACGGCTTCCTTCGCCGCGTCGTCGGGCAGGCACAGGATCACCGCATCGGCCCCGTTCAGCGCCTCGCGCCGCGCCGCCACATCGCGCCGCCGGTCGCCGAGCAGGATCAACTCGAGATCGGAGCGCGCCTCCAACCGCTCGCGGATCTCCAGACCCGTCGTCCCGGCCTCGCCGTCGATGAAGATTGAAGCGCTCATAGCCACCACCGGAGTTCAACGCCGAGCAGCAGCTGAACCGCCATCATCGACGCACATATAACCACGAAGACTGTCCAGCCGACCAAGGCCCAAAACATGACCGGACAAGTGTCCCGGCCCGGAAAACGTCCATCCGGCATCCGGAACAATCGGATTTCGCCGCCTCGGATCGCACGCCGGAGTTCGATCAACAGCCATACGATCACGCCGCAAGCGAAAAGACCCAGGATTGGACCGAGCATTGTTGATCCTGACCAAAGAAAAAGGGCGCTCCGGTTTCCCGAAGCGCCCCATTCCAAACCGTATTGTGAAACGGCCTAGCGCTTCGAGAACTGGAAGGACTTGCGGGCCTTGGCGCGGCCGTACTTCTTGCGCTCGACGACGCGGCTGTCGCGGGTCAGGAAGCCGTGCGGCTTCAGGACCGGG
>SCVB01000092.1 GCA_004296955.1 Brevundimonas sp.
CACCGCCTCCAGGCCGACAGCTCCCGGTCAGACATTCCGTGCGGAGCGACGTCGCGAAGCCGAAACACATCTCCCAACGGTCTCCGGGCTTCGCGCCCGGCGCTCCGCCCGCCCTTCCCGACCGCTTGGTCCCAAGCGGCCAGGAGTCATGCCGGAAAGGAAACCAGCCCATGTCACGTTCGAAGACCCGACGCGCAATCCGTCCGACCGATGCAAGCCCGCCCGAGGATCTCGCCCCGTTGCGCGCCGAGCTCGAGCGCCGGCTGGATCTGCTGCGCGCCGTCGTCGAGGACAAACGCCGCATCGGCTGGACCGTCGTCCGCTGCCCGGCTCCGCCGGCGGAGCCGTGGTCCCGGGGCTCGGGACACGGATCGGACGGCTGTCTGGCGCCGCCTACCCCTTGACCCGCCAGGTCGCGCCCTGGGGTCCGTCCATGACCACCACATTCAGCGCATTGAGGCGGTCGCGGATGCGGTCGGCCTCGGGCCAGTCCTTGCCCGCGCGGGCGGCGGCGCGCTGCTCCAGCAGGGCCTCCACCTCGACGCGGAGCGCGTCCGACACATCCCCTTCCAGCCATTCGGCCGGATCGGATTGCAGGACGCCGAGCAGGGCCCCGGCGGCGATCAGTTCGCCCTTGGCCCGGGCCACGACGCCGTGGTCCCCCGCCGTCATGGCGCGTTCGATCTCGCTGGACAGGGCGAACAGGGTCGCCATGGCCCCCGGCGTGTTGATGTCGTCCTCGATGGCCTTGAGGAAGTCCTCGGACGGCGCGTCGCCATTGGCCTCGACGGCCGCGGCGCGGTGCAGGGCCCCGTACAGCCGGTCCAGCGCCTTGCGGCTCTGGTCCAGCAGCGCCTGGTTCCAGTCCAGCGGCTGGCGATAATGGGCGCTCAGCAGGGCCCAGCGCACCACCTCGCCCGGGATCGCCTGCACCAGGTCGTGCAGCAGCAGGACATTGCCGATCGACTTGGACATCTTTTCCGCATCGACGGTCAGGAAGCCGTTGTGCATCCAGTAGCGGCTGTATTCGGCGTGGGCCTCGGGCGAATGGGCGTGGCCGTGGGCGCAGACGCCCTGGGCGATCTCGTTCTCGTGGTGCGGGAACACCAGGTCGATGCCGCCGCCGTGGATGTCGATGGGCAGGCCCAGCGTCTCCTCGATCATGGCCGAGCATTCGATATGCCAGCCCGGACGTCCCTCGCCCCACGGCGACGGCCACGACGGCTCGTCCGCCTTCGACGGCTTCCACAGCACGAAGTCGTGCGGATTCTTCTTGTAGGGCGCGACCTCGACCCGGGCGCCCATGATCATGTCGTCCAGATTGCGCCCCGACAGCCGGCCATAGGTCTCATAGGACGAGACGTCGAACAGCACATGCCCCTCGGCGGCGTAGGCGCAGCCGTGGTCCATGATCGCGCCGATCTGGGCGACGATGGCCTCCATGTGGTCGGTCACATGGGGCGCGATGTCCGGCGGCGAGACGTTCAGCCGCCGCATGTCGTCCAGATAGGCCGCCTCGTAACGCGACGTGACCTCGCCGATCGGAGTCCCCTCCTTCGCGGCCTTCGCATTGATCTTGTCGTCCACGTCGGTGACGTTGCGGGCGTAGACGACCTTGTCGGCCCCGTATTCGCGCCGCAACAGCCGCACCAGCACGTCGAACACCACCGGCGGTCGCGCATTGCCGATATGGGCGTAGTCATAGACCGTCGGGCCGCAGACATAGAGGGTCACCCGGTCGGGGTCGCGCGGCGTGAACACGCGCTTTTCGCGGTGCAGGGTGTCGTGGATTGTCAGCGGCATAGTGAGGCGGAAGCTTTCAGTTTTCTTGCAGGACGGACCTGCGGTCCCATATAGCCGTCCTGCTGCACAAGCGAACAGCGTCGAGATCGATAATGAGCGTCATCCCCGTCAAGCCGGTTCTGGTCGGAGACAACGACCCCGCCCCGCGCCCCTCGCGCGAGAAGGCGCTGGAGGCCGTCCGCACCCTGCTGGCCTGGGCCGGCGACAATCCGGACCGCCCCGGCCTGGTCGACACGCCGCGCCGCGTGGTCGACGCCTACGGCGAATGGTTCGACGGCTATGACGCCGACGTCGAGAAGGAGCTGAGCCGCACCTTCGAGGACGTGCAGGGCTATGACGACATGGTCCTGCTGCGCGACATCGAGGTGGAAAGCCACTGCGAGCACCACATGGCCCCCTTCATCGGCAAGGCCTATGTCGCCTACATCCCCAACGAAAAGGTCGTCGGCATCTCCAAGCTGGCCCGCGTGGTCGAGATCTTCTCGCGCCGCCTCCAGACCCAGGAAGTGCTGACCAACCAGATCGCGGCCGCCATCGAATCGCATCTCGAACCGGCGGGCGTCGCCATCCTGATCGACGCCGAACATCAGTGCATGACGACCCGCGGCGTGCATCACCGCCACGTTTCGACCATCACCACCCGCTTCACTGGCGTCTTCAAGTCCGACGCCGCGCTCAAGGATCGCTTCCTGAGGCTGGCCCAGGGCCACTAGAATTTACTGATCGTCTCGCCTGACAGGCGTATTTGGAACAATCCGGGGGCAATGGACCCCCAACCGGCCTGAACCCGCTTTACAAGCCGGGTCCGGGACGCCAAGAGACGAACCGAACGTCAAAGCTTGCGCTCGCCGCGATCGCGCCGGGCCCGATGGAGAGAGTGACACATGGGCTCCAAACTTTCCGGCCCCGGCGGCCAGGGCGGCAAGACCATTGAGCAGAACGCGGACATCAACGTCACGCCGTTCGTGGACATCATGCTGGTCCTGCTGATCATCTTCATGGTCGCCGCGCCCATGGCGACGGTTTCCATCCGCCTCGACCTGCCGCCGGCGACGCCGCCGGTGAACCCGGACGAGGTGAAGGAGCCCGTCTACATCACCATCCAGGACACCGGCTCGATCTTCCTGGCCGACCGCCAGACCACGATCGAAACCCTCGCCGCCGACGTCTGCGTGGCCCTCGCCGTTCCGACCAACTGCCGCGAGGAGCGCGTCTTCGTCCGCGCCCAGCCGGACGTCACCTACGACCAGTTCATGGAAGTCATGAACACCCTTCAGGAGAACGGCTTCTTCAAGGTCGGCCTGCTGAACGAAGACATCGAATAGGCGCCACGCCGCGCTGCACGATCGAGGGCCGCGTCCGCAGGGACGCGGCCCTTTTTCATGGTCGCCGGCCCGCCATGAAAAAGTCGCCCCGAAGGCGGGAACTGCCCGGATCAATCACGGGAGACACCAGTCATGGGCGCGCGACTTTCCGGACCTTCCGGCCAGGGCGGCAGGACCATCGAGCAGAACGCGGACATCAACGTCACGCCGTTCGTCGACATCATGCTGGTCCTGCTGATCATCTTCATGGTCGCCGCGCCGCTGGCCACGGTGTCGCTCAAACTCGACCTGCCCCCGCCGATTGACAGCGTGGCGCCGAAGGAGCCGGTCTACGTCACCGTCCAGACTTCGGGCGCCCTGTTCATCGCCGACCGGGCCACAACGCTCGAGACCCTGGCCGCCGATGTCTGCGCCGCGGTAGGCGGCGCCGCCTGCACGGACGAGCGGATCTTCGTCCGCGCCCAGCCCGACGTGACCTACGACCGCTTCATGACCGTGATGAACGACCTGCAGGCCCACGGCTTCCACCAGGTCGGCCTGCTCAACGAAGACATCGACTAGGTCGGCGGCCTATTGCACCGACTGACGCGGCGGCGCC
>SCVB01000093.1 GCA_004296955.1 Brevundimonas sp.
ACGGTATCCCGGACCCATGTTCTCCAGCATTTTCGGCGCGATCTCCAACGACATCGCCATCGACCTCGGCACCGCCAACACCCTGATCTACATGAAGGGCAAGGGCATCGTCCTGAACGAACCGTCCGTGGTCGCCCTGCGCAACGTCGGTGGGCGGAAGATCGTCCACGCCGTGGGCATAGAGGCCAAGCAGATGCTGGGCCGCACCCCGGGCCACATGGAAGCCATCCGCCCCATGCGCGACGGGGTCATCGCCGACTTCGAAGTCGCCGAGGAGATGATCAAACACTTCATCCGCAAGGTTCATAACCGCAAGGGCTTCGTGAACCCCAAGGTCATCGTCTGCGTGCCGTCGGGCGCCACCGCCGTCGAGCGTCGCGCCATCAACGATTCCTGCCTCAACGCCTCGGCCCGCCGCGTCGGCCTGATCGACGAGCCCATGGCCGCGGCCATCGGCGCCGGCCTGCCGATCCATGAGCCGACCGGCTCCATGGTCGTCGACATCGGCGGCGGCACCACCGAGGTGGCCGTCCTGTCCCTGTCCGGCATCGTCTATTCGCGCTCGGTCCGCGTCGGCGGCGACAAGATGGACGAGGCGATCATCAGCTACATGCGCCGCAACCATAACCTTCTGATCGGCGAGACCACCGCCGAACGCATCAAGAAGGACATCGGCACCGCCCGCATCCCGGCCGACGGCGAAGGCCTGTCGATCGACGTCAAGGGCCGCGACCTGATGCAGGGCGTGCCTCGCGAGGTTCGCATCTCCGAACGTCAGGCCGCTGAAGCCCTCGCCGAGCCCGTCTCGCAGATCGTCGAGGCCGTGAAGGTCGCCCTGGAAGCCACCCCGCCGGAACTGGCCGCCGACATCGCCGACAAGGGCATCATGCTCACCGGCGGCGGCGCCCTGCTGCGCGGCCTGGATGCCGAGATCCGCGACCACACCGGCCTGCCGGTCTCGGTCGCCGACGATCCGCTGTCCTGCGTCGCCATCGGCTGCGGCCGGGTGCTCGAGCATCCGCGCTGGATGAAGGGCGTGCTCGACTCGGCCCTCTAGGGCTCCGGTCGAAACACCGCCGCAAATCCCCGTCATCGTAGGCCTGTCGCCGGTTTCCAAGCGGCACGGATTTTGCGATAGGCTCGACAAATCGGCCGGGGGCGTCCCGCTGATTCCCTTTTCTGAGGAAGGCGCGCCGTGGCGTTTCGCGACGGACCGTTCGAGAACATCAAGGTGCCGCTGGTCTGGACCGCGGCCGTGACCGTCGTTGTCGCGGCCATCGGCTGCGTCCTGCTGCTGATCAGCGACGCCCGGGCCCAGACCTCGCCCTATCAGCCGGTGCGCTCCGGGGTCGAGGCGGTCGCCGGTCCGGTCGGCGGCGTCTTCGCCGCCCCGGTGCGCTGGTTCGGCCATGCCTCCGATTATGTCGGCGGCTATTTCTTCGCCGTCTCCGAGAACCGCCGGCTCAAGCGCGAACTGGCCGAGCTGCAGCCGTGGCGCGACCAGGCCATCGCCCTGAAGAACGTCAACGCCCGCTATGAGGCCATGCTGGGCATCCGGCCCGAGCCGCCCGTGGCCATGCAGACGGCCCGCTCCATCCTCGACGCCCGCGGCCCCTTCTCCAAGGCCCGGCTGATCGACGCCGGCTCGTCCAAGGGCGTCAAGGTCGGCAATCCCGTCATCAACGAGCACGGCCTCGTCGGCCGCATCGTCGGCGTCTCGCCGGGCATCAGCCGCATGCTGCTGGTCACCGACGTGGCCAGCCAGATCCCGGTCCTCGTCGACCGCACCGACGCCCGCGCCATCCTCAAGGGCGACGGCAGCGACAATCCCCGGCTCGAGTTCATGCGCGGCGTGGGCTCGGTCCAGGTCGGCGACCGCATCCTGTCGTCGGGCGACGGCGGCGGCTTCCCGCGCGGCGTGCCCATCGGCGTCGCCGCCCGCGGCATCGACGGCAGCTGGCGCGTCAAACTGTTCAGCGACCGCGGCGCCATCGACTATGTCCGCGTCATGCTGTTTGAGGATTTCGGCCAGCTGATCGCCCCCGAAGCGCTCAACGCCCCGCCGCTGGCCGCCCTCGGCACCCTGACCGAGGCCACCCCGGAACAGGCGACGGCCATCACCGACTCCGCCGCCCGACGCGATACGGCCCGCGCCCAGGCCGAGCAGAGACGGGCCGACACCGCCGCCGCCACCGCCGCCGAGGCCGCCCGCCCCCGTCCCGCGACCGCCGGCACCTGGCCGAGGACGGCCTGGTCGTGCCGGTTGTCGCGA
>SCVB01000094.1 GCA_004296955.1 Brevundimonas sp.
CAACAACCAGCCCTTCACCCCCGCGCAAGGCCTGGTCTACACGGGCAACCCCGCCGACGAGACGGCGGTGCGGACATGGGTCGGCAGCCTGTTCGGCGGCTGATCCGGACGTCGCAGTCACATGAAGAGGCCGGTCAGGAGCGCCCTGACCGGCCTTTTTCATGTCCGCTGCGGAGAGACTAGTCGCGCTTGCGGGCCCGGTCGGCGGCGTCGACCAGACGCAGGCCCGAAATCTCGGCCGCGTCGGCGGTGAGGTTCATCGCGGACTCGGGCGGGTCCTTGACCTCGACCACCCCGTGGGTCGCCTTCGGCGTCAGGGGGGCGGTGATCAGGTCGGGTTCGGGTTTCCGGGCCATATGCCATGAACGATTGTCGGTACAGGCCGTTCCCCGCCGCGGGTTGCGAAATACCCCCGAATGCATAGGTGGCGTCCATGACCGACACAGACATCGCCCCGACGCTGCGCTCGCCGTCCGGCTACGACCTGACCCCGCCCTCCGACAGCCAGCGCGCGGCGCTGGAGGCCGATCTGTCCGCCGAGGAGAAGCGGGTGCTTCTGGCCCATGGCACGGAGGCGCCGTTCTGCGGGACCCTGCTGGGCGAGAAGCGGGCGGGCGTCTTCTGCTGCCGCGAATGCGGCCTGCCGCTGTTCCGCACCGGGAGCAAGTTTGAGAGTGGCACCGGCTGGCCCAGCTTCACCGAGCCTGTGGATCCGGCGCATGTGATCGCGATCACCGACCGGTCGTACGGCATGGTGCGGACCGAGACCCGCTGCGCCCGCTGCGACAGCCATCAGGGCCATGTGTTTCCGGACGGTCCGGGGCCTACGGGCCTGCGCTACTGCATCAACTCCGTGGCGCTCAGCTTCGTGCCGGAAGGCTCGCCGCTGCCGGACCCCCTGGGCCGCGGAGACGGTAACGCCTGACCCCGCCGATCGCGCGGGGTCCAGCGTGATCTCGTTGGAAGGCCGCGTGCATTTTTCGGGATCACGTTCTGGCCTTATTTGAAGCTAGGGTGGTCGCGGTACTGGAGTAGGGCGCATGCTGATCACCGCACTGTTGATGGCCGGAGCCCTGACGGCGGGCGATCCCGACGGCGTGGTGGCCACCGCTCCCGCCACCGCCGTCGATCTCGGCGCCAACACCCAGCCGGTCGCGCCGTCGGTCGAAGGCGCGGCCCAGGCGAGCGTGCCCCACAACCTCACCACCGACGAACAGATCGACCGCTGGATCGCCGCCCGGAGCGTGGACAACCGGCCGTATGACCGGGCCGTGGGCGAATCGCCGGACGACGGGCTGCCGCACGGCGAGGTCAGCGTCAGCGTCGGCACGGGCGGGTATCGCGACTATGGCGCCGCGGTCTCCCTGCCCATCGGCGAGAACGGCCGGTTGAGTCTGAGCTACCGCCAGACCGAGAACGGCTACCCCTATGGCGGGTATGGCTACGGGTACGGTCGCGGCTATGGTTACGACCAGAGCTACGGCGGCGCGGCGTTCGGCGCCCGCGGCCATGTCTTTCCGGGATATTTCCCTGGTGCGGCCGCGCAATTCGAAGCTCGGGCCATGCAGCCTGAGGCCCTCCAGAACGGCCGCTGATTCAGCAGAACCGCGCCGGACCCTGCCAACGGATTCCGGCCCGTCGGCCGGGTCGCCCGCCGGGCGGCCAGCTTTCAGAGTTCGGAGCAACTGAGCCCGTCGAGCAACGGCCAAGCTTAATTCATTAACGCCGTCGCAATGCCCCCAGTTGTATGGCATGACACGCCTCGACGCTGTCAGGTGCGTCGCCTGCCTCATAACCCGGCTACAGGAGTCATGCCCATGAAGAAAACCATTGCCGCCGTTACGGCGGGCCTGCTGCTCATCGCCGGTCAGGCGACTGCGGCCAACACGACCGCGACCGCTCGCATCGGCGACCGCGTCGGCGCCTCGACCGCTGAGACCAGCGAATTCGCCGGCGTGCCGCTGGCCGTGCTGCTGATCGGCGCCGCCGTCATCGTCGCGACCGTCGTCGTCGCCACGGATGACGATTCCGAAAGCGACTGAGCCTAAGGCTCCGAACCATAAAGGCCCCGCCGGCGACGCCGGCGGGGCCTTTTCCTTGAGTCGCGCGCCGTTCCGGGCCGAAACGCAAACGGGGCCTGACCGCGAAGTCAGGCCCCGTAAGGGTTTCAGAGTGGTGCCGCCGGGGGGAATCGAACCCACGACCTCAGCCTTACCAAGGATGCGCTCTACCACTGAGCTACGGCGGCCTG
>SCVB01000095.1 GCA_004296955.1 Brevundimonas sp.
GGGCACGGCGGGCACGGCGGGCACGGCGGTCATGGGTCGCGCCGAGCCGAGGAGGACAGCGATGGCGGCGTTTCGCGAGAGGACGACCGAAAACCGCCCCATGTCCACTGAGCGGGATCGGACCCGGCCAGGTGCAGAAGCATCGAAGGAAACGCCGCATGATGGACACTAGAATTGTGAGCTGGGCCCTCGGCATATGGGCGTCCGTGACGTTCCTCCTGTGCGTGGTCTACGGTTTGATCGCGCCCGAGAATTTGCATGCGCAGGCTCTGCTGGAGCAGCTGTTGCCCGCCTTCCAGTGGCTGACATGGCCCGGATTCCTGTTGGGCCTTGCCGAGAGCTTTCTCTACGGGGCCTACGCCGGATTGGTTTTTTGCCCCGTCTACAACTGGCTGAACCGGCGCTGGGGTCGGGGTTAGATACGGAGGGCCATGGGGCTTTCGGGACTCCCAGGATCGGGGGACGCTTACCGCGCGGGTCACGGGCCCGTTGCAGACCCGATAAGAGAAGCACGAGTGGAAAACCACTGACTGGCGTCGTCATGGCGCCCGTGTCCCGACCGTTCAGCCTCACCCTCGTCGATCCCGGGGGCGGCCCCGTAAACTCCAGGCTCGCCGCGCGTCATGGTCTTCGCCAGCACGGGCCGACGATTGTCGCGGACCCGACCAGCCTCAAGGAGGATCGCCATGACTGAAGCCAAAGTCCTTCCGCGACGCACCCGCCTGCATGTCCTTCGCGTCGCGAGCACGGGCGCATTCGCGACGCTCTGGCTGTTTGTGCTCGGGTGGATATGGGCCGCCCTGGGCCTGCCCGGCGCCGACGCCTTCATCGGCCTGTTCACAACGCAACTCACGGACCAATCCGTGGGTTCTGTCGCGGCGCTGGGGATTGGCAGCCTGTGCGCCTTCCTCGTGGGCGGAATTTTCGGCGTGCTGACAGCCCACTGCTACAATCTGGCGGGACGGGTGCTCGGCGAATAGCGCCGGTTGATCCGCCTCAGTGAAACAAATGGGCTGCAGCACGCGGTCCGGCTCGATGATCGGCGGGTGGTGGACTGGGCGGTGATCCATTCGGCCAGCAGAAGCCGCGATCCGGCTCATCCTGCGCCGGAGAGGCGGGTTCGAAGCGGTCGTCCGGCCGTGTGGGGACGGAAGTCCTGTAATGTCGGCGCGCGGGCGCGCGTCATTGATCGATGAGCGTTCAGTTCCGATCACCGCGAAAAGGCCGGAAGATGTCTGTCGTCCACTCCTTGCGCCACAGGGCGCGCCCGTTCCTGCTGGGCGTCTTTGGGGCGCTGTCGCTGGCGTCCTGCCAGGCTGAGCCCTCCCATGCCCCCTCGCAGACCGTGGACGGGCAGTCGCAGACCTTTGACGGTCAATCGCAGACCGTCGACGGGCTGCGACTTGAGTATGGCGTGGTCGATAGCGCCACCGTGGCCGCTCACCCCCGGTCCCACCCCGAGTCCGGGATGCACGACGGGCCGCCTTCGGGGACCGATCACGTCACGCTCGCTGTGTTCGACGCCGCAACAAACCGGCGCATCGATGACGCCGAGGTGTCCCTGAGCATCAGCGGGCCACATAACCCCGGCCCCGGAGCCGGGCCGCTGGAACTCATGCCCCTGGACGGTTTCGCCACCTACGGCGGCTATGTCTCGCTTCGGCGACCCGGGCGCTACCTGCTGACCTTTCACGTGGCGCGCCCTGGTCGGCGTGATGATCCGGTCAGGGCTGTCTTCGCCTATGAACGGTCGTGACAGGCCGCGCCGGGTGACGGTTTGACAGCGCCGGGGCACTCATCAATGGCGGCCACGGCTGCCGGCAGAACGAGGACCGGCGCGAAACCCCCGCCGGGCGTGCGCATGTTGGTGGTCTGCCCCTGGTAGAGCCGGGCGGCCGCGAGCAGCATCCTCCCCCCGTAGGTGTAGAGGCGCACATCGACCTTCAGACTGACCGGCTCGGCGGCGGGCGGGATGCGTCGTTCCCCCGGAGCGGCATAGGTCTGGGCGACGTAGGTGGCGTTCCTGATCTCTTCCCAGACCCGCCGGGTGAGTTTGTCGCCGCGGTAGGCCGCCTTGCTGGCGTGGCCCCGTGCCGGCTTGAAGAACCAGTTGCGCCGGTCCGCCCAAAGCTCGGCGGCGTTTTCCGGCCGTACGAGGATGGTGCGGGGAACGGCCGCCGCAAGAACCGCGGCCGGCTCCGCCGTCAGTCCCCAGCTACGGAGGCTGTCGGGGTCGGACAGCAGTGTGAGGTTCTGCTTGTCCGCGAGGCGGCTATAGATGTGCGGGTTGGGCGTGACCACCACCAGGCCTCGCTCGTAGGCCTGCCTCAGGACCCCGTGAGTCGGCTGCTCCAGCAGAAAATCGACGAGACGATTGTAGACGATGTCCACCCGGACGCCGCCGAGCATCAGCGCGTCACCTACGATCGTCAGATCGCGAGGGTCCGCGACCAGGGCTTCAAGGCCGGCCGCCCGAAGCTGGGCCTGGGCGAGCCTGAACTCCGGGTACAGCGGCTGCGCCCGCGGATCATCATCGAGGATGGCCACCGTTGCGGGCGTCCCTTTCCCGTTTTGCAGTCGCCACTCTTCACGGAACATCTCGCCGACCTGCTGCTGGAACGCAGCGGGTCCCGGCGCTTCGACGCCGGCGACGACGCCGGCGCAGCAGGTCTGCTGCGAGCGGGCGAGGACCGCGTTCAGGAAGGCGCCTCCGGCGTTGGTGTTGATCTCGATGAGCTTGGGGCCGGACGGCGTGACGTGGAAGTCGTACCCCATGAAGACGCCACGGGGACCGGGATCCCGACGTGCGAGCGGCGGGGTCCATGCGGACGCCGCCTCGCGCCAGGCGGGCAGCATTACAGCCGTTTCCGTCGCCGCGACCACGGCCATCATCCGGTCGAGCGTCTCCGCGGGCAGGAAGACGGGGGACCGCGCGAACAGCCAGGGGTGGGTTTCCGCCAGGTCCGCGGCAAATCCGGGGATCCCCGTCTCA
>SCVB01000096.1 GCA_004296955.1 Brevundimonas sp.
TAGGGCGTCATCTCGACCAGGACCTTGTCGCCGGCCAGCACGCGGATGCGGTTCTTGCGCATCTTGCCGGCGGTGTGGGCGATGATCTCGTGGTCGTTGCCCTCGAGCAGCACGCGGAACGTCGCATTCGGCAGCAGTTCGCTGACGACGCCGGGAAACTCGAGCAGTTCTTCCTTAGCCATGCGGCCTCTCGCGCCCTGTGAATACGAGTCAGAACGCGCGCCGGGCGAAAGCGCGCGTCGTTAAGAGGCGGGCGTATGCACCAAAATCACCAGCTAGTCGAGGTGACCGGATGGTGATTGGTGGCTGGTGACTGGTGGCTGGCGGCGGCTGACGGCGGGGCTTGAGGCTGAGTGCGGGCTGATAGCACCGGTGATCAATCACCAGTCACCAGCCACCAATCACCAGCCACCCCTATCCTCTGCGGTATAGAGCCGTCACCAGCGTAAAGAGGCGCCGCGCCGTCTCGTGGTCGATGGCGATCTTGCCGTCCAGCCGCGCCTTCAGCAGTTCGGCGCCTTCGTTGTGCAGGCCGCGCCGGCCCATGTCGACGGCCTCGATCTGGGCCGGAGAGGTGCCGCGCAGTGCCTCGTAATAGCTGTCGCAGATCAGGATATAGTCGCGGATCACGCCCTTGAGGGGCGTCAGCGACAGGCCGTGGGCGCGCGAGAAATCCGGTCCCTCGATGTCGAACACCAGCTTGCTGTCGACCAACGACAGCTTGAGCCTGTACGGCCCGGCCGCAGCGCCGACGGGTTCGAAACTGTTCTTCTCGACCAGATCGAAGATGGCGACCCGCCGCTCGTGCTCGATCTCGGCGGTCGCCGCCGGCAGGGTGGCGGCGTCCAGATCGACGGAGGCGAGGCGGTGATCGCTCATGCCGGATCCGCCGCGGGGTCCTGGTGGGTCGGGGCCAGACGGGCGGGCCAGCGCTCGGACAGGTCCGTCAGCACCGCGTCCAGGCATTCCACGTCGATGCGCAGGTCGCCGCCGCCCGCGAACATCAGAATCACCCGGCCGCCGGGCGCCTCGTCCGGGGCGAACTCCATCGCGAGAAGCTCGAGCGCGCTCTCGGGCAGGCGCGGCAGGCGGCGGCTCTTGACCGCGATGACGTCGCCGAACTGCATCGCCGCCATCACCCGCGTGCCGCCGCACTCCCAGCAGAAGCGGCTGAGCTTCAGCGTCACCCGACGCGAGGACGGCTCCCAGACGATGTCCACCGGCCGCAGGATGGCGTCCTGCAGGGCCGCCGAAATGATGTGCAGGTCGTCGGCGTCCTCGGCCAGCAGGCGCAGCGGCTCGACCGACGCGCGCGCCGCCATGTCCGCTTCCGCTCCCGCCTCGCCGGCCTCAGTGCTCATGGACGTCGTCCCTGACCCGGCGGATCTCGGCGCCGCAGGCGCTCAACTTCTCTTCCAGCCGCTCGAAGCCGCGATCCAGATGATAGACGCGGCCGATCGTGGTCTCGCCCTCGGCGGCCATGCCGGCGATCACCAGACTGACCGAGGCCCGCAGATCGGTGGCCATGACCTGGGCCCCATGCAGCACCGGAACGCCCCGCACCACCGCCTCGCCGGCGTGGACATGGATGTCCGCTCCCAGCCGCGCCAGTTCGGGCGCGTGCATGAAGCGGTTCTCGAAGATGTTCTCGTGGATGACGCTGTCGCCCTCGGCCGTGGTCATCAGGGCCATGAACTGGGCCTGCAGGTCGGTGGCGAAGCCCGGATAGACCTCCGTGGCCACATTGACCGCCCTGAGCCGCCGGGCCGGGTCGCGCTTCACGACCACGCCGTCGGGGGTCGGCGTCACCTCGACCCCGGCCTCGACCATCTTCTCGCTCAGCGCCGTCATCAGCTCCGGCCGCGTTTTCGTCAGCCGCACCTCGCCGCCCGCCATGGCGGCGGCCACGGCGTAGGAGCCCATCTCGATCCGGTCGGGAATCACCGACCAGCTCGCCCCGCCCAGCGAGGTGACGCCGGTAATGACCAGTTCGTCCGTGTCGACGCCGTCGATCCGGGCCCCCATGGCCGCCAGGCAGCGGGCCAGGTCGCCGATCTCGGGCTCACGGGCCGCCTTCTTCAACACGGTCACCCCGTCCGCCAGCACGGCGGCCAGCAGCGCATGTTCCGTCGCGCCGACGGAGACGAACGGGAATTCGATTTCAGCGCCTTTCAGCCCGTTCGGCGTGCGGGCGATGACATAGCCCTCGTCCAGCTCGATCTCGGCCCCCATGGCGGTCAGGGCCTGCAGATGCAGGTCGACCGGCCGGGCGCCGATGGTGCAGCCCCCCGGCAGGGACACCTTGGCCTCGCCGGTGCGCGCCAGCAGCGGCCCCAGCACATTGAACGAAGCCCGCATCTGGCGGACGAGATCGTAGGGAGCGAAGGTCGAGGTCAGGGCGGCGGCATGGAACAGGGTCTCCTGCCCGGTCGGCCCTTCGCGTTCGGACACCTCGACCCCCAGCTCCTGGAGCAGGCGACCGAGGAATTTGGTGTCCGCAAGACGCGGCATATTGGTCAGCAACAGCGGCTGATCGGTCAGGATCGCCGCGGCCATCAGCTTGAGGGCGGAGTTCTTGGCGCCGCTGATCGGAATGGTTCCGTTCAGCCGGGCGCCGCCGGTGATGGCGATGCTGTCCATGTCGTCTCTTGCGACCCCGTGCAGGGCGCAAGGGGGGATCGGTTCTCTAGCGCGGACGACCGCCCTTGCGAAAGGCCGACATCCGTCCGGTCGATGACATTCAGTTGCTCGGCTTTGCAGGCCTTGCGGGCCGGGCGGCCGCCTTGCGCCGTTTCAGGTTGTCCCGCAGGGCCGTCGCCAGCCGCTGGGCCCGCGCGGTGGCGGGCGTTTTGGCGGGCGCCAGGGGGTCAGGCAGGGTCGCCGGCAGGTCAGGGCGGGGCGACGCGGTCTCGGACTCATCCATGGGCCGATCAGACCCGCAGACGAACTTTTCCGCAAGCGGGGGAAATCGGGGCTTCCCCCTTTGTCCCCGGTTGGCTATAGGGCCGCTTCCTCAGAACAGGCCGCCGTAGCTCAGTGGTAGAGCGCATCCTTGGTAAGGCTGAGGTCGTGGGTTCGATTCCCCCCGGCGGCACCACTTCTGAAGACAGAAAGGGCGGAGCCTTCACAGGCTCCGCCCTTTTCCGTTCCGCCGTCCGGAAATCGATCGAAGGTCAGTCGTCCCCGGCGCGATTCGGCTGGGCCGAGCGGAAATGGCGCGACGGACCGTCCGGCCGCATCAAACGGCTCCCGTACTCCGGAGCGACGCCTTCCGGGTAGGCGTAGCCGCCGTCGTCGAAATAGGGCTGATCATAGCTGGCGCCGTAGCCGCCGTAGGGATAGCCGTTCTCGACCTGTCGATAGCGCAGATCCAGTCGCCCGTGTTCGCCCAGCGGCAGGGAGACGGCCGCGCCATAGTCGCGATAGCCTCCGGTGCCGATCCCGAAACTGACCTCGCCATGCACCTTGCCATCGTCGGCGGCTTCGACCGTCGCCTCGGCCCAGGGCTTGTCGGCGGTCGAACGGGCGGCGATCCAGCGATCGATCTGTTCATCGGTAGACAGGCCGTGCGGAACGGCGTCCTGGGTCGCGCCGTCCATCGAGGGCGCGGTCGGCCGGGCGGTGACGCTGAGGTCGACGACAGTGGCGGGCGCGGTGGCGACCACCCCGTCAGGATCCGACGCCAACAGCGCGGCGGCCATCATCAGTGCGAAAACAGCCATGCGCCCTACTCCATTCGAAACAGCACCCTAGCCTCAAATGAGGCCAAGGTCAGGCCACGCCGTCGCCGCGGCCCAACGGGTCTGGCAGCCGCCCGCCCTCGGGCACGAAGCTCAGGGCCACGGAGTTGATGCAATAACGCAGGCCGCCGGGCCCCGGACCGTCCGGGAACACATGGCCCTGATGACTGTCGCAACGGGCGCAGCGCGTCTCGACGCGGGTCATGCCGTGCGACCGGTCGGTGACTGCCCGGACATGCGCCGGATCGACCGGCTCTGTGAAACTGGGCCAGCCGGTGCCGCTTTCGAACTTGGTCCCGGTGCGGAACAGGGGCAGGCCGCATTCGCGGCAGCAGAAGACCCCTGCCCGCTTCTCTCCCAGCAAGGTCCCGCAGAACGGCGCCTCGGTGCCGTGCGCCAACAGGACGCGCTTCTCCTCCGCCGACAGATCGGCCTCAAGGGCTGCGCGCTGGCTGTCGCTGGGCGGCGTCAGGTCAAAGCCGGAGCGGGAACGCAGCGCGGGGGCGATGTGCGGATCGGTCATGGCGCTGAAATAGGAAGGACCGAGCGAGGGTTCCACCCCGGAGCCGGCCGTTCAGGGTGAGGGCAAGGGATATCGTCGGGTATCGACCCATTGCAGATATTGGCGTCAGCGATACCAAAAGGTCTCTTCATTGGCCTCTTCCGACAGCGATCTGACCAACGCTCCTTGACGGAACTCCGCCGAGCCGGCGCGATAGCGGACCTGTCCGTGTTCCCCAACCAGGCCGCTTACCCAACTCAACTGCATCGTTTCGCCGTTCTGTGAGCACCCGAAAGACATGCGGTAGGCTGCGCCGGCTTCGCCCAGTTCCAGCTCCAGAGGACTCACGTCGCCGCGCGCCGCCCGTCCGTTGAGCAGCACCCGGGAGCCCGTCTGGAGGGGTCGCATCGGCCTTCTGACTTCGAGGCGCTGCCGGCCACAGCTTGCGCTGAAGACTTCCACCCAGGGGTTTGCCGGGCGAAGCTCAACAGCGCGGACAATCACTTCCTCCGCCTGCATCGCCAACAACATCGACACCAGCATGTTCACCCCTCTTCAGACCTGAGGCTGCATTGACCCACAATCCAGCACTTCAGCAAGTGTCCGCTCCCCACCCTCAGCGGACCTTCAACGTGGCCGCTTCGGAGCGCTCCAAGCTTCTGTAATGTCCTTGAGGGCCAGGCCCTTGTCATTCCTGACGCCGCAAAGCGGCGAGCCGGGATGACAAGGCCCGCCCGCGAAATCGAAAAGGCCGGCCGGGATGTCCCGGCCGGCCTTTCCAGTCTCTCGAGGGAGCGCTGCTTACTGGAACAGCGTGCCCACCCACGCGCGCACCGCCGTCTCGTCGGTCGGATTGCCGGTGTAGGTCAGGCCCTGCGCCGGGGTGTAGGGCTGGTTGTTGGGTCGAGGACGCGAGGTCCAGGCCTTGTGGCCGTAGCTGAGGTCCGAATAGTTCGACGGCAGGCGCAGCATGGTCGGCTCGACGAAGATCGAGTCGGTGGCCGTGGTCGAGCCGGCGATGCGGACGTTCGGCAGTTTGGACAGCAGGTCCAGGGTGTCGAGGCAGCCGCCCGAGCAACCGGCGTCGACCAGCACGATCACCGGCCCCTGCACGGGGTTCGGCGCACCGGTGTCCGGCACGGCCGGGCGGCCGGCGAGGGTGAAGGTCGGCTGGCCCGCGGCGATGGCGGCGTCATAGGCGGCCACGATCTCGCGGGTTTGTTCGATCACGGCCATGGATTCCTGGACGAAGTATGGATCGGCCTCCATCCGGCCGAGCGCCGCGGCGTACCAGTCGCGGTTGCCCTGGGTGGCGCGGTAGGTGATGTCGCCGGCGGCCGGCTGGCGGCTGACGGTGAACTCCGGCGTCCAGATGCGGTTGGCCAGGCCATAGCCGCGCGCTGTCGAGGAGTTCTCACCCGAGCCCGAGGCGGCGCGCAGATCGAGCACGAAGCCTTGCGGCCCGCGCAGCGTCGCGGCCTGGGCCTCGACGGCCGCGTTGAAGGCAGGCCATCCGGCGGTGTCGGCGAAGGAATGGACGTGCAGCCAGGGACGACCGTTGACGGTCTCGACCGCCAGCGGCGTGGCGGGCGGCATGTAGACGGTCGCACGATAGGCGGCCTCAAGGTCGCCGGCGACGACCGGGATCGGGCGAATCTGGAGATCCCGCGGGCGGCCGCGACCCGACTGGAAGCTGCACTGCGACGGCACGCCGGCGGCGAACGGATTGTTGCGGTTCCACATCAGATAGGGGGCGGACCGGACGCGGCCGGCCTCGGTCTCGAGATTGCCCTCCCAGCGATCCAGCTTGCCGCGGGCGAATTCCTCGATCGGAGTGACGTTGCATTCTGTCACGACGTCGCCGACGCGGGGCGCGCCGCGGGTGCCCGGCTTCACATAGGTCACGACATAGCGGCCGTCGCGCCAGCCCGTGGTGAAGCCCGGCCAGCTGATTCCGAAATAGGGGCCCGAGCCTTCCCAGGTCGGGTCAACCCGGATGTTCGAGTCGCGGAAACCGCCTGCGTAATAGCGCAGCAGATAGGCATGGCTGTCGCCGCTGTTGACCTGGCCGATCATGCCGAGGGATTCCTGCAGGCCGGCGTCGAGCCAGCTCCGGAAACTCTGGCTCGCCGCGCCCGGCACCGCCGGCGCCGGATGGTTGGCGGCCAGTTCGTCGTGGATTCTCTGCAGGTCCTGCCTGGCCAGGGCCCGGAAGTCCTGGGCGGCGACCGGGCTCGTTCCCACGGCGAGCGTCAGGGCGGCGGCGGCGGCGAAGGTAAGCATGCGGGACATCAGGTCAGGCTCCGGGCCAGTAAGCGGGACAGGGACAGGATCAGAATGATCAGGCGGGGATGAACGGAACTGGAACGGGGTTAAACCCCATCGGAACCGCCCTTGCCAACCCCATACCCGGCTCAGGTGAACGCCCCTCATGTTTACTCACGCGGGATCGCGGCCTAATCGGGGCGCTTCCTTCACGCCGCGATCACGTTCGCTTCAGATTCAAAGACGCATGTTCTCCAAGATCCTGATCGCCAACCGCGGCGAAATCGCCGTCCGCATCATCAAGACCTGCCGCCGCATGGGCATCGCCACGGTCCAGGTCTATTCCGAGGCCGACGCGGGCTCGCTGGCCGTCGAGATGGCCGATGAATCCGTCCTGATCGGCCCCGCCCCCGCCAACCAGTCCTATCTCCTGGCCGACCGGATCGTGGGGGCCGTACGCCAGACCGGCGCGGAAGCGGTCCACCCCGGCTTCGGCTTCCTCAGCGAAAACGCCGGCTTCGCCCGGCGCCTGCGGGACGAGGGCATCGCCTTCATCGGCCCCAACCCCGAGGCCATCGAGGCCATGGGCGACAAGATCAGCTCCAAGAAACTGGCCGCCGAGGCCGGCGTCTCCACCGTCCCCGGCCACATGGGCCTGATCGAAACGACCGAAGAGGCGGTGAAGATCGCCAATGAGATCGGCTATCCGATCATGATCAAGGCTTCGGCCGGCGGCGGCGGCAAGGGCATCCGCGTCGCCCATTCCGACGCCGACATGGCCGAGGGCTTCGCCGCCGTGAAGGCCGAGGCGCTGAACGCTTTCGGCGACGACCGCGTCTTCCTCGAGAAATTCATCATCGATCCGCGCCACATCGAGATCCAGGTGATGGGCGACAAGCACGGCAACGTCGTCCACCTGTTCGAGCGCGAATGCTCGATCCAGCGCCGCAACCAGAAGGTCATCGAGGAGGCCCCCTCCCCGCTGCTTGACCAGGCGACCCGGGACGCCATGGGCGCCCAGGCCGTCGCCCTGGCGAAGGCGGTGAACTACGACAGCGCCGGCACCGTCGAGTTCGTGGCCGGCCAGGACCGGTCCTTCTTCTTCCTGGAGATGAACACCCGGCTGCAGGTCGAGCATCCGGTCACTGAACTGATCACCGGCGTCGATCTGGTCGAACAGATGATCCGCTCGGCCTGGGGCGAGAAGCTTGCCTTCGAGCAGAAGGACCTGGCCATCAACGGCTGGGCGATCGAGAGCCGCATCTACGCCGAGGACCCCTATCGCGGCTTCCTGCCCTCGATCGGCCGCCTCGTCCGCTATGAGCAGCCGGAAGAGGGCGACCAGGGCGACTACACCGTCCGCAACGACTCCGGCGTCCGCGAGGGCGACGAGATCTCCATGTTCTACGATCCCATGATCGCCAAGCTGTGCGCCTGGGGCGAAACCCGCAACGCCGCCGTCGACGGCATGGCCCGCGCGCTGGAGGACACCCACATCAACGGGGTCGGGCACAACATTCCCTTCCTCGCCGCCGTCATGGACCAGCCGCGCTTCCGCAGCGGGAACATCTCGACCAGCTACATCAAGGACGAATTCCCCGACGGCTTCCACGGCCTCGCCCCCGACCGGCGCCAGACCGACATACTGATCGCCACGGCCGCGGCCATGAACGAGATCGCCGCCGAGGCCTCGGGCGACCCCTCGGGCCGCACCGACTGGATCGTGCTCGTCTCCGTCGAGGACGCCGCCCCCCACGCCGGCCCCGGCGACGCCCACGGCGTCAGCCTGTCCTATGACGACGACGAGGCCCTGACCCTCGACCTCGCCGGCGAGGATCGGGCGCTGCAGCTCTCCGACATCGACTGGCGCCCCGGACTCGCCCAGTTCCGCGCCGTGCTGGACTGCGTCCCCTTCACCGCCGAGGTCGCCCGCGTCGCCGACGGCTGGCGCATCCGCACCCGCGCCGCCCGCGCCCGCGTCCGCGTGCTCAGCCCCGCCGTCGCCGCCCTCTACGCCCGCCTGCCGGACAAGGTCGCCGCCGACACCTCGAAACTGATCCAGTCGCCGATGCCCGGCCTCGTCGTCGCCATCCCGGTGTCCGTGGGCCAGGAGGTCAAGACCGGCGAGACCGTCGCCATCATCGAGGCCATGAAGATGCAGAACATCCTCAAGGCCGAGCGCGACGGGGTGGTGAAAGCCGTCAGCGCCGCCGCCGGCGACCCGGTCGCGGCCGACGACGTGCTGGTGGAGTTCGAGTAGGTCTGCTTAGCTTCCGCGTCCGGAGGAAGCGCCATGCCCTTGAAAGATCTGCTGTTCGGCTTCGAGGGCCGCCTCCGCCGCCGCGACTGGTGGATCTGGTCGATCGCCCTGGGCATCGCCTACTATGTGGCGTCCGACACCTCCGCCGTCCTGCTCGGTCTCGACGCCCACGTCGTTTCCCGGGGCGGCCGTGAGGCGGTCATCGGCGATCCCCTGGCGCCGCTGGCCCATGCCCTGATCCTCAGCCTGGCCTTCCTCTGGCCGAACTCGGCGCTGGCGGCGAAGCGGGCCCATGATCGCGGCGCGTCGGCATGGCCCCCGGTGCTCGTCAACCTCGCCTGCCAGGCCTTGTCCTTCTGGCCGACCGAAAGTTATGGCCTCGCCGGTCGGGCTCTCGACAACGGCGACTGGGTCGAGGGCTCGGGCCTGATCGCCGGCCTGATCATCATGGCCGCCTCCCTCTACCTCGTCGTCGTGCTCGGCTTTCTCGACGGCACGCCGGGCCCCAACCGCTTCGGTCGCTCGCCGAAAGGGATCGGGGGAGATCCGGCGGACAAGGCCGCAGAGGTGTTCAACTGATCCCTTGACGGGTCGTCGCTCCGTCCGGGGTTCGGTCAGTCGCGGATGAAGTGCGGCACGAAGCGGGAGGTGTTGCGCGTGATCCGGCCCGGGTCCTCGCGCAGAGCGATTCCGGCCGGCTCGACGCCGACCAGCCAGGAGCCGACGATCACATGCTGGCCGTCGAAGCGCGGCGGGGCGTGCAGGGCCTGACGAATGTGGCGACCCTCGCCGTAGCCGGCGTCCAGCCCCTCTTCCCGCGAAGCGCCCTCGACGATCGAGATGTTGGCGCCCTCGCGAGAGAACAGCGGCTTGCGCACATAGGCGTCGCCCAGGGTCGCATGCGCCGGGTCGCTTTCGAAGTAGGAGGCCAGCAGATTGGGATGGCCGGGATGCCGCTCCCACAGCAGCGGCAGCAGCCCCTTGTTCGACAGCAGGGCCTTCCACGCCGGCTCCAGCACCGTCACCTCGGCCTTGGGCAGGGGCTCGGCGTAGTCGTCGCGCAGCATCTGCTCCCATGGATAGAGCTTGAACATGGCCTGGATCAGCCAGTTCTCGTCGTCCACGAAGCGCCCGTCGGCGTTGAGGCCAATCTGGTCGACGGCGACGAATTTCGGATCCAGACCCGCCTGCCGGGCGAGGTCCTCGAGGAAGCGCACCGTCTGCCGGTCCTCGACGAACTCGGGGTCCGACGAAAAATGCACGAAGCCGCCCTCGGGGAAGATCGCCCGAAACCGGTCGACCAGCTTCTCGTACAGGCTGTTGAACTGGTCGGCGTCGGGCGGCAGCGTCCCGCTGGCGATGCCGTCCTCCAGCCACAGCCACTGGAACACCGCCGTCTCGAACACGCTGGTCGGGGTGTCGGCGTTGTATTCGTACAGCTTGGCCGGCCCCATCCCATCATAGGCGAAGTCGAACCGGCCATACAGCGACGGCTCGCCCCGCTTCCAGCTGTCGGCGACATAGTCGCGCGACGCCTCGGGGATCTCCAGCAGCTCCATCATCCGCTCGGAGCCGGACGCCGCATCGACCAGATCAAGGCACATCTGGTGCAGCTCGGCCGTGGGCGCTTCCAGCCCCTCCTCGACCTCACTCAGGGACAGGGCGTAGGCGGCGCTCTCGTCCCAGTACCGTTCGCCGGAATCATGGTGCCAGGTGAAGCCGACGGCTTCGGCGCGCGCCTGCCAGTCGGGCCGCGGAACCAGCGACAGACGTTCCATTCCGCCTCAGGCCGGGTCTTTGGAGGCGGGAACGGACGTTCCGATCTGCGGCGTCACCACCGTGATCTCCTTGGCCGTCAGCCGGGCCAGAACGTCGTCGGCCGAGGCGTGGCCGGGCAGGATGCCGGCGTCGCGCAGCTTGGCGTCGAGGTCGGCGCCGGTGCGCTTGTCCTCCAGCTCCTGACCGACGCGCAGCCGCTCTTCCTGAACGGCCTGGCGCTGCTTGATGCGCTGGAGGCTGTCGGCGGCCGAGCCGATGCGCGAATGCGCCCCCTGCGACTGCAGGGCGACCGAGGTCTGGGCCTTTTGCACCGAGTCATTGACCTTCACGATGTCGATCTCGCGCCGCAGCGTCTCGATCTTCTGGTCGGTCGTGGCGATGGCGGTGCGCAGGCGGGCCTCCGCCTCCTTCATGCCCTCGATCATCGGGCCGCGCGTGCCAATCTCGGTCTCCAGCTCGGCGATCCGGCCGGCGACCTCGCGGGCCAGGTCTTCCTTGCCCTGCGACAGGGCGGCGCGGACCGAGCTTTCGTATTTGGCGATCTGGTCGCCGAAGCTCTTCAGTTCGTTCTCGGCCATCCGGCGGCGCGCCACCAGACCGGCCAGGTCGTCGCGGGCCTTGCCCTGGGCGGTGTCGGCGTCGCGGATTTCCTGGTCGAGGATCTTCAGCGCATTGGCGTCAACCACGGCCTGGCCGGCCTCGCGGGCGGTGCCGCGGAACAGGGCGGAGAGTTTGGCGAGCATGGACATGATTTCTCTCCCGGATCAGGCGGCGTCGGCGCCGAAGGTTTCGCGCAGGTCGGTCGCGTCGATGGCGTTCTCGGCGAGGGTGCGCAGTTCGATCAATATGGTCTGAAGCGTCGTCTTGCACGACAGTTCGCCCATCAGCTCATAGACGTCCTCGTTGTTCACCGAGGTGATGGCGAAATTCGACAGCGGCACGATGCGCTGGGCCTTGAGCAGGAATTCGTTGAAGGCGTGACGGTCGGCCTGTTCCGCCACCGGCCACAGCAGCACCGAGCAGACGATCTGGGCGCCGCCGACGCTGAGGTAGATCGGCAGGTCGCCATACTCATGCATGGTCGCCAGCAGGACGGGTTCGGCGCCTTCCAGCACCCGGGTGGTCAGCTCGCCCTCGCGGACCAGTTCGGACGCGTCCAGCGCGGCCTTGATGGACGGGACGGTCCAGGCGGTTTCGATCACGGCGTCCATGGCGGGGCTTGCTCCAGAAGGATCGGTTGAAAGGCTTCGACGCGGGCGTCTGAGAATATCAGGACCGCGGGTGGACTCGGTGACGATGGCGTGAACCGCCGCCCTCACATCGTCGCGGGCGACGTTGGGAACCCAGAACTCCAGCTTGACCATGCCCGCCTCGCGACGGGCCTTACGCCACGCACGTATGCGCTCGTTGGCCGGCGACAAGGAGGACGAAGCAGGATTACGCATGTTTCATGTAACGCGTAACAGGTACGCTTGACTTTGGCAAAGCCAAGCCCGAATTTCGAGCCTGACGATCTCTTTACCGCCAGACGCTCGCGAGCCTCCTCGCGGACGCGTAAGGGAGGCGAATGTTCAAGCGGCTCTTCGGACAGCGCGACGCCGAACCGGTCAATCAACTGGCCGTGGTGCGCAACATCACGGTCGGCCGCACCGTGGCCCTCGACCCTCTGGCCTGGCGCCGGCTGGGCGACGAGACGCATTTCAGCCTCGACCGCGACGCGCTGGAGATCACCGCCCAGGGCGTGATCCAGCTGGACGACGGCCCTTTCGTGCATCGCTTCTACACCGACGACCACGTCATGCTGCAGGCGATGAGCGACGACGCCGCGGGCGCGGCGGCCTATGACTTCACCCTGTTCACCCCCTGGTCCTCGGCCTACCCGCCCAACGACGGCGCCCGCCGCGCCTGGAACGATCGCCTGTCCGAACCGGTGTTCAAGGGCGCGCCCGAGGGCCTGCCGGACTATCCCCGCTTCTGGTTCTCCGAGACCGACGCCCGCCAGCCGCCGGTCAAGCTGTGGGAGACCATCTACGACGACCGCGCGGCGACCGAGCCCTATGCGAAAATCTACCAGACCTGCATGCTCTATGCGCGCGATCTGGCCGGCGGCCGCGAACTGATGATCGCCCTCGAGCAGGAGCCCGAGGGCGGTGAAGCGACACATGAGATCATGATCGGCATTCCGCTGGACATGGCCGAGTTCCGCGCCTGACGGCGCCCGAGGGGGAGAGAAGACGATGTTCGACTGGTTCGCATTTCAGACGGGGGCGACGGCCTTCCTCATCGCCTTCGCGGCGGCGATCGTCTTCTTCTCGGCGTTCAAATTCCTCTATCAGCTGATCACGCCCTACCATGAGCGCGACCTGATCCGGCAGGGCAATGCGGCGGCGGCCGTCGCCCTGGGCGGCGCGCTGATCGGCTATGTCCTGCCCCTCGCCTCGGCCCTGTCGCACACCGTCAGCCTGCCGGAGTTCGCGGCCTGGGCCCTGCTCGCCGGGATCATCCAGATCCTCGCCTTCATCGTCGTCAGTCGCGTGCTCTACAAGGCTCTGGCGTCGCGTATCGAAGCCGGCGAGATGGCCGCGGGCGTCTATCTGGCCTCGATCTCCATCGGCGTGGGCCTGCTCAACGCCGCCTGCATGACGGCCTGATCCGATGACCGAACAAATCCTGCCCGAAACCACCACCCTGCGCCGGATGAAGCGGTCGCGGACGCTGCAGGTCACCAGCCTGATGGCGACCGTCAGCTTCTCGATGGCCGCCTGCGGATCGCCGCAACAGGCCGCGCCCCTGCCCGAACCCGATCCCGCCCTGGCCTATACCTCGATGGCCGAGTGCAAGGCGGCGAACGATGTCGCCGATGTGGAATGCGACGCCGCCTGGGCCGAGGCCCAGCGCCAGGCCGCCGAAAGCGCGCCGCGCTACGCCACGCGCGAGGAGTGCGAGGGCCAGTGGGGACCGGAGCAGTGCCGGCCGCTCAACAATGGCGGCGGCGGATCCTTCTTCGGCCCGCTGGCGACCGGCTTCATCATCGGCCAGATGATGAACGGCGGCTATCGCGGCGGCGGAGCGCTTTATCGCGACCGCAACGATCAGTATTCGAACGGCTACGGCGGCGGCTATCTGGCGCGGGACTACCGGACGGGACGCACCGTCGCCAACCGCAACGATGTCGACGTCGCCCGCCGGGCCCCGGTGCGGGCCCAGAGCCGCACCGCCGTGGTGTCGCGCGGCGGCTTCGGCGGAGGCGGCCGGGGATTCGGCGGATAGGTCAGCGGCCCCGCAGCATATCGCCCCACCGCCAGGCGCCCTTGCCCAGCACCAACCTGGGCCCGCCCGCGGCGTCGCTGAAGCTGATCAGCACCAGGCCCCGCATCGGCTGGACGCGGCAGGCGTGGGGGGCGAAGGCGACCTCCATGGCGATCGCCTGACGCACCCCGGCCAGGCCTTCGCCGGCCTCGCCCGGATTGCGGATCCAGTCGCCATTCCAGACCAGTAAGGCCTTGCCGGGGCCGACCTCGCCCTGGGCGCGGGTTACGGCGGCGCGGACCTCGGGATCCTCGCGCAGGGCGTCCTGCAGCCAGCGGACCATGTCGCAGCCGCCTTCCCCGGCGCCGGCGCCGCCGGCGCCGCCCGTTCCGCCGGCCCCGCCGCGTCCGCCCGCCCCGCCGCCGGACCCCGCCGTGGTCGCCCCGGCCAGCTGGGCGTCGCTTAGCGTGGCCATGAGCGCGGGCGGCGCTGGAACGCGAGCGGCGACGGTCTCGACGTCCGGCGGCGGCGGAACCGGCGCGCGACTGGGCCGGGGCGCCGGGGCCGGAGGGGTCGGGCGCGCCCGGGCCGCCGGCGCGGCGACGACCGGGGCGGGCGGTCCGGCGGGCGGCGGCTGATCGGAGGCCTCGCCCCTCGCGGGCTCCGGTCGGGGTGGAGGCGGGGGTGGGGGTCTGAACAGGGTCACCACCACCGGCGGCGGATCGGAGACTGGCCAGACAGGGGGAGGGCCGCTCCTGGCCAGCATGACCGGGAGCAGAACCGCCAGATGCGCCAGAAGGCTGACCGCCCCGGCCAGCAACCAGGTCCTCCGCCGAGAGCGGGCAGGCGCACGGGGGTCCTGGCCAGCGCCGCGGATCGGAACGACGGCGCGTGAGGCGAGGTTTGGCGGCGGGATATCCATCAGCGTTCCGCGCGACGATGCCGTCCATCGGCAGGTCGCAGATCACCATCGGTCCGCGTCAGGATCGTGGCGCTGAACGACAGTACATCCGTTGTAAAATTTGAAGTGATGGAGGGAACAAAACGCTGTTTTGTTCAAGCGTCTGATTTGCCGACAATATCATTTTTCCCTACGGTCAAGCTGACATCTTCTGGCCAAGCCTGCGTCATCACGACGCCATCACGGTTACGGTACCTGACGGCTTGCGCATGCCCTTGGGAATAGCGCGCCCAACTGAACAGAGGCTCATCCCTTGACCAGAATACCTTCCCGAATGGCGGTCATCACCGGCGTCATCCTCGTCGCCGGCCTCACGGCAGGCGGCTGCGCCAGCCACAAATTCGTGCGTGAGAACCTCGAGGTCGTCGACAACCGGGTCACGGAAGTGGCCGGGACCGCGGGCGAGGCCCTGGCCCGGGCCAATGCCGCGCACAAGCTGGCCGAGGGCAAATTCCTCTACGAGGTCGTGCTGTCGGACGACTCGGTGAAGTTCCCGGTCAACCGTGACGAGCTCTCGCCGGAGGCCGAGGCCCGCCTGGCTGAGCTGGTCCAGCGACTGACCAGCGAGAACCGCAACGTCTATCTGGAAATCCAGGGCCATACGGACGCCAGCGGCGACGCCGACTTCAACGAACAGCTGGGCGAGGCCCGGGCCGAGGCTGTCCGCCGCTACCTGAGCCGCCACAGCATCGCCCTCAACCGTATGGCGACCATCTCCTATGGCGAGGAGTCGCCGGTGGCCTCAAACGACACGCCCGAGGGCCGGGCGCAGAACCGCCGCGTCGCGATCGTCGTCCTGAGCTAGACCGAAATCGGCCTTGATGGACGCAGTCCATCAAGGCTCAGATTTCGGTCCAGCATTCCCCTGGAGCCTGATTCACGGCATCGGCGGAATCGCGAAGCGATTCCGCCTCAACCGATCAGGCTCTAGAACGCCAGCACCAGGCCGATCCCCGCCAGCAAGGATGCGGCGGTGATCGGCTTGGCCACATGCAGGTCCGCCCCCGCGCCAATCGCCTCATCGCGGTGATGCGCCATGGCGTTGGCGCTCAGCATCACCACCGGCGTTCGCGCCCGCGCCGGGGCGACGGCTTCATGCGCCCGCATGGCGCGGGTGGCCGCCAGACCGTCCATGACCGGCATCTGCATATCCATCAGCACCAGATCGAATTCGCCGCACTCAAAGGCGGCGAGGGCCTCGGCGCCGTCGTTGACCGTGATCACCTCGGCGCCCTGGGCGGCCAGAATCAGCTGGACCACCCGCTGATTGGTCGGGTGATCGTCGGCGAGCAGCACCCGCAGCGTTCTGCCACGCGCAGGCCCGGTTCGCGGCGCCGCCTCCCCCGCCGGACGCGCGGCCTGCCCGGCGCCCCGGGCCGCGAGATCGCCGGTTCGGGTCAGGGGCAGTTCGACGCGGAAGCAACTGCCCTCGCCCGGGACCGAGTCGACCGAGATCCGGCCGCCCATCATGTCGACGAGGGACTGACAGATCGACAGGCCGAGACCCGTGCCGCCGAACCGGCGGGTAATGGTGGAATCGGCTTGGCTGAAGCGCTGGAACAGCAAGGCGGTCTGCTCAGGCGCGAAGCCGACCCCGGTGTCGCGGACTTCGAGGACAAGCTGCGAGACGCCGTCGCCCATCCCCGGCTCAACGACGTCGATCCGCACCCCGACCGAGCCCGCCCCGGTGAATTTGACCGCGTTGCTGAGCAGGTTGGCCAGCACCTGACGGATGCGGGTGCAATCGCCGAGGAAGACGCCCCGTGCGGCCGGACCACGGGCGACCTCAAAGGCCAGTCCCTTGGCCTGGGCCTTGTGCCGCAGGGTGTCCACCACGCCGTCGAGTTCAGCCTCCAGGTCGAACGGCCGGATCTCGATCTCCAGCTGGCCGGCCTCGATTTTCGAGACGTCCAGAATGTCCGAGACCAACCGCTCCAGCATGACGCCGGAGCCCTGGACCAGTTCGACCATTTCGCGCTGCGCGCCGCTCAGTTCCGTATTAAGCAGGGCGTCGACGAGGCCGATGACGCCGTTCAGCGGCGTCCGGATTTCGTGGCTCATATTGGCGAGGAAGTCGGTCTTGGCCTGGTTGGCCACCTCCGCCGCCGCCTTGGCCTCGATCAGGGCGAGTTCAGCCGCCACCCGCGCGGTGGCGTCGCGGGCCACGGCATAGATGCGGTCGCCGACCCGGCGGGCCCGCCATTCGAGGGTGCGATAGCTCCCGTCCTTGTGACGATAGCGATTGATAAAGCCGACGACCGGATCGCTGGGTCCGCGGGTCTCGACCTCGACGACGCTGCCCAGCGTGGCCACATGGTCGTCGGGATGGATCAGGCGCAGCAGCGGTTGCCCCTCCATTTCCTCGGGACACCAGCCCAGAACCGTTTCCCACGACGGACTGACCCGAACCACGCGCCCGTCCAGCTCGCGGATGACCAGCAGGTCCAGCGAAACCTCGAAGAAGGTGCGGAGGACATGGGCGTCCGCGTCGTCTGCCGGCCGGAGCGACTCGTACGCCATCGAAATACAACCCCGCCCTACTGATCGACAGCCTGACCCTGCACCACTTGGGGTTAAGGGGACCCTTTCACCTTGGTCAGGTCGACCGGATCGGCGGCGGCCCTTCGGTCGTGGCCCCGAACACGCGGCGGAAGTTCGCTCGCAGCGCCTCATCCGTCTCGGCCATCGTCGCGGGGACGCCCAGATCGACCAGGCTGGTCACTCCGTGGTCCGCGATCCCGCACGGCACAATGCCGGAGAAATGCTCGAGGTCAGGCTCCACGTTCAGGCTGATCCCGTGGAAGCTGACCCATTTGCGAACCTTGACGCCGATGGCGGCGATCTTGTCCTCGCGGCTCCAGCCGGGGCCCTTGCGTTCGACCCACACCCCGACCCGGCCCTCGCGGACGTCGGCAGGGACGCCGAATTGCCCGAGCGCGCCGATGATCCACTGCTCCAGCCCGCGCACGAAGGTCCGCACGTCCCTGCCGCGCTGGTTCAGGTCCAGCATCACATAGGCCACCCGCTGGCCGGGCCCGTGATAGGTGAACTGCCCGCCCCGGCCGCTGCGATGCACCGGAAAGCGGGCCGCATCCAGCAGGTCGCCGTCCTTCGAGGACACCCCGGCTGTATAGAGCGGCGGATGCTCCAGCAGCCAGACCAGCTCCCCGGCCTCGCCCGCCGCAATCGCTGCAGCCCGCGCCTCCATGGCCGCGACCGCCGCCTCATAGGCGACATAGCCATCCGACGCCGCCCATTCGACGGCGCGGCCATCGCTGCGGACCAGTTTCGATACGGTTTCGCTTAAGGCTTGGGAAAGCATGACGCCTCCAATGTGGGGGCCGGGAGCGCCATGCAAGTCAAGACCGCCCACACACCCGTCTCCTCAGCGTCAGCGTCAGAGTATCCAGTGAGTCAGATCGAAGCCGTCGATATCGAAATTTCGGTCGTCCTGGGGCGTTCTGTCCTGCCGATGAGCCAGCTGCTGCGGATGGGCCGCGGGGCGGTGATTCCGCTCGACGCCTCGGAGCATGACGAGGTCTGGATCCTCGCCAACAACCATCCGGTCGCCCGCGGCGAGATCGAAATCCGCGAAGACCGCATTGCGATCACGGTGACGCGGGCGGCGGACGTGTATGATTTCATGGCGGGGGCGGCCTGAGGCTGAGGCTGAGGCAACAGGCAACAGGCAACAGGCAACAGGCAACAGTAGGGGTCAGGACGGAAGCGGGAGGACAAAATGTCCGAAGTTCGGAGCCATCGGGATCTGCTGGTCTGGCAACGAGCGATGGACGTAGCCGTGTCGACCTACGAGCTCACGCGACAGTATCCGCATGAGGAGCTCTTCAGGCTCATCTCGCAGAGCCGCAGGGCCGCCGCCTCCGTCGCCGCCAACATCGCCGAGGGATATGGACGCGCGACCCGACAGGCCTATCTCAACTTCCTCCGGATTGCGCGAGGTTCCCTCAAGGAACTTGAGACCCATGTGGCGCTCCCCGAGCGGGTTGGTCTGGCTCCGTCCCCGCGAACGAAGGCCCTCTTGGATCAGACGGACGAACTGGGTCGGATGCTGCACGGCCTCATCACGAAGGTGCAGTCCAGGTCGCCTCTCTGAAGATGATCCGCGACCGTGAATTCCTGTTGCCTGTTGCCTGTTGCCTGATGCCTATTCGGCTCTTCCCTTTCCCTGCGACCTCCGCTATCAGCCCCCCTCCGATGCGAGCGGTCGTGGCGGAATTGGTAGACGCGCAGCGTTGAGGTCGCTGTTCCCTAACCGGAGTGGAAGTTCGAGTCTTCTCGACCGCACCATCTGATTTGACAGGGCGAAACATCGGCGAACAGCTGATCTGAAAACAGGGGAGGCCAAGCGTGAGCAAAACCGCAGACGCCCCCCTGCCCGTCGCTTCCCAGATCGAAAACGAACACCTCGCCCTCGACGAGGACTACGTCCTCACGGCGGCCTTCGTCGAAAAGGTCGTCGACGCCTCTGATGCCGGGGACGGTCTGAAGCTCCGGTCGCTGCTGGAGGACCTGCATCCGGCCGACGTCGCCGATCTGATGGGCTTCCTGACCGCCGAACATCGCGCAGTCGTGGTGCTCTGGCTGCCGGCGGACCTGCTGGCCGACACCCTTTCCGAACTGGACGACGGCATCCGCGAGGAGGTGCTGGAGCGCGTCCCGCACCTGACCCTCGCCGAAGCGTTGCAGGAGCTTGATTCCGACGACGCCGCCGCGGTGGTCGAGGACCTCGAGGACGACCAGCGCGAACGCGTTCTGGCGGCCATGCCCGAGATCGACCGGGCCGCGATCGAAAGCTCTCTGGGCTATGCCGAGGATTCCGCCGGCCGCCTGATGCAGCGCGAGGTGATGGCCGCGCCTTCGTTCTGGAACGTCGGCGACACCATCGACCACATCCGCAAGCAGGGCGAGGACCTGCCGGAGCTGTTCTTCGACATCTACATCGTCGATCCGCTGAACAAGCCGGTGGGCGGCCTGCCGGTCAGCGGCCTCCTGCGGGCGCCGCGCACGGTGGCCCTGGTCGACCTGATGGAGCCGATCAATGCGATCGCTGTCGACCAGGACCAGGAAGAAGTCGCCTACATTTTCGAGAAATATCACCTGATCTCGGCGCCCGTCATCGACACGGACGGTCGCCTGGTGGGCCAGATCACCGTCGACGACATCGTCAACATCATCCAGGAGGAAAACCGCGAGGACATCCTGCGCCTCGCCGGCGTTTCCGACGAAAGCCGAGGCGCCGGCGTCTTCGGCGTGGTGCGCTCCCGCATTCCCTGGCTGGTGGTCAACCTCGGCACAGCCCTCTTCGCCTCTTCGGTGATCGGCCAGTTCGCGACCGAACTCGAGGCCCTGGTCTATCTGGCCATTCTGATGCCCGTCGTGGCCTCGATCGGCGGCAACTCCGGCACCCAGGCCCTGACCGTGGCCGTGCGGGCGCTTGCCTCCCGCGAACTGAATTCGGCCAACGCCACACGCATCCTCGCGCGGGAGGTGCTGGTGGGCCTGTTCAACGGCGCCGTCATCGCCGTCCTGCTGGCCGGCGTCGCCTGGCTATGGTTCCGTATCCCGTTGTTGTCCCTGACCATCGGCCTGGCGGTGATGATCAATCTGCTGGCGGCCTCGCTGGCCGGCACCCTGATCCCGCTGGCGCTTGACCGGCTGGACCGGGACCCCGCCGTGGCCTCGCCCGTGTTCGTGACCTGGATCACCGATACGGTCGGCTTCTTCAGCTTCCTGGGTCTCGCCGGCATTATCCTGCTGTAGCTGCGTCGCGTCGCGGCGCGCCCCTTGCTGGCTCTCTCTTCGGGCGAGCGCGCCCGTCTCGATTTGGGTCAATCCGTGTCCGCAACGCCCACGCCCCGTCTGAAAGTCTCCCGCGAGGGGATGGTCCTCATCAAGAGCTTTGAGGGCTTCCGACCGCGCGCGGTGCAGGAAGAGGACGGCCGTTGGGTCATCGGCTATGGCCATACGGCCTCGGCCCGCGAGGGACTGACCGTCGCCGAGGCGGACGCCGAACTTCTGCTGCAATACGACCTGATGCCGGTGGTGAAGGCCCTCAATGAGCAGGTTTCCTGCCCGCTGAACCAGCACCAGTTCGACGCCCTCGCCAGCTTCGCCGTTTCTGTCGGCGTCAGCCGCTTCCTGGCCTCCGATGTACTGCAGCGCCTGAACGAAGGTCGGGCCGGCCAGGCCGCCGACGCCCTGATCGGCTGGCCCGAGGACGTCTCGGCCGAGTCCCGCCTGCGCCGTCGCGCCGCCGAACGGGCCCTGTTCGTCGCCGATCCCGGCTCTGCGGTCACCCTGGCCGAGTTGCTGGCCGCCCCCCTTCCCCCGCCGCCGGTCGAGCCTGCCGCTGAACCGACGCCGGCGCCGGAGACGATCGAACCGGCGGCCGAGGTCCGCGCCGCCGCCGTCGCCGCCCTGCTGGGCGAAGAGCCCGAACCGCCAGTCGCTCCGTCGGAGCCGGCGGCGGTGACCGCCGCGCCGGACGCGCCCGATCCCTCCTGGGCCCCTGAGCCGCCCGCCTTCGAGTCCCCCGCCTTCCAGCCGGCCGATGCCGTGACGCGGGTTAGTCTGGACCGCTATTCGCCCTACGCGGCCGCCATCATCGGGCCCCTGCCCGGCTTCGCCAGCGCGCCTCCGGCGGAAGAACCCCGCCCCGTCGCCGCAACGCCGGAACCCGCGGAGGTGATTCGCACGGCCGAACCGGCGCCTGCAGAACCAGTCGCGCCCGCTGAGGCCGCTGAGGCCGCTGAGGCCGCGGCGCCCGAGGAGCCCGCCGCACCCGCGGAACCGGCTGGGTCCGCCGCGCCCGTTGCGCCGCTGGTTCCCCCCGCTGCGCCGGTCGCCTCGCCCTTCCCGCCGATGGACCAGGATCTCGTCCTGACGCCGGCAACGGAAGCGGACTTCGTCGAGACCGAGCGGCCTGTCTGGCCCTCGGAGCAGCGCGCCGCTGCGCCCGCAGAGGAGACGATCCTGTTCGAGGACGAGCCGACGCTTTCAGTCCTGCGACACGAGATCGAGCCGGCCGGCCCGCGTCGTTTCGACTGGAGCGAGACCGGGGCCTTCCTGATCATGGGCGCGACGGGCCTCGCCTCCTGCGCAGCCTCGGCCGCCGCCTTCCGCCTGTCGGTCGAACAGCCGTCCGACATGGGCGAGACCACCGTCATCGCCTGGGCCCTGGCCCTGATCGGCGTGATCTGCGTCGGCGTGTCGTCCTGGAACCTCTATGTCCGCTGGGGCAAGCCGGACTGACCCTCCCTCTCCCCCGGGAGAGGTTTGAGCGGCTTTGCGTCGGGCGCGGGCGATGCTACGCCCGCCGCCATGAGCATTCCCAACGCCCCCCAATCGATGGAATTCGGCCTCGGCGAGAACGCCGACATGATCCGCGAGACCACCGCCCGCTGGGCGACCGACCGTCTGGCGCCCCTGGCCGCCGAGATCGACGAGACCAACGCCTTCAAGCGCGAGCTGTGGCCCGAGATGGGCGAGCTGGGCCTGCACGGGATCACCGTCGAGGAAGAGTACGGCGGCCTCGGGCTCGGCTACCTCGAGCATGTGGTCGCGATGGAGGAGGTCTCCCGCGCCTCGGCTTCGATCGGCCTGGCCTACGGGGCCCACTCCAACCTGTGCGTCAACCAGATCCGCCGCTGGGGCACGGAAGAACAGAAGCGGAAATATCTGCCCAAACTCATCTCCGGTGAGCATGTGGGTTCGCTGGCCATGTCCGAAGCCGGGTCGGGCTCCGACGTCATGTCGATGCGCACCCAGGCCCGCAAGGACGGCGACCGCTACGTCCTGAACGGCACCAAATTCTGGATCACCAACGCCCCGCACGCCGAGACCCTGGTGGTCTATGCCCGCACCGGCGAAGGCAACGGCGGCGTCACCGCCTTCCTGATCGAGAAGGGGATGAAGGGCTTCAGCGTCTCCAAGAAGCTCGACAAGATGGGCATGCGCGGCTCGGACACCGCCGAGCTGGTGTTCGAGGACTGCGAGGTTCCGGAAGAGAACGTCATGGGCCCGGTCGGCGGCGGCGCCGGTGTGCTGATGAGCGGCCTCGACTATGAGCGGGCCGTGCTGTCAGCCGGTCCGCTGGGGATCATGCAGGCGGCGCTGGACGTGGTCCTGCCCTATGTCCGCGAGCGCAAGCAGTTCGGAAAGGCCATCGGCAGCTTCCAGCTGATGCAGGCCAAGGTCGCCGACATGTACGTCGCCCTGAACAGCGCCCGCGCCTATGTCTACGCCGTGGCCAAAGCCTGCGACCAGGGCAAGACCACCCGCTACGACGCCGCCGGCGCCATCCTGCTGGCCTCGGAAAACGCGGTGAAGGTCAGCCTTGAGGCCGTGCAGGCGCTGGGCGGCGCCGGCTATACCAAGGAGTGGCCGGTCGAGCGGCTGGTGCGCGACGCCAAGCTGTACGACATCGGCGCCGGCACCAACGAGATCCGGCGCTTCCTGATCGGGCGGGAACTGCTGGGGAGCTGACTGGCCGGGAGCAGGCCCGGCTTCCCCGCGACCTGGGCGCGGCGGATTTGCTTTCCCCGGCGACACCCCGCTATCCGTAGTCAAAGACAACGGGGGATATCGCCATGGCCATTCCGGCATCGCTGCAAAAGGGTCTGAAGCTGCCGGTCATCGCGGCGCCCATGTTCCTGGTCTCCGGCCCGGACCTGGTCGTCGAGGCCTGCAACGCCGGGGTCATCGGCACCTTCCCGTCGCTGAACCAGCGCACCACCGAGGGCTATCGGGACTGGGTTCGCGGGATCAAGTCGCGGCTGAAGCCCGACGCCGCAGCCTTCGGCGTCAACCACATCGTCCATCCGACCAATCCACGGCTGATGGCCGACATGATGGTCTCGGTCGAGGAGAAGGTGCCGCTGATCATCACCTCGCTTGGCGCAGTCCGGGACGTGGTCGATGCGGTCCACGGCTACGGCGGGGTGGTCTTCCACGACATCGCCAATGTCCGCCACGCCCGCAAGGCGGCCCAGGCGGGGGTCGACGGCCTGATCCTGGTGGCCAACGGCGCGGGCGGCCACGCGGGAGTGGTCAATCCCTTCGCCCTGGTCGAGGAGGTCCGTTCCTTCTTCGACGGAACCATCATCCTGTCCGGCTGCCTGTCGACCGGCCGGGACGTGGCGGCGGCGCGGATGATGGGGGCCGACTTCGCCTATATGGGCACGCGCTTCATCTCGACGACGGAATCAATGGCCCAGGCCGAGTACAAGCAGATGGTCGTCGAGGCCGGTGCCTCGGACATAACCTACACCCCTGCCGTCTCGGGCATACCGGCCAATTTCCTGACCCCGTCGCTGATCGCCAACGGCATCGATCCCAAATCCCTGCCCGAACACAAGCTGGACATGGCCGACGAGGCCAAGGCCTGGAAGACGGTCTGGTCCGCGGGCCAGGGGTCGGCCGGAGTGCGCGACGTGCTGCCCGTAGCGGAGCTGGTCGCCCGCATGCTGGAAGAACATTCGCAAGCCTGTGACAATTTCTACAAGAACCGGCTCTAGACCCCGCCTCGTTCAATCGAGGCGACATACATGCTCCGCACCCTGACGACCGCCGCCGCTGCGGCCACCGCCCTGCTCATCAGCGCCGCCCCGGCCATGGCCCAGGACGCCGCCCCGGCAGGCGACTGGGCGTTCGCCTTCGGCGCGGGCACGGATAACCGGTCCAAGGATGCTTCCAAATCCGACGGCGAGGCCTTCGTCTGGGGCGAGGCCGAATGGGAGAGCGCTTCCGGCCTGTTCTATGCAGGGCCCGGATTCCAGACCATCAAGAGCTCCAGCGGCTCGGAGCTGGAACTGGCCGTGGGCGCCGGCGTGCGTCCCGAGGTCGCCGGCTTCGATCTCGATCTGAACGCCACGTTCAAATACCAGGTCGACGCCGTGGACGGCTATGACGACGGCGCCTGGGAGTTCACCGCCGATGTGAAGCGGTCGATCGGTCCGGCCAGCGGCCGCCTGCGGCTGCAGCACTCGCCGGACGGCACGGGTTCGACCGAAGCCTGGACCTGGGTCGAGGCCCGGGTGGGCTGGGACTTCACCGACCGGCTGAAAGGCACCGCCTCGATCGGCCGCCGCGAGCAGAACAACAGCCTCGACTATACGGGCTGGAACGCGGGCCTGACCTACGCCCTGACTTCGAACATCGACGCCGACCTGCGTTATCATGCGACCGACGCCGATGTGCCGGGCGAACAATATGCCGACGCCCTGGTGGCTGGAATCAGCTTCGCCTTCTGAAACCGGTCTGAAACCCGGACGGGGGCCTCGCATTTCCGACCGGGGCCCCTATCTAGGATAGATGTCCAGCCATCGTCCCACGACCCTCGAACGCGCCTATGAACTGGCGCGCGGCGGAGGCTGCCGCACCGTCGGCGAAATCAAGCAGGCGCTCCAGTCGGAAGGCTTCGAGCGCATCCAGGATTCCCTGTACGGGCCGACCCTGACGGCCGCCCTGCGCAAGCTGTGCCAGGAGCACTATGTCGCGGCCCCCGAGGGCGAAGCCGCGGAATAGCCAGACCGGGGGCGCCTTGATTTCGGTGCGCCGCCAGTCCAAAAGCGTTTTGTCGAGCTCTCTGCGAAACGCCACCCTCTGCTTTCGCACTGAGGTCTAGCCGCTCCTTTCAGACCCGACAGGCCCCAGGGGCTTTTCCCTGTGGCCAACTGCTAGCGGAGGTCCTGAAAATGGCTACCGGCACTGTGAAATGGTTCAACTCCACCAAGGGCTACGGCTTCATCCAGCCTGACGACGGCGGCAAGGACGTTTTCGTCCACATCTCGGCCGTCGAACAAGCGGGCCTGCGCGGCCTCGATGAAAACCAGAAGGTTTCCTACGAAATCGAGCGCGACAAGCGTTCGGGCAAGGAATCGGCTGGTCAGCTGAAGACCGAAGGCTGAGTTCACGCGTCGGGCTTTACCGACGCATGATTTCGACGGCGGCGAGGGCGAAAGCCTTCGCCGCCGTTTTGCTATCTGCACGGCGCCGCTTGCTATTGGGCCGGAAAGCGCCCACCTGAGGCTACGTCGATCTCACTGCGAAACGCTGCTGCCCCTTTGCATCGCGCACCGAGGTCCAAAGCCGATCCCATTCAGACCCGACAGGCCGACCCGGAACCTCTTCCGGCGGTCAACGCCTAACGGAGGTCTCAAAATGGCTACCGGCACTGTGAAATGGTACAACTCCACCAAGGGTTACGGCTTCATCGCCCCCGATGACGGCGGCAAGGACGTTTTCGTCCACGCTTCGGCCGTTGAAACGTCCGACCTGGGCACCCTGAACGAGAACCAGAAAATCTCGTACGAAGTCGAACGCGACTCGCGTTCGGGCAAGGAATCGGCCGGTCGCCTGAAGGCCGCCGAATAGTTTCCGACAAGCGACCCTGCCGGGCCTAGCCCCGGCTGACGGAAGGGCCGGCCGCCGAACAGGCGCCGGCCCGACTGTTTTTCAACTTCAGGAGAAGCCGATGACCCCGCTGGCCGAAAAACTCCCGACCATGACCGACCCCGACCTGAAGGCCCTGCGCCTCAACGCGGTTCGCCTGTCGGAAAGCGGCTCCCCCACCAAGATGGCCACCGCGGCTGAACTGGTGCCCCTGATCGACGACGAAATCGCCAAACGCGCTGCGGACAAGACGACCACCGCCGTCAAGAAGCCCCGCGCCCCGGCCAAGAAGAAGGTCGTCCCGGCGACCGGCCACCAGACCGCCCTGCCGGACAGCAAGGCCGCCTGAATCAGACGGCCAGCGCCTGATCCAGATCCGCGATCAGGTCCTCGACCTCCTCCACGCCGACCGACAGCCGGATCAGGTTGTCGGTCACGCCGCCCGCCTCGCGCAGCTCTTTCGGCACCGAGGCGTGGGTCATGATGGCCGGGTGGTTGACCAGGCTTTCGACCCCGCCCAGCGATTCCGCGAGGGTGAAGACCTGAACCCGCTCCAGCACGCGCTTCGTGCGCTCCAGATCGCCGTCGATCAGGGCCGTGACCATGCCGCCATAGCGGCCGTTCATCTGGCGTGACGCCAGATCGTGCTGCGGATGGCTGATCAGGCCGGGGTAGATCACCCTGGCGATCCCCTTCCGCTCCTCCAGCCAGCGGGCCACGGCGAGGGCGTTCTCATTGTGCGCCCTCATGCGCAGGCCGAGCGTCTTCAGGCCCCGGTTGGCGAGGAAGGCGTCGAACGGCCCCATCACCCCGCCGACGGAATTCTGGAGGAACTTGATCTCCTTCGCCATCTCGGGGTTCGCCGTCACCAGCGCCCCGCCGATGATGTCGGAGTGGCCGTTCAGATATTTGGTCGCCGAATGCATGACCACGTCCGCCCCCAAGGCGAGCGGCTGCTGGCTCCACGGCGTGGCGAAGGTGTTGTCGACGATCAGCAGCAGGCCATGCTTCTTCGCGATCCGGGACAGGCCCTCGATGTCGGCCAGTTTCATCAGCGGATTGGTCGGGGTCTCGGCCCAGATCAGTTTCGTCTTCGGCGTGATCGCCGCCTCGACGGCCGCGAGGTCGCTGAGATCGACATAGGCGAAATCCAGCCCCATCGACCGTCGCCGCACCCGCTCGAACAGCCGCCACGATCCGCCGTACAGGTCGTCGCCGGTGACGATGTGCGATCCCGCGTCCAGCAACTCCAGCGCGGTCGAGGTGGCCGCCATGCCGCTGGCGAAGCCGAAGCCGTGCGTGCCGCCTTCCAGGTCAGCCAGACAGGCCTCGAACGCCTCGCGCGTCGGGTTCTTGCCGCGGGCGTATTCATAGCCCTTGTTCACGCCCGGGCTTTCCTGGGCGTAGGTCGAGGTGGCGTAGATCGGCGTCATCACCGCGCCGGTGGTCGGATCCGGGCGTTGTCCGGCGTGGATGGCCCGGGTCGAAAAGCCCTGGCTGTTCTTGATCGTCATGCGGTTCAACGGTTCAGGCTGAGGTGGTTGATCAGGTCGGTGCGGGTGATCAATCCCACGAATTTCTCGCCGTCCAGCACGATCGCCACACGGTCGCGGTCGAACAGGGGGATCAGGGCATCCAGGCTTTCACCGACCTGCACCGTATCGAGGTCCCGGGTCATCGCCGAGCTCACGGGACGGGCGAACCGTTCCTTGCGGGTGATCTCATCAGTGTTCATCACCTGGACCAGGTCGCTTTCGTCGAGAATGCCGACCAGCCGGCCATCCTCGATGATCGGCAGTTGCGAGACATCGGCCCCGCGCATGCGCTTGAACGCCGTGTCCAGGGTGTCCCCCGGTCCCGCGACGACCACATCGCCGTTCTCGTATTTGCGGCTGATCAGGTCCGACAGGTCGCCGTGAATCGGCTGGCCGCCGAGGCCCTGATCCGCCAGCCAGGCGTCGTTGTAGACCTTGGACAGATACTTGGCGCCGGTGTCGCAGACGAAGGTCACCACCCGCTTCGGCTCCGTCTGTTCGCGGCACCAGCGCAGGGCTGTCGCGATCAGGGTGCCCGACGACGATCCGGCCAGCACGCCTTCTCTCAGAAGGAGTTCCCGCACGGTCGCGATCGCCTCGGCGTCGGGGATGGAATAGGCCTTGTCGATCAGGTCCATCTTCGCCGTGTCAGGCACGAAATTCTGGCCGATGCCTTCGACGGTATAGCTCCCCTCCGGCCCCGGCACGCCCTCGTTGACGATTCCGGCCAGGGTCGAGCCGACCGGATCGGCGAGGATGATCTCGGCTTTGGAGCCCACGCTCTTCAGATACTGGGCGATGCCGGTGATGGTCCCGCCCGAGCCGATGCCCGCGACGAAGGCGTCGATATCGCCGCCCATCTGTTCGTAAATTTCGGGGCCCGTGGTCTGGAAATGGGCCAGGGAGTTGGCGTCATTGGCGAACTGGTTGACGTAGAATCCGCCCGGGATCTGCTGCGCCAGCCGCTCGGCCATGTCGGTGTAATATTCGGGATGCCCGTGCGGGACATCCGAACGCGTCAGGCGAACATCGGCGCCCATGGCCCTGAGATGCTGGATTTTTTCCTTGGACATCTTGTCCGGGATCACCAGAAGCACCTTATAGCCCTTGGCCTGACCGACGAGCGTCAGCGCCAGACCCGTATTGCCGGCCGTCGCCTCGACGATGGTCCCGCCGGGTTTCAGAAACCCCTCCGCTTCGGCCGCCGCGATCATCGACAGGGCGATGCGGTCCTTGATCGACCCGCCCGGATTCTGCGCCTCCAGCTTCAGGAACAGACGGCAGGGGCCGGTGTCGATCTTCGTCACCTCCACCATCGGCGTCTTGCCGATCAGGTCCAGCAGGGAGCCGGTCGGACCGGACAGGACGGGGGCGGCGGCCAATGACATTCACAAACTCCAGGGGGCTTCGCGCCGGAAGCTAGGCGCAGCCCCCCTCCATCACAAGCCGCGCAAGATTTCGCCTCCGAACAGGCCGGTCCTGCGTTATCAAGGATACAAATGAGCAAATCACCCCGCCGGCCCGTCGCCGGACTCCCCGACGAAGAGACGCTGATCGCCTTCCTCCGCGAAGCCGGAACAGCCGAAAAAACCGATATCGCCCGCCATTTCGGCCTGAAGGGCGGCGAGCGGCGCGCCCTGCGCGAAATGATCCGCGCCCTTGAGGAGGCCGGCAAGCTCGGGAAACGCGGCCGCAAAGGCTTTTCCGAGGTCGGCGCCCTGCCCGCCGTCGGCGTCGCCGACGTGGTCGAGCGCGACATGGACGGCGAACTCTACGTCCGTCTGGTCGAGGCCTCGGCCGACGCCCCGCGCGCCCTGCTGGTCCCCGACAACGACAAGCCAGGCCCGGCGCCCGGCATGGGCGATCGCGTCCTGGTCAAATTCGCCCGCGGCGAGGACGGCTGGGAAGCCCGTCTGATCAAAACCTTGGACGCCGGCGCCAACAAGGTGCTGGGCGTCATCCGGAAGTCCAACAAGGAGGTTCGGGTCGAGCCCGTCGATCGCCGCTCCAAGGACGTCCTGCTGGTGCCCCACGCCCAGGCCGAGGGTTTGCGCGACGGCGATCTGGTTCTGGCCGCCATCGAGCAGGGTGACCAGCGCTACGGTCCCAAACGCGGCAAGATCCTCGAGAAGATCGGCCACGAGGGCGACGCCCGCGCCGCCTCCCTGATCGCCATCGCCGCCCACAACGTCCCGATGGGCTTCTCCGAGGCCGTCGAGAAGGAGGCCGAGGATCAGGAACTGCCGGCGCTCAAGGGCCGCGAGGACCTGCGCGACCTGCCGCTGATCACCATCGACCCCGCCGACGCCCGCGACCACGACGACGCCGTCTACGCCATGCGCGACGAGGATCCGAAGAACGCCGACGGCTGGATCGTCTGGGTCGCCATCGCCGACGTCGCGGCCTACGTCCGGCCCAACACCAACCTCGACCGCGAGGCGCGCGACAAGGGCAACTCGACCTACTTCCCCGACCGCGTCGAGCCCATGCTGCCCGAACGCCTGTCCAACGGACTGTGCAGCCTGAAGCAGGGCGAGAACCGCGCCTGCATGGCCGTGCGCATGGTCTTCGACAGGGATGGCCGGAAGACCGCGCACAAGTTCGTGCGTGGGCTGATGCGGTCGCAGGCCAAGCTGTCCTACGAACAGGCCCAGGCCGCCATCGACGGCCAGACCGACGACGCGACCGGCCCGATCATGGCCGCCATCCTGGAGCCCCTGTGGGCCGCCTACCGGACCATGCTCAAGGGCCGTCTGAAGCGCAGCCCGCTGGCCATCGAAAGCCCTGAACGCCGCATCCGCATGAACGACCAGGGCCAGATCATCTCGATCGAGCCGCGCGTCAGCCTTGAGGCCCACCGGCTGATCGAGGAGATGATGATCCAGGCCAACGTCTGCGCCGCCGAGACGCTGGAGCAGAAGAAGACGCCCCTGCTGTACCGCGTCCACGACGCGCCCAGTCAGGAGAAGCTGTTCAACCTCGGCGACTTCCTCCAGACCATCGGCAAGCCGTGGACCAAGGGCGAGCCGGCGACCACCAAACGGTTCAACAAGCTGCTGGACGAGACGCGCGGCGGCGACCACGCCGAGGTCGTCAACGAGGTGGTCCTGCGCAGCCAGATGCAGGCCATCTATTCGGCCGAGAACGTCGGCCATTTCGGCCTCAACCTCGACCGCTACGCCCACTTCACCTCGCCGATCCGGCGCTATTCCGACCTGATCGTCCACCGCGGCCTGATCCGCGCCCTGGGCCTCGGCAAGGACGGCCTGACCGATCGCGAGATCAGCGAACTGCCGGCCATCGCCGAACAGGTGACCATGACCGAGCGCCGCTCCATGGCCGCCGAGCGCGCCGCCATGGACCGCTATATGGCCGCCTTCCTGCAGGAGCGGGTCGGGGCGACCTTCCCCGGCCGCATCACCGGCGTGACCCGCTTCGGCCTGTTCATCCGGCTGGACGAGACCGGCGCCGACGGCCTCGTGCCGGTGTCGACCCTGGGGACCGAGTATTTCACCCACGACGACAAGTCCCACGCCCTCGTCGGCGAGCGCAGCGGCGCACGCTGGACACTGGGCCGGACCGTCGAGGTGCGTCTCAAGGAGGCCACCCCGATCACCGGCGGACTGGTGTTCGAGATGTTGTCCGAACCGGCCCCGCGCGATCCCAACGCCCCGGCCCCGCGGCTGGGCCAGCGCGCTCGCGGCCCCGGCGGCGGCGGTTTTCCCAAGCGCGGGGGCGGCCGTCCCGGCGGGCCCAAACCGCCCAAGGGCGGACGTCCCTCCGGCGGGCTCAAGGGGGTGCGCAAGGGCAAGCGGCGCTGACGGTGGAAATCGTCACGACATCGTCTCGCCCGTTCGGCTAACGTCGGTGCGGGAGGACATCATGACCAGACTGAACCGCTCCGCCGCCGCCCTGCTCGCCGCCCTCGTGCTCGCCGCGCCGGCCGTCGCGAACGACAGCGTCGCCTCCATGGGGACCGGCGGCCTGGTCCTGCAGCGCACCGACGGCATCGAGATGCGGTCCGAGGATCTCTATGTCTCGGCGCGGGAGATCCGGGTCCGCTACCGGTTCTTCAACCGGACCGCCCGGGACATCGCCACCCTGGTCGCCTTTCCCATGCCCGACCTGCAGGGCGGCATCGAGAGCGACGTCGCGCTTGAGGATCCCCTGCAGATGCCCTTCACTACTATGGTGAACGGCCGGCGCGTGGCCACCAATGTCGAGCAGAAGGCCCTGCTGAACGGGGTCGATCATACCGGCCTGCTGCGCGGCCTCGGCGTCCCGCCCTCGCCGCGGGGCGACGCAACCATGCAGGCTCTGGCCGCCCTGCCGCAGCCGCAGATCGACATGCTGATCGAAATGGGCCTGGTCGAGGACCGCTCCTGGTCCGACGGCGGGGTCCGCAACCTGGAACTCGCGCCGCTCTGGACCCTGAAAACCACCCACTACTGGACCCAGGTCTTCCCCGCTGGTCGAGAATTGGACGTGAGGCACCGGTACACGCCCGCCGTCGGCGGCTCCGCCGGCAGCCTGTTCGGCGACCCGGCGATGGAGTCGGGCGAGTACGCCAGCGAGGCGGCCGCCCGGTATTGCACCGACGACGCCTTCCGCGCCGGCGCGCGGCGGATGCGGTCGCGCGGCCTGTACCTGTCCGAAACCTGGGTCGACTACATCCTGACCACCGGCGCCAACTGGGCCGAGCCGATCGGCGACTTCCGCCTCGTGGTCGACAAGGGCTCGTCGCGCAATCTGGTCAGCTTCTGCGGTGAGGGCGTGCGCAAGATCAGCCCGACCCGGTTCGAGATCCGGCGGCAGAACTACACTCCGAACCGGGATCTGTCGGTGCTGATCCTGACCGGAACCCGCATCGACGATTGAAGCGTCCGCCGCGAACCGGGAATCGTCAGGTCGGGTGCGCCGCGGTCGTGCTAAGGCCCCCGGGATGACCACGCCCTTCGATTCCGACCGCGACCTGGCCGACGCCCCGCGCGTCGGAGGCCGCCAGCCGCCGAAGGACGCCGCCACCCTGATCCTGACCCGCGTACGCAGGGGAAAACCCGAGGTGCTCATGGGCCGCCGGGCGCCGGGACATGTCTTCATGGCCGCCAAATGGGTCTTCCCCGGGGGCCGGATCGACCGGTCGGACTTCAGCGCCGCCTCGGCCAATGACCTGCCGGACCGGGAGACGGCCCGCCTGGCCCGGGAGGTTCCCGCGCGCCGCGCCCGCGCCCTGGCTCTCGCCGCCGTGCGGGAGACCTTCGAGGAGACGGGCCTGCTGCTCGCCGCGCCGGCCCCCGCCGCCTCGGTCGCCGGCCCCTGGCGCGAGTTCCGGGCCGTCGGGGCCCTGCCGGACCTGGCCGCCCTCGCCTATGTCGCCCGCGCCATCACCCCGCCGGGACGGACCCGGCGTTTCGACGCTCGCTTCTTCATGGCCGACGCCCGGGCCCTGCTGCATCCTGAACCAACCGCCGGCTCCGGCGAGCTGGACGAGATCGCCTGGCTGCCGCTGGCGGAGACCCAGTCGCTGGACCTTCCCGCAATCACCCGCTTCGTCCTGGGCGAGGTGGGCGAAAGGCTGGCCCGACCGGACCGGCCCCTGCCATTCGTCCGCATGGTGCGCGGCCGCCATCTGGTCGAGCATCAGGACTGAATTCCGGCGCATGGACGAGGTCAGGCGGCGCGGCTAACCTGACGCCATGACGCCGATGATCCTGGCCGGCCTGGGGGCCTACGCCCCGCGCGAAACCCGGCCGTCGCAGGCGCTGGACGCCGTCTTCGGCCAACCCGCCGGCTGGACCGAGGCGCAGTTCGGCATCGCCGCCCGCGGCGTCGCCGCCCCCGACGAAACCACCTCCATGATGGGCGCCGAGGCCGCGCGCCGTGCCCTCGCCATGGCCGGCTGGGCCGAGGGTGACTTCGACGTCCTGATCGGCGCCTGCGCGGTGATGGAACAGCCCATCCCCGGCGCCTCGGTGCTGATCCAGCAGGCCCTCGGCCTCGGAAAGTCCGGAATCTGGGCCTTCGACGTCAACCAGACCTGCCTGTCCTTCCTGGCGGCGCTGGACGTCGCCGCCATGGGCTTCGAGACTGGTCGCTTCCGCCGCGCCCTGATCGTCTCCAGCGACATCGCCTCGGCGGGACTGGACTGGGACATCCCATCCGCGGCGGCCATCTTCGGCGACGGGGCGGCAGCCGTCTGCGTCGAGGCCGGCGCGGATACTGACGGCCCCGGCCTGCTGGCGCGCGGCTTCGAGACCTATGGCGAAGGCAAGGACCTGGCCACCCTGCGCAGCGGCGGGACGCGCATCCGCATCGAGCATGGGCTGGTCGCCCTGGCCGAGGGCGCGCGCTTCCACATGGACGCCTTCGGCATCTTCAAGGCCGCGGCGCGAACCTTGCCCGCCCTGATCGACCGGGTGCTTGGCGAGGCCGGCCTGACCCGCGAGACGGTCGACATCATCGTCGGCCACCAGGCCAGTGCGCCGGGGATTGAGCATGTGCGGCGGCTGATGGGCGGGGATCCGGACCGGGTGGTCGACATCTTCGCCACCCACGGCAACCAGATCGCCGCCTCCCTGCCAACGGTGCTGGCCGAGGCGCGGGCGCGGGGCCTGCTCGGGGGCGGCAGAACCGTGCTTCTGATCGGCACGGCCGCCGGCATCAGTTCGGCGGCGATGGTGTTGCGGACATGACCCGACGCGCCCTGGTCACCGGCGCCACCGGCGGTCTCGGCCTCGGTCTTACCCGGGCTCTGCTGGACGCCGGCTATGCGGTGCGGGCGACCGGTCGCAGTCCCGCCGCCGTCGCCCGGCTGCAGGCCATGGGTGCCGAGGCCGTGGCGGGCGATCTGTTCGATCTGGGCCCGGACGCCATGTGCCGGGAAACAGACGTCGTCTTCCACGCCGCCGCCCTGTCCAGTCCCTGGGGCGCCGACGCCGCCTTCCAGCGCGCCAATGTCGACCTGACCCGCGACCTCCTCGCCGCCGCACGGCGGGCGGGGACGGGATCGTTCGTCTTCGTCTCCTCCCCGTCAGTCTACGCCCGCTGGGCGGACCAGACCGGGCTTACAGAGGCGACGCCCTGGCCCGACCGCCCGCTGAACGCCTACGCCCGCACCAAGGGGGAGGCCGAGCGGCTGGTCCTGGCCGGGGACGCGCCCGGCTTTCGCACCGTCGCCATCCGCCCGCGGGCCATCATCGGGCCGGACGATGCGGTCCTGCTGCCGCGCATCCTCCGGCTGGTGCGGCGGGGCCGGTTCCCCCTGTTCCGCGACGGCCAGGCCAAGGTCGAGCTCACCGACGTTCGCGACGCCGCCCGCGCCCTCGTGCTGGCCGACGTCCGTCGCGAGATCGTCGGCGGGCAGGCGATCAATATCACCGGCGGCGCCGCCCTGCCGGTTCGGGAGCTGATCGGCCGGCTGGGGCGGGCGCTGGATGTGGAGGTCCGCACCGTGCCCCTGCCCCTCGCGCTTGGACAGGCCCTGTCGGTCGGGGCGGAGGCCCTGTGCCGGGTCCTGCCCGGTCGACCGGAGCCGGTCCTGACGCCCTACACCTTGTCGACCCTCGCCTGGTCCCAGACCTTCGACCTCGACAAGGCCCGCCGGCTGCTGGGCTACGAGCCCGAGTACGACGCCGTCGAGTCCGCACTGGCCGTCGCGCCCCGACTGGCGGCGTCATGAAACGCTGCCGCGTCCACATCCTGCGCGCCGGCTCGTGTTCGCACCCGGCGCTCATGACCCGCCGCGACGCCGGTCTGGCGCCTGCTGTCTTTCCGGCCCTGGCGGCCCTGATCGTTCACCCGGACGAAGGGCCCATCCTGTTCGACACCGGCTATGATCCGGCCTTCTTCGCCGCCACCGAGCCCTTCCCTGAACGCCTCTACCGCTGGACCACTCCGGTCCGTTTCGGACCCGGCGAGGCGGTGGCGGACCAGTTGCCCGCCTTCGGCTTCGCGCCGTCCGACATCCGCGCCGTCGTCGTCTCCCATTTCCACGGCGACCACGTCGCCGGACTGACCCGCTTTCCGGAGGCCCGTATCTTCTGCGCCCGCGCCGGGCTGGAACAGGTCCGGCGCAAGGGACGGTTCGCCCGCGTGCGTCGGGGCGTCCTGGCCGCCCTCGCCCCCGCCGACATCGACGCCCGGTCGACCTTTTTCGAGGATCAGCCGCGCGTCGCCCTCGGTCCGGACCTGACCCCGTTCGAGACCGGCGCCGATCTGCTGGGCGACGGCTCGCTGTTGGCGGTCCAACTCCCCGGCCACTGCCCCGGTCACTGGGGCCTGCTGGTGCGCCAGACCGACGACCGGACCCGCTTCCTGATCGCCGATGCGGCCTGGTCCAGCGGCGCCGTGCGCGACGACGTCCCGCCGCCGCGCCTGACCACCGCCCTGCTGGGCGAGACCGGCGCCTGCCGCGAGACGCTGAACGCCCTGCACCGTCTGTGGGCGCGGAATCGGGAACTGGTCATAACCCCCTCTCACTGCGGCGAGGTCGAGACGGATTCCGGTCATGCAGGCTGACCGGTCCGCCCTGCTGAAAGCGTGGGCCGGCGCCCGCTGGACGGCCGCAACCCTGCGCACGCCCGCCCGGGTCGCGACGCGGCAGGCGCGGCTGTGGCGGGAGATGGCGCCGATCGTGGCCCGGACGCCGGCGATCCACGCGCTCGCAGGCCGGCCGCTTGAGGACTTTCCCGTGATGCGGCCAGACGCCCTTCGCGAGGGCTTCGACGGCTGGAACACCCTCGGTCTGGCCCGGGCGGAGGCCGAGGCCGCCGCGCAAGCGGGCGAGACCGGCGGTTCAGGCGAGGTTCGACCGGGGATCGTCGCCGGCTTCTCCTCCGGTTCATCCGGGCGGCCCGGCCTGTTCGTGACCAGCCCGGCGGAACGCGCCGGATGGGTGGGCCACATCCTCGCCCGGCTTCTCCCCCCCGACGCCCTGTTCCGCCCGACCCGGATCGCCCTGTGCCTACGCGCGGACAACCGACTCTACGGCGACGTCGGCGCCGCCGGTCCGTTCCGCTTCCTGTTCGTGGGTCTCGCCGTGCCGGCGGCCGAGCGATTCGCGCAATTGCGGGCCTTTGCGCCGGACGTGCTGATCGCGCCGCCGCAGGCGCTGGCGGACCTCGCCCGCCGCACGGACGGGCCATGGCGACTGCGCCGCCTCTTCTACGGCGCGGAACCGATGGGCGAGGCCGAACGGAGCTGGATCGATGCGACCCTCGGCGCCCGGCCTGATCCCATCTACCAGGCCACCGAGGGCTTCCTCGGCGCCGCCTGCCGGTTCGGAACCCTGCACCTGAACGAGGATGTGCTGATCGTCGAGCGCGAACCCGTGCCCGGAACCAGCCGGTTCCTGCCGGTGGTCACCGACCTGCGCCGCACGACCCAGCCGATGATCCGGGTCCGTCTGCCCGATCTGCTGGAGCCGCTGTCCGCGCCCTGTCCTTGCGGCTCGCCCCTGACCGCCGTGCATCCGGTCGAGGGGCGTTTCGAGGATCTGTGGCGCTGGCCCGGGGCGGTGGTCTGTCCGCGAGAGGTCGAGACCGCCGTCAGCGCCGCCGTCGGCCCTGAACAGGAGTGGCGCGCCGTCGGCTCCGCGGGGGGCGTCGCCGTCGAGGCCGATCCGGACCGGAGGGATGCCGCCATGACGGCGGTCGAGGCCCTTCTGGCGGCGCGGGGCGTCGACCGGCCCGTGCGCGCCGGCGGCCGTCCGGCGGCGGACGGGGTCAAGCGGCGGCGGGTGCGCTGGTCGGATGGCTGAGCGGGTCCTGATCACCGGTGCCCGGGCCGCGGCGGCGCTGGACATCGCCCGCAGCCTGCGCGCCGCGGGCTTCGATCCGCATCTGGCGGATTGCAGTCCGGCCTGGATGGCGCGGGCCTCCCGCACCGCCGGCCCGGTGCATCGCTACGCCTCGCCGGTCGAACGCCCCGCCGCCTTCGCCCGCGACCTCCGCGACCTGGTCGCCCGGCTGGCCCCCGTGTGCATCATCCCGACCTGCGAGGAGGTGTTCCATCTCGCGGCCCTGGCCGAGCCCGACGGCTTCTCCGGGCGGCTGTTCGCCCCGGGCATGGACCAGCTGGCGACCCTGCACGCCAAGGACCGGTTCGCCGCCCTGTGCCGACGTCTGTCGCTCCCCGCGCCGCAGACCGCGACGGCGACCAGCCGCGCGATGCTGGCCGCCCTGACCGGCCCCGGGCCCGACGTCGTGGTCAAGCCGGTCTGGTCGCGCTTCGGCGCCCGGACCCTGATCGCGCCCGGAGCCGGCCATCTCGCCGCCATCGCCCCGACGCCTGCGGCGCCCTGGGTCGTCCAGCAGCGCATCGTCGGCGAGGAGGTCAGCTTCTACGCCGTCTGCCATGTCGGGCGGGTGACGGCCTTCAGCGCCTATGGGGCCGACTGGCGGCTGGCGGGCGGGGCCGGCTACGCATTCCGGCCGGCGGCCGACGACACTGCGGCGCGGCTGCGCCTGATGGCGGACGCCCTCGCCGCCTTCGCGGGAACCGGCCAGATCGCCTGCGACGCCATCGTCGACGGCGCCGGACAGCCCTGGCTGATCGAATGCAATCCCAGGGCGACCAGCGGCGTCCATCTGTTCGGCCGCGGCGCCGCCCTCGGGCGGGCCCTGATGGGACAGGACGACGCCAGGCCCGTCGTCGGCGCCCGACATGTCGCGCCCGCCCTTTGGCTCAAGGGCCTGCCGGCGGCCCTGCAGGAGGGACGGACCCGGGACTGGCGCGACCAGCGCCGCGACGGCTCCGATGTCGTCACCGCCCCCGGAGACCGGCTGCCCGCCCTGGGCGCCCTGGGGGACGCCGCCGTCTTCGGCCTGCGCGCGCTTCGCTCGGGACGGTCGCTGACCGAGGCCATGACCGCCGACATCGAATGGAACGGCCTGGCGCCGGACTGGCGGCTGTGACCCTGCGGTCTCGCCGCCGGAAAACCAGCGGTTGCGCCAAAATCCGGCTCCCGTCGCTCTCGACTTCTCCGGGTGCAGTCGGCATCGTGCCCCGGCATGGGGCGTTCAGAGGCCAATCTACCCGCCGCCGGGGCGGAACAGGCGGCCACGTCCGGCGCGACCTTTGAGTCTGCGCATCGAACGCTCGCCGGCGACAAGGCCTTCCAGTTCGAGATGACGGGCGTCGAGCCGCCCCCGCCGCCGCCCGGCTGGCTGCGGCCGGTTATCGAGATGCTCCAGGCGCTTGGGTCGGTGTTCAAGATCATCTTCTGGCTCGGGCTGGCGGCCATTGTCGTGGCCATCCTGTGGTTCATCGCCCGGGAGGTCATCCGCGTCCGTCTGCCGGAAAAGGGAGCCAGGCTGGATATCGCCGACGACGGCTGGCGGCCTGCCCCCGCCGCCGCCCTGGCCCTGCTGTCCGACGCCGACGCCCTGGCGGCGGAGGGCCGGTTCGCCGAGGCCGTGCACCTCCTGTTGCTGCGCAGCATCAACGATATCGACGGCCGCCTTCCCAATACGGTGCGGCCCGCCCTGACGGCGCGCGACATCGCCGGACTGAGTCGGCTGCCCACCGCCGCCCGGCCCGCCTTCGACCGGATCGCCAGCGTGGTGGAAGGCAGTCTGTTCGGCGGCCGCGCGGTCGACCGCGCCGCCTTCGTCGACTGCCGCGCCGCCTATGAAGCCTTCGCCTTTCCGCAGGCATGGGCGGCATGACCGACGCGGTGATCCCCAACGCCCCGGCGGCCGAATCCGCCGGCAAGGGCCGGCATCCGTTCCGGCCCGGGACAGTTCTCGCCCTCGTGCTGGTGGCGGTGTTCTCCCTGTCGGCGCTGGGCGCGCTCAGCGCCTATGCGCCCGAGATCAGCAATGGCGATGACGGTCGGGGGCACGCCCTGTCACGGTCCGCCGTCGGCTACGGCGGCCTGGTCAGGCTGCTGGAGGCGATGGATCGTCCCGTCCTGCTCAGCCGCGGACCCTTGCATGGCGGCGTCCAGGAGGGGCTGCTGATCCTGACGCCGCCCCTCGGTCGGGAGGAGGAAGCCTTCGAGAAACTGCGCTGGGAGGCGAACTCGGTGCTGGTCGTCCTGCCCAAATGGGAGCCGGCGCCGGACCTCGCCCACAAGGGCTGGGTGCGGGACGGCGGCGTACTGACCGCGGCCAACGCCCTGTCCGTTCTGCCCGAAGATGTGCGCGAGGGGTTGGTCATGACCGAGAACGCCGCACCGGTGACGCCGCGTCTGACCCTCGGCGGCGGGCGGATGATTGCGGCCGGCGCGCCGGTTCGTTCGCTACGCGCCCTGTCGGGGCCAGGCTGGACGCCGGTGATCATGGACGGCGCCGGTCGGGCGCTGGTGGTGACACACGACGACACGGGGCTCTACGTCCTGTCGGACCCAGATCTGCTGAACACCCAGGGGATGGACCAGCCGGCCAAGGCGCGCGCGGCCCTGGCCTTGCTTGAAGTCCTCCAGCCTCCGAATACGGCCGTCGCCTTCGATCTGTCCCTGCATGGCTTCACCCGCCCACGCAGCGTGCTCCGCCTGTTGCTGGAGCCGCCGCTGCTGGGCTTCACCCTGTGCCTGCTGTTCGCCGCCGGACTGGTGGGCTGGCAGGCCATGATCCGGTTCCAGCCGCACCACCACGCCCGTCGCGCCGTGGCCCTCGGCAAGAAGGCCCTGGCGGACAACACCGCCGCCCTGGTGCGGCTGGCGCGTCGGGAGCACGGCATGGCCAGGCCCTATGCGGAACTGATCCGGGCCCAGGCCGCGCGCGCCGTCGCCGCGCCGTCGTCCCTGTCGCAGGAAGAGACCACCGCCCTGCTCGACCGCCTGGCCAGACGGCAGGGCTCCGCGACCACCTATGCAGACCTGTCCGCCCAGGCGGACCGGGCCCGCAACGCCGGCGACCTGATGAGCGTCGCCCGAACCCTGATGCGCTGGAAACTGGAGATGACCCGTGGACGTGACTGAAGTCGGGGCCATCGCGGCCCGCATCCGCGGCGAGGTCGGCAAGGCCGTCATCGGCCAGACCGAGACCGTCGACCTGATGCTGACGGCCCTGTTCTGCGGCGGCCACATCCTGCTCGAGGGCCCGCCCGGAACCGCCAAGACCCTGCTGGCCCAGACCTTCGCCCGCACCCTCAGCCTGCAGTTCGGCCGTATCCAGTTCACGCCGGACCTGATGCCGGGCGACATCCTGGGGTCCAACATCTTCAACTTCCAGACCTCGACCTTCACCCTGACCCGGGGGCCGGTGTTCTGCGACCTGCTGCTGGCGGACGAGATCAACCGCACCCCGCCCAAGACCCAGGCGGCGCTGCTCGAGGCCATGCAGGAACGGTCGGTCACCGTCGACGGCGACACCCATGTGCTGAGCGACCGCTTCACCGTCATCGCCACCCAGAACCCGATCGAGCAACAGGGCGTCTATCCCCTGCCCGAGGCCCAGCTGGACCGGTTCCTGTTCAAGCAGACGCTCGACTATCTCTCGCGCGACGACGAGCTGAAGGTGGTCCAGGCACACGGCGCCCACTCGGGCATGCCGGACCCGGCCGCGCTGGGGGTCGAGGCGGTGGCTGACGCCGCGACGGTGGCGGCCGCGATCGAGATGGTGTCGCGCGTGCGCCTGTCGCCCGAGATCACCGCCTATGTCGTCGACCTGATCCGGGCCACGCGCGAAAGCGCCGACCTGCAGACCGGGGCCTCGCCGCGGGCCGGCGCCATGCTGGCCGTCGCCGCCCGCGCCTGCGCCGTTCTGGACGGTCGCGACTATGTCATTCCCGACGACGTCAAGGGCCTGGCCCTGCCCGCCCTGCGCCACAAGGTGGTGCTGTCGCCCGCCGCCGAGATCGAGGGCCGCCGCGTCGAACAGGCGATCCGCTCCCTTATCGACCAGGTCCCCGCCCCGCGATGATCTATCCCACGCGCCGGTGTGTGGTGGCGGCGCTCGCGGGGGCGCCCATCGCCCTCGTGGTCGGTCTGATCCAGCCCGGCCTGTGGCTGGCCGCCCCGGCCTGGATGCTGGCGTTGGCGACGCTGATGCTGCTCGACGCCCTGCTGGCGCCGTGGCCGAAGGCCTGCCGTATCACCTTCGAGGCCCCCGGCTACCTGGCGGTCGCCGCCCCGGCCCAGGCCCGCCTGGAGGTCGCCCTCGGCAAGCGCGGGCGGCTGCCCCGAACTCTCGAGGCCGCCCTGGATGCGGAACCGCGCGTGGGCCTGACCAACGTCCGGGGCCGGCCGCGCGAACCCGGCGCCTTCGTCTTCGACCTCCAGCCGGAGCGCCGGGGCCAGGCCGTCTTCTCCCGGGCCGTCGTCCGATGGCAGGGACCGCTGGGCCTGATCTGGCGGCAGGCGAGCCAGACCCTGGCCGTCACGACGCCCATCGGCGCCGACATCCGCCGCATCGAGGACGAGGCGGTGCGGATGTTCAGCCGCGACGCCCTGCACGGCGCCAAGGTGCAGCTGGATCTTGGCGAGGGGGCCGAGTTCCATGCCCTCAGCGACTTCCACTCGGGCATGGACCGCCGCACCGTCGACTGGAAACAATCGGCCCGCCACCAGACGCTGCTGGCCAAGGAGTTCCGCACCGAGCGCAACCACCAGATCGTCATGGCGCTGGACTGCGGTCGGGTGATGAGCGAGCCGATCGGCGGGGCGCCGCGCATCGACCGGGCCATCCATGGCGCCCTCATCCTGGCCTATGCGTCGCTGCGCAGCGGCGACCGGGCCGGCCTGTTCGCCTTCGACGACCGGCCGCGCCTGTCCACCGGCGCCCTGTCCAGCATCGCCGGCTTCCCCCTGCTGGTGCGGCAGGCCGCGGCCATCGACTACGGCACGGAAGAGACCAACTACGCTCTCGGCCTAACCACCCTGTCGGCCGGGCTGAAGCGGCGGTCGCTGGTGGTTATCTTCACGGAGTTTGCGGACTCCACCTCGGCCGAACTGATGATCGAGACCGCCGGCCGGCTGATCAAACGACACCTGGTCCTGTTCGTGGTCATGCGGGACGACGAACTCGAGGCGCTGGTGACGGCCTCGCCGGACACGCCCGAGGACGTCGCCCGGGCGGTGGTCGCCGCCAGCCTGCTGCGCGAGCGCGACCTCGTCCTGGCCCGACTGCGCCGGCTGGGCGCCCATATCGTCGAGGCGCCGGCGGACCGGATCGGACCCGAGGTGCTGAACATCTACCTCGACCTCAAACGGCGGGACCTGCTGTGAGCGAGCTGCAACTCAAGAGCCAGCGTTTCCGCCGCGAGCGCGAGGCCGACTGGCGCCGGCTCGAGGCCCTGGTCACCAAGGCCGAACAGCGGTCGGCCGGGGCCCTGTCCGACACCGAGATCCTGGCCATGCCGGTGCTCTACCGTTCGACCCTCTCGGCCCTGTCGGTGGCCCGCGCCACCTCGCTGGACCAGGCTCTGATCGGCTATCTGGAGAGCCTCGCGGCCCGGGCCTATTTCTTCGTCTACGGCGCCCGTTCGACGCCGCTGGAGCAGCTGGCCGCCTTCTTCGCCCGGGACTGGCCGGCGGGCGTACGCAGCCTGTGGCGCGAGACCCTGATCGCCCTCCTGATCACCGCCCTGGGCGCGGGGGTGGCCTGGGGCCTGATCGCCTCGGACGCGGACTGGTTCTACGCCTTTGTCGACCCGGCCCTGGCCGGCGAGCGCGACCCGACCGCCTCCGCCGCGGCCCTGAGAGCCACCCTGTATCACCAGGAGGGCTCCGACGGCCTGTCCTTCTTCGCGACGATGCTGTTCACCCACAACGCCAGCGTCGCCCTGACCGCCTTCGCCCTCGGCTTCGCCCTTGGGGCGCCGACCATCATCCTGCTGCTGATGAACGGCGCCATGTTGGGCGCCATGCTGCATGTCTTCATCTCCAGGGGGGTCGGCTTCGAGTTTGGCGGCTGGCTGCTCATCCACGGGGTGACCGAGCTGTTCGCCATCGTGCTGGCGGGCGCCGCCGGCCTGCGCATCGGCTGGGCCGTGGCCTTCCCCGGCGACGACAGCCGCCTCGAAGCCCTGTCCGGCGCCGGCCGGGGCGCGGGCGCCGCCATGATGGGGGTGGTCATCATGCTGATGCTGGCCGGTTTGCTGGAGGGATTCGGACGCCAACTGATCGGCAATGATCTCGTCCGCTACGCCATTGCCGCCGCCACCGCCTTGTTGTGGGGCCTGTATTTCTACGGCCCGCGCCCCTCTGGATCGGCCCGTTGACCGCCGTCGACATCACCGCCGAAGCTCGCAGGCGTCAGCGCAGCCTGATCACGCCCGAGGGCATCGACCTGCGACTTGAAATCGCCAGTGTCGGCCAGCGCCTCGCCGCCCTGATCATCGATATGATGATCATCATAGGCGTCATCGTCCTCTTCACGCTCGCCGCCGGCTTCGTCTTCGGGTCGATGACCCGGGCGGGCGAGATGATCGCCGTCATCTGGCTTCTGGGCCTGTTTCTCCTGCGCAACGGCTATTTCCTCGCTTTCGAGATGTCGGCGAGGGCGGCCACGCCGGGCAAGCGGGTCATGGGACTGCGGGTCGCCGCGCGCGACGGCGGCCGTCTCAGGTTCGAGGCCATCTTCACCCGCAACGTCCTGCGCGAGCTTGAGCTGTTCCTGCCCCTGTCGGCGATGCTGGCCGCGCCCCTGTCCGGCGGAGGCGGCGATGTCGACGGCTGGATCTATGTCCTGGGGCTCATCTGGTGCGCGGTCTTCGTCTTCCTGCCGCTGTTCAACGCCGACAATCTGCGGGCGGGCGATCTGGTCGCGGGCACCTGGGTGCTGCGCACGCCAAAGCAGAAGCTGCTGCGCGACATGGCCGACGACAACGCCGCCCACCAGCCGAACCTCGCCTTTACCCCTGCCCAGCTGGACGCCTACGGGATCAAAGAGCTGCAGGTGCTGGAACAGGTGCTGCGGACACGGGACAAGCCCACCGTCCGCGCCGTGGCCGACCGTATCGCGGGCAAGATCGAATTCACGCGCGGCGACGTCACCGACCTCGAGTTCCTGCGCGCCTATTATCACGCCGTCCGAGGCCGTCTGGAATCACGCCTCCTCATGGGCCGGCGCCGCAAGGACAAGTTCGACCTGTCCTGACGGCTCAGTCGAATATGGAGGCGATGGTCTGGCCGCCGCCTTCCTTGACGGCGCGCAGCTCGACATAGGTCGCGGCGATGATCGATGACCAGAGCAGGGTCGAGATCGCCTGCGCCAGCGGGCCGAGCACCAGGGTCACGAGATTCAGGCCTGCATCGACCTGGAATCCGCTCGTGGCCACTCCAGCGATGCCCACCATGATGCCGATGATCCAGCTGATCACCAGATAGACGACGGTCAGCAGCAGCAGCCACCAGCGGTGGTTGCGGGTCAGGTCCCGGCTGCGCTGCAGGGCGCGGCCGACGCCGGCGCCTTCGGCCACCACCACGGGCCCCGCCACCAGCCAGATCAGAAAGATGAGAACGCCGGGAACCACCAGCAGGATCAGACCCAGCGCCATCGCGAGGCCAGCCACGATGCCAACGCCCAGCAGGACCCAGAACGATTTCATCGCCACGCCGAAACTCTCGCCGAGCGAGGCCTTCCGACCCTGTAGATCTGCCACGACGACATGGGTGACGACGCCCTGCATAAGGACATTGCAGACGACGCCCACGAGCAGACTGGTCGCCCAGATGAGGACGCCTACGGTCATCAGGTCGGCGTCGGTCTGGGTCCACTGGGCCTGCCCCCAGACGAGGGCGGCCTGCGGCAGGCCGACGAAGATCACCGACATCAGCAGCAACGGCAGGCCATTGGCCCCGATCGCCCCGAAGGTCCGCTCGATCACACGGCCCAGATCGAACCGCCGCTTGCCTTCATAGCCTGATGACATCAACCCCTCCGCTTTGACTGAGATGAGCATTCGCCCGTCTCGCGTGCAACCGTCGATTAGGGGTTGCGGCTGTTCGGATCAGGCGCCCGCCGCCGCCGCGGGTCGGGCGCGGCAGGCGGCCAGCCAGCGCGCCAGATGGGTCAATTCCTCAGGCGGGCGGTATTTGATCAGTCGCGCGAAATCGAGGCCGACCACGGCGACGATGTCGGCGATGGTGAAACGGTCCGCCGCCAGGAATTCATGATCCGCCAGCCGCCGGTCGAGGGTCTTCATGAATTTCTCGGCCGCGACCCGGTTGTAATCGGCCAGTTGCGGCATCTGCACCGCCTCCAGGGCCGCAAGCGCAGGGTGGGAGTGGCGCACGCTCAGCATGATCGGGTTGGCGAGATAGAATTCGCACCGCCGGGTCCACATCTCGATCACCGCCTGCTCGCGCGCGTCGCGGCCGAACAGGTTGGGCTCGGGGTATAGGGCTTCCAGATAGCGACAGATGGCCACCGATTCCGAGATCGTCGTCCCGTCGTCCAGCTCCAGCGCCGGCACATGCGGCACTCCGACCCGGGCGCGATATTCGGGCGTCTTGTGCTCGCCGGTCAGGATGTCGACCTCGACCAGTTCGACATCCTCGATGCCCTTCTCGGCCATCACCCAGCGGACCCGGCGCGGATTGGGGGCGCGGTGGGAGGTGTAGAGCTTCATCGGAGTCTCCGTTGCTTATTGCAACGCTACAGGCCGAAGATGCGGCCCGGCAAGGCCCCGACCACGGCGGCGGCCATCAGGGTGGCGAGAAAGCCCGCGAACAGGGCCTTCCAGACCATGCCCAGGACCTCCTCGCGGCGTTCCGGCATCAGCACGCTGAGTCCCGTCACCGTGATCCCTACCGAGCCGATGTTGGCGAAGCCGCACAGGGCGTAGGTCATCAGCATCCGCGTCCGCTCGCTCATCTCGCCGACGGGGACCTTGCCCAGTTCGATGAAGGCGACGAACTCGGTCAGGGTCAGCTTGACGCCCAGCAGCCAGCCGGCCTTGCCCGCCTCCGACCATTCCACGCCGGTCAGCCAGGCCACCGGCATGAACAGCCAGCCCAGCACCCGCTCCACTGTGACGTGATCGCCGAACAGCCAGAACCCGCCCAGCATGACGTTGACCAGGGCCACCAGGGCCACGAACACGATCAGCACCGCCGAGATGTTCAGCACCACCATCAGGCCGTCCGCCGTGCCCTTGACGATGGCGTCGATGGCGCTGTCGTACTTCAGGGCGGAATCATACTCGGCATGCGCCCCGCCCAGCCCTGGCGTTTCCGGGATCAGGATCCGCGCGAGCAAAATGCCCGCCGGCGCCGAGACGATCGAGGCCACCAGCACATGGCCCGCCGCGTTCGGCAGGGTCGGCCCGAGAATCGCGGCGTAGGCCACCATGGTCGACCCGGCCACCGTGGCCAGACCGACCACCATCATCAGGAACAGCTCTGACCGGGTCAGCTTGTCGAGATAGGCCCGGATGACGATCGGGCTCTCGATCATGCCGAGAAAGATGTTGGCGGCCACCGCCAGGGCCGAGGCGCCGCCGAGACCCATGGTGCGCTGGAACAGGAAGCCGAAGCCGTGGGTGATCCATTTCAGGACCTTCCAGTGCCACAGCAGCGCCGACAGGGCCGAGATCACAAGGATCAGCGGCAGCACCTGGAAGGCGAAGGTGAACAGGGCCCCGTCATTGGTGACCGCATACGGCTGGTCGCCCCCGGCCAGATAGCCGAACACGAACTGCGTCCCGCGCTGCGTCGCGGCGTTCAGGCCGTCGACCGCGCCCGTGACCGCAGCCAGGACATTCTGCGAGCCCGGAATGGCGAACAGCGCCAGCACCAGGGCCGCCTGCACGGCGATGGCGCCCAGCGTCAGCTTCCACGGAAAGGCCCGCCGGTTCTCGGACAGGGCCCAACAGGCGCCGACGATGACGACGAGCCCCAGCAGACTCTGGAGATTGAGGACGCTGAACATGGACGCAATTCCCCGCCGACTCCCCCGTCGGCCCTGTTTCGTTGAACGCCACGCGGGCGCAGTTGGCAAGCCGCGGTTTCGCTCGTTTCCAGCCCTGAATCGGTCGCCTTCCACGCGCGTCATCACGAAACCGTGATCACCACGGGACAGGGAGATTGACGATGCGCAAGGCTCTGATGCTGGCCTCGGCCGGCCTGATCGTACTGGCCGGATGTTCGCCGGCGGGCGACAAGACGGAGGAATACGCCGCTAAGGCGGCCCCGCCCGCCGAAGCCGCGGCCGAGGCTCCGGCGGACGCCGCGGCGACGAACCAACGGGCGGCCGCCTCGCCCGCTCCCGTCGTCGCCCCGGCACCGCTCGCGCCGGTCGCACGGATCGCCTACGCCTACCGTTACGCCCTGTCCCTGCCGCGCGACCGCGGCGCCGAAATGATGAGCCGCCACGAACTGGCCTGCGTCTCGGCCGGGCCCGGCTTCTGCCAGGTGATCTCGGCCCGGGCCGACTGGACCGCGCGCGAACCCGGCGGACGGCTTGAGCTGCGCGGCCAGCCCGAATGGATCAACCGCTTCCGCAGCGGCCTGGCGCTGGACGCGCAGAATGCGGGCGGCCGTCTCGACGAGGCCGTCACCGAGGGCGAGGACGTCACGCGCGGCATCGATACAGCAGCCACGGGAGCGCAGACCACAGCCTCCCTCGCCGAACGCATTCGCCAGCTCCAGGCGCGGTCCGGCGGTACGATGGCCCAGCGGCTGGAGATCGAACGGCAGCTGGCCGTCCTGCAGCAGCAATACGACGCGCAGCAGATCGAACTGCGCGCCCTCAACCACCGGGTCCAGTCGGCCCGGCTGACGCTCGACTATCGCCAGGGCGGGATCATGGCGGCCGACAGCCCGACGCGGCCGGTCGCCCGCGCACTGGGCGACGCCTTCGGCCTGTCGATGGGCATGCTGGCCATCCTGATCACGGCCGGATCGGTGTTGCTCCCGATCGTGGTCATCGGCGGCGCCGTCTGGTGGGGCATCCGTCGGCGGAAGCCCGCGTCAGCCTAGATCTGGCCCCGCACCAGCCGGCTGTATTCGTCCATCAGGCTGAGACTGATTTCCCCCGGGGTGAAGCGATCGTCGCCGATCTCGCTCACCGGGGTGATCTCGGCCGCCGTGCCGCACAGGAAGCATTCGCTGAACCCGGCCAGCTCCTCGGGCCGGATGTGGCGCACCTCGACCTCGAGCCCGCGCGCCGCCAGCATTTCCAGCACGGTCTGGCGGGTGATGCCGTTCAGGATCGCCCCGTCGGCGGGCGGGGTGATCAGCCGGCCGTCCTGGACGAAGAAGACATTGGCGCCGGTCGCCTCGGCGACATAGCCGCGCCAGTCCAGCAGCATGGCGTCGGCGTAGCCGCGCGCCTCGGCGAAGTGACGATTGATCGTGCCGATCATGTACAGGCCGGCCGCCTTGGCCTCGGTCGGGGCGGTCTCCGGCGACGGCCGCTTGTAGGGCGCCCAGCAGAGCCGAATGCCTTTGGCCTTGGTTTCAGGGTCAAAATAGCTGGGCCAGTCCCAGACGGCGATGGCCACGCGGGTCCGGGTCTGTTGCGCCGAAACGCTGACCTGTTCCGACCCCCGGAAGGCGATGGGGCGCACATAGGCGTCAGTCAGGCCGTTTCGCGCGCAGGTCTCCTTGCAGGCGTCGTTGATCTGCGCCACCGTGAACGGAATCTGGAAGTCGAGCACCTCGGCCGAGCGGAACAAACGGTTCGTATGCTCCGTCAATTTGAAGATCTGGCCATTGTACATCCGCTCGCCTTCAAACACCGAAGAGGCGTAGTGGAGTGCGTGGGTCAAAACGTGCACGCGGGCTTCCCGCCAGGGCACAAATTCGCCGTCAAACCAGATCCAACCGTCACGATCGTCGATAGGAACGAAGGCCATTGAATAACGTCTCCCGCGCTGATCACCGGGTTAGAGCCGCCGGAACCGTTCAGGTCAACGCCTGCGCGCGCCGCGGGGTCGCTTCAGCATGAGCGAGGCGCGCCCCCACGGCCGTTCGGGTCCGGTCGCCGGCGCCGGCGCCGGCCGCCACCTGCTGGTCGTTGATGATGACGACCGCATCCGGGAATTGCTGAAGGAATTCCTCGCCCGCGAAGGGTATCGCGTCACCGGCGCGGCCCACGCCGCGGCCGCCAGGCGGCTGATGGAGCTGATCGAGTTCGACCTGGTGGTCCTCGACGTGATGATGCCGGGCGAAAGCGGATTCGACCTGACCACCTGGGTCCGGTCCAAGGCCGAGACGTCAAAGACGCCAGTCCTGCTGCTCACCGCGCGCGGCGACCCCGACGATCGAATCGAGGGCCTGTCGCGCGGCGCTGACGACTATATGTCCAAGCCGTTCGACCCGCGGGAGCTGGCCCTGCGCGTCGACGCCATACTGCGCCGCACCGGCGGCAAGCCCCTGACCCCGCGCGAGATCAAGTTGGGGCCCGCGGTATTCGACATGGAGCGGCTGGAGCTCATGCGCGACGGCAAGCTGCAGCGCCTGACAGAGGCTGAGGCCCAACTCCTGAAGACCTTGGCCATCCACGCCCATTCGGCGGTCGAGCGGATGAGCCTGTCGCCTGACACCGCGGACATCACCGGCCGCGCCGTTGATGTCCAGGTCACCCGCCTGCGCCGCAAGCTGGAGGCGGACCCCAAGAACCCGCGCTACCTCCAGACGGTGCGCGGCGTCGGCTATATGCTGGCTCCGGACTGAGCCGGCGATGAGGCTGCTTCCAGCAAGCCTCTGGCCGCGGTTCCTGAAGCGGCGGCTGCCGACCTCCCTGTGGGGACGGTCGCTGCTGATCATTGTCCTGCCGGTGCTGGTCATGCAGGTGGCCGTCACCTGGGCCTTCTTCGACATGCACTGGCAGACGGTGACCGCCCGCCTGTCCGACGGTCTGGCGGGCGACATCGCCTGGGCCGCAGAAAGCTGGCGCGACGACCCTACCCCGGAGAACATGGCGATCATCTCCGAACGGGCCGAGCGTTCGATGTCCCTGTCGGTGCAGTTGCGGGAGGGTGACGTCCTTCCGGACGAGAACCGGCGCGGGCCGATCGGCGTCGTCGATCGCACCCTGGAGAAGGCCCTGGCCACCCGCCTCGACCAGCCCTTCTGGTTCGATACGACCCGCTACCCGGCCTATGTCGACATCCGCGTGCAGCAGCCGCAGGGCGTGCTCCGCGTCATCGCCCCGCGCGAGCGCGCCGTGGCCACCCAGGCCCACATCTTCGTCCTGTGGCTGACCATCGCCACGGTGCTGCTGATGAGCGTGGCCATCCTGTTCATCCGCAACCAGGTGCGCGCCATCGAGCGGCTGGCGGCCGCCGCCGAAGCCTTCGGCCGGGGCGAGACCAGCGAGCATTTCAAGCCCCACGGCGCGCGCGAGGTCCGGGCCGCCGCCAACGCCTTCCTGGCCATGCGGGAGCGGATCCAGCGCCATATCGACCAGCGCACGGCCCTGCTGGCCTCGGTCAGCCACGACCTGCGCACGCCCCTGACCCGGCTGCGACTGGAGCTGGCCCTGGCCCCGCCCTTCAAGCGCGCCGGCGCCATGCAGGGCGACCTGGACGAGATGGAGCATATGATCGACGAATACCTCGCCTTCGCCCGTGGCGAGGCGGGCGAGGCCGCCCAGTCCGTGTCCATCCCCGACCTGCTCGCCGCCGCGGCCGAGGACGCGCGCCGCGCCGGGGCGGCGGTCGAGGTCGTCGCCCCCGCCGACCTGACCGCCTCGCTTCGTCCCCTCGCCTTCAAACGCGCCCTGACCAACCTGGCGGGCAACGCCGCCGCGCACGGCGAGCACGTCCGCCTCAGCGCCCGCGCCCTGCCCTCCGGCGGGCTGGAGGTCGTCGTCGAGGACGACGGTCCCGGCATCCCGGAGGACATGCATGAAGAGGCCTTCCGCCCCTTCTCCCGCCTCGACGCATCGCGCAACCAGAACCGGAAGGGCGTCGGCCTCGGCCTCGCCATCGCTCGCGACGTGGCTCGCGGCCACGGCGGCGACATCACGCTCGAGCGCAGCGAGATGGGCGGCCTCAAGGCCCTCATCCGCCTGCCCGGCTGATTATTTCTCCCGATGGTCGGAGGATTGCGGAGCGGGCGGTCAGCTCCCACCTTCGATCCTGACGGGACATCAGAGGACAACATGCGCACACTCGCCTGCTTCGCCCCCCTCGCCGCTGTGCTGGCTTTCAGCGCCGCGCCGGCCATGGCCGAACCCGCGCTGATCAGCGTCAGCCTCGGACCCGATTTGCAGGAGAAGGCTGAGGAGCTCGGCCCGCGCGAGGTCCAGGAACAGGCCGACCGACTGGCTGCGCTGGTCGGACGCGCCCTCGCTCGCGAAGGCGACCTCGACGGCGCCCGGATCGAACTTGTGCTGACCGACCTGCGGCCCAACCGGCCGACCTTCCGGCAGATGGCCGACCGCCCGGGGCTGGACGGCCATCGCAGCCGGTCGATCGGCGGCGCGACCATCGAGGGCCAGATCGTCACGGCCGACGGACGGACCCTGCCTGTCCGGTATGACTGGCATTCCGTCAGCCTGGCCGACGTGCACGGCCTCAGCACCTGGGCCGACGCGGACCGGGCCTATCGCCGGCTGGCCGCCAATCTCGCCGACGGTCGCTACGTCAACCGCTAGAAGCTCCGGGCGCGCTGGACGGCGGCCCTGATGGCGACGTCGGCGGCCTGGTCGAGGTCGCCGCTCGCGGACATGGCGTCCAGCCCGGCCCGCGTCGTGCCGCCCGGCGAGGCGACGCGGGCGATCAGGGCGTCCAGCGTCTCGCCGGCCTCGACGCCGGCCGCGGCGGAACGCAATGCGCCTCTGGTCAGGCGCGTCGCCGCATCCGCCGAAAGGCCCTCGGCCTCGCCGGCCCTCGCCAGCGCCTGAACGAAGGCGAGGATGAAGGCCGGGGCCGACCCCGCCGCCGCCGTGGCGACGTCGATGTCAGCCTCGCGATCCAGGTCCACGACCTCGGCGACCGGTGCGAACAGCGTCCGCGCCGTCTCGCGGGCCCCGGCATGGGCGGACCACAGGCCCGCGACGCCCCGGCCCTGCGCCACAGCCGTCGTCGGCATGAGCCGGGCCACGGGCCGGCCTGAGACCGCTGCGATATCGGAGGCCGACACCCCGGCCATGACCGAGACCACCACGGCTTCGGAGTTGAGCGCCTCGGCCAACGGGGTCAGGGCCTCGCGCCATCTCGCCGGTTTGACCGCCAGCACCAGCGTCCGTGCGGCGATCAGGTCGGCGGACGGCGGATTGACCCGCGCCCCCCGGACCCGCGCCGCCTCTGCGGCCCGCTTGTCCGACGGCGTGAGGATGATGAGGTCGCACGCCGCCACGGCGCCGGTCGCCAGCCAGCCCTCGAGAATGGCCGATCCCAGTCGACCGCAGCCGACGAGGACGACGGGTGCGGCTGGAGCGGGTGCGTTCATGGCCTCAGGCCGTGCCGACGGTCTCGAACAGGCAGGAGTCGATCGCCTCCTGCGGCTTTTTATTGCCGCGGATCATGAAGTCGAAGGCGGGGTAGTAGCGGTCCGCCGCCTCCACCGCCGCGTCGATCATCGACGCCGCCTGGGCCAGGGTCGGGCGCTCGCCCATCGGCAGGGCCAGGGAATGACGGAAGACGATCTCACCGTCCTCGGCCCAGACCTCGAAATGCCCCATCCAGGTACGCTGGTTGATCAGGCCGACCAGCTCATAGGCCGCGCCGCGGCGGGCCTTGGACGCCTGCAGGTCCAGCGCGCAGCACAGTTGCAGGCAGTCGCCCTCGGGCCGCCACGCGAACCACAACTCATAGTCCTTCCAGTCGCCGGCGAGGGCGAAGGCCAGATCGCCCTCGTCAGTCCGGTCGAACGGCAGGTTTTCGGCCACCAGGACGTGCTCCACGACATCCAGCGGATCGTAGGGAACGTCGACTTCTTCGGGCCGCACAATGTCCATCAGGCACTCTCCGGGCGCGACTCACGCCCTGTCATCGGACGGTAGGCGGGTTCGCAGATTCGGCTCAACCGGCTGCGTCCTGAGGGGGAACGGACGCTGTGGACGTTCCCGTGGCAGGCTTCTTTGCCGTCTTCGCAGGCGACTTGAGCGCTGCAACCTCGGCGCGGAGAGCCGCGATCTCGGCCTTCAGGGCGTCGAACTCGTCGCGGCGCACCAGGTCCATGTCAGCGACGAAGCGGTCCGCCTGGGCGCGGAAGGCGGTCCTGGCCTCCTCCCCGGCCGCCTGGGCGAGACCCATGGCGCCCGTCGTCAACTTGGCGAATTCGTCGAGAAAGGGATTGCGGGTCTGCATGGCGGGCTCCGGCTCGGACAGGCGAGCGTCGTTAACGAAGGGTCACCCGATATGGTGAACGAAACCTTTCTGTCGATGCGACCTATGGCCTGATTTGGGCGCCGTGCGAGGCCTCGCGGAAATTTCAGGGACGGGCGCGGCGCCGCTTGCTAAACCCCTGTCCGAGACCCGGCCTTCTGGAGCGCCCGTGCCCTTTCCTGACATCGAACCCGTCTGGTTCAGCATCGGTCCGCTGGACATCCGCTGGTACGCCCTGGCCTATGTGGCGGGCATCGTCCTAGGCTGGTGGTACGCGAGCCGCCTCACCCGCGACAACGCCGTATGGCAGCCGGCCAAGCCGCCGATGACGACCGTCCAGCTGGACGACCTGGTGCTGTGGATCACCCTCGGCATCATCCTCGGCGGCCGTTTCGGCTACGCCCTGTTCTACAAGCCGATGCTGTACGCCAACCTGTTCACCGGGGCGGACTGGGGCGAGCGGCTGGCCCTGTTCCGCCTGTGGGACGGCGGCATGTCGTTCCATGGCGGCCTGATCGGGGTCAGTCTGGCGATCGTCCTCTTCGCCCGCAGAAACCGCATCCGCCTGCTCAGCGTCGGCGACCTCATCGCCCCGGTCGTGCCGATCGGCCTCTTCTTCGGCCGGATCGCCAACTTCATCAACGGCGAGCTCTGGGGACGCCCCACCGACGCCCCCTGGGGCATGGTCTTCTGCAACCGCACGATCGAGACCACCTACGGCTTTTGCCCCGCAGGCGACGTCGCCCGCCATCCCAGCCAGCTGTACGAGGCCGGCCTTGAAGGGATCGCCCTGGCCGCCATCCTCTGGCTGGCGGTCTACAAATGGCGCCTGCTGACCAAGCCGGGCTATGTCACCGGCATCTTCCTGTTCGGCTACGGCCTGGTGCGGGCGTCGCTGGAGAATGTTCGACAGCCCGACTTCGGCCTCGAGAACCTGCCTCTGGGCCTGACCATGGGCATGATGCTGTCGATCCCGATGATGCTGGTCGGAGCCTGGCTGGTCTGGCGCGCCTGGAGCCGGCCGCCGGTCGCCGCCTGACGTCGATGGCGCTGAAAGACCGTCTGGCGCGCGAGATCGCCCTGACCGGGCCGATGACGGTGGCGGACTATGTCACCCGCTGTCTGCACGATCCGGAGGACGGCTATTACGCCACCCGTCCGGCCATCGGCGCAGCCGGCGACTTCATCACCGCGCCGATGATCAGCCAGATGTTCGGCGAACTGATCGGCCTGTGGGCGATCGAGTTGTGGCGGCGTCTGGGCGCGCCCGAACGGGTTCGGTTGGTCGAAGTCGGGCCCGGCGACGGAACCCTGATGGCCGACGCCCTGCGGGCCGCCCGGCTGGACCCTGAGTTCCTGCGCGCCGTCGACCTGATCCTGATCGAGCCCAGCCCGCCCCTTCGCGAGGCCCAGGCGCGGATGCTGGCCGACAGCGACATCCACCCGCGCTGGGTCGCGTCGCTGGACCGGGTCGAGACCGACGCGCCGGTTATCCTGATCGCCAATGAGGTGCTGGACTGCCTCCCCGCCCGCCAGTTCGTGAAGACGGAGGACGGCTGGGCCGAACGCCGCGTGGGCGTCACCGATGACGGCGCGCTGACCTTCGGCCTGGTCCGGATCACCGGCGGCTTCAACCGGCCGGACTTCGCCGTCGAGCCTGGCCAGACGGTCGAGATCTCCGATCAGCAGGCCGCCTTCGGTCGCGACGTCGGCGCCCTGGTCCGCGAGGCCGGGGGCGCCGCACTGCTGATCGACTATGGCCGGTCCCGGCGCGAGGCGGGCGACACCCTCCAGGGTCTGCGGCGCCACCGGAAGGTCGATCCGCTCGAGGCGCCGGGCGAGACGGACCTGACGCAATGGGCTGACTTTCCCACCGTGCTCGAGGCCGCCGTTCACGCCGGGGCCGACGTCACAGGAACCCTGGGCCAGGGCGAATTCCTCGGCCTCCTCGGCATCGAGGCGCGCGCCGACCGGTTGAAGGCGGGACGCCCCGACGCCGCTCCGGTCATCGATCGCCAGCTGGCCCGGCTGACCGCCGACGACCAGATGGGAACCCTGTTCAAGGCCTGCGCGATCTTCTCTCCGCGGACCCTGATCGTCCCGGGATTCGAGGACTAGCCATGGCGCTCGCCCCCATCACCCACCCGCTGCTCGACCGGGCTGGCGTCCGCCACGGCTTCTTCACCCGCGCAGGCGGCGTCTCGACGGGCCTCTATGAAGGGCTGAACACCGGCGTCGGCTCCAGCGACGCCCGCGCCGACGTGGCAGAGAACCGTCGCCGCGTGGCTGAACATCTGGGCGGCGTCGCCGACGACCTGGCCGCCTGCTTCCAGATCCATTCCGCCGTCTGTCGCGTCGCCGAGTCCGGCTGGAAGGGCGCCCGGCCCGAGGGCGACGCAGTGGTCACGGCCACGCCAGCCGTCATCTGCGCCGTCCTGACCGCCGACTGCGCCCCCGTGCTGCTGGCCGATCCCGAGGCCGGCGTCGTCGGCGCGACCCATGCGGGCTGGAAGGGGGCGCTGGACGGCGTCGTCCACTCCACCGTCGCGGCCATGCAGGCCCTCGGCGCCGAACCCCGCCGCATGGTCGCCGTCGTCGGCCCCTGTATCGCGCAAGCCTCGTATGAGGTCGGCGCCGACTTCCAGGAGCGCTTCGACCGCCACGATCCGGGCAGCGCCCGCTTCTTCGCGCCCGGCGAGACCGCCGACAAACGGCTGTTCGATCTCCCGGCCTTCGTCCTGTGGCGGCTGGAGCAGGCCGGCGTCGCCGACGCCGCCTGGACCGGCGACGATACGCGCACGGACGCGGCGCGGTTCTATTCGAACCGGCGGGCGTATCTGAACGGGGAAGCCGACTTCGGCCGGCTGATGAGCGCGATCAGCCTCGGCTGACAGGTGGCGTCAGCCAGCCATCGCCATCTCTGGGACGCGGGTCACCTCGCGCCAGGCCTGCGGATTGGCCAGCAGTTCGCGGACCAGAAGGTTGTTGATGGCGTGACCCGCCTTGACGCCCTCGTAGCGGCCCAGCAGGGGCGCGCCCAGCACATACAGGTCGCCGATCGCGTCCAGCGCCTTGTGCTTGACGAACTCGCGCTCCATTCGCAGCCCGCCGGGGTTGAGGATCTGGTCGCCGTCGATGACCACGGCGTTCTCGAGGCTGCCGCCGCGGGCGAGCCCGGCCCTGCGCAGCGCCTCGACCTCATGGGCGAAACCGAAAGTGCGGGCGGCCATGATCTCGTTGCGGAAGGTCTCCTCGTCGACGACGAAGTCCACCACCTGGTTGCCGATCACCGGCGTGTCGAAGTCGATTTCGAACCGCATCTCGTAACGGTCGCAGGGCAGCAGCGCGGCGCTCTTGTCGCCGTCCTGGACCCGGATCGGCTCGAGGATCTCGATATAGCGGACCGGCGCCTCCTGACGGCGGAAGCCGGCGCGGTCCAGCAGCTGAACGAATTGCAGCGCCGAGCCGTCGAGGATCGGCAGTTCGGGGCCGTCGACCTCGACCACGGCGTTCGACACGCCCAGGGCCGCGAAGGCCGCCATCAGGTGTTCGATGGTCGACAGGCGCACGCCCGCGGCGTTCTCGATCATGGTGTTCAGGCGGGCGTCGACGACGGCCTCGCCCGAGACCGGAATGCGATTGTCGCGGTCCTTGATGTCGGTGCGCACGAAGACGATGCCCGTGCCGGCCGGCGCCGGACGCACGGCCAGACGCACCCGGTCGCCCGTGTGCACGCCCACGCCCGCGATGATGGCGGGCGCCACGGTCGTCTTCTGGCGATGGTCGATTCTGACCGACAAACTCAAACTCGCTGCATTCCTGCGTTCCGCCTTTGTGTGCGGACTTCGCCCCACGAACCGTCTAGCCGCCCGTCCGCAAGCGCGAAATGAAAGTCGGGTTTCGGATTGTTTCGGTTTCGGTAACCGTGCCCCCGACGCGGAACCGCCCCGGAGCGCGGGCTCCGGGGCGGTCCGTCAGATTTCAGGCGGGATCAGTTGGCGAGGCGTCTCAGGAAGGACGGGATTTCGAGGTCATCCTCGGCCTCGCCCAGCTGAGGCTCGGGCGCCGCCTGGGTCTGGCTGGTCGAGCGCATTTCCGTAGCGCGCGACTGGGGCGGATAGGTCGGCTGGGCGGCCGGACGTTTGCCGCGGCCGAACAGGCTCCAGCCCGACTTGCGGTGATCCCGGTCGTCATAGTCGTCGTGGGCCGGCTCTTCACGCCGGGGCTCGGGCTCCTGGGCGGCGGCGGCCCGATCCATATACAGGTCGCCCTGGGCGACCGGCGCGGCGGATTCGGCGGCCGTCCGGCTGCGCGGCGCGGATTCATACTCCTCGACCCAGGGATCGACGATCGGCTCGAGGGTGCGTTCCTCGGCGACGTGGATCACCGGCTCGGGGCGCGGCTCGAAACGAGGCTCGGGAGCGCGGGCGGCAGCTCCGTAGGTCGGCTGGCTCGACTGAAAGGTCGGGACGACCGGCGCGGACTCGACCTGACGCACGGTTTCGGCGCGGACGGGCTCATGGCGCACCGGCTCGGCCCGGGAAGCGGCGTGGGCCGGAGTCGGACGGCGGGCGTCAAAGGTCGAGGTCGCCGAGCTCGGCGTGGTCTTGGCGGCGGCCAGATCTTCCATGCCGGTGGCCACGACCGAGACTCGGATCTTGCCGTCCAGGGCCGGGTCGAAGGCGGCGCCGAAGATGATGTTGGCGTCAGCGTCCACCTCGCCGGCGATGGCGTTGGCTGCCTCGTCGACTTCCAGCAGGGTCATGTCCATGCCGCCGGTGATGTTCACCAGCACGGCCTTGGCGCCCTTCAGCGAGGTCTCGTCCAGCAGCGGGTTGGCGATGGCGTTCTGGGCCGCCTGCAGGGCGCGGTCCTCGCCCGAGGCCTCGCCCGTGCCCATCATCGCCTTGCCCATCTCGGACATGACGGCGCGGACGTCGGCGAAGTCGAGGTTGATCAGGCCCGGCAGGATCATCAGGTCGGTGATCGAGCGCACGCCCGAGTGCAGCACCTGGTCGGCCATGCCGAAGGCGTCGGCGAAGGTGGTGCGCTCATTGGCGACGCGGAACAGGTTCTGGTTCGGAATGACGATCAGGGTGTCGACGTAGCGTTGCAGCTCGGCGATGCCCGCGTCGGCCAGACGCATGCGGTGGCGGCCTTCGAAGGTGAAGGGCTTGGTCACCACGCCGACGGTCAGGATGCCGCGGTCACGGGCGCATTTGGCGATGACGGGCGCGGCGCCGGTGCCGGTGCCGCCGCCCATGCCGGCGGTGATGAAGACCATGTGGGCGCCGTCCAGGTGCCCGTAGATTTCCTCGGCCGATTCCTCGGCGGCGTTCATGCCGACCTCGGGGTGGGCGCCGGCGCCCAGGCCCTGGGTGATGGTCTCGCCCAGCTGGACGCGGCGGTCGGTCTTGGCGAAGGACAGGTGCTGGGCGTCGGTATTGGCGACGACGAACTCGACGCCTTCAAGGCCGGCGTCGATCATGTTGTTGACGGCGTTGCCGCCCGCGCCGCCGACGCCGAAGACGACGATCCGGGGCTTCAATTCCGTGGCCTGCGGCCGCACCAGCGAGAGAGACATTCTATTCCGACCTTTTCGACCCTGCCCTTGCCGCCCGATGCGAAAACCCCGCCGATTCGCATTGGTTATGAGCGCGTTAAGGATTGCCTGTTTGGCGTTAACACGAGGTTACCGGATAGCTTGAGTCGGTCGCGCTGACAGTGATTCTATCAAGCGTTACCGCGAATTACGTCCAACCCGACCAGCAGAACGGCATTGCGGGGGACGGTCCGATTTGGTTGAGTGCTTCCAATGAGGCGTCCGACCGGGCGATTGAGGGGCTTAAACATGATCAGGACTTCCATGCTGGCGCTGGCAGCGGCGCTGGCCCTCGGCGGGTTCGCCGAGGCCCAGGACGCGGCGCCCGCGACCCTGGCTGACATCAACGTGACGCGCGCGACGGCGCCGACCATCGAACAGATGGCAGCCTATCCGTCGATTTCCGGGTTCAATGTCTCGCCCGACGGCAAGCATATCGCCGCCCTCGGCGCCCGGGGCGACGAACAGGTGATCATGGTCTGGGACATGGAGCGGCCGAACGAACAGCCGACCGTGATCGGCGCCTCACAGATGCGCATCAGGGGCGTGACCTTCGTCAAGGACAATGTGCTCGGCGTCAGCCTCTGGCAGCGCTACGACAGCGCGGGCGGCGGCACCACCAAGATCTTCCTGTCCAAATTCATGCTGACGGATCTCGACGGGCGCGACTGGCGCGACCCGATGTCGGTGATGCGGACCCGCTCGGAGAGCGACGAGGAGTACGCGCGTCTGGCGAGCCCGCAACTGCTGGACCGTCTGCCGAACGATCCTGAAAACATCCTGCTCTCGATCGGCGCCGAGGTTTACCGCCTGAACGTCCGGACCAACCGCTCCGAACGGATCCAGAGGGCCGGCGAGCGCACCATCGGCTATGATACGGACCTGACCGGCGCCCTGCGCACCCGCGCCGTCGCCGATCGAGACGCCGACGGCCTCTACATCTCGACCCAGTTCCGGACGGAGACGGGGGGATGGGAGGAGCACATCCGGAACCACGTCAAGGACCGGGAAGTGTTCGCCGTCGCCGGCTTCACCGACGATCCCAACATCGCCTACGTCATCTCCAATCGCGGTCGCGACAAGGCGGCGATCTTTGAATACGACGTGGCGCGCCGCCAGCTGGGCGAAATCGCTTTCGAACACCCGCTGTTCGAGGCGACCGGCGTCGCGGTCGAGCGTCGGCAGGGCCCCCGCTTCGGCCAGGTGCTGGGCTTCAGCTACGCCGGTCCGCGGGACAGCGAGTATGTCGTGGATCCCGACTATGCGGCTCTTTACGACGGGCTTGAGCAGGCGCTCGGCATCGAGGAGACGCCGCTGAGGGTGGTCGATCCGGCGACTGGCCAGGCCCGCTCGATCCGCTATGCGCAGGACCGGTATTTCGAGGTCGTGTCCATGTCCGACGACATGAATGTCGCGGTGATCTGGGCCGGCGGAGTCAACGATCCGGGCGAGTACTTCATTCTTCGCAACAAGACGGAGCTGACCAGCCTTTCGCGCCCCTACCCCGGCGTGGACCCGGCCTCGCTCGGTACGACCCAGATGGTCTCCTACAAGGCCCGGGACGGCCTCGACATCCCGGCCTTCCTGAGCCGGCCCCCGGCCTCATTCGGCCCCGGCCCGTGGCCGACGGTGATCATGCCGCACGGCGGACCCTGGTCCCGGGATCAACTGGACTGGGACGGCTCGTGGTGGCGCCAGCTCCTGACCTCACGGGGCTATGCGGTCCTGCAGCCGCAGTTCCGGGGCTCCGACGGCTGGGGCCGCCGGCTGTGGACGGCCGGCGACAATGAGTGGGGCCAGAAGATGCAGGACGATCTCGATGATGGAGCCCGCTGGCTCATCAGCGAGGGCGTCGCCCAGGAAGGCCGCCTGGCCATGTACGGCTTCTCCTATGGCGGCTACGCGGCCATGGCGGCGGCGGTTCGGCCCAACGGCATTTACAAGTGCGCCGTGGCGGGAGCCGGGGTGTCGGATCTCACTCGGATCCGCTCCAGCCTGTTCCAGAACCCGTATACGCGGGAGGCCCAGCGCGACACTGTGAGCGGTCTGAGCCCGGTCAACGAGGCTGCGCGGATCAGCATTCCGATCATGGTCTTCCATGGGGATCGCGACACCACGGTCCAGCTGGAGCAGTCCGCAGCCTATGTCGCCAATGCGCGCAGCAGCGGCATGGACGTCCAGTACCATGTGCTCGAGGACTACGCCCACGGACCCGCGTGGTCGCGCGAGACCGCCGCCCAGCAACTGCGGCTGATCGACGACTACTTCCGCACCGGCTGCGGAGGCAGCGGCCTCTAGTCCGGCCGGCCCTGACGGGCCCATCCAGCAGGCGAGGGGGCGGCGGACTTCGGTCCGCCGCCCCTTTTCTTGTGGCCTGCAGACGGCGCAGCGGTCGGGGCGTGTGCACGGGCTGGACGCATAGACACGCATGCCGACGCCCCCCCGGGCCCGGCAAGACCCACCGGTTGGGCCCGCTGGTCAGTCCGGCGGAAGGACCTCCTCCGGCGAATGCGGGACGCCAGGATCCTTGTTCGGCTCGCGACGACGCACGCGCGACAGGACACCACTCCGGGATCGGTGAATGGGCATCTGTATGCCCCCACAAGACAGCCGGACGCCCCGCGAAGAACAGTGGAGACGAGACCGTCAGGGCCAGGCCCGGGTCCCGCGAATGCCCGGTGAAGAGTGCGACCCCGGCCTCTCCGGCCGTGACCCGACGCGCCAGGGCCGGATCTGTCAGCGGCCTGGTCGGTCGATAGCCCCTCCCTGAGGGTCGACCTGTCGGGCGCGGTCAGGGCCGGACCACGCAGACGAGCGGCCGGTGCATACGGCGTCGTTCAAAAGAAAAGGGCGGCGGACCGAAGTCCGCCGCCCCATTCCGTTTCAGTTCGAAGAACCGATCAGAAGGACTTCGACAGGTTGATGAACACCGAGCGACCGACGAAGTCGTAGCCCGAGTACAGCGGCGAGTTGCCGATGCCGCCAACCCAGTAGCCCGAAGCGGTCGGGGGACGCTCGTTGAACACGTTACGCACACCGACCGTGGCGGTGACGTCGTCGTTCGACCATTGCACCGAGGCGCTGTGGAGGAAGTACTCGTCCACCGAGGAGTCGATGCCGTAGTCGTTCTGCAGGCTCTCGCCGTTGCGGGCGAAGTAGTCGTCCTCGTCCGACATCGCATCGATCCATTCGACGCCCCAACGGGTGCGCCACTGATCCCACGAGTAGCTGACGCTGGCCGTGGCCGACCATTCCGGATCGTTCAGCGTGCCCACCGAGTTGAAGACGGGATCGGTCGGGAACAGCTGGCTTTCACGGGTGATGTAGTTGGTCACCGAAGCGTTCAGCACCAGGGAACCCGGGCCGACGTCCGTACGGTAGCGCAGGTTGTAGTCGAGACCGTGCAGGACGTCCGTCGCGATGTTGACGTAGCCGTTGGTGACGGTCAGGCCGTTGGTCGCCGGGTTACGCTCAACCAGGGCGCAATAGCCCGTGTTCGAAGCGAACTCGGCCGGGGTCGAGTTGTAGCACTGCGACAGGATGTAGCCCGTGCCGACCTGATCGACGCCGTTGTCGACTTCGATCTCGTAGTAGTCGACCGCGAACGACAGGTCGCCCCAACCCGCCGGCAGCGACGGCTGGAGGATCGCACCGATGGTCAGGTTCGACGAGGTTTCGGCGGCCAGACCGGCGGCGGCGCCGCCAGCCTGCAGAACCCGGACGCTGCTGGTGGCGGTGAAGCCGGCCGGCAGGCCTTCCGAGGCGCAGTTCGCGGCCCGGTTCGGGTTCACGCCCGGAGCGTCGTAGTCGTTACAGACGTCGTTGCCGCTGCCGATGAAGCCGGCCGTGGCGCCGAGGAACTGCTCGAACAGCGCCGGGGCGCGGTACGAGGTGCCGTAGGTGCCGCGCAGGGTCAGGAAGCTCACCGGCGTGTAGACGAGGCCGACCTTGTAGGTCGTGTCATCGCCGTACGACTCATAGTCGGTGTAGCGACCCGAGGCGGTGAGGGTCAGTTCCTGGGCCAGCGGCACATTGGCCAGCAGCGGGATCTCGATCTCACCGAAGACTTCCCAAACCGAGTCGGTGCCGCGGGTGATGGCGGCGGTCGAGAAGTTGTAGGTGTTGCTGTTCTGGGAATCCAGGCCAGGCGTGTCGTCGATCTCGGCTTCGCGATATTCGGCGCCGAAATAGGTCTGGATCTGACCGGCGGGCAGGGTGAACAGCGGACCGTTGATGCCGGCGCTGAACACGGACTCGGTGTACTTCGTGACGCCGGTGACCGGACGGAACACGTAGTTCACCCAGTCGGCGGGCAGGTCGCCGCCGATGGTCGCCGAGTTCAGGAACGGAGCCGGAATACACATCGTCGTCGGGGCGCCGACGTTGGCGGCGCAGGTGAAGCCACCGCGAACCAGATAGTCGGGCGTGCCGACCGGAGCCGCAACCACGTTCAGGCTGCGGACCAGGCGATCCGTCAGGAACTGCTCGGACGTGTACTCGGATTCCGACGAGGTGTAGCTGCCGTAGACGTCATATTCCCAGTCGGGAATGAAGAAGTCGCCGCGGATGCCGACCAGGTTCTTGGCGAAGTCAACCGTCTGCCAGGAGTCGTAGTTGCCGAAGCCGATGAAGGCGCGAGCCTGCACCGTCGAACCCGGGTTCAGGCCCTGGTTCGGGGCGAACGGCGCGAGCGCCGCGATCTGCGCCGGAACCAGCGGGCTGCCGGTGGCGTAGTCGAGGGCCAGCTGGCGGTAGCCGACCTGGCTGGATTCACGACGGTTGAACAGCGATTCCGCGTAGATCTCGGCATTGCCGAGCGCGCCGAGATCATAGCCGCCCGCCACGAAGAAGGTCGTCACATCGACCGGCGAGTAGAGCGAGTTGTTCAGCATGTCGGGATCGAAGGTGTCCCGGACGCTGAGGTTGTTGGCGCCGCCGCCGACGCCTTCGAAGCCGACGAGGCCGGTCGTGACGGCCGAGTTCGGGCGCCAGCGGTTGAAGGCGGTGCCGACCGAGCCGGGCGCGCCCACGCCCGTACGGGCCGCGGTGCCGATGGTGTTGATGGTGACGCCGCCGTTATCCAGCGAGAAGCACTTCGATTCGCCGGTCATCGGATCGATGTAGTCGGAGAAGCCGAAGGCAGCGCCTTCGCCGGTGAAGCCGGCGGTCGGGCAGTGCGCCCAGTCGCGGGCGCCGACCGTCAGCTCTTCGCGGCTGTAGTATTCAGCCGAGCCGATCAGGTGCCAGCGGTCGCCGCTCAGGCCGCCCGCAACCGAGAAGCGCGACTGGTCGCCTTCGCCGTTCGCGTCGGTCGTGGCGTTGTACTGGCCCTCGACGATGATGCCTTCGAGGTTGTCACGGGTCACGATGTTGATAACGCCGGCCACGGCGTCCGAGCCGTAGATCGACGAGGCGCCGTCACGCAGCACTTCGACGCGCTCGATCAGGGCCGAGGGCAGCACGTTCAGGTCGGCGGAGCCGACCGAGCCGCGCGAACCGGCGGGAGCGACGCGGCGGCCGTTCAGCAGAACCAGGGTGCGGGTCGGGCCAAGGCCGCGCAGCGAGACCGTGTTCACGCCCGGGCCGCCGTCGACCACGAAGCCGCCGAACAGGTTGTTGATCTGGGCGCTGCCGCCGGTGACGGCCGTGCCCTGAAGGATTTCGGTGGTGGAGGCGAGACCGGCCAGGACAGCGTCGTCCCGCGTGATCACGGTTACCGGCGACGGCGAGTTGTAGGTGTCGCGACGGATGCGCGAGCCGACGACAACGACGTCACCCAGTTCAGCGGCCTCTTCCTCGTCGTCCTGCGACTGGTCCTGGGCCATCGCCGCAGAAGGCATCACCGACAGGACGCTGAAGGCGGCCAGACCGGCTACCATGGTAGAGGTGAGCAGGCGCTCTTTTGAGATAGACATCACTCGGATAACTCCCCGATTTAAGGATTATTGCGGCAGCCAGACGACATGCCACACCCCATGCCACATGCATGCCACATCCGTAACGAGCCTAACCCTGTCGTGGCAAGCTTGCAGATGTAAGCGAACGCCAGTTCGACATTCGACCGTCACAACAAGGACACACTGTTTTCGCGGTCACAGGTTCTCGCGCAACCAGCCGGCGGCGCGCGCCACGATCCCGCCCCGGTGGACCCGTGGCGCATCTGCGGCAGAAATCTGGCGCGACATGAGCTTGCGGGCTGACACGGCCTCCCGCGGTCCGTAGGCCGCGCGCAGGAGGACGCCCGCGGCGGAGCAGAACGCCGGGCCCGAAGCCGCGTCGGCGAGGTGCGGCGCCCGCTGGGGCTTGCCGAGGCGCACGGGGCGGTCGAACACGCGAATCGCCAGTTCCCGCACCCCGTTCAGCTGACTGGCGCCGCCGGTCAGGACCAGGCCCGCGCCGGGCTCCAGCCCCACGCCGGCGTTGCGCAGCCGGTCGCGCAGCAGCTCCAGCGTCTCCTCGACCCGCGGGGCGATGACGGTCTTGAGCATGGCGCGCTGGACGAAGATCGGTCCGGCCGACGCGTCCTCGCCGCGCGGCGGGGCCTCCAGCATCTCGCGATCCTCGTGGGCGTTGGCCATGGCCGAGCCGTGCAGGGTCTTCAGCCGCTCAGCCCCCGCCCGCGAGGTCGACAGGCCGCGCGCGATGTCGGCCGTGACGTGATCGCCGCCGACGTTCAGCGACTCGATATGCAGCAGCGACCGTCCGCCCCAGACCGCCGCCGAGGTCGAGCCGCCGCCCATGTCGATGCAGACGCAGCCGAGATCCATCTCGTCGTCTTCCAGCGCCGCCAGCGACGACACCACCGGCGCCGCCGCCACGCCCTGCAGGTCGAGATGGGCCAGCTCCAGACAGTGACTCAGGCCGTTGAAGGCGCTCTCGGCCATGGAGACGACGAGCAGGTCCAGCCCCAGCGAATGGCCCTTCATCGAGCGCGGATCATGCACCCCCCTCGCCCCGTCCACCGACCAGGCGATCGGCAGGACGTGGATCGGCCGGCGGTTGGGCAGGCGGATCTGGGCCAGGGCCATACCGATGGCCCGCGCCAGATCGGCGTCGCCGACCGGGGTGGCCCCCAGCGAGACCCGCGCCTGGACCCGGTGGCTGGCCATCTGGCCGATGGCGGTGGTGACGACGACGCCGGAAACCGGACAGCCGGCCGCCCGCTCGGCGCGTTCGACGGCATGGCCGATGGCCTGGGCCGCCTCGTCCATATTGACGATGCCCCCGCCGCGCACGCCGCGCGACTGGACGTGCCCGGCCCCCGCGACGCGGATGGTGCGGTCGGCATGGCGCACGCCGTCGGCCTTCATGATGAAACAGGCGACCTTGGACTGGCCCAAGTCGAGCGCCGCCACCACCGGCGCCCGGCCCGCCGCGCGGCCGGCGCTGTCCACAGTCTTGTCCACAGTCCGCCCGGTCATCTGTCGTCTCTCATTCTTACGCTTCGCCGGCGGAGGGCCGGACGGCGACCTCCTCGGGCGTTCTCAGGTCAATGCGGGCGAAGCCCAGCTCCAGCAGCCGTTCGCGCTGGTCCAGGGCGTCCAGCTGGATCAGGGCCGCCTCCTGGTTGGAGGCTGGCAGCTGGATCAGACTGCCGTCCTTGAGCCTCAGGTCCCAGCGTCGCTCGTCGACGCGCACCAGCGCCTCGACCCGGCTGGCCAGCCGCGGACGCTGCGCGATCAGGGGCAGGACCTCGGAGGCCGCCTGTTCGGCGCCCTTGCCGACGACCAGCGGCAGGTTCGGATAGCGGCCGGCGTCGGCCCCGGCGATGACCTGGCCGTGGCTGTCGATGACCTGGTTCACCCCGCCGGTCTGCCAGACCGCCAGCCGGTCATGCTCGACGACGTGCACGATCAGGGTATCGGGCAGCAGCCGCACCACCCGCGCCGACTTGACCCAGCCGATCGCCTCGACCCGCTCGCGCACGGCGTCGAGATCGATGGAGGTCATCGGCTGATCCGCCGAAAGCTGCACCGCCTGCTGGATGGCACGTGTGGCCTCGGGGCTCTCGCCCTCGATGAACACCTTCTCCAGCTTCAGGCCGAGGCCGGCGGTCATCCCGTCCACGCCGTGGCCGATCGAGGCGCCGATACGCTCGGCCCGCGCGCCCGTCGCCAGGACGCCGGCGAGCAGCAGCACGCCGGCGGCGATGGAGATCACGACTGCGCGGGGCGACAGGTCGAGACGGCCCAGCGCCGCCATCTTCCCGGGCGTGGCCTGGGCGTTGCGCGGCGCACGGCCGCCTCCCCGGGATTTGGGAGCCGTGCCGCGTTTTGCAGGCTGGTTCGAACTCTGTCGCCGACCGCCGCGAACTACCGCGGGCATGAGGCGTCCTCCACCATCCACCGTACCAATGCGTTGTAGTCCATCCCGACATGGGCGGCCTGCTCTGGACTGAGCGAGGTCGGGGTCATGCCGGGCTGGGTATTGACCTCCAGAAGGACCAGTTCGTCCTTAATATCGTCATAACGAAAGTCGGATCGCGAGACGCCGCGGCAGCCCATCGCGGCGTGCGCCAGCTCGGATTCCCGCAGGGCCCGCTCGAATACATGCGGCGGCAGAACCGCCGGCAGCACATGGCTGGAGCCGCCCGGCGCGTATTTGGCCTCATAGTCGTAGAAGCCCTTGGCCGGGGTGATGTCGGTGATGGTCAGGGCGCGCGGCCCGGACTTCTCCCCAAGAACCGTGACGGCCAGCTCCTTGCCGGCGATGAAGGGCTCGACCATCACCCGGTCGCCATAGGTCCAGCTTGCCTCGCCCGGCGCCGCGCACGGCGGCTCGCCCTCGCGCACCAGATAGACTCCGACGGAGGAGCCCTCGGCGTTCGGCTTGATCACATAGGGCGGCGGGATGACGTGGCTGCGCGCGACCTCAAAGCGGTCGAACAGCCCGCCGCCGGGCACGACGACGCCCGCGGCCGCGAGCACCGCCTTGGACTTCTCCTTGTCCATGGCCAGGGCCGAGGCGAGCACCCCGGAATGGGTATAGGGAAGGCCCAGCGTCTCCAGCACGCCCTGGACGCAGCCGTCCTCGCCCCATTCGCCGTGCAGGGCGTTGAAGACGACATCGGGTTTCAGATCGGACAGCACCTGCGCAAGGTCGCGGCCGGCGTCGACACGGCTGACCCGCGCCACCTGCCCTTCCAGGGCGTCGGCGCACATCTTGCCCGAGCTCAGGGACACCTCCCGTTCGGACGACAGTCCGCCCATCAGGACGGCGACGTGCAGGTCTGCGAACGGGCGGGTCATGGGAGGATCAACTCAGAGCGGGCGGCCGATCCTCTTGATCTCCCACTCCAGGTTTACGTTCAGTTTACTTTGAACGTCGGCGCGCACGGCGTCTCCGAGACCCTCGATATCCGCCGCCGTGGCCTCGCCGGGATTGATCATGAAATTGCTGTGCAATTCACTGAACATGGCCCCGCCGCCCGTCGCCTTGAACAGTTTCCCGCGCCAACCCGCCTCATCGACCAGCTTCCACGAAGAATGACCCGGCGGGTTCTTGAAGGTTGAGCCCCCGGTCTTCTCGCGGATCGGCTGGGTCAGTTCGCGGCGGGAGGTGATCTCGGCGATGCGCGCCGCGACAGCCTCGGGGGCGTCGGGCGTGCCGCGGAAGGTCGCCTCGATCCAGATGATGTCGGCCGGCGCCTCGGAGTGGCGATAGGTGTAGCCGAAATCGGCCAGCGCATAGTCGACCCGCTCCCCCGCGCGCGTCACGCCCCGGGCCGAGACGAGAATGTCCTTCGTCTCGGCGCCGTAGCAGCCGGCGTTCATGGTCAGGGCCCCGCCGATCGTCCCGGGAATGCCCGCATAGAACTCCAGCCCGGCCAGGCCGGCCTTGGCCGAGGCCCGCGCCACCATGGAGTCCAGCGCCCCTGCGCCGGCGGTGATCGTGTCGCCCTCGGTTGTGATCCCGGCGAACGGCCGCCCGGCCAGCCGCACGACCACCCCCTCGACGCCGCCGTCCCGGACGATGACGTTTGAGCCAACACCCAGCACGGTCACCGGGACGGCCGGATCCAACGCTTTCAGGAAGTCGGCGAGGTCGTCGGCATCGGCCGGAATGAACAGGGCGTCGGCGTTTCCGCCCACCCGGAACCAGGTGAACGGCCCCAGCGGCTCGTCGCGCAGCAGCTTGCCGCGCACGTCAGGCAGAGAGATCAACCCAGCGCCTCCAGCTGCCCCGGCAGGGCATAGGCCCACTGGGTGATGTCCCCAGCCCCCAGCAGCACCACCAGATCGCCGTCCTTCGCCTCGGCCGCAATCACCCCCGGAAGGGCCTCGACGCTCTCCAGCGGCTGCACCGACCGGTGGCCGAAGCGGCGGATGCCCTCGACCAGGGCGTCCTTGTCGACCCCCTCGATCGGCGTCTCGCCGGCGGCGTAGACGTCGGCCACGAACACCGCATCGGCGTCCGAGAAACAGGTCGAGAACTCCTCCATCAGGTCGCGCAGCCGGGTGAACCGGTGCGGCTGGACCACGGCGATGACGCGGCCCTCGGCCACCTGACGCGCGGCCTTCAGCACGGCGGCGATCTCGACCGGGTGGTGGCCGTAGTCGTCGACGATCCGCACCCCCCCGACCACGCCCGTGGTGGTGAACCGCCGCCGCACGCCCCCAAAGCCGGCCAGGCCCGCCTTGATCGCCTCGTCCGACACATCCAGCTCGCGGGCCACGGCGATGGCGGCCAGGGCGTTGGCGACATTGTGCCAGCCGGCCATGGGGAGGTGCAGACCCGTGATCCGGATCGGCTCGTCCAGCGCGGCCAGGCCCTGGCCCTGGATCACCACATCGAAGCGGCAGCCGTCGGGCTTCATCTCGACATTGTCGGCCCGGACCATGGCCTGGGGGTTGACCCCATAGGTCACCAGCCGCCGGTTATCGATCGAGGCGACCAGCCGCTGCACCTCGGGATGGTCGAGGCAGACGGCGGCGAAGCCGTAGAAGGGGATGTTCTCGACGAAGTCGACGAACGCCTTCCGCACCCCGTCGAAGTCGCCGTAGTGGTCGAGGTGTTCGGGGTCGATGTTTGTGACGATGGCCACCGTCGACTTCAGGCGCAGGAAGCTGCCGTCGCTCTCGTCGGCCTCGACCACGATCCAGTCGCCGTCGCCGACCTTGGCGTTGGTGCCATAGGCATTGATGATGCCGCCGTTGACCACCGTCGGGTCCAGCCCGCCGGCGTCGAGGATGGCCGCCACCATGGAGGTCGTCGTGGTCTTGCCGTGCGTCCCGCCGACGGCGATCGAGAACTGCAGCCGCATCAGCTCGGCCAGCATCTCGGCCCGGCGGACCAGCGGGATGCGCCGCTCGCGGGCGACCATCATCTCGGGATTGGTCGGCTTGACCGCGGTCGAATAGACCACCGCCGAGACGCCGTCGCCTATGTGAGCGGCATCGTGGCCGATGAAGACCTTGGCCCCGAGCTTCTCCAGCCGCTCGGTGTTGGCGCTGGCCTTGGCGTCAGAGCCCTGCACCGAATAACCGATCTTGAGCATGATCTCAGCGATGCCGCTCATGCCGATGCCGCCTATGCCCACGAAATGGACGGGGCCGAGGTCGAACGGTACGGGGCGAAGGCGAGCGATCATCCCAGCGGATTAGCAAGGGTCGCAGAGGAATGCGACACCCTGACGTGGTTAGTCCTCCGCCACGAAATCCTGCGCGAACTCGGGCGCATCCTCTTCCCCCGGCAGCAGCGGTTCGTCGTCGCCGTCCGTGGCGCGCGACGGGTCCGGCACCTCGAAGCCGACTGGGATTGACAGGTCCAGCAACCCGGCCGCCTTCATCTCCTGAACCCCGGGCAGGTCGTACAGATTGGACAGGCCGAAATGCTCCAGGAACCGGTCGGCGGTGCCGTAGGTCACCGGCCGACCCGGCGTCCGCCGCCGGCCGCGCAGCCGCACGAACCCCATCTCCAGCAGCAGGTCCAGCGTGCCCTTGGACAGCGAAACCCCCCGCACGCTCTCGATCTCCGCCCGGGTGCAGGGCTGGTGATAGGCGATGATGGCCAGGGTCTCGAGCGCGGCCTTGGACAGCCGCCGCGGCTCCTCGCGCTCCTCGGTCATCAGGAAGGACAGGTCCGGCGCGGTGCGGAAGCGCCAGCGGTCGGCGACGCATTCCAGCTCGACGCCCCGCCCCTGGTAGCGTTCCCGCAGGGCCGAGATGGCCCCGCCCACGTCCGCCCCCTCAGGCAGGCGGCGCGCGATCTCGGCCGCCGACAGCGGGCCCGCCGCGGCGAACAGCAGGGCCTCGACGCGGCGTTCGATCTCACCGTGATCGGGTGCGAACTGGATCATGGGACCAGCTCCAGCCCCTGCCCCCGCCCGCGCCGCTTCAGATACAGGTCCGCGAAGGCGGCCGCCTGTTTTACATCCATCGCACCCTCCTTCACCAGCTCCAGACTGGCCGAGAGGGTCGAGGCGGTGAAGCTGGCCTGGGTCGGGCCGTCTTCGATGTGGCGCTCCGGGGCCACCCGCTCCAGCGGGGTCCAGTCGTCCAGCCGGGGCAGGACGTCGCGCAGCCAGTCGCGCGCCGCCTCCAGGCCGAAGGCCTCGACCCTCTGGCCGGGATTGTAGTGTCGCTGCTCCTCGCGCCGCCGCTGGGTCACATAGGCGGCCATCAGCTCATACAGGCTGGCCTCGATCCGGTCGGACGGTATGATCACCGTCGCCTCGGGATCGCCGCGGGTGAAGACGTCCCGCCTGAGCTGCGGCCGGGCGGTGATGGCCTCGACCGCCTTGCGCATCGCCTCCAGCTTCTGCAGCCGGAAGGCCAGGGCCGCGGCCATCTCCTCGGCGGGCAGTTCGTCGCCCTTGCCCTTGTCAGTGCGCGGCAGCAGCAGGCGCGACTTCAGATAGGCCAGCCAGGACGCCATCACGAGATAGTCGGCCGCCAGCGAGAAATTGCGCCGCCGCGCCTCATGCACGAAGGCCAGATACTGTTCGGCCAGCTTCGTGATCGACAGTTTCAGCAGATCGACCTTCTGCGTCCGCGCCAGCGCCAGCAGCACGTGCAGCGGTCCCTCATACCCCTCCAGATCGACCACGAAGGCCTCGCGCGCGTCCACCTGTTCGGCGGCGGTGAAGTCCAGATTGGGCTGGAAGGCGTCGGTCATGGGCTCAGGCCTGCGCCTCGCCCACATCCGGTCCCCGGGCGGCGGTCAGGCGTCCGGCCATCAGGGCGTCAAAGCGGTCGCGGGCTTCGGTATAGTCGAAGGGCTCCGGCGTGTGGACGATGCGGGCCAGGGCGGCGGCGGCGCGGCGCGCGGCCTTGCCTTTCAGGGCGCCGACGCCCTCGGCGACCTGGCGCATCTCGTCCAGGTCGCCGTTCCAGTGCACGACCAGGTCGCAGCCGGCCTTCAGCGATTTGTGGGCCCGCTCGGTCAGGGTCCCGGACAGGGCGCTCATGACCAGATCGTCCGAAAGCAGCAGGCCGCTGAAGCCGAGACGTTCCCGGATCAGGCGGATCGCCTTTTTGGACTGGGTGGCGGGGTTTTTTCCGTCGATGGCGGTAAAGACGATGTGCGCAGTCATGCCGATCGGCATGTCGGACAGCGCCCTGAACGGCGCGAAATCCCAGGCGTCCAGCGTGTCCATGTCGGCATGGACCGTAGGCAGCTCCTTGTGGGTGTCGGCGAAGGCCCGGCCATGACCCGGCATGTGTTTGATCACCGGCAGGACGCCGCCGGCCAGCAGCCCCTCCGCCGCCGCCCTGCCCAGCTGCGCCACCGTCGCCGGATCGTGGGCGTAGGCCCGGTCGCCGATGATGTCGTGGGCGCCGGGCACCGGCACGTCCAGCACCGGCAGGCAGTCAACATTGATCCCCACCGCCTTCAGGTCATGCGCCATCAGCCGCGCGCCCAGCCGCACCAGCTCCCGCGCCGCCAAGGGGTCATTGGTCGCCTTCAGATAGGCCTCGGCCGGCGGATATTTCGGCCAGTGCGGCGGCCCCATCCGCTGCACCCGCCCGCCCTCCTGGTCGATCAGGATCGGGGCGTCCGCGTCGCCGATGCTGTCGCGCAGCTCATCGGTCAGGGCGCGCACCTGCTCCGGGCTGTCGATATTGCGGCGGAACAGGATGAAGCCCCATGGCCGCGCTTCGGCGAAGAAGGCGCGTTCCGCCTCCGTCAGCCGGTGGCCGCTACAGCCGTAGATCGCCGCCGAGGTCACTGACGGGTCAGCGCACGAAACAGTCGCCGCCGGCCGCCTTGATGGCGTTGCACAGGCCGGTCGCCTGGTCGCGGCTGAGGCCGGTGACGGTGGTGCGATAGACGGTCGAACCGTTCGAGGCCGTCACCTCCTGAACCCGCTTGTCGGCGCCGGCGGTGAACTGCGGATAGCGGTCGACGACGGCGGCGAACTCGCGATCCGCCAGGCTGGGGGTCGAGAAGGCGCCGATCTGGACGCCGGAGGCTCCGCCGACCGTGGCCGGAGGCCGGGGTTCGGTCTTCGCCGGCGGCGGGACGACGGGCGTCGGGCGCGGCGCCACGGGCGCGGTGGTTCCGGCCGGACGCGGGGCGGGGCGGGGCTGCACCGCTTCCGGCGGCGGGGTGAAGGTCGGGGCGGCCGTCGGGGCCTCGGCGGCGTCATAGACGTCGATGCCGGCTTCCGGGTCGATCGGCTGGGCGTCCAGCGGGGCGTCGGACTTCATCTGCACGACCGGCGCGCCCACGGCGGGCGGGGCGTCGTTCGAGGAGCGCGGGCCGGCGCGGTAGTAGACCACAACGGCGATGATCAGCAGCAGCAGCACCGCGCCCGAGATGATCAGCGTCATCGGCGGCGCCTTGGCCCCGCCTCCGCCGCCGCCCCGGCGCGGGTCATAGCCGCCGCGGTTGAACGGGAGATCGTCGTCGGTCGGCGGCGTATAGGCCCCGCGATCGCGGCCCTGGTTCGGACGATAGGGATCTTCGTTGGACATGGCCGCGCCTCATGGTCCGCGCGAATCGACACGCGGAACCGACACTCTATCCCGGTCCGAGTCCTTTTTCAGGCCGTGCTCTACAGATCCAGCGCCAGATCGAGGCTGAACAGCTTCCTGTGTTCCTCGATGGCGTAGCGGTCGGTCATGCCGGCGATATAGTCGCACACCGCCCGGGCCCGTTTCGCCTCGTCCGCCACCCCGGCCTTGCCGGACCATTCTGGGGGCAGGGTCGCCGGCTCGGCCATGAACAGCTGGAACATCTCGGCCAGCAGTCGTCGCGCCTGGCTGCGGGTGCGGTTGACGCGATAGTGGCGGTACATCCGCTCGAAGAGGAATTTCCGCAGCACGCCGAGGTCGGCCAGCATGCCGGGCGAGAAGGCGACCAGCATCCGGTCGGCGGTGCGCACCGCCTCGGTGGACCGGATGCCCGCGGCGGCGATCCGCGCCTCGGTCTCGGCCAGCACGTCCTCGACCATGGCCCCGATCATGCGACGGACCGCCTCGATGCGGATCATCCGCTCGTCGATGTCGGGCCAGTCCCTGCGCACGCCGTGCAGCACCGGCCCGATCAGGGGCACATCGGCCAGGTCGTCGAGGGTGAAAAGCCCCGCCTGAACACCGTCGTCGACGTCGTGGTTGTTGTAGGCGATGTCGTCCGCGATCGCCGCCGCCTGGGCCTCCAGCGAGGCGAAGGTGCCCAGCCGCAGGTCCCAGCCGGGCGCATAGTCGGCGATGGCCTTCCAGGCCGGTTCATTCAGGCGGTGCGAGACAGGGCCATTGTGCTTGACCACGCCCTCGACCGTCTCCCAGCTCAGGTTCAGCCCGTCGAAGCCTGGATAACGCTCCTCCAGCTTGGTCACGACGCGGAAGGTCTGGACGTTGTGGTCGAAGCCGCCCCAGGGCGCCATCTGCGCCTGCAGCTCGTCCTCGCCGGCATGGCCGAACGGCGGATGGCCAAGGTCGTGGGCCAGGGCGACAGTCTCTGCCAGGTCGGTGTCCAGCCGCAGGGCGTGGGCCAGGGAGCGGGCGATCTGGGCCACCTCCAGCGAATGGGTCAGGCGGGTGCGATAGTGGTCGCCCTCGTGCGCCACGAAGACCTGGGTCTTCTCCTTCAGCCGGCGGAAGGCGGTGGCGTGGATGATCCGGTCGCGGTCGCGGGCATAGGCGTTGCGCGTGCGGCTGATCGGTTCGGGCGTCAGCCGGCCGCGGCTGTGTTCGGGATATTCAGCATAGGGCGCGCGTTCGGGGATCACAGTCTGCCGCTCTTTCGGGGCCGGGCCTTTGCGATCGCCCGTGCGCGCCTCATATAGGCCCCTGTGAGCACCGTCCAATCCGCATCCCTGTTCCAGATATCGCCGTCCGCCGGCGGGCATGGCCTGTCGCTGTCCGGCAGCGCCGCCAGACGGCTGGCCGAACTGGGCGTGAGCGAGGGCCGCCCGGTGATGCTGCGCGTCGCCGTGGACGGCGGCGGCTGCTCGGGCTTCCAGTACCGGTTCGAACTGGTCGAGGCCGCCGAGGCCGATGACATCCGCATCGAGGGCGACGGTCAGGCGGCGCTGGTCGACCCCGTCTCCCTGCCCTTCCTCAAGGGCTCCGAGATCGCCTTCGTCGATGACCTCGCCGGCGCCCAGTTCGTGGTCCGCAACCCGAACGCCGCCTCCAGCTGCGGCTGCGGGGTCAGCTTCTCGATCTAGCCCAGGGTCTCCTGGAACCGCACCGGCCGGCCGTGGGCCGAGCCGATCAGCTCGCCGTCCTTCATCACCACCCGGCCGCGGACGATCGTCGCCATAGCCTTGCCGGTCGCCTCGAAGCCGTCGAAGGGCGTCCAGCCACAGCGGCTGGCCATGTCCTCGTGCTTCAGGACGTGTTTCGCCTTCAGGTCCACAATTGTGAGGTCGGCGTCATAGCCCTCGGCCATCCGGCCCTTGCCGGCGATGCCGAAGACCCGGTTGGCCCCGTGGGAGGTCAGGTCGATGAACCGGTCCAGGGACAGCCGACCGTTGGCCACATGGGTCAACATCACCGGCACCAGGGTCTGCACCCCCGGCATGCCCGAGGGCGAGGCCGGATAGGCCCGGGCCTTCTCCTCCAGAGTATGCGGGGCGTGGTCGGACCCGAGCACGTCGGCGACGCCCTGTTCGACGCCACGCCACAGGCCGGCGACGTGGCGAGCCTCGCGGATCGGCGGGTTCATCTGGGCCAGGCCCTTCAGCCGCTCATAGGCTTCCGGCCCCTCCAGCGTCAGGTGCTGGGGCGTGACCTCGACGGTGGCGACGTCCTTGTGGTCGGCGAGGAAGGCGATCTCCTCGGCGGTGGTGACGTGCAGCACATGGATGCGGGCGCCGGTCTCCTGCGCCAGCCGGACGAGGCGACGGGTGCTCATGATGGCGCTCTCGGCGTCGCGCACCTCGGGGTGGCTGGTCCAGTCGCCGGCGCGGGCCAGCGGCCGCCGCTCGACCAGCCGGTACTCGTCCTCGGAATGGAAGGTGGCGCGGCGCTTCACATGGCGCAGCACCTCGCGGACCCCGTCGTCGTCGGCGACCAGCAGGGTGCCGGTCGACGCCCCCATGAAGACCTTGACCCCGCAGCAGCCGGGCAGCCGCTCCAGCTCGGCGAGGTATTTGGCGTTGTCGTGGGTGCCGCCGATGTAGAAGGCGTGGTCGGTCCACATGCGGTCGCGGGCCCGGACCAGCTTGTCCGCCAGGGCGTCAGGGTCGGTGGTCGAGGGCTCGGTGTTCGGCATTTCGAACACGGCGACGACCCCGCCGAGGGCGGCGGCGCGTGAACCGCTCTCGAGGTCTTCCTTCCATTCCAGCCCCGGCTCGCGAAAATGGACCTGGGTGTCGATGACGCCCGGCAGGACGGTCAGGCCGCGGGCGTCGAAGACCTCACCGGCCGAGGCCTGCGACAGGTCGCCGATGAAGGCGATCTTGCCGTCGATGACGCCGACGTCGGCGGGGCCGCGCCCGGCGTGATTGGCCACTTCGCCGCCGCGGACGATCAGGTCATAGGTCTGGGTCATGGGAGGGGCGATCCGGAAAAAACAGAGTCCAATTAGTCCAAACCCGACCCCTTGGGCGCCCCCGGCGCGGAGGAAAAAACAGGGTCCAAAGAGTCTAAAGCGCAGTCAACCCATTGAATTCATTCAATTCGCATTAGACTCCTGGAGTCCAATGATTTGCGGGGCCGGTCCGGAGCGCGGCCAGGTCAGGACCGTTGGAGGGTCCCGTCGCCTTTTTCGAGCAAGGTCTTCGCGGCCCTCAGCACCCGGTCGGCGGGCAGGTCGTGCATATGCAGGATGGCCTGGTTCAGGTTGGGATCGATCTTGCGGAACTCGTCGACCGAGCGCGGCCCGCGCACGGCGATCCCGCCCCAGGGTCCGTGCTCGACCTCGTCCGACGGACCGAACACCGCCACCACCGGCGCGCCGGCGGCCACGGCCAGATCGGTCCAGAGCGTGTCCGCTCCGACATACAGCGCCGCCCGTCCGAGAGCCGCGACCGTCTCGAGACGGCCCAGCCGCCCCTGCAACTCGGTGACCCGGTTGCGAGGCAGGGACAGGCGCACGACGTGGGCGGCCTCGCGGGCGTTGTCGTCGCCGACCACGATCACCCGTCCGCCCTCCAGCGGGCCGCCGTCGCCGACCAGGGCCACCGCGATCTTGGCGTAGCGTTCGGACGGCCAGACCTTGCCCATCCAGTCCGCCCCGGGACCGATGGCCAGCAGGGGGACGCCCTCGGCGGGTATGAGGGCGTCGGCGGCTGCGCGGGTCGTTTCCGACACGAAAAGTTTCGGCGCCGGCGCCGTTTCCAGCTGCAGCACCCGCGCGGCCTGTTCGACCGCGTGGACGCCGGCCTCCCAGGCCCCGCGCACGGCCCGCTTCTGCCGTTTCAGCTTGCCCGACAGGGTGGTGCCGCGCATGTCGACGACCAGCCCCCATTTCGTCTCGCGCACCTTGTTCCACAGCCCGATCCAGTCCAGCCGGCTGTCGCGCTCCAGGACGATCAGCCGGTCCAGCCGCGGCGTGTCGGCGAACAGGGGGGCGCTCTTCGGCGAACCAACCACCGTGAAGCTCGCCTGGGGCATGGCCTCGACCATATAGGCGAGCACCCCCGACGACAGGATCGCGTCGCTCGCGTCCGCCTCGGCGATGTAGAGAATGGGGAACCGTCCGGCCATGGATGGACAGTATACGGATTCTCTCGCTGCAGCAGGCGGCAAGCGGGCATGGTCGACAGACGCCCCGCCCCCTATCTAGGTCCCATGACCACCCGCATCGCCCGCCTCGACAGTCGCGCCCTGATCCGGGTCTCGGGCCCTGACGCCCGGCCCTTCCTGCACAATCTGCTGACCCAGGATGTCGAGACCCTGGCTGACGGAGACCTTCGCTTCGGCGCCCTGCTGTCGCCGCCCGGCCGGCTGCTTTTCGACCTGTTCATCCGGGGCGCAGACGGCGCCGTCCTGCTCGACGTCGCCGCCGACCGCCGCGACGCCCTCCTGCAGCGGCTGGGCATTTACAAATTGCGGGCGCAGGTCGAGGTCGAGGCCGACGACCGGCCGGTGTTCTCGGCCTGGGGCGGACCCCTGCCGGACGGCTTCGTCGACGACCCGCGGACGAAGGACCTCGGCGGCCGGGGCTATGGCGGGACGCCCGTCGCCGATGCGACCGAGGCCGACTACCGGGCCCACCGACTCTCGGTCGGGGTCCCCGACCCCGCAGCAGACGCCCCGTCAGACACAACCTATCCGATCGAGGCGAATTTCGATCTGCTGAACGGCATCGACTTCCAGAAGGGCTGTTTTGTCGGCCAGGAGACCACCTCGCGCATGAAGCGCCGCGGCGACATCAGGAAGCGGATGCTGCCCCTCGCCTTCGAGGGTCCGCCGCCGCCGGTCGGGGCCGAGATTCTGAATGGCGACCTGCGGGCCGGCGAAGTCCTCGGCGGGATCGACGGCCTGGCCATGGCGACGGTCCGGCTGGACCGGCTTGACGGCGCCCTGACCGTCGACGGACGGGCCGTGACGGTCCGGCGGCCGGGCTGGATGACCGACCGGACGCAGTAGCGACGCGAACCCTTCGATCAGTCGTCGTCCTCGCCCTCCTCCGACCGCCCGCCGCGGTGGCAGCCCGCGCAGTCGCGAATGTCGCGAATGCCCTCTTCCCGATGTTCGGCCAGGACCCGGTCGGGCCGGTGCTCATGGCAGCTGAAACAGGTGTAGCGGGTGAAGTCGCCGCCCGTGTGGCACGTGGCGCAGGGCACATTGTGCGGCCCCGTCAGGGAGAAGAAACTCTGATGGTCGAATGTGGCCGGAGTCCAGGCCTGCGGCGTGTGGCAGGAACTGCAACTGCCCTGCACGCCCTGATGCAGGGCGTTGACCGGGGCCGCATGGCAGGTCCCGCAAAGCGGGCGGGTCTCAGCCTTCAGCAGATCATGCGAGAAGCGCGAACCGGAGGGATGGCTGAGCCGGGGTCCGGCATGACCGCTGTGACAGGCCAGACAGTTGGTAGTGTTCAGGGCCTGGTGGAACGGCGGGCCCGCGCGGCTTCTCGCCAGGGGTTCGCCCTGGCTGGTCTTCAGCCCGATCGTCGCCACAGAATGGCAGGTCATGCATTTTTGGGCCGTGGCGCCCCGGAACGGCGCGTGGCAGGCGGCGCAGGCGACGGGCGGATCCGTATGGGCCGGCGAGAGCCGGCCGGGGCTGATCATGGGCTCCGGATAGAGGAAAATGAGGGCGATGAGCGCGGCCAGATTGGCGGCGATGATAGCCAGAATCCATGACCGCTTCATCGCCAGCTCCAGTGCCAGAAGACGGCCAGGATGTGGGCCAGCGCCAGAACGGCGAAGGCGAGCGTGACCGGATAGTGGACCACCCGCCAGCGGCGGACGATGTCGAAGGTCAGACTGTCCCAGTGGAGACTCTCTTCGAGGGCCGCCTCCGAAAGACCCTGGGCGCGCAGGCGCGCGCGCGTCTCCTCAAGCCGCAACCGGGCCCGCTGCATCAGGAATTTGCCCGTCAGGCCGCTGGCGATGTTGATCAGCATGGCCCAGACGGCCAACCAGGCCAGGATGGCGTTGAAATGGATTCCGGCGTGGACGAGGATCAGCAACGACCCGGCCCAGGCCATCCGCTCGTGCAGCCGGAGCAGACCCGCGGGCGACGCGACCCTGATCCATTTCCGGCGGGCGAGGGAGTAGCCGAACGAGCCGAGGATCAGCAGCGTCCCCGGGATGCCCAGCCAGCGCCCGATCCAGACCACGTCGAGAAGATGCAGCAGGGCGTCGAGCAGAAGGGCTCCGCCGCCCAGCATCAGCAGGGCCAGATAGAAGGGCAGCACCTCGCGGCCGACCAGATGGGCGCGCCAGCCGGTCATGCGTCCAGCTCCACGGCCGAGACGGGGACACAGACGCAGGGCAGGCAATGGTCCTGCGCCACCTCCCAGGCCGGGGGTCGGGCGTAGCGAACCTCGCCCGAGACCAGACGGGTCTCGCAGCCGCCGCAATGGCCGGCCCGGCACCCGGAATCGATGTCGACCCCCGCGCCTTCCGCAAAGTCCAGCAGGTTCTCGCTCCGGCCGGTCCAGTCCAGCGTCCGTCCCGAGCGCAGGAAGCGGACCGGCAGGGTGACGCCGGCGGCGCCGGCCCCGTCGGGGGACAGGCCGGCCGGGCGCGGCGCGGAGGCCGGGCCGAAGGCCTCATAGTGCAGATCCGCCTCGTCGACCCCGACCTCGCGGAGGGCAGGAACCAGCCCCTCCATCATCCGCGGCGGGCCGCAGACATAGACGGCGCAACGCCCCAGGGCCTGCAGGATCGGTTGCACCAAGGCCAGGTCGACATAGCCCTCCCGGTCATGATCCCGGCCCCTGACATCCGTGGGCAAAGGGCTGGCGTAGACGACGGTCTGGTGAAAGGCCGGACAGGAGCGGAACAACGCCTGGAGTTCGGGCCGGAAGGCGTGCACGGCGCTGTTCTGGACCGCATAGACGAGGTGGACCGGACGTTCCGGCGCAGCGCGGGCCTGCCAGCGCAGCATGCTGACCATCGGCGTGACGCCGACGCCGCCGGCGATCATCAGCGCCGGAAGCCCGGGATCCGAATCCAGGAAGAAGGCGCCGGACGGCCCGCGGACCCCGATGACGTCGCCGACCGCGACATGGTCGTGGAAATAGCCGGAGCAGAGACCCGGCGGCAGGTCGGGGCGATCCGGCGGAGGCGGAACCCGCTTGACGGTGATCCGGTACTGACCGGGCTCCGGCCGGTCGGACAGCGAATAGCATCGCACCACGGGGCGCACGGCTCCGGGAGGGACGACGCTCACGGTGAGGAACTGGCCGGGCCGGAAGTCCGCCAGCGGCTGACCATCGACCGGGACGAGGTGGAAGGAGCACTGGGACCCTTCCGGGTCCTCGAGCACCCGTCGCACGACCCGGAACTCGCGCCAAGGCGCCGTCGCGGCGGGCTCGGGGGGCGGCGAGAGGCGGGCACGACGCCGGCCCAGCCAGACCCCCAGCGCCGTCCAGACGACAAGTTGAATCAGCGCCGCCCAGCCGATGTATCCAAGAAGCTGGAGGGCCGTCATCAGGGGGCCGGCTTCGGCCGGGGGGCGCGGGCCGGGGCGCCGGACCGGCGACGACCGCCCGCCGGCCCGCCATAACCGAACCTGCAGAACCTTGATCTTGCTCGGGACGGGAGCCGGGAGCCCATCCATCAAGACTGGCGCCGGCAGCAGATCGCCGCCTTGATCTGGCGCAAACCGGCCCGGAGCCGACCTTTGCGGAACTCTCGGGAGACGTCAGTATGTCGCGATGACCACGCCACGACGCCGCCTGATCGACCTCAGCCACACCATCGAGGCCGGCATGATCACCTACAAGGGCCTGCCCGCGCCGCTGGTTTGCGACCATCTGAGCCGCGAGGCCTCGCGGGCCAATTACGACCCCGGGACAGAATTCCAGATCGGCCGCATCGAGATGGTCGGCAACACCGGCACCTATCTGGACACGCCCTTCCATCGCTATACCGACGGCGAGGACCTCAGCGAGGTCGGGCTGGACCGCGTCGCCGCCCTGCCCGGGCTGGTCGTCCGCGTCCCCGCCCGGCAGGCCATCGACGCCGACGCCTTCCCGGGGCGCGACTTGAGGGGCAAGGCCGTGCTGGTCCACACCGGCTGGGCCCGTCACTGGCGAACGGACGCCTATTTCGAGGACCATCCCTTCCTGACCGAGGCCGCCGCCGCCTTCCTCGTCGAGGCCGGGGCGGCGCTGGTCGGCATCGATTCCCACAACATCGACGACACCCGCACCCGGTCGCGACCGGCCCATACCCAGTTGCTGGGAGCCGGCATTCTGATCTGCGAACATATGCGCGGTCTGGAGCTGCTGCCCGACGAAGGCTTCCGGTTCACCGCGGCCCCGCCGAAGCTGAAGGCCTTCGGGACCTTTCCGGTGCGGGCCTTCGCGGAAATCCCCTGACCCGGCCGCCTGTCAGCCTTCCGGCGTGACGGAAGGCGCCGCCTCGGGCCCGGCGACAGCTTCCGGCACGGGCCCCTCGAGCTTCGTCCAGGCCGCGCCGGCGGCGGCGGCGGCGCGGCCCCGCTCGAACAGGGCGGCCATGGATTCAGGATCGAAGTCGAGGCTCGACGCCTCGACGCCGTCCGGAATGGCCGCCACGTAAAGTCCCAGGCCGTTGCGCTCGGCGAAGGCCAGGTTGACCGCAAGGCTGGTGCGCAGGTTCGCCTTGCTCATCGTGTCATAGGCGCGCGCCAGGATGGCCGGCAGGGTCCCGCGCGTGATCACCTGGGTGCGGCCGATCTGACCGTTGATCAGAACGTAGAGCGCCGTGCCCTCAGGGGCCCGTGTCGGCGTGGTTACGGTCAGCAGGCTTTCCGGGATGCCGAGGAAGGGCGTGTTGACGCCGCCGTCGACGTGCATCTCCTCGACCAGCCGTCCCTGGTCGTCGACGCCCGGAATCATGACCGGCGGGAAGACGCCGGGAATGCTGGCCGAGGCCAGAAGGACCTCGCGAAACAGTTCAACGGCCTGGTCGCCGCCCTGGCTGGCCAGTACGCCCATGTCCCAGATCACCGACTCCTGGGCGTCGAGATTGGTCGTGACGATCAGTAGACGGCGGCCCCTGGCGTGCTCGATCGCGATCTGACGCAGAAGTTCCGGGGTGACATAGGCCTCGACAAGATCCTTCAGCGTTCCCGAATCGAAAAGGCCCGGCGTGACCAGGGCGGCGAAGCTGCGCCAGCCCAGCAGGTCGCGGGTCCGGCCCTCGGCATAGGCGCCGCGCAGTTCGTCGTCCCATTCGGGGCCGAGGAAGGCGAAGGGCGCGGCCAGGGCGCCCGTGCTGACGCCGGTGACGACCTGGAAGGCGGGTCGGCTGCCGCTTTCGGTCCAGCCCGCCAGCACGCCGGCGCCGTAGGCGCCGTTGGCCCCGCCGCCCGACAGGGCGAGGATCACCGGCGGCTCCTGCGCGCGCCACAATCGGTCGCCGATCTCCGTCGCCAGCGCCTCGACCCGGGCCGTGTCGCCGGCGCGGATGCGGGGATCCTCGGTCGGACGCCAGGTCTGGGAGTCGAGACGGATGATGCCGCCTTCCGGCCGGTCGATCGTGCCGCAGCCGGCCAGCCAGAACGCCGCCAGCAGGCTGGCGACCAGGCCCGCTGTTGTCCGTGGCATGGGCGGTTGTTCCATCAAGGCTGCGGAGGATCCGCTGATACCATGGAACGGCCGGAAGAATTTTTCATCACCCGCGGAATTTTTGCGCCGCCTTCTCGACGCAGTTCGCCCATCGGTGTTAGGTCGAAGCTGCGCAGGGGGCGCGATCTTTTAAGGATAGCAAGATGTTCAAGACATTCGCGCGCCGCGCCGTGCTGGCGGCCGCCATTTCGGCGGTTGCTCTGGGGACCATGGGTTTCCAGTCGAATGACGGCCAGGACCGCCGCGTTCGCATCATCAACGCCACCGGCGTCACCATGACCCATTTCTACGCCTCGAACTCGGGCGAAGACGACTGGCAGGAAGACATCCTCGGCCAGGACGTGCTGCGCAACGGCGCCTCGGTCGTGATCAACATCGACGACGGTTCGGGCGCCTGCATCTATGACTTCAAGGCCCGCTTCGCCGACGGCGACGAGCTGGAGCGTTACCGCATCAACGTCTGCCAGATCACCGAGTACCGCTACACCGCCGGCTGATCGCCGGACTGACTGAATATGGGGGCCGCGCTTCCGGGCGCGGCCCTTTTTCGTGGCCGATCCGCTAACCTGCGCCCATGGCCGACTCACTCCATCGCTGCGCCTGGTGCGGGACCGATCCGCTTTACGTCGCCTATCACGACGAGGAATGGGGCGTTCCCGAGTACGACCCGCGCGCCCTCTGGGAGAAGCTGGTGCTGGACGGCTTCCAGGCCGGTCTGGCGTGGATCACCATCCTGCGGAAGCGCGAAGGGATGCGCGACGCCTTCGACGGCTTCGACCCGGAGGTCGTCGCCCGCTATGGCGAGGCCGATATCGATCGGCTGCTGGGCGACGCCCGCATCATCCGCTCGCGCGCCAAGATCAACTCTGCCGTCAAGGGAGCGCGGATCTGGCTGGAGATGCGCGAGAACGGCGAGGACTTCAGCGCATGGCTGTGGTCGTTCGCGGGCGGCGCCCCGATCCAGAACCACTGGGCCGACGGCGACGCCCGGCCCGTAGCCACCCCGGAATCCGAGGCGATGTCGAAGGCGCTGAAGAAGCGCGGCTTCACCTTCGTGGGCCCGGTGATCGTCTACGCCTTCATGCAGGCCGTGGGCATGGTCAACGATCACGGCGCCGAATGCTTCCGTCATCGGCAGGTTCGTGCGATGGCCGGCAAGTGAAGACACCTGCGAAATCCCCGACCAAGGCGAAGCTTTCGCGCGCCTTTCCGACCCTGGCGCTGGAAATCCTGCTGATCGAGAGCGCCGGCGGGCCGGTCTGCGGCGTCGACGAGGCCGGGCGCGGGCCGTGGGCCGGGCCGGTCTCGGCGGGGGCGGTGATCCTGAACCCCGACGACCTGCCCGAGGGCATCGACGATTCCAAAGCCCTGACCCACGCGCGGCGCGAGGCGCTGGAGATCGAGATCAAGGCCCGGGCGCTGGCCTGGGGCGTCGGCTTCGCCTCGGTGGAAGAGATCGCCGAGCTGAACATCCTGCACGCCACCGGCCTGGCGATGTGCCGGGCCGTCGAGGGCCTGGCGGTCCCGCCCGCCGCGGCGCTGGTGGACGGCAACTATCGCTTCAGACTGCCGTGCGAGGTGCGGACGGTGGTCGGCGGCGACGGCCTGTCGTTGTCGATCGCGGCGGCGTCCATCCTCGCCAAGACGGCGCGCGACCGGCTGATGGTCGCGCTGGACGCCGAATACCCGGGCTACGGGTTCGCCGGCCACAAGGGCTACAATGCGCCGGTGCATCAGGAGGCGCTGCGGACCCTCGGCCCCTGCCCGGCCCATCGGCGCAGCTGGGCCCCGATCCGCGCCCTGCTGGAATCCTAGAGCGCGAGCGCCCCGCCGAGCAGGGCGCCCATCAGGGCGGCGATCACGCCCCCGGCGACCACTCCGACCCAGCCGGGGAGGTCGGCGATCAGCGCCTTCATGGTCGGCTCAGCGGCGGCGGGATCATTGGCCACCCGCGGATCGAACCGGTCTGCCGAGGGCGGACGCCAGGCGATGGTTTCGAACGCATCGGCGGGGCGGCCGTAGGCGCGGGCGCCTTCGAGTCGACGGGCGGCGGTCAGGGGCATCGTGTCCATGGGGCCCTAACGGCCGAAGAGTCCGGACTGTTCCGTACGCTTCCGTTCAGGCCGCGTCGGCCAGGCTGACGGGACGCTCGCTGACCACGAACAGATATTCGACGTTGCGCAGCCGGCCCACGGCTCCGACCTTTTCGCCCTTGGGATTGTGGATGCCGATGCGGGCCCCGACGTAGCGAGGCCGGGCGATCTCGATCACCTGGACCTCGCCCCGCCCCGACAGCATCTCCACCAACTGGTCGCGGCCCAGATAGCCCTCGTCGTTGAACGAGACGATCAGGTTCGGCGCCTTCAGGCCCTCGATGACCGCCTGCAGGGCCGGCGCGATTCCGGGCCTGCTGTTGAAGGCGCTCTTGCGGGTCTTCACGTCGACCCGCTTGTTGGCGATCCCGTAGGTCTCGGGCTTGTCCCAGAGGACCAGGCTCTCCCAGCAGTGATAGTTGCCGAGATAGGAATGCTGGTTGTAGGGCGGGTCGAGATAGACCAGCTCGGCCTCGACCTCAGGCGCCAGTTCGACGGCGTCCCGCCGCGTCGCCCTGCACGGTCCGTCCGCCACGCCGGGCAGGATGTCGGGCATCCGCAGTTCGAGGGGTTTGAGCGCCCGCGCCGCCCATGACTTCATATAGGCCATCTGGAGACCGGCCGTGGAATCCACGCGGTCGGCCGCCTCCATCAGGCTGACCAGGGCGATGGCCTCCAGCTCGGGCTCCAGGGCCATGGCCGCGATCCGGTCGCGCATGGCGTCGATGACGGCGCCGTTCTCCGGCGTGAAATAGCGGGCGTCCTCGCAGAAGGTCTTCGTGAACCAGGCGGCCTCGGGTGTCACCGTCCGCAGTTCGGCCAGCACGGCTTCCGCCCTGTCCAGCCACCGCTCCCGATCGGCCTGCACATAGGCGGTCGCCAGCACATGGGCGTAGGCGTTGTGGTCGTTCGACCAGACCCGGAAGCCCTCGCGCTTCAGGGCATGGCCGACGCGGGCGGACCCGGAGAACAGGTCGCACACCATCCCGCCATCGGGCAGCTGGCCGCGAATCGCCGCAGCGATCTGGGTCAGCAAGGCGCGCTTGGAGCCGATGTATTTGATCATGCCGACCCTTGGGATCAGGCGCGGCCCTTTGCGCCCTTCGCCGGAGCATGGGCCAGTCGCAACAGATTCGCAGCCCCCGGCGCGCCGAAGGGCGTACCGGCCAGGATCAGGATGCGCTGGCCCGGTTGGGCCATGTCGTATTCGACCGCGCTGTTGACCGCATCCTCCGTCACATCCTCCAGCGAGGTCGGCTCCTTGCCCAGCCGCGTCTCCAGCCCCCAGACCAGGGCCAGCCTGCGCGCGGTGTCGGGGTTGGGGGTGAGGGCCAGCACCGGCTGCAACGGCCGTTCCCGCGCCATCCGCCGCGCCGTCCCGCCCAGGGTGGTGAAGACCACGATACAGGCCGTCGACTGGGCCTCCGCCGCCTTGCGCGCCGCGGCCACCAGGGCGTCGGCGTCGATATCGTCCATGCCGGCGTGTTCGGCGTCCATCAGGCTGGGCCACATCGGATCGCGCTCGACCCGTTCGATGATCCGGCTCATCACCCCCACCGACTCCAGCGGATAGTCGCCCGACGCCGTCTCCGCCGACAGCATCAGGGCGTCGGCGCCCTCATAGGCGGCGTTGGCCACGTCCGAGGCCTCGGCCCGGGTCGGGGCCGGCGAGGCGGTCATCGACTCCAGCATCTGGGTGGCGACGATCACCGGCACGCCGCGCTGGCGGGCGGCGCGGATGATCTGCTTCTGGGCCACCGGCACTTCCTCGGGATCCAGCTCGACGCCCAGGTCGCCGCGGGCGACCATCACCCCGTCGCAGTAGTCGAGGATGCTCTCCAGCTCGAGCAGGGCCTGCGGCTTCTCGATCTTGGCCAGACAGGCGGCGCGGCCCTTCACGATCTGCTTCAGCTCGGCCATGTCCTCGGCCTTCTGGACGAAACTGAGCGCCACCCAGTCGACGCCGATGCGCAGGGCGAAGGCCAGGTCCTCGCGGTCCTTGGGCGTCAGGGCCGAGACCGGGACCACCGCCTCGGGCACGGCCACGCCCTTGCGGTCGGAGAGTTTCGAGCCGCTCTCGACCGTCACATCCGCCCAGTCGTCGGTGCGATCGCCGACGCGCAGCCGCACGCGACCGTCGTCCAGCAGCAGCAACATGCCGGTGCGCAGGGCCCGGAAGATCTCGGGGTGGGGCATCTGCACCCGGGTCTCGTCGCCGGGCGTCGGATCAAGGTCGAAACGCATCCGGTGGCCCGGCTTGACGTCGATCTCGACATTGGCGAACCGGCCCAGCCGCAGCTTGGGCCCCTGCAGGTCGGCGAGCACGCCCAGCGGCCGCTTCAGAGCCATCTCCGCCCCCCGCACGGCCTTCAGCGCCGCCGCATGGTCCTCGTGCGAGCCGTGGCTGAAATTCAGACGGAAGACGTCGACCCCGGCCTGGGCCAGGGCCTTGACCATGCCGGGCGCCCGGCTGGCGGGTCCGAGGGTCGCGACGATGCGGGCGCGCCGGGCTCTTTTCATCGAATATCCATAGGGCCGGAGGGGCGATTCCCTCTTCTGCCATGAAAGCGCGCGGGTTCGAGCGCGGTTCGGCGCGCGAAACATGAAGTTATGCGGTAAAGGCGGAGGCGCGGCGCACGCCGAGGGAGAGGAGCGGCCGGATGGCGGGACTGAAGGACAAGCGCGGTTTCATCGACCGGGACCGGCTGGACCTGTCCGAGCGCCAGGCCGTCGAACACTGGATGAAGCGCTGGGGCGTGACCCGCGACCAGCTGACCGCCGCCCACCGCAAGGCCGGCCGCAACATCAAGGACATCGCCGCCGAGCTCGGCAAGAAGCGTTAGGTCCCGCCCTCGTCAGAAGCGGGCGGTCAGGGCCAGCCGCGCCGTGATCGGCCGCTGCGGCGTGCTCATCGCGTCCGAGGCGTAGAACGGATTGCCGAAACTGAAGGTGTCGTCGTCGCGGTTGAACAGATTGTCGACCGAGGCCCTCACGCTCCATCGCCCAACCTCGGCGCTTACGCCGATCTGGCTGGTCAGATAGCCGGCGGAGACGCCGGTCGAGGTTGGCGAGAGGGCGATATCCGTCGGTCCGACGTAACCCAGCCGCGCCTCCGTGCGCACGGTCGCCTGCGCCAGCCTGGCCTCATGGACGAGGCCGGCCTGGAGGCTGAAGTCCGCCACCGCGGGCAGGCGGATGTCACCCCCGAGGTCAAAGCCCGGATCAGGATGCGTCAGGTCGGGGTCATTGACGACCGCATGGCCGTCCAGGGTCCACGGTCCGGACCGCCACTGGACCTCGCCCTCCAGGCCCTCGTTGCGGCCGTCGCCCAGATTGGCCGTGAAGGGCAGGCCGCGGTCGTCAAAGCGGTCGGACTGGATGTCGCTCCAGTCGGCCATAAAGACGGCGGCGCGACCGCGCAGATGTCCCTCGAGGAGGCTGAAACGCGCGCCGATCTCGCCGGCGGTGATCTCGTCAGGCCGCACCGAGCGGAACGGCTGCCGGCCGCCCGCGCCGACGGCCCCGGCGTTGAATCCCGGGCCGCGATAGCCCTCGGTCGCCAGGGCGTAGAAGACGAACGGGCCCCGGTCGTATTCCACCACTACACGCGGCGCGACGTCGACCAGGGCGTCCTCGCCCGCGGAGAATCCGGGCGTTCCCGCCGTCCCGCTGCGATGTTCGACGCCGATGCGGAACACCCGCGCCCCAACCGTGACGGCGAGGCGATCGCTGAGCGCATAGCGCACGTCGCCGAACAGCGCCGCCTCATCGACATGGTCCTCGCGCCGCCGCAGCAGGACGGCCGGGCCGCCCGCTCCGTCCGAGACGGCGACGGTCCCGTCGTGGGTGTATTCGGAGAAGAACAGGCCCGCGCTCCACTTCAGGCGCGCCCCCCGGTCCCCGTTGAGACGGATTTCGTGCACCGCGGCGGACAGGTCGTCCGCCTGGTCCATCGCCGCCGTACCGGCCAGGCTGAACAGCGCCGCCGCCGGGGTCGCGTCATAGCGGGCGTCAAGGCTGTGGGACTGGATGCTGGAGGAGGCCTTCAGGCGGCCCCAGCCCAGGTCGCCTTCGACCGAGGCCCACAAGCCGTCGAAGTCGTTGCGATTGGGCTCAGCCAGCCGTCGGCGGCGCGCGTACGGGGAGCCGGGTCCGAGGGTCGCATACTGGCTGTCGTCGGCGTTCAGGGTCTGGGCGAGGAACCCCGCGCGCAGGGTCCAGCCCTCCCGGGGCGACCAGAGGGCGGCGGCCCTCAGTCCCTGCCGATGCACATCGCCGCTGTTGCCCAGACCCAGGGCCGGGTCGTCGACATAGCCGCCGATGGTCTCGTCATAGCCGACCAGCCGGACGGCGAGACGATCCCTGAACAGGGGCGCATTGATCATCAATTCCGCGGTGGCCCCGGGCGAACCGCCCGAGGTCAGAGCGGCCTCCACCGTGGCGCGGCCGTAGAAGCCGGTCAGGTCCGGGGCGCGGGTCACCACCTGCACCACCCCGCCCATCGAGCCGGCGCCGTAGAGAGCGCCCTGCGGGCCGCGCAGGACCTCCACCCGCTCGATGTCGGTCAGCCTCAGGGCTGGGTCGGGCGCGTCATAGGTCAGGCGGACGTCGTCGAGATACAGGCCGATCAGGGCCTGGGCCTGCCCCGCCACCGGACCGTCGGCCATGCCGCGGATGAAGACCTTGTCGCGTCCCGGCCCGAGATTGGTGACGGTCAGTCCCGCGACCCGCGCGGCGACGCCTGTAAGATCCGTGACCCCCGCCCGCTCCAGCGTCAGTCCGTCGAGCGACGACAGGCCGTAGGGCGCGCGCGACAGCAGCAGATCATCCGCCCGCGCGGCCGTGACCACGACCTCGTCGAGGGTCGCCACGTCCGACGAGGCGGGCGACGGGGGAGCCGAACGCAGCGGCGCGGGACGGCCCGGGGTCCTGCGAACGATCCGGTAGGCGCCCGCGCTGACCCGGCTCGCGGCGCAGTTGGTGCCGAGCGTCAGCCGCGACAGGGCGGTCTCGACGGACATGCGGCCCCGTACCCCGCGGCTGGTTCCGCACCGCTCGCTGCCGCCCGCATCAATGGTGACGCCGGCCTGAAGCCCGAACTCCATCAGGGCTGTCCGCAGCGGCTGCGGCCGCACCGACACCTCGACGGCGTCGCGGGCCTGGGCCTGGGCTGCGCAGGGCGCCGCGAGTCCGCAGGCGACGGCCAGAAGGCGGAGGAAGGCTCGTGACAAGGCGGCGTCCGGTGAAGGTTCAGCGCCGTTCTAGACGAACCCCCTGCGGGCCGCGAGTGGCCCTGATCGGCAGGAAGCGCTCAAGGCGGGCGATGACGGCATCCTCGTCGTCGAGCTGCAGCACGCCGGAGAACCGCAGGTCGGCCGCGGCGGGCGCGACGACGACCGGAGTGGCGAAGGCGCGACTGAGGTCGGCCGCGATCTCGGACAGGGGGCGGTCGTCATAGGCGCGCCGGCCCTGGGTCCAGACGGCGGCGGTGCGGACGTCGACCGGCGCCACGGCCATTCGGTCGTCGGCGTCGTCCCGCCGGACCTGCTGTCCGATCGTCAGCCGCACCCTGTGCGACGGCTGCGCGCGGTCGGAGACCTCGACCACGCCGCGCAGCACGGAAACCTCCGTCTCCGCCGCCGTGCGCCGGATGTTGAAGGCGGTGCCGACGACGCGGACCCGGCTCTCGCCGACCTCGACCAGGAAGGGGCGGCCGGCCTCGTGGGCCACGTCGAAGGCCGCTTCGGCCTCGTCCATGCGGACCAGCCGGCGCCCCCGCTCCATCTTCACCGTCAGGGTCGAGCCGCCGTTGATCTGCACTCGGGAGCCGTCGTCCAGCGTCACGGTCCGGATCTCGCCCGGGGCCGTGCGATAGATCACGGCGGGGGCGGACCGGAGCAGGGGCGCGAGGAGCACGGCCGCCGCCAGGGCCGCCGCGATCGCCGGCGCCGCGACCCGCCAGCCCGGGTTGAAGCCAGTTCGGCGCGGCCGGCGCGCGGCCAGGTCGACCACGGGGGCGGCCTGACCGGGCAGCAGATCGCCCAGGCCCGCCCACAGGGCTTCGGCCTCATCGAACGCCTGTCGGTGGGCCGGGTCGGCCTCGAGCCAGGCCGTCGCCGCGGCCAGGTCCTCGTCGGACGCATCGTCGGCGCGCAGCCGCACGACCCAGGCGGCGGCCCGGGCGGCGGTCTCCTCGTCGTGAGCGGCGGCGTCGTGGGTCATGATCCGGTCCGGGCCCGAACGGGCTTCAGATGAGAGACGACGCGGTCGCGTCGCACCCTCAATGAAAAATGGCGAAATGGCGTCCTCATGGCCAACCCACCCGCAGCAGAAGCTCCTTCAGCGAGGCGGCGACGTATTTTTCGACCGCGCTGCGCGACACGCCCATGCGGGCCGCGACCTCGGCCTGGCTGAGTCCGCCGATCCGGTGCAGGCGAAAGGCCTCGGCGGCCTTGGGCGGCATGCGCTCAATGGCCGCCATCACCCGCTCCAGCTTCAGACGGGCCCAGACCGCGTCCTCGGCGGACGGCGCGTCCCCGGCCTCGTCGTCATCCCCGGCGACATGGGCGCGGCGCCAGTCCAGATCCCGGGCGCCCGCCCGGCGCTGCGCCTTGGACCGGTCCAGCGCCAGATTGCCCGCCAGGCGGTAGAGGAAGGCCCGCGGCTGGCGAACCTCGGCGGCCGCCGTCTCGGGCAGGGCCTGAAGGCGCAGCCAGATGTCCTGCGCCAGATCCTCGGCCGTGGCCGCCGATCCCGTCCGCGCGGTCAGGAAGCGCACCGGGGCCGGCCGGATCTCCATCCACAGGTCGACCAACGCCTGCCGCGCGCTGGTCGGGTCGTCCGGAGGAGGGCCATGCGGGGAATCCACCGCCTCATCGTGGGTCCGGCGCCCGAGCGCGGCAACCGCTTTCCGTCCGGCCCGGATTTTTTTGTGGGAGGGGGCGGTCGGCGTCGTCTGAGGCCCAGAGACCCCAGTCCGAGGCCCGCATGTTCTCACTCCGGATCCCCGTCCCGGCCGACCCGGCGCCCGCCCGCCTGCGGCGGACCCTGTCGTCCCGCATCATCCGCTTCGACGACCCATGCCGTGGCGAGCGTCGCCGCGTCGAACGGTTCATCGAGGACACCTACGCCCAGGCCTACGGGGGCCAGATCCACGCCCACTACCCCACCCTGATGAGCGTGCAGGACGAGGCCGGCGCCATCTATGCGGTCGTAGGTTTCCGTCACGCGGCCGAGGGGCCGCTGTTTCTCGAACAGTATCTGGATGCGCCGGTCGAGGCGGTCCTTGGCCACAACCTCGGGACCGCGGTCGACCGCGGTCATGTGGTCGAGATCGGCGGCCTGGCCTCCAGCGGCCAGGGCGCTACCGTCTTCCTGTTCGCCGCCATGGCCCGTCACCTGCAGCACGAAGGCCTGAGGTTCGCAGTCGCCACGGCCACCGGCGAACTGCGGCGCATCTTCCACAAGGCCGGGCTCGGCGCGCTGCAGCTGGCCGCCGCCGACCCACGCCGGTTGGAGGACGGCGGCGCGGCCTGGGGGGCCTATTACCAGTCCGACCCCGTGGTGCTGGCGGGCCTGATAGAGGCCGCGACGGCGCCGCTGGACCATTTCGCTGAGGCCGCACCGGTGGGCCGGGCCGTCCGCACCCGCCTGCACTATCAGGATCGCGGATGAGCGCCGTTCTCGAAGCCCTTTCGCGGCGCGCCGGGGCGACGCCGGACGATCCGGCGCTGCTCTGGAAGGACGGCACCCTGTCCGCCGCCGGCCTGATGGCCGAGACGAGCCGTCTGGCGGCGCTCCTGTCCGGCGGCGATTCGCCCGTCGGCCTGCTGCTCGACAACGGCCCCGCCTGGGTCGTCGCCGACCTGGCCCTGATGCTCGCCGGACGGCCCGGCGTGCCGATCCCGCCGTTCTTCACCCCGGCCCAGCGCGATCACGCCCTCGCCGACGCCGGCGCCGGCCTGCTGATCACGCCGGGCGGCCCGGACGACGTCGCCGTGGCCGACGCCCGCCTGCGGCTGTCGCCCACCGGATTCGCGCCGCGCCCGCTGCATGCCGGGACAGCCAAGATCACCTACACCTCGGGCTCAACCGGCGCGCCCAAGGGCGTCTGCCTCTCGCAGGCCCAGATGGAGGCCGTCGCCGGTTCGCTGGTCACGGTGCTGGGGCGCGATCGGGCCGGCCTGCATCTGCCCGTCCTGCCGCTGGCGGTGCTGCTCGAGAACGTCGCCGGCCTCTACGCCACCCTGCTGGCGGGCGGCCGATACTACGCCGCCACCCTGGCGGAAGCCGGGATGGGCGAGGCCTTCCGTCCGGACTTCGCCTGCCTGCTCACGACGACGGCCCGGAGCGGCGCCACCACCCTGATCCTGGTGCCCGAACTGCTTCGGGGCCTGATCGCCGCCCAGGCGGCCCTGCGGCTCGATCACCGGCTGGAGATGATCGCAGTCGGCGGCGCGCGCGTCTCGCCGGCCCTGCTGGACGCCGCCTCGGCCGTCGGACTGCCGGTGGTCGAGGGATACGGCCTCAGCGAATGCGCCTCGGTCGTGGCGCTGAACCTGCCCGGCGACGCCTGTCCCGGGACGGTCGGCAGGCCCCTGCCCCATCTGGAGGTCGCCCTGGCCGCGGACGGCGAGATTCTCGTCTCGCCCCACCCCTTCCTCGGCTATGTCGGCGCGGAGGCCGCGCCCCGGGTCCTGCACACGGGCGATACCGGCGCCTTCGACGCCGCGGGTCGACTGTCCATCTCGGGGCGCAAGGCCAACACCCTCATCACCGCCTTTGGCCGCAACGTCGCGCCGGAATGGGTCGAAAGCGAACTGCTGGCCGAGCCCCGGATCCTGCAGGCCATGGTGATGGGCGAGGCGGAGGCGACGCTGTCGGCCCTGATCGTGGCCATGCCGGGCGCCGACCGGGTCGAGGTCGAGGCCGCCGTCGCCCGCGCCAACGGTCGCCTGCCCGACTACGCCCGCATCGGCGACTGGCGGCTGGTCCCGCCGTTCGACCCGGCCGCCGGCCAGATCACCGCCAACGGTCGTCCCCGCCGCGACGTCCTGCGGCGGGCCTATCCCACCTCCTCCCGTTCCCACGCCGCCTGAGAGTGCGCATGTCCTTCTTCGATACCCTTGTCGCCTCGACCGCCGCCGAGCGCGCGGCCTTCGCCGCCATCCCCCAGATCCGCGACGGCGTGGCCGGCCGGATCAGCCGGGACGCCTATGTCGCCTATCTGGGCCAGGCCTATCACCACGTCAGCCACACCGTGCCCCTGATGCAGGCGGCCCGCGCCCGCCTGGGCGACGACAAGGCCGTCTACCGGAGCGCGCTGGATGACTACATCGCCGAGGAGACCGGCCACGAGCAGTGGATCCTGAACGACATCCGGGCGGCCGGGGGCGATCCCGTCCAGGCCGTCGCCGACGGCCCCAACGCCGCGACGGAGCTGATGGTCGCCTATGCCTATGACACCATCCAGCGGGTCAATCCGATGGCCTTCTTCGGCATGGTCTATGTGCTGGAAGGGACCAGCATCCAGCTGGCCAATGTCGGGGCCGAGGCGGTCCAGAAGAGCCTGGACCTGCCGCCGGCCGCCTTCACCTACCTTGTCTCCCACGGCGCGCTGGACCAGGACCACATCCTGTTCCTCAAACAGGTCCTCGACGGCGTCACGGACGCCGGTGACCGCGCCGCCATCATCCATATGGCCCGGATGATGTTCGGCCTGTTCGGCGGCGTCTTCGCCTCGATTCCCCACGTCGCGACCCGGGAAACGGCCGATGCGGTTTAGGGATCGCGACTTCCTCGTCACGGGCGGCTCCGGGGCGCTCGGCCGCCGCGTGGTCGAACAGATCGCCCGCGAGGGCGGCCGCGTCGTGGTGGTCGCCCGCGCGCCCGTCGCCGGCCGGGAGACCATCGTCGGCGACCTGTCGACGCCGCAGGGCCTGGAGGCCGTCGCCGAGGCCGTCGGGGCGCGGTCGTGGGACGGACTGGTCAACATCGCCGGCGTGCAGCATTTCGGACCGCTGGAGGACCAGTCGCCGGAGCACCTGCTGGCCTCCTATCTGATCAATCTGGTCGCGCCGGCGCGTCTCACCCAGGCCGTCCTGCCGGGCATGAAGCAGCGGGGCCGCGGCCAGATCGCCAATGTCGGCTCCATCTTCGGCTCGATCAACTTCGCCCATTTCGCCACCTATTCGAGCGCAAAGGCAGGCATGCGCGCGCTGAGCCAGGCGCTGCGGCGCGAACTGGTCGGCACGGGGATTGCGGTCACCTATGTCGCGCCCCGCGCGGTGGCAACGCCCTTCAACTCGGCCAGGGTCGACGAATATGCGCGCCTGACCGGCATGACCCGGGACGATCCGGACCGCATCGCCCGCAAGATCGTCAACGCCATCCGCGCCGGCCGGCGGGACGTCTACCTCGGCTTCCCCGAAAGCCTGTTCGTCCGGCTGAACGGCCTGGCCCCCGGGCTGATCGACGGGGCCCTGAGATCCAACGACCTGAAGGCCCGCGCCCTGTTCGCCGGCTGAAATCAGACAAGGAGAGGAACACCATGAAACGCGCCCTGTTTGCCCTGACCGTGATCGTCGCCCCCATGGCGGCGGCCTCGGTCGCCCATGCCGACGCCTGCGACGACCGCACCCGCGGTCTCCAGCAGTCATGGGATCATGTGAATTTCGAAGTCGCCCAGACCGTCAGGGCCGCCGAAATGGCCCGGCTGAACGCCCAGGCCGACGCCGTCGTGGCGCAATGCCCCAACCGGGCCGAGCCCCTGGTCTGGAGCGCCATCATCACCGCCTCCGAGGCCGGACTGCGCGGCGGCCTCGGCGCCCTCGGCCTGGTGCGCGAGGCGCGGACCCGGCTTGAGCAGGCCGAGCGGATCAATCCCCGCGCGCTGAACGGTTCGATCTATGTCTCGCTGGGCTCCCTTTACGCCCAGGTGCCGGGCGCACCCATCGGTTTCGGCAACCGCCGGCGGGCGCGGGAGTATCTGCAGCGCGGTCTCGCGATGGCACCGAATGACATCGACGCCAACTTCTTCATGGGCGACCTGCTGGTGCGCGAGCGCGACTGGACGGGCGCGGCGCGCTATCTGCAGAAGGCCATCGACGCCCCGGCACGGCCGGGCCGCGCCGCAGCCGACCGTGGACGCAAGGCCGAAGCACGTGCATTGCTCGCACGCGCTCAACAGCAGCGCTGAGACACCGCAATATGACCCAGCTTCAGCCCGCGCCCCTGTCTCTCGATATTGTCCAGCACCGCCGTAAATGGTTCGCCGGCCTCACCCTGCTCGCGCTTCTGGCCCTGGCGGCCAGCGTCCGTTCCGTCGCCGCCTTCAACGGCGCCTGGCACGATGGGGTCGAGGCCTTCGGCCTGGCCCTGATAATCATCGCCATCGTCGGCCGCGGGTGGTGCTCGCTCTACATCGGCGGACGAAAGAAGGCCGAGATCGTGGATCGCGGGCCCTATTCCGTGACCCGGAACCCGCTCTATGTCTTCAGCTTCATCGGCGCCTTCGGCATCGGGGCCCAGACCGGCAGCCTCGTCATCGGAGCCGCCTTCGCCGCAGCGACCTTCCTCGTCTTCCTGCGCACCGTCGGCCGCGAGGAGGCCTGGCTGGCCGCGAATTTCGGCGACCACTACGACGCCTACCGCCAGCGGACCCCGCGCTTCTGGCCGAATCCGCGATTGTGGCGCGACGCCGAGGAGCTGACTATCCGCCCCGCCTTCTTTGTGCGCACCCTGCGCGACGGGTTGACCTTCCTCGCCGCCATTCCGGTCATGGAGGGAATCGAGCGCCTGCAGGCCGCCGGACTCATCGGGCTGCCCATCGGCCTGTTCTGAAGCGGCTGAGGGCGTCGCCGCGGCGGCGCGGGCCGATGGTGCGGGCGGTCGGACTCGAACCGACACTCCAGAAGGACCCGGGTTTTAAGCCCGGTGCGTCTACCATTTCGCCACGCCCGCACGCGTCGCCCTCGCCGCCAGGCGGCGAATTCCCGCGTCGGATCGGCTCGTCGCGGAAGGTCAGGCGAGCGCCGAGACGGGTAAGGCCTTTGGGTCCCGCCCGTCCACTGGTTTCACGAGCGGGCGCGAACCGGCCGCGGGACAGTTGCGCCGCCCGGCGAGGGCGACAGCCGGCCGGCCCGGACAGCCGCTCCGGCTCAGTGCGCCGCCGCGTCCGCGGGCCGCATGGCCCGGAAATCGACGTCCGAATCCGCGATCAACCAGACCAGCGCCGCCCAGGCCGCCACGTTCTGGCTCAGTTGCGCCGGATCGATCTTGTCCAGGGTGTCGTCGGCCGTGTGGTGCAGGTCGAAATAGCGGGAGCCGTCCTGGTTGAGGCCGAACACCGGCACCCCTGCGCCGGCCAGGGGACCGATGTCGGCGCCGCCGTGCAACTCGGGCTGGGGCGAGGGCAGGACGCCGATCGGATACAGCACGCTCGCGGCGGCCCGGGCGAAGTCCGAACCTTGCGCGCCGGGCGGCAGGCCGAGGGCGTAGACCCGGTCGGCGCCGAAATCACTCTCGCCGGCGATGATGTGTTTTTCGACCGCCGCGCCGACGCCGCGCAGATAGGCGCCGCCGCCGTTGCCCATGTTGTTCGGCTGGTCCACCTCTTCCGAGCCGTACAGGACGACGCGGATGGTCCGGGCCGGACGCCGTCCGCTCTCGGCGATGGCCTTGGCCGCCGCCAGGGTGATCGCCCCGCCGGCGCCGTCGTCGATGGCGCCCGTGCCCAGGTCCCAGCTGTCCATATGCGAGCCCAGGACGATGATCTCTTCGGGCCGCGAGCGGCCGGGGATGTCGCCGATGACGTTCTGGCTGACCGTCTGATAAGTATGGGCGGTCGAGGACAGCCGGATGCGCACGGTCTCGCCCATTTCGATCAGGCGCGAGACGGTGTCGGCGTCCGGCGCGGCCAGGGCGAAGCCCGGCAGGGGCACGACGCCGTCGACATAGCGGGTGGTGCCGGTGTGGGGCATGCGGTGGTCGTCCGAACCGACCGAGCGCATGATGAAGGCGACCGCCCCCTTGGCCGCGGCCGCGCCGGGTCCGGCGCCGCGGATGCGCGTCAGCGGGCCGTAGCCCGAGCCGTCCTGCATCCGCACCATCTGGCCGGCGTCGACATAGGCGATCTTGCCCGCCAACGAGCCCGCCGGGGCGGCGTTCAGCGCCTCGAGGCTGTCGAACCGGACCACTTCGGCCTCGATCACGCCGTTGGTGCCGGGCGAATGGCCGAGGGCGGCGACGACCAGCCGCTGCGGCCGGGCGCCGACGATGGCGGCGCTCTCCTCGCCCCGCTCCCAGCCGACCAGCGGGAAGTCCTCAATGCGCACGTTCCGGAAGCCCTGCGCGCGCATATAGTCTGCAGCCCAGGCCGCGGCGTCCTGCTCGGCCTTCGACCCCGCCGGCCGGGCGCCGAAGCGGGTGGTCAGCTGGGTGACGTAGTCGAGCGCGATATTCTCGTTCAGCGCCGCGTCGCGGATGGTCCCGGCCCGCGCCACGGCGGCGGCGTCCTGCGCCATGGCGGGCGCCGCCGCGAGAGTCAGGGCCAGGGCGCTGGCGGCGAGAAGGCGAACGGACAGGCGCATGACGACTCCGGGACTGTAAGGAGCCGGAACCTGGACCCTTCAATGGGAGCGGACAAGCATCGGGCGCCAGAGTTTTTTCGACCGCGCCATAAGGCGTGTGGGCCTACTCGCCCTTGACCCAGGCCTCGACCGGACCCTGCAGCTTGACGGTCAGGGCCTTGCCCCGGCGGTCGACGCGATTTCCGACGGCGAGGCGGACCCAGCCTTCGGAGATGCAGTATTCCTCGACATTGGTCTTTTCCTCGCCCTTGAAGCGGACGCCGATTCCCTTGGCCAGCAGATCGGCGTCGTGGAAGGGGCTGTCGGGATCGACGGACAGGCGGTCGGGAAGGTCGGTCATGATTATGCGCTCGGCGTAAAGACAGGCCGCGCCTTTAGACGAGGACAGCGTCCATGTCCAAGCGGGGCGACGCAGGGGCCGCCTGCTCACATTTCGCCGCAATCGTCCGCCTCTCTGGGGCGCGAATGGAGGAATAACCCATGATTTCAAGCCTGTTGGCTGCCGTTGCGCTCGCCCAGACACCAGTCTGTGCGCCGATCGCCGGCGCGGATCTGTTGTGGGAAGACCCCGGGGTCCGTTTCGTCTTCGTCGGCGAGACGCACGGCGCTGCCGAACCGCCCGTCGCTTTCGCCGAGATGGTCTGCGCCCGGTCGGCGGCTGGCCCCGTCGTGGTGGCGCTGGAGATGCCGGCGGCGATGCAGGCCGACCTGGACCGGTGGTTCGCCTCTGACGGCGGCCCGGCGGCGCGCCACGCCCTTCTGGCCCACGACTATTGGGACGTGGACCATGCCGACGGGCGGTCGAGCGCGGCCATGCTGGCAATGCTGGAGCGACTCCTTGACCTTGCGGCCGCCGGACGGGACCTCACGATCCGCGCCTATCAGCCCAGCGACCGCCGCCCGACAGGATTCGACCAGTCCTATTACGAGGTCGACATGGCCCGGCTGCTGATCGACGCGGCGGCGGTTCGCCCGGAGGCGTCGGTGCTGGCCCTCGGCGGATCGCTTCATGCGATGAAGACCTTCTCGCCGCGCCACGGCTTCCTGTTCGCCGCCGGCCACCTGAATCCCGCCCACGTCCGCTCGCTGGTCGTCGCCCACCAGGGCGGCTCGGTCTGGGCCTGTTTCGGTCCGACACGGGCCGACTGCGGCGTAAGAGAGTTGAGCGTCGGCTTCGATCCCGCCCGGCGTGGCGTGATCCTCGAAGTCCAGCAAGATGGGTCGTGGGACGGGCTGTTGGCTCTTGGACCGACCACCGCCTCGCCACCCGCCGCTCAGTAGTATGCGTGACAGCTTGACCTGACGCCGCGTCAATCGGCTAGGTTCGTTGCGAATAACTACGGACCTGAGATGAGCGACCCTGTTATCCGCGACTTCATCGCCGAGGCCTCCGACGGCTATCCGCTGTCGCTGCGGCTGACCTCGGCCGCAACTCCGACCGTCGCCGTGCTGGTCAGTTCGGGCACCGGCTTTCCCAAGGGCTTCTACGACCGGTTCGCCCGGCGTCTGGCGGCGCGCGGCGCGGCCGTCCTGACCTATGATTTCCGCGGCATCGCCGGCTCGCGGCCCGAGGATCTCGCGGCCATGCAGATGGACTACCCCGACTGGGGCCGGCTCGACATGCCCGCCGCCCTGGACGCACTGATTGCGGCCGCGCCGGGCCTGCCGGTCGTCCATGTCGGCCACAGCGTCGGCGGCCATTTTCTCGGTTTCATGCCCAACCACCACCGGATCGACCGACACGCCTTCGTCTCGGTGGGCAGCGGCTTCTGGGGCCGGCATCACCGATCGTACAATCCGCTCGAACTGTTCTTCTGGTTCGGATTCGGTCCGTGGAGCCTGCGCCGCCACGGCTATATCCGGGGCGGCGGCCTCTGGGCCGGAACCGACCTTCCGCGCGGAGTCTGGGAGACCTGGCGGCGCTGGTGCCTGAAGGAGGCCTATTTCCTCGACGAACTGAAGGACCGCCTCAGACCCCACCATTTCGAGGCGGTGACGGCGCCGATCCGCTCATGGATATTCACCGACGACCCGATCGCCACGCCCGTCACCTCGCCGATCCTGCTGCAGATCTATCCCAATGCCCCGCGCGAGGTCGTGGTCCGCCACCCGGCCGACTACGGCGTCCCGCGCATCGGCCACGAAGGGGCTTTCCGGAAGGGAATGGAGGGCTTGTGGGACGAGATGTTCGACTGGCTGGTTGAACCTTCGCCCGCGGTCCCCAGTTAAACCGCTCCCCTCCCGGAGCCTCCCATGACCGACCAACCCGCCATCACCGTCGACGGCCACGCCATTCCCCTGCTCGGATTCGGCACCTGGAACCTGACGCCCGAGGTGGCCCGGACCATGGTCGCCGAGGCCCTGCGCATCGGCTATCGGCACATCGACACGGCCTGGATCTATCACAATGAGGCGGCGGTCGGGGACGGCATCCGCGACGCCATCGCCGCCGGCCATGTCGCCCGCGAGGACATCTGGCTGACGACCAAGATCTGGGTCGCCCATTTCGACCGCGAAGGTCTGCTGAACCAGGCCCGGGAGTCCGTCGCCAGCCTCGGTTTCACCCCCGACCTGCTGCTGCTGCACTGGCCGAAGGCCGAACCGGCGTGGGAGGAGACCCTCGGCGCCCTGAATGAGGCGAAGGACCTTGGCCTGACCCGGACCATCGGCCTGTCCAACTTCCCGTCGGCCGAATTCCGCAAGGCCCAGTCGCTGTCGAAGGCCAGACTGGTCACCAACCAGGTCGAATACCACCCCTACCTCAAGCTCTCGAAGCTCAAGGCCGCCGCGAAGGAACTCGGCTCCGCCATCACCGCCTGGTCGCCGCTGGCTCAGGGGGCGATCGCGGACGACCCGACCCTGATCGAAATCGGCAAGGCCCATGGCAAGACGCCGGGTCAGGTCACCCTGCGCTGGCTGATCCAGCAGAACGTCATCGCCATTCCGCGTACCTCCAAGGTCAGCCGGGCCGAAGAGAATTTCGACGTCTTCGATTTCCAGCTGACGGAAGAAGAGGTCGACCGCATCCACGCCCTCGCCCGTCCCGACGGCCGCCTGGGCGACTGGATTGATCCCGCCTTCAAATGGGATGAAGAATGGGCCTGAAGCGCCGCGGATAGTCGGCGCTCTGAGGGAGCGAGACAGATGGGCTCGGTGCTGGGATTTCCCGGCGTCGATCCGCTCGACGCGGCGGTCGGCGCGAGGCTGAAGCGGTGGCGCGAGGACCGCGGCCTGTCCATTGAGGACATCGCGGACCTGATTCACATATCGGCCGAAGAGGCCCGTCGCGCCGAGGCCGGCCGCGCCCATCTGACCACCGCCCAGATCGGCGCCGCCACCAGCGCCCTGCACCTGCCGCTGTGGGCCTTGGTGTCCGATACGCGCGCTTACTGAAAGGCCGCACGCGCCATGGCGTGACACGACGCCCGCGCCCGCCTAATCCATGACGCTCTGACGGAGCGTCCCCTTGGCCTACAAATCCCTGCGCGACTTCATGGCCATGCTCGAGGCCGAGGGCGAACTGGTTCGCGTCTCCGAGCCCGTTTCCACCCATCTGGAGATGACCGAGATCCAGACCCGCCTGCTGCGCAACGGCGGCCCGGCGGTGCTGTTCGAAAAGCCTGTGATGCCCGACGGCTCGATCAGTCCCATCCCCTGCCTCGCCAATCTGTTCGGGACGGTGAAGCGCGTGGCCATGGGCGTGACCATGGAGAAGAAGACCCGCACCACCGCTGCCGAACTGCGCGAGGTCGGCGAGTTGCTGGCCTTCCTGCGCAACCCGACCCCGCCGCGCGGCCTGTCGGACGCCATGGAGATGCTGCCGCTGGCGAAGACCGTGATGTCGATGCGGCCGAAAGTGGTGAAGTCCGCCCCGGTGCAGCAGGTCGTGCTCAAGGGCGACCAGATCGACCTGACCAGCCTGCCCGTCCAGGGCTGCTGGCCCGGCGAGCCCGCGCCGCTGATCACCTGGGGCCTCGTGGTGACGAAGGGCCCGTCCGAGGACCGCGAGGACGACTTCAACCTCGGCATCTACCGCATGCAGGTGCTGGGCAAGGACCGGGCAATTATGCGCTGGCTGGCCCACCGCGGCGGGGCCCAGCACTATGCGCGGCACAAGAAGGCCGGGAAGAAGGGGCCCCTGCCCTGCGCCGTCGTGCTCGGCGCCGACCCCGGGACCATTCTGGCGGCGGTGACGCCGGTGCCCGACACCCTGTCCGAATACCAGTTCGCCGGTCTGCTGCGCGGCGCCAAGGCCGAGTTGGCGCCCTGCAAATCCATCCCGCTGATGGTCCCCGCCAACGCCGAGATCGTGCTGGAGGGCCACGTCCTGTTCGACGAGCACGCGCCCGAGGGCCCCTACGGCGACCACACCGGCTATTACAACTCGGTCGAGACCTTCCCCGTCTTCCAGGTCACCGCGATCACCATGCGGAAGGACCCCATCTATCTGACCACCTTCACCGGCCGCCCGCCCGACGAGCCCTCGGTGCTCGGCGAAGCGCTGAATGAGGTCTTCATCCCCCTGCTGCGCGCCCAGTTCCCGGAGATCACCGACTTCTGGCTGCCGCCCGAGGGGTGCAGCTACCGCATCGCCGTGGTGTCGATGAAGAAGGCCTACCCCGGCCACGCCAAGCGGGTGATGCTCGGCGTCTGGAGCTATCTGCGCCAGTTCATGTACACAAAGTGGGTCATCGTCGTGGACGACGACATCGACGCTCGCGACTGGAAACAGGTCATGTGGGCCATCTCGACCAAGATGGACCCGGCGCGCGACATCACGGTCATCGAGAACACCCCGATCGACTACCTCGACTTCGCCAGCCCCGAGAGCGGCCTCGGCTCCAAGATCGGCCTCGACGCCACCGACAAATGGCCGCCCGAGACCAAGCGCGAATGGGGCGAGGAAATCCGCATGGACGACACTGTCGTTTCGCGTGTGTCCGAAATCTGGGACACGCTCGGATTGCCGGGTGACGGAACGCCGATCTGGAAATAGGGTGGCCGCCTGATCGCGCTTGGGAGGGCCGATATTGGGCGCGTTCGAGATCTTTTTCAGCTTCTACGCCCTCATCCTCGGCCTCGCCGTGGTCGAGGTTCTGTCCGGCATCCTGAAGGTGGTGCGCGCCGAGGATCGGCCCAGGATCGGCGTTCTGACGCCCTTGCTGACGATCTGGGTTCTGCTCGACCTCGCAAACTTCTGGGGCGGCGCGCAGTACGACACCCGCGATGGAATCGTCGGCTACCCCAAGATACTGCTGAGCCTGCTCGTCGCCTGCATTTACTACGTCGCCGCAGGTTTGATCTATCCGGAGAAGGTCGGCGGAACAGATGATCTCGATGATCACTACGACCAGCGCAAGCGACTGGTGCTCGGCGGTATTGTCACGGCCAATGCCATCGGAAACCTGTTTCTTCCGCTCGTCGGACCGGATCGGGATACGTTCTCGGCGTTGATAGGTGAGAATCCCGGAATGTTTCTGATGTACTTGATCGTTACATTCTTTCCGCTGACCCTTCTCCCGATTCGCAGCCGACGACTCAATGCAATACTGCTGCTGGTCATGATCACTTGGTATATTACTGCCGGTCTGGGCCTGTTTGCACTGCTCGGTGCGCCGGGTATGCCCGAGGCGGCTTGAGATGAGCGCGTTCGAGTTCTTCTTCACCTTCTACAGCTTGATCATGGGCTTGGCCGTGGCCAACGCCGCGGGCGGGTTCGGGGCCATGTGGCGTGACCGGCACGATCTGCGGATCGGATGGTGCGTGCCCCTGCTCAGCGCGCTGATCCTATTCAGCGCCGTCGGAGTTTGGCTGGCGGCCTGGAGCGACGCCGAAACGCAGGTCATCAACCAGATCCAGTTGTTCGCCGCCCTGGGCGTCGCCGTGCCCTACGTCTTCATCAGCGTCGCCATGTTCCCGCGGGATGCGAGCGGGGGTCGGCTTGATGCGCACTACCTGTCCCATTCCCGCTCGCTTATCGGCGCGGTGATAGTCAGTCGCCTGACGGCGTTGCTGATGAATCTCTCCGACGGCTACCAGCCGGACCTGTCTGGTCTCGCGACGAGCCTGGTTCCCCAGTGGACGGTGCTCATCACGCTGTTGTTCTGGCGGAACCTGCGTGCGCACCAGATCGGCCTGGCCCTGCTGGCGGCTCACACCCTGTGGCGTGTCGCCGTCTGGAGCCCTTCGTGAGCGATCAGTCCCGATAGAGCGCCGCCAACTGTTGGATCGTGTCACGCATCGCCGACCTCAGCTCGGCTGGCGCCAGCACCTCGACCTCGGCTCCAAGGCGCAGGAAATCGATCGCGGCGTGTTCGACCGACTCGATCGGCACGGTGACCTCAATCCAGCCGTCACCACCCTGCACCTCGATCACGGCCGCGATCCGCGCCTGCTCGACTCCCAGCCGCGCCAGCCGTTTCAGACCAGGCTTCGACACGCGCAAGGTGGCGGTTCCGGTGAAGATGTCGCTCTCGAACCGACGCGACGTCTCCGCCCACCATGCCGCGAGGTCGAAGCCGGCGGGCCGCTCGAACGTCGTCTCTTCGACGGTCAGTTCCAGGATGTTCGACACCCGATAGGTCCGCGGCTCCTGTCGCCGCCCCTCCGCCGGCCGTGCCGCCAGATACCAGAGCCCGCCCTTGAGGATCAGGCCCAACGGCTCCAGCGTCCGCGCCACCTCGCCCTTCCAGCTTTCGTAGCGCACCGCGATGCGGCGGCTGTTCCATACCGCCTGGGCGATGGCGGGCAGGCGTTCGGCCTCGTCCGCATCCTGATACCAGCCGACCGGATCGAGGTGGAACCGCCCGGCCAGCCGCTCCGCCGCCGCCTGCCTTTCCGGCGGAAGCGCGGCCAGCAGTTTCAGCTGCATGGTCGTCACCGCGCCGGAAAAGCCCATCTGCGCCGCCGGCCCGGACAGGCCGCCCAGAAACAGAGTCTCCGCCTCCGCATCGGTCAGGCCGGTCAGCCGGGTGCGATAGCCGTCCATCAGCTGGAACCCGCCCGCCCGGCCGCGGTCGGCATAGACCGGCGCCCCCGCCGCGCTCAGCTGGTCGATGTCGCGGTAGATGGTGCGCACCGAGACCTCGAACTCCGCCGCCAGCGTCTCGGCCGTCAGGCGCCCCCGGGTCTGGAGCAGCAGGAGAATGGAAAGCAGTCGGCTGGCGCGCATTTTTCGACACTAGCCGATAAATCCTGACAACAGGTGTCAGGTTACGGGCTGTACCCTTCTCGCATCACCCCTTGCGAAGGAAGCCGCCATGTCCGCCGACCCCATCGACGCCCTGCCCGAGATCCACGACTTCGACTTCATCCACGGCCGCTGGAGCATCGCCAATCGCAAGCTGAAGGTCCGGGGCGAGGCCTCCGACGACTGGGACGAATTCCCCTCGACTGGATGGTGCGAGCCGCGGTTGGGCGGCCTGGCCAATGTCGAACAGATCGACTGTCCGGCGCGCGGCTGGACCGGCATGGCGGTGCGCTCCTTCGACATTCCGGCCCGCGAATGGGTCATCCACTGGATCAGCAGCGCCAATGGCGTCCTGCAGCCCCCCGTCCGCGGCCGTTTCCATGCCGACGGCTGCGTGCTGGAAGGCCCCGACAGCGACGGCGGCCGGCCCGTCATCGCCCGATACATCTGGTCCGACATCACCCCCGACAGCGCCCGCTGGACCCAGGCCTTCTCGTACGACGGCGGCGCGACCTGGGAGACCAACTGGGTCATGGACTTCACGAGGGCCGCCGTATGACCGATCGCCCGCGCCGTCGCACGGTCGTCGGAGGCGCGGCCGCCGCCGGCACGATCTTCCCCGCCTGGCCCCCCGCCATCGCCCGTCCTCCCGAGAGGCCCGACACGATCGTCAGCCCCATCGTCGAACTGCGCCAGTACACGCTCCATCCCGGCCAGCGGGATGTCCTGATCGAGCTGTTCGAGCGGGAGTTCGTCGAGAAACAGGAATCCGTCGGCATGACCCTGATCGGCCAGTTCCGCGACCTCGACGATCCGGACCGCTTCGTCTGGCTCCGCGGCTTTCCGGACATGGAGGCCCGGCGTCTCGCGCTGGAGGCCTTCTACCTTGGCCCCGTCTGGCAGGCGAACCGGAACGCGGCCAACCAGACCATGGTCGACTCGGACAATGTCCTGCTGCTCAGGCCGCTGGACGAGTCGTCGGCCTTCACACTGCGCGAGCGGGGTCCGCGCGGGGCGTCTGGTCCCGGAGCGGGGCGGCTGATGGCCGGCGTCCACGTCCTGAACGGACCTGGCGATCCCCTGCCCGAGCAGTTCCGGCGCGAGGGCGTCCCGATCATGCGGGACGCCGGCGCCGCCTCTGTCGCCGTGCTGGTCACCGACGCCAGCCCGAACACCTTCCCGCGCCTGCCGGTGCGCGAGGGCGAACCAGTGCTGGTGTGGCTCGCCGCCTTCGCCGATCCGGCGGCGGCGGACTCCACCCGCGACATCTTCACACAGCAGTCGATCCAGCGCATGCGCCTCGAGCCCACGGCCCGGTCGCGTCTGCATGGATAGGCGGCGCCCATATGGACTTGCCACGACCGTATGGACGGCGGATGAGGAGGGCCATGCGAAACGCCCTGATCATCGCCGCGCTCGCCGCGCTCGTATCGAGTCCCGCCATGTCCCAGTCCCCGTCCGTTCCCAACGCCGCCCCCTGGGACCAGCCCTTCCTGCCGCCCGCGCCCGAATGGGACGGGGCCAGCCGCGCTCTGCTGCGCGACGCGTCCGACCCGTGGGTCACGGCCTTCGAGGCCGACGCCGAGCATGACGAAAGCCCGAACTACGCCGACACCCGCGCCTGGTTCGACCGGCTGGACGCCGCCTCCGATCTGATCCGCATCGAACAGTTCGGCATCTCGCCCGAGGGCCGGCCGATCTACGCCGTCATCGCCTCGAAGGACGGCGCCGCCTTCGATCCGTCCAAGCCTGTCCTGCTGGCCCAGGCCGGAATCCATCCGGGCGAGATCGACGGCAAGGACGCGGGCATGATGCTGCTCCGCGATATCGCCTTCAACGGCAAGGACGAGTTGCTGGACCGGGTCAATCTGATCCTGATCCCCATCCTGTCGGTCGACGGCCACGAGCGGGCCTCGGCCTATTCGCGCCCCAACCAGCGCGGCCCCCGCATCCAGGGCTGGCGCAATACGGCGACCAACCAGAACCTGAACCGCGACTATCTGAAACTGGACCAGGTCGAGATGCGCGCCGTGCGCGGCCTGGTGCTGAAATACCGGCCCGACCTCTATGTCGACATCCATGTCACCGACGGCATGGATTACCAGTACGACGTCACCTACGGCTACAATGGCGAGAACGGCGTCTGGTCGCGCTCGCCGGCCATCGCCGGGTGGCTGGACGCGGTCTTCAAGCCCGCGATCAACGCCGCGCTGGAGGCCGAGGGCCACATCCCCGGCGAACTGGTGTTTGGCGTCGACGCCGATCCGCGCGCCGGCCTGTCGGACGGCGGGCTCGGCGAAAGGTTCTCCAACGGCTGGGGCTCCGCGGCGCATGTGCCGACCATCCTGATCGAGAACCACAGCCTCAAACCCTATGAGCAGCGGGTGCTGGGGACCTATGTCTTCCTCGAGGCCGCCCTGCGCCGGCTGGCCGCGGACGGGCCGGCCCTGCGCGCCGCCATCGCCGCCGACAGCACCCTTCGGCCGGCCGAAATCCCGGCCAATTTCGCGCCCGATCCGACACCCGCCTACACCCGGACCTTCAAGGGCATCCGCTACGAGATGTATGACAGCCCCGCCTCGGGCCGGCAGGAGATCCGCTGGCTGGGCGTGGCCGATCCCGAGCCGTGGACCCTGTCCTTCTACGGCTCGCGCCCCACCCTGACCCTGCATCGCCCGGAGGCTTACTGGGTGCCATCGTACCGCACCGACATCATCGAGCGGCTGCGCCTGCACGGGGTGCGGATGGAGACGCTGGAGGCCGCGCGCACCGTCAATCTCGATATGCTGCGCCTCGTCGAGCCGAAGCTGGCGACCCGCGCCAACGAGGGCCATGTCCCGGTCACCGTCTCCGGCGTCACGCCCGAGCGCCGCGATTGGACCTTCCCCGCCGGCTCGGTCCGCGTGCCGACCGACCAGCCGCTGGGCGATATCGTCGTCCTGCTGCTGGAGCCGCAATCGTCCGAGAGCTTCTTCGCCTGGGGTCTGTTCCCCGAGGTGCTGAGCCGCGTCGAATATATCGAAGGCTACGCCATCGCGCCCCTGGCCGAGGCCATGATGGCCGCCGATCCGGCGCTGAAGGCCGAATTCGAGGCGAAGCTGGCCGCCGATGCAGCCTTCGCCGCCGACGGCGACGCGCGTTTGCAGTGGTTCTACGAGCGAACCCCGTTCTATGATGACCATTTCCGGCTCTATCCGGTGGGGCGAGAGAACTAGGGGGCTCTGATGAGCATGAGCGAGGCGATGGCGTTCCACGCAGAGGCTTTTCAGGCCGTCGCTCTGTGGACCGGCCTGTCCCTGCTCTTCATCCTCGTGCTGTCGATGCGCATCAGCGCCGGACGCCGCAAGCTCAAGGTCTCGGTCGGCGACGGCGGGCATGCCGCGCTGACCGCGACCACCCGGGCGTTTGGCAACGCCATCGAGTACATCCCGGCGGCCCTGGTCGCCCTCGCCGTGGTGGCGGTGTTCTACAGCGCGCCCGTCGTACACGTGCTGGGCGGCTCCTTCCTTTTCGGCCGCGTCCTGCACGCCTGGGGCATGGCGCAGGAGAAGCAACCCGCCGCAGGGCGCATGTTCGGCATGATCCTGACCTATCTGCCCTTCCTCGCCTCGGCCGGCCTGTTGATCTTCGCCGCCGTCGGCTGACGACGGTTGCGCCCCGACGGAGGCCCGGCCATATCGGGGCATGCCTGACCGTACCGCGTCCGCCGCCTCTCCCGACATCCTGCCCGATCTGGTCGCCGCCGCCCTGAGGGCCGGCGCCGACGCCGCCGAGGCCGTCTCGGCCGAGCGCGCCGCCCTGTCCGTCGGCGTCCGCAACGGCGCGCTGGAGGACGTGGAGCGCGAGGAGAGCCGCGACCTCGGCCTGCGCGTCTTCATCGGCCGGCGGCAGGCCACCGTCTCCGCCTCCGACCTGTCCGGGGCCACCCGGGCCCGGCTTGTCGAACGCGCCGTGGCCATGGCGCGGCTCGCCCCCGAAGACCCCTGGGCCGGCCTCGCGCCGCAGGACCGGCTCGCGCGCGGCCCCTTCCCCGACCTCGACCTGTTCGATCCGGCGGAACGCAGCGCCGCCCAGTTGGAGGCGGCCGCCGCCGAGACCGAGTCCGCCGCCATGGCCGTTCCCGGGGTCGCCCGTTCGGAGGGCGGTCACGCCTCGGCCTCTTCCAGCCGCTGGCGGCTGGTCACCTCGCACGGCTTCGACGGCGCCTATCACGGCTCGGCCTTCTCGCTCGGGGTCGGCGTCATCGCCGAGAAGGACGGAGCCATGGAGCGCGGCGGCGAGCACCGCTCGGTGCGCCATCTGTCCGACCTGCCGTCTGCGGCCGCCATCGGCGACTTCGCCGGTCGCCGGGCCGTGGCCCGAACGGGCGCGCGCAAGATCGACTCGACCACCGCCGCCGTGATCTTCGAGAACCGCGTCGCCACCCAGGTCATTTCGCCCATCCTCGGCGCCATCTCCGGCCCCTCGATCGCGCGCGGCACCTCCTTCCTGAAGGACCGGCTCGGCCAACGCATCCTCCCGGCCGGCGTCGACCTGATCGACGATCCACTTCGTCCGCGCGGCCTCGGCTCGACCCCCTTTGACGACGAGGGCGTGGCGGTCTCGCGCCAGTCCATCGTGCAGGACGGCGTCCTCACCACCTGGCTGCTGAACAGCGCCGCGGCCGCCCAGCTGGGGCTCGCCTCGACCGGCCACGCCGCGCGCGGCCTCGCCGGCCCGCCCGGGGTCTCGACCCACAATCTGCATCTGGCGCCCGGCGAGCGAGACCTGGACGGACTGATGGCCGACGCCGGCAAGGGCCTTCTGGTCACCTCCATGTTCGGCCCGTCGCTGAACGCCAACACCGGCGACTGGTCCGCCGGGGTCTCGGGCTTCTGGTTCGAGAAGGGCGAGATCGTCTGGCCGGTCAGCGGCGTCACCGTCGCGGGCAATCTGGCCGAGCTCTGGACCCGGCTCGAGCGGGGCTCGGACCTTGAGTTCCGCGGCAGTTTCAACAGCCCGTCGCTGATGTTCGACGGCGTGGCCATCGCCGGCAAATGAGCGACCTGGCCGCGGACCTCGACCTGATCCGGGACGCGGCCGAGGCTGCGGGGCGGCTGGCGCTGTCCGAGCGCGACGCCGGGCTGAAGGTCTGGTCCAAGTCCGGCGGTTCGCCTGTCACCTCCGCCGACATGGCCGTCGATCAGTTGCTGAAGGAGACGCTGCTTTCCGCCCGGCCCGACCACGGCTGGCTGTCGGAAGAGACCGCGGACAACGCCGACCGCCTGTCGAACCGGCGCATCTTCGTGGTCGACCCCATCGACGGCACCGTCGCCTATATGAAGGGCAAACCGTGGTGGTGCATTCCCATCGCCGTGGTCGAGGATGGCCGCCCTGTCGCCGCCGTCATCCACGCCCCGGCGCTGGGCGAGACCTTCACCGCGACCCTCGGCGGCGGCGCCGCCCTGCAGGGCCGCCCGATCACCGCCTCGGACACGGCCGATCTGGACGACGCCTCGGTCCTGGCCGACGCCCGGCTGATGGAAGGGCCGCACTGGATCGAGCCCTGGCCGGCCATGCGGTTCGAGAAGCGCAACGCCATCGCCTACCGCATGGCCCTTGTCGCCGCCGGCGCCTTCGACGCGGCCATCAACCTGACGCCGAAATGGGACTGGGACGTCTGCGCCGGCGCCCTGATCGTCGAGGAGGCGGGCGGCCGCGTCACCGACCATCACGGCCGGCCCTGGCTGTTCAACCAGGCCGACCCTCGCCAGAGCAGCCTTGTCTGCAGCGCCCCGGCGCTTCACCCGTTGATCGTGCGACGCACAGCGCCTATTCCGCTGGCGCCCCGCTAGCTCCCCACTGTCCGGACGATCGCCCCATGACCAAGCCCGCCGAAACCGACCAGCTGCTCCACCTCGTGATCGGCGGCGAGCTGCGCCACCTCGACGCCCCGGTCTTCCGCGATCTGTCCAAGGTCGAGTTCGTCGGCGCCTTCCCCAACTATGAGGAAGCCCGCAAGGCCTGGAAGGCCCGGGCCCAGGCCACGGTCGACAACGCCCACATGCGATTCTTCATCCTGCACGCTCATCGGATGATCGATCCGCGCGGCGACGCTCCCGCGGACCACGCGCACTGAGGACGGAACCCCGGCTCGGCCTGGGGCGCTTTCGACGGTATAGTGTCGCCTGACCCGGAGAGACGCCCATGGCCCCCACTCTGATCATCCTCGCCCTGCTGGCGCTCGCCGTCGGCATCGTGGTCTGGGCGACCCGCCGCAAGCCCGGCTCGACCTCCGTCGGTCCCGCCGAGTCCGACACGGCCTGGAACGACCCGGTCACGCCGGGCGAGCCGGCCCAGCCCCCGTCCCCGGAGCCTCGTTCTTGACCCTGTTCGGCCGAACCCTCGACGGACAGGAGATCGCCTCCCTGGTGGCGATGCTCCTGGTGCTGGTCATGTGGATCACCGTCTGGCGCCGCGACCGGCGAGCGTCCGAGTGGTTCCGGACCTGGAACGCCGATCTCAAGGCGCGCAGGGACGCCGAGATCGCCGCAGAGAAGGGGGAGTCTGTTCCTCCAGCGACGGGGCGTGGCGAGCCCCGCGGTCCCTGGGGCTGAAGCCGCCTATTCGCGCCGCAACAGCCTCTCGGTCAGGATCGTACCCCACCAGCCGGCCTTGAACTCGGCCCGGATCGCCTTCGGGTCATAGGCGTCGCTGTCGACCCAGTCGATGAAGCTGACCCCCGTCGGTTCGACCTCCCTGAGGTATTTCTCCAGCGTATAGTCCAGCACCCCGGTAAGTCCTTCGCGGTGGTGCAGGTATTTCTTCGACAGCTGGGAGATGGCGACCGAGATCGGCTCGCCCAGATGGAAGTGGCGATAGAAGACCGCCATCATCCCGGCCCGGTCCGCCCCGGACTTGCAGTGGATCAGCACCGGATACTCGATCGTCCGGAACAGCTCGCGGGCCCGATGCACCCGGTCCTTCTGCGGCGGGTCGCGTGAATCCAGCGGCGCATCGATCAGGGCGAGGCCCAGACGCTCGCAGGCCTCCTTCTCCAGCGCATAATAGGCCTCGTCCCGCGCCCCGCGCAGGTTGATTACCGTCCGGATCCCCTGTGACTTCCACCAGGCCAGTTGCCGCGGCGAGGGCTGGTTGGTCCGCACCAGATCGGGCCCCAGCCAGTGGGCGTTCATGAACCAGCGGCGCAGGAAGGCATGGTCCTTCCAGACATAGTCCCACCTTGCCTTGAACTGGCCGCCCGGGGTGCTGAGATCGTAGCGAGGCATGGCCGCCAGATAGCGGTTCGCATCCGATGCGTCATCCCGTGCCGTGAACGCGGCCGAACCGCATCCCGGCTTACAGCCGGGATTTCCAGCACGATGGCGCGTTTACGACCGCGTCCGTCGGCGCGCCCGGCACAGGTCGCACCACTCGCCCCCGGCCACCCGTCGATCCGGCCGCCAGCGATGCCGGCGACACCGCCACTGACGGATCAACATTCCCAGCGCCTTGAGCATGCGTCCTCCCCCTTTCCGGCCAAAAGCAGCAGGCCATTCTAAGACTTTCTGAAACGTCATGGTTGATGGCCGGGGCGAGGGCAAGGGTCCCCGGCGCAGTGGGCCGGCAGGCCGAGGGCCCATGAGTCGCTTGACTTGCGACCCCAGCCGTCCGACCTCCGACCGATGACGCCGCCCATCCCCGCCGACGACGAGAAGGAGCGCCTGCGCCCGCTGCTGGCGCGGATATGGCGCGACTATCTCTCGCACCACCGGACCCCGCTGTTCCTGTCGATGTTTTTCGCGGCCGTGTCCGGCGGTCTGGCGGCAGCCACGCTGAAGCTGCTGGAGCCGGCCATCAACGGCCTGTTCATCCGCCAGGATGCGCCGGTTTCGCTGTGGGGCTTCCCGGTGCAGCCCGGCGACGCCCTGGTGGTCATTCCGGCCGCCATCATCGCCGTGGCGCTGGTCCAGACTCTCGCTTCCCTCGGCCAGGCGGCCCTCGTCAACCGGCTGGGACACGGCATCGTCGGCGACATCCAGGTGCGTCTGTTCGCGGCCATGATTCGCGCCGACCTGGCCCGGCTGCGCAGCCAGCACAGCGGCAGTTTCGTCTCCTCCGTCCTGTTCGACGCCAACCTGGTGCGCGAGGCCTTCACCAACGGTGTGGTCAACTACACCCAGCACAGCCTGACCCTATTCTTCGTCATCGCCGCCATGGCCTTCATCGACTGGCAGCTGACGGCCATCGTCCTGCTCGGCGTGCCCCTGATCACCCTCGTGCTGCGCCGCTTCTCGAAACGCACCCGCAAGGCCACGACAGGGGCGATGAAGGAGACCGAGACCCTCTCCACCGCCCTGATGGAGAACCTCGACGGCGTCCGCCTGATCAAGATCGAGAACCGCGAGGCGGCCGAGGAGGCACGCGTCGGCGAGGTCGTCGCCCGCCGTCAGCGCCACGTCATCAAGAGCGCGGACTCCCGCGCCTTCGCCGGCCCCTTCTCCAATCTGGTGGCCATGATCGTGGTCGCCGCCGTCATGGCCTACGCCGGCTGGCGGTCGCAGGACGGGGCGATGAGCGTCGGCGCCTTTGCGGCCTTCATCGGCCTGCTGATGGCCGCGGGCCAGTCGCTGCGACAGGTGACCAATCTCCAGACGGTCATGGCCGAGGGGCTGACGGCCGCCCGCCGCCTGTTCGCCGCACTCGACATCCAGCCCGAGATTCGCGAGGCGCCCGACGCGGCGCCGGTGGCCGATGGCCCGACGGCTGTGGCTTTCGACCATGTCTCCTTCGCCTATGCCCCGACCCGGGAGGGCGGCGCCCCGACCCTCTCGGACGTATCCCTGACCGTCGCCCCGGGCGAGACGGTGGCCCTCGTTGGCCCCTCGGGCGGCGGCAAGTCCACCATCCTGAGCCTGTTGCCGCGCTTCTATGACGTCACCGCCGGCGCCGTGACCGTCAACGGCCGCGACATCCGCGAACTGAGACTGCATGACCTGCGCGCCAAGATCGCCCTGGTGACCCAGGAGCCCTTCCTGTTCGACGACACCATCGCCGCCAACATCGCCTATGGCCGACCCGGCGCCACCGCCGAGGACATTGTCGCCGCCGCCCAGGCCGCCGCCGCCCATGAGTTCATCACCGCCCTGCCCGACGGCTATGCGACCCGCGCCGGCGAAGCTGGCCTGCGGCTGTCGGGCGGCCAGCGCCAGCGCATCGCCATCGCCCGCGCCTTCCTCAAGGACGCCCCCATCCTGCTGCTCGACGAGGCCACCTCGGCCCTCGACACCGAGAGCGAGGCCCTCGTCCAGGCGGCGCTGGAGCGGCTGATGCAGGGTCGCGCCACCCTGATGATCGCCCACCGCCTGTCGACCGTGCGCAACGCTGACCGCATCCATGTCATCGAAGCCGGCCGCATCGTCGAGACCGGCAGCCATGCCGAACTGGTCCGGCAGGGCGGCCTCTATTCGCGCCTTGCGAAACAGCAGTCGCTGGACGGCGACCCGGTCGCGGCGGTGATATGAGGCCGCTGCGCAATCCCGTGATCCAGGCCGTCCTCGCCTGGCTTCTGGCCGGCTGGATGCGATTCTGCTTCGCCACCATCCGCTGGACGCATCAAAATCGCGGCGTGGCCGAGGCTGTCTGGGACGCCGGCGGCGGCGTGCTGTGCGCCTTCTGGCATTCGCGCATCGGCCTGAGCCCTGCGTGCTGGCCGCTGGACCGGGCCCAGCCCGCCAAGGCCCTGATCTCGCTCAGCCCCGACGGCCAGTTCATCGCCCGCGCCGTGGCCCTGCAGGGTATCCCGGCGGTGCGCGGCTCGTCCGCCAACAAGGATAAGGCCGACCGGGCCAAGGGCGGATCCCAGGCGCTGCGCGATGGTCTGCGGCAGCTCAAGGTCGGCGCCCTGGCCATCACGCCCGACGGCCCGCGCGGCCCTGCGAGAGAAATGGCCGAGGGCCTGCCCCTGCTGGCCCGGCTGTCGAAGACGCCGGTCCTGTTCATTGGCCTGTCCTGCAGCCCGGCGATCCGCCTGAGCAGCTGGGACCGCGCCCTCCTGCCCCTGCCCTTCGCCCGGGGGGCCATCGTCTGGGACGTGGCGCATTACCCCGAGGGCGCAGAGCTGACCGACGTCGCCCTCGCCTGGACAGAACGGTTGAACACGGTCGAGGCCGCGGCCGATGCGATCACGGGTCTGGAGCGCATCTAGATGAGCCCGGCCCTGATCGCATGGCGCCTGCTGACCCGGCTGCTCGAACCCCTCGCGCCGCGCCTGCTCGACGCCCGCGCCAAACAGGGCAAGGAGGACCCGGCCCGGGTCGACGAACGGCTCGGCCGCGCCTCGGTCCCCCGGCCGGACGGCGATCTGGTCTGGCTGCACGGCGTCAGCGTCGGCGAGACCCTGTCCCTGCTGCCCGTGGTCGAGCGCCTGCGCCGCCAGCGGCCTGATCTGCGGGTGCTGGTCACCTCGGGAACCCTGACCTCGGCCCAGTTGCTGGCGAAGCGTCTGCCCGAAGGCGTCGTCCATCAGTTCGCCCCGGTCGATACGCCTGGCGCCGTCGCCGCCTTCCTCGACCACTGGCGGCCGTCGCTGGCTATCTTCGTCGAGAGCGAACTCTGGCCCAACCTGATCCTCGAGAGCCGCAAACGCGGCGTCAGACTGGTCCTCGCCAGCGCCCGCATCACCGAAAAGACCGTCGACGGCTGGCGTCGCTTCCCGGGGGCGGCGCGCGAGATCCTCTCGGCCTTCGACCGCATCCTGCCGCAGGACGACACCTCGGCCGCACGGCTGGAAAGTCTCGGAGCCCGGATCGACGGCCATGTGAATCTGAAGCTGTCGGGCGAGGCGCCGCCCCACGACGCCGCCGCCTTTACCCGCCTGAGCGCCGCCATCGGCGACCGGCCCGTGGTCGTCGCCGCCAGCACCCACGACGGCGAGGAGATCGCCCTCGTCCGCGCGCTGGACCGGCTGACCGACCGCCTGTGCCTGATCCTGGTCCCGCGCCATCCGGCCCGTAGCGCCGAGATCGCCGCCGCCCTCAGCCGCGACGGCTACCGCTTCGCCCTGCGTTCCCAGGGTCGTGAGCCCGACCGCGACACCGACCTCTACCTGGCCGACACCCTCGGCGAGATGGGCCTGTTCCTGCGCCTCGCCGACGTGGTGGTCATGGGCGGCTCCTTCTCCGCAGCGCTGGAAAAGCCCGCGGTCGGCGGCCACAATCCGCTGGAGCCGGCCCGGCTTGGCAAGCCGGCCGTCACCGGGCCGGACATGACCAACTGGGCGGCGGTCACCGAGGCCCTCGTGCAGGCCGGGGGTCTGGCCGTCGCGGGCGCGCCGTGGGACCTGCCCGCCGTCATCACGCCGCTTCTGGCCGACTCCGCCGCCGCCAGGGCCATGGGCGAGCGCGGGCGACGCGCCGCGGCCGAAGCCGGTTCCGGCCTTGACCGCCTGTGGGAGACGCTCATTTCCCTGCTGCCGCCCGGACCGGCGCGAGGTCGCCGATGAAATTGAACACGCCTCGCTGGTGGTACACGCGCGACACGCGCCACGGCGCGATGGCGCGCTTTCTGCTTCAGCCCCTGTCCTGGGTCTGGGCCGGCGTCACGGCCCGTCGCATCGCCCGCGCCGTCCCCGTCGATCCCGGCGTCCCGGTCATTTCAGTCGGCAATCTGACCGTCGGCGGCTCGGGCAAGACGCCCGTGACCCGCGAGGCGCTCCGGCTGCTGCATGAGGCCGGGATCAAAGCCCACGGCCTGTCGCGGGGCTATGGTGGATCGTTGCGCGAGCCGACCCGTGTCGACGCCGCCATCCACACCGCCGCCGATGTCGGCGACGAGCCCCTGATGCTGGCTCTTGGCGGCCCGGTCTGGATCGCCCGTGACCGCGTCGCCGGCGCGCGAGCCGCAGCGGCCGCCGGGGCCGAGGCGCTGGTTCTGGACGACGCCCACCAGAATCCGACGCTGACGAAGACGCTCAGCCTGGTCGTCGTCGACGGCGAGACCCGCGGCGCCGAATGGCCGTTCGGCGACGGGTCGGTCTTCCCATCCGGCCCGATGCGCGAGAAGCTCCGCCACGGCCTGGCCCGGACGGATGTGGTCGTGGTCCTGTTGCCGGCTGACGCGCCGGGGGTCGATCCCGAACTGATGGAGGCCTTCGGCGACCTGCCGGTCCATATCGCCCGACTGATGCCCGCGGCGCCGCCGCCTTCAGGGCCGATCATCGGTTTCGCCGGCATCGCCAAGCCCTGGAAGGTCGAGCGCGCCCTCGACGCGGCGGGCGCCGAACTGATCGACTTCGCCCCCTTCCCCGATCACGCCGCCTTCCGCGAGGGCGACCTGGCCTTTCTGGCCGACCGCGCCGAGCGCCACGGCGCCCGGCTGGTCACCACCGAAAAGGACTGGTTCCGGCTGCCCGCCGAATGGCGGACGCGGGTTCTCTCATGGCCGGTCAAGGCGACGTTCGAGGACGAGGCCGGCTTCCAGCGATTGATGCTGGAGGCGATCCGGACCTATTCGGCCCGGTAGACCACCCCACCGCGCATCACGAACCGCACCCGCTCGAGCTCGGTGACGTCGGTCAGCGGGTCGCCGCCGACGGCGATCAGGTCCGCCGGCATGCCGGCCGCGATCCGACCCGCATCCTGCGAGATCCGCAGATGCGCCGCCGCCCCGACCGTGGCTGACTGGATAGCTTCCAGCGGGGTCATTCCAGCGCGGACCAGAAGCGCGAACTCCTGGGCGTTGTCGCCGTGAGCCGAAACGCCCGAGTCGGTGCCGAAGGCGATGCGCACCCCGCCGGCGTGGGCGCGGCGGACCATGTCCAGCATCTTCGGTCCAGCCTCAAGCGCCTTGGCCGTCTGGGCCGGGGTGAAGAAATTGTTCGGTCCCGAAGCGATCCGCCCGACGAAATCCCCGGCCAGCAGGGTCGGAACCAGATACGTCCCCTCGCGGCGGAGAAGCCGGATCGACTCATCGTCCAGATAGGTGCCGTGCTCGATGGAGTCGCCGCCGGCGCGGAGGAAGGCGTTGATCCCGTCGACGCCGTGGGCGTGCGCCGTCACCTGGCGGCCCATGCGGTGGGCGGCGCCGACGATGGCCGCGAGCTCCTCGTCCGAGAACTGCTGGCCCAGTCCGGCGGCCGTGTTCGACAACACCCCGCCGGTCGCCGTGATCTTGATGATGTCCGCGCCCGAGCGGACCTGCAGCCGCACCGCCCGCATGCAGTCGTCGGCGCCCGAGCAGATGCTCTCGCCGGTGAACAGATGCATGATGTCCTCGCGGTACCCGTTGACGTCCCCGTGGCCGCCGTGGACCGAGACCGCCTCGCCCGCCGCGATGATCCGCGGACCGGGCACGTCGCCGCGGCGGACCGCGTCGCGCAGGGCGAAGACCGACTCATTGGTCCCGCCGAGGTCCGCGACCGTGGTGAAACCGGCCATCAGGGTGCGGCGGGCGAAGCGCGCCCCGACCATGGCCTGCTCCGAATTGGACTGGGTCACCCCTTCCAGACGGCTGTTCGGGTTCTGCTCGCCGGTCAGATGGACATGACTGTCGATCAGTCCGGGCAGAACGAAAGCCGTGCGCAGATCGACGATCCGACCCTCACCGACGAAGCCGTCGCGCACTTCAACGATCCGGTTCCCTTCGATCACGAGAGTTTTATCGCGCTGCACAACGCCGCTCTGCGGGTCAGCCAGGAGCCGCCCCACCTGGACGAACGTCGTTCCCTCCACGGGAGAAACGGGAGGCGGCGCGGGCGTTTGCGCCGCAACGCTCGTAGTGGCGAACAAGGCCGCAGCGGCCATCAAAGTTGTGATCAGCTTCACGAAATCCTCCCGGAACAGGGCTTGCACCTTAACCGTCCGGGCGTCTGAGCCAAGGCTCAGGTTGAAACACCCGTCACGAACTGAAACAACCCGTGTTCAGTTCTGTAACCGTGCGAGGGGCGTCGCATGCGCTTGGCGAGACGAGGCTTTATTCTGGGCGGCGCCGCAATCCTGTCGGGCTGCGCTACGACGAGCGCCAGCCAGGCGTCGGGCTTCCGCCCCCTGGTCGCCTCGGCCCAGCCGCCCCGGCCCGTGCTCGCCCCCGCCGCGCCAGCCATCCAGACCGTCCAGGTCGTCGCCCCCCCGCTCGATCCGCGCGGCGTCGTTCGCAAGGATCTGATGGACCGCGCCATGGCGGCGCTGGATATCCACCATCGCCGGGTGCCGCTGCGCGACCGGATGTATCTGGTCGATTTCAAGAAATATTCGGGCGAGGAGCGGCTCTACGAGGTCGATCTGGTCGCCGGCCAGGTCACCGCCCTGCGCACCTGCCACGGCCGAGGTTCCGACCCGGCGCACTCGGGCTTCGCGCAGAATTTCTCCAACACCCCGGAAAGCTACATGTCCTCGGTGGGCGCCTACGCCACCGCCGGGGCCAGCCATGGCGCCCAGCAGGGCCCGAACGTGCTTCTCGACGGGCTGGAGTATTCGAACGACCGCGCCCGCGAACGGGCCATCATCGTCCACGGCGCCGACTACGCCGACCCGGACTTCCTGGCCCGTGAAGGCAAGCTGGGCCGCAGCTACGGTTGCTTCTCGGTCGCCCACACCGATCTGCCCGCCCTGCGCGAGCGCATGGGCCAGGGCCGGCTGCTGTTCGCCTGGGCCTGACCCCGCCGCCTACTTCAGCACGGCCATCAGCACCGCCACCCAGTGCACCGCCGCCGCCGCCACCACATGGCCATGCCAGATGGCGCGCCGGTAGCGCATGGCCTTGTTGGCGTAGAAGACCACCCCCACCGAGTACAGCAGGCCGCCGATCGCCAGCAGGATCAGCGGGGCCAGGCCAAGGCTCTGCATGAACGGCTGAATGGCGATCACCATCACCCAGCCCAGCGCCAGGTAGATGAGGATCCAGAAGCCCTTGCCGAGGCCCGGCAGCAGCAACTTGGCCGCCGCCGCCACGACCGCCGTGGTCCACACCGCCGCGGTCATCCCCCAGGCCCAGGCCCCGGTCAGATGCTGGGCCGTGAAGGGGGTGTAGGAGCCGGCGATCATGACGAAGATGCCCGCATGGTCGAAGCGCCGCAGCAGCGGCTGGAAGCGGGCGGCGGCGAAATTATAGGCCGTCGACAGCCCGAGCATGGTCAGAAGGCCGACCGCATAGATGGCCGCCGCCGTCAGCCGCCCGACGTGGCCGAAGCCGATCGCCAGGCCGAGCAGCATCCCGCCCCCGACCAGCGCCAGCGCCAGTCCGGTCAGGTGGACGATCAGGTCGGCCAGCCGCTCCTTTCCGTCGCGATAATGGCTCGGGGGCTCGGGCGGCAGGGTGTCGGTCACGAGGCGTCAGTCTCCAGGGCGGTCCGCCACGCGGACGGCGAAGCGCGGCCCTACATGGCATGAGACGAAGCTTTGCGACACAGGGCCGCCGGACCCCGGCCCCTACCCTCGCTCCAGCGCCCGCCAGCCGATGTCGGTGCGGTGGAAGCCGCCCGGCCAGTCGATCTTCTTTACCGCCGCATAGGCCCGCTCCCGGGCCTCGGCGATATCCTTGCCCCGGGCGCAGACGTTCAGCACCCGGCCGCCCGCCGCGGCCAGCTGACCGTCGCTGCGCCGCCGCGTGCCGGCATGGAAGACCTGCACATGGGGACCGAAATCCTGTTCCGCGCCGCGGATGATCGACCCCTCTAACGGACTGTCGGGATAGCCCGAGGCCGCCAGGACCACGCAGATCACCGTGTCGGGGCTGAACGCCGGCATCCGCGCCCGGGTCAGGTCGCCACGCGCGCAGGCCAGCAGCAGGGGCACGACGTCCCCGTCCAGCCGCATCATCAGCACCTGGCATTCCGGGTCGCCGAAGCGGGCGTTGAACTCGACCACCTTCGGTCCGTCTTCCGTCGCCATCAGCCCCGCGTACAGCACCCCGCGATAGGGCGCGCCCTCGGCGGCCATGGCCGCGACGACCGGCTGGACGATCAGCCGGTCCGCCGCCTCCACCAGTTCCGGCGTGAACACAGGGGCCGGAGAATAGCTGCCCATTCCCCCCGTGTTCGGCCCCAGATCGCCGTCATAGGCCCGTTTGTGGTCCTGCGCCCCGCCCAGCAGCACGGCGCGCTGGCCGTCGCAGACCGCGAACAGCGAACCCTCCTCGCCGTCCATGAACTCCTCGATCACCACCCGTGCGCCCGCCGTGCCGAACCGGCCGCCCAGCATCCGCTCGATCTCGGCTTCGGCATCGCGTTTGGTGGGGCTGATGGCCACGCCCTTGCCCGCCGCCAGGCCGTCGGCCTTGATCACATAGGGGGGCTTGAACACCGACAGGGCCTGGCGCGCCTCGTGCAGCCGCTCATAGACGCCGAAGCCGGCGGTGGGGATCTCGTGCCGCTCCATGAAGGCCTTGGAGAAGGCCTTGGAGGTCTCCAGCTGCGCCGCCTTGGCCGTGGGGCCGAAACAGGGAATGCCCGCTGTCGCCAAGCGGTCGGCCAGCCCGGCCTCCAGCGCCGTCTCCGGCCCCACCACGACCAGATCGGCCCTGATCTCGCGCGCCAGAGCGCACAGGCCGTCGGCGTCCGTGACCTTCATCGGCCGGAGCTCGCCCAGCTTCTCCATGCCCGGGTTGCCCGGCGCGATGACCAGCCGCCGCACCAGCGGCGACTGGGCGATCTTCCACGCCAGGGCGTGCTCGCGCCCGCCTGATCCGACCAGCAGGATATTCATGCCCGCGCAATGACCGGACCCGCGAGGGCGGTCAAGTCACAGCCGTCATCAGGATGCGACCGCGGAGAGCACATAGACCGCCGCGCCGAGCACCAGGATCAGTCCGACCACCAGCCAGGGCCCCACTGAGGGCGCATCGCTGCGCCGGTTCAGCCCGCGTTCGCGCGGGTCCTGGTCGGCGGGATCGGTATTGCGGGGATCGGCCATGGAGGGCGAACGGCGCCCCCGGTCGTCGGTTCCGGAACGTTCAGGCGATCACGTGGTCATGCGCGGGGGCGAGGGTCCTTCAGGCGGCGAAAAGCCATCAGGTCCTCAACCCAGTCCGGGTCGTCGAGGACATGGACCAGGATCCGCCGGATCATGGGCTGCATCCGCTCGACGTCTCCGACATCCAGGGCGCCCGTGACCCGTTCATTGAACCGGTTCACCTCGACCAGGGCGATCTGGAACACGGCGCAGCCGTCAGCCGTGAGGGACAGATGCACCTGGCGCCGGTCCTGAAGGGCGCGTTCGCGCCTGATGAGGCCATCCCGGGCCAGCCGATCGACGGTCCGTGTCAGGGTCGTCCGGTCGGTGGCGCAGAACGCCGCAACCTCGCCCATCGTGGCCTTGTCCAGACGTCGGAGCGTAGCCAGGACCTGCCATTGGCCGGGCGTCAGTCCAGTCTCGGCCAGTTCACGGCCCAGGGCGGTCTCGCGCTGCCGGACCAGATGGTGAAGCAGAAAGAACAGATGCCCCGCCGTCATGGGCTCGGTCGGGCCCGGCGGCGCCCCTGAATGTCCGTCCGTGTCGCCGCCCGATATGCTCATTGCGTCCGCAAACCCCTGTCCGGTCAGTGCAACAGGTTCGCGCCCCGCGTGCAAGATCAACCGCACCTGATGTCGATGGCCGTTATGGCTGCCGACCGGAACAGTCCCTGCGGCCGGGACGCGGGCTGGTCGGACCGGCGTCGTCGCGGCGCGTCAGCCGGGGAGGTCCTCATCCGGCCCGAGGGCCGTCAGCGGCGCTTCCGGGGTGGGCATGTCGGGATCGTCGTCGTCGATCAGGATGCGGGCCGCGGCGCCCTGGATGTCCTCGTACTGGCCGGAGCGCAGGGTCCAGAAGAAGGCCCCGACGGCCAGAAGGCCCAGCGCCACCGAAAAGGGAGCCAGAAGGAAGATGATGTTCATCGCCGGTTCCTGACCCGAAGCGCGTTGAGCGTCACGACCAGGGAAGAGCCCGACATCGCCAGGGCGGCGACAAAGGGGTTCACCAGGCCGAGCATGGCGGCCGGCGCCGCCACGAGATTGTAGAGCGCCGCGAAGCCGAAATTCTCCAGCGCGCGGCGGCGGGCCGATCGGGCCACGTCGATGGCCTCGACCACCGCCATCAGGGCGTCCCGGGTCAGCACGAGGTCGGCGGCGTTCTGGCTGGCCTCCAGCGCCGAACCGGGCGCGATCGCGGCGTGCGCGCGCGCCAGGGCCGCCGCGTCGTTCAGCCCGTCGCCGATCATCAACACCTTGCGGCCCTCGGCGGCGAGGTGATCGATCGCCTCGGCCTTCTCCTGCGGCATCAGGCCGGCCCGCCAGTCGGCGACGCCGACCGTCACGGCCACGTCCCTGACCGCGCCGGCCTGGTCGCCCGACAGAATCTCGACCGTGATTCCGCGCGCCTTGAGCGCAAGGATCGTCTCCACCGCATCGGGCCTCAGGACGTCGGAGAACTGGAGGCGCACCTTGGACTCGTCCTCGAAGCCGAACCACAGTTCGGTTTCGCCCGAGCGCAGGGTCGGGACGCCGACAAAGGCCGCCCGGCCCAACCGCGCGCGGCGGCCGTCAATCAGGCCCTCAACCCCGAGGCCGGCATGCTCGACCACCTCGGTGGCCAGGGGGCCGTCGCCGGCCGCCCGGGCGACCGCGCGCGCCATCGGATGGCTGGAGGCCCGCGCCAGAGGGGCCGCGAGAGCGATGATGCTCGGCGAGGCTCCGACGAGGGCGGGGCGCCCCTCTGTCAGGACCCCGGTCTTGTCGAAGACGACATGATCGATCTCGGCCAGCCGCTCGAGCGCGGCCCCGGACTTGACCAGCACGCCGCGCCGGAAGAGGCGGGCCGAGGCCACCACCTGCACCGCCGGAACCGCCAGGCCGAGGGCGCAGGGACAGGTGACGATCAGAACGGCGACGGCCCGGATCAGGGCCTCCCGCGGATCGAGGCCGAGGGCCCAGCCGCCGGCGAAGGTCGCCAGCGCCGCCGCATGCACAACCGGCACATAGAGGGCCGCCGCGCGATCGGCGAGCCGGACATAGCGAGAGCGGGACTGCGAGCCGGCCTCGACCAGCCGCGCGATGGCGGCCAGGGCCGAGTCCTCGGACCGGGCGCGCGCCCTCAGGGTCAGCAGGCCCGAGGTGTTGACAGCGCCGGCGCGGCACAGCTGCCCTGCCTGCACCCGCTCGGGCGCGCTCTCGCCGGTCAGCAGACTGTTGTCGAGCAGCGCCTCGCCCGCCTCGAGCGTGGCGTCGACCGGGATGCGATCGCCCGGGCGCACGCGCAGGAGATCGCCGGGCTGGACATCGCCCAGCGGCACGGAGCGCTCGCGGCCGGCCTCGTCGATGACACAGGCCGCCGGGGCCTGGAGGGCCAGCAGGTCGCCCGCGGCGCTGCGCGCCCTGGCCCGGAGCACATGGTCCAGCCAGCGGCCGATCAGCAGCAGGAACAGCAGGGAGACGGCGGCGTCGAAATAGGCGTCGCGTCCGTTCAATATCGTTTCGGAGAAACTGATCGCCAGGGTCAGGATCACACCGACCGAGATCGGCACGTCCATATTGGCCTGGCCGGCGCGCAGCGAGCGCCAGGCCGACCGGAAGAAGGTCATGCCGGCGAAGATGGCGCAGGGCGCGCCCACGGCCGCCGACATCCACATCATCAGCGAGCGGGTCGCCGGCCCGAGCTCCTGGTCGAACAGTCCGGCCCAGATGGGGACCGAGAACATCATGGCGTTCATCGCCCCGAAGCCGGCGACGGCAAGGGCGAGGATCAGACGCCGTCCCTCGCGGTCGCGCTGCACCAGGGCGGCGCCGGGATCATAGGGCGTGGCCGGATAGCCGAGGCGGGCGAGCGCCGCGATGATCCGCGCGGGATCGACGCTGTCGTCGACCAGATTCACCGACAGCCGGCCGGTCGACAGGTTCAGCCGCGCCGCAGTCACCCCCGGCAGCCCCGCCATGGCGCGCTCGATCTTGGCGATGCAGCCAGCGCAGCGGGCGCCCGTCACCAGCAGGTCCAGCCGGGCGTGGCCGTCGTCCGCCTTGCGCAGGAAGGCGGACATGTCCGGCCCGCCGACTGCGTCGAAGGTCACGGCCACGTCAGCCTCCGTTCGGCGACGAAGGCCTGCCCTGCCCCGGTCGCGGCCTCAATGCGGGTGTCCCAGGCGCCCGACAGTCCGGCGCGGGCGCCCGTGTAAAGCCCCGGCGCGCTTTCGGTCAGGGCCATGACGGAACGGCCCTGTTCGGTGGCCGGTCGCTGCAGGGTTGCCCTGACCGTCAGACCCGTCAGCGGCGCCCCGTCGCGGTCCTGCATCATGACCTTGAGACCCCCGGGCTGCGCCTCGGCGGCGGCGCGCCAGCCCAGGGCTTCCTGCGCCCGGAGCCGCTTGAGCTCGGTGTTGTAGATCAGGCCCGTTTCATAGGGTCGCGCCGCCACCTGGCCTGGATGGGTCCGGTAGGCCAGGGTCAGGAAGGCCGCATCGACCCCGATCACCAGGGCGAAAAAGGCCACGACGCCAGCGGCGACGTGCCAGCCCTTGACCGTGAAAGGCGGACGCGAAGGAGCCTGAACGACCGGCATCAGCGTGTCTCCCCATAGTCGAAGGCGGTCGGGACAGACTGGACCTCGTCGCCCGAACGGATTTCGAACGTCGCCGGACGGCGGCCGTCGCCAGCCTCGTCCGCAGCGGCCGTGACGAAGACCCGGACAGGCGTGACCCGGTTCGGTTCAACCTGAAGGCTCAGCGGCCCGGTGGAGGACAGGCCGGGGCTTCTGACGGTCGCGCCGGGGACGCCGGTGTAGCGGATTTCGACGGTCGCGGGCTCGAAGCCATGGTTGGCGATCTTCAGGGTGTAACCGTTGCGGACCGCCCCGTCGTGCAGCCGCACCCAGGCCGGATTCCGGTCGCGCAGGGCGTGAACGTCGACCGTCCGGCGGGTGTTGAAGCCCCAGATCATCAGCCCGCCAACCACCGTCAGCGCGACACCGTAATAGAGGGTGCGGGCGCGGATCAGGCGATGCTGCGGCTTCTGACCGCAGCTTCGGGCCGCGACGGCCGCGTCTGTGTCATAGGCGATCAGGCCGCGCGGCCGTCCGACCTTGTCCATGACCTCATTGCAGGCGTCGATGCACAGGCCACAGTTGATGCATTCCAGCTGGGCGCCGTCGCGGATGTCGATGCCCATGGGACAGACCACCACGCACTGGTTGCAGTCGATGCAGTCGCCGCGGCCCTCCCAGGATTCCGCCTTCTTGTGCGGGCCGCGCGGTTCGCCCCGGTCGTAGCGGTAGGTCACCTGGAACGACTGGTCGTCCAGCATCGCCCCCTGGATGCGGGGCCAGGGGCACATGTAGGTGCAGACCTGCTCGCGCATATGGCCGGCGAAGACATAGGTGGTGAAGGTCAGGATGGCGCACGACACATAGGCCGTCATCGGGGCGGTCCCGACCCAGAAGGTGCGGATCAGCGTCGGGGCGTCGTGGAAATAGAAGATCCACGCCCCGCCGGTGCCGAAGGCGACGCCGATCCAGACCAGATGTTTGCCGGCCTTGCGCCACAGCTTGTTGAAGGACGTCGGCGCCGCGTCCAGACGCATCCGGGCGTTGCGGTCCCCCTCGAACATCCGTTCGATGTAGATGTAGAGGTCGGTCCAGACCGTCTGCGGGCAGGCATAGCCGCACCACAGCCGCCCGAACAGGGAGGTGACCAGGAACAGGGCCAGGGCCGAGAGCACCAGCAGGCCGGTGATGAAATACACCTCCTGCGGCCACAGCTGGATCATGAAGAAGTAGAAGCGGCCGCCATCGAAATCGACCAGCACCGCCTGGTCGGGCAAGGCGCCGGGGCGCTCCCAGCGGATCCAGGGCGTGACGTAGTAGATCGCCAGGGTGAGGATCAGCAGGGCCCATTTGATCCACCGCCAGCGGCCGTGGACCAGCTTTGGATAGATCGGCGTCCGGGGCTTGTAGAGGCCCGTCGGACGCCCCTTGTCCCGCTGCCGCTCGGCCACTGAAACGGGGCCGGGCGGCTTGGAGCGATCGCGGGTCCGGTCGATGATGATGGTCATGGCGCGGTTGCAGGAGCTCCGGACGTCTCGCCGCCCCCGGCGTTGACGTGAACATAGACGGCCAGGGCCTTGATCACGGCCGGCGAGAACCGGCCTTCCCAGGTCGGCATGACGCCGTTGCGGCCGTTGTGGATCTGGCTTTGAATCGAGGCCAGGTCCGAACCGTAAAGCCATTCGCGGTCCGTCAGATTGGGCGCGCCCAGTTCGCGGTTGCCCACGCCGTTCGGCGCGTGGCAGGCCGCGCAGTTGTCGGCGAACAGCTGTCGCGCCCGCTCGACCGCGGCGGGGTTGGCCTCGCGGCCCGACAGCGCCACCACATAGTTCGACAGATCAGAGACCTGACCGGCGTCGAGCATGCCGTCGCGGCCGAAGGCGGGCATTTGCGAGACCCGGGTCTCCGGATGCGCCGAGCGGACGCCGACGCGGAGCGTGTGCTCGATCTCTTCCAGCGTCCCGCCCCACAGCCAGACGTCGTCGCGCAGGTTGGGATAACCCTTGGCGCCGCCACCCCCGACCCCGTGGCAGCTGGCGCAGTTGTCGCCGAAGACGGACTGCCCGATCGCAAGCGCGTGCGCCTGCAGGTCCGGATCCGCCTCGATCTGCTGCAGCGAGGCCGTCACCAGCAGGCCCTCGCTGCGGCCGCGCTGCGCCTGCAGGGCGCTCAGCTGCTGGACCACTTCGGCGCGGTCCGAACGCTTCAGGACGCCCGGCGTATAGCCGTTCAATCCCGGCCATGCCGGCATCAGCACCCAGTAGACGACAGCGAAGGCGATGCAGCCGTAGAAGATCCACAGCCACCAGCGCGGCAGGGGATTGTCCAGCTCCTTCAGGCCGTCCCACTCGTGCCCGGTCGTCTCGACGCCAGAGTGTTCGTCGCGCTCTCGTTCAGACATGCTCGTCCTCGTCATTTTCGAGCGGAAGATGGGAGAGGCGCTTGAAGGCCTCGCGGTGCTTCGGCCACAGCGCGTAAACGACGCCGGCGATGAACACCGCTCCGAAGTAGATCGTGCCGCCCTGCTGGGCGAAGCGGGCCACGGTTTCGTAGTCGAGTCCGCTCATCGCAGGTTCTCCGGGTCTTCAGCCTGGTAGGTGCGGAAATCGACCTGGGTGCCGAGCTGCTGGAGGTAGGCGATCAGCGCGTCCATCTTGGTCAGTCGCGCCGGGTCGCCGTCGAAATCGCCCTGGGCCACGCGGGGGCCGTAGCGGCTGCGCAGCTCCGAGGTTTCGCTGGCGAACGGATCGACCTGGGCGTTCAGGTCCGCGGCGGCGTTCTCGACCTGGGCGTCCGTATAGGGCACCCCGACCGCGACCATCGCCCGCAGCTTGGCCTGGATGGCGTGCTGGTCCAGATCCTGGTCGGCCAGGAAGCGGTACGGAGGCATGTTTGACTCCGGCACCAGCGAGCGCGGATCGGTCAGGTGCTCGCGGTGCCAGTCGTTCGAGTACTTGCCGCCGACCCGCGCCAGGTCAGGCCCGGTGCGCTTCGACCCCCACTGGAACGGGTGGTCGTACATGCTCTCGGCCGCGAGGCTGTAGTGACCGTAGCGTTCGACCTCGTCCCGCAGCGGGCGGACCATCTGCGAGTGGCAGCCGTAGCAGCCCTCGGCGATGTAGATGTCCCGGCCGGCCAGCTCGAGCGGGGTGTAGGGACGGACGCCCTCAACCTCCTCAATCGTGCTCTCGACCCAGAACAGCGGGGCGATCTCGACGATGCCGCCGATGGACACCACCAGGGTGATGCCGATGACCAGCCAGAGCGAATGACGCTCGAACCTGTGATGCTGTTTCCACATTAGCTGATCCTCACTCGGCCGGCAGGAGTTGCGGCGCGATCGTCGTCGCCGGGACGGCCGCGCTGTTCGGCACGGACGGCATGCGGATCGTTCGCCACAGGTTGTAGGACATGATGAGCGTGCCGCTCAGGAACATCAGGCCGCCGACAGTGCGGATGATGTTCTCGATATGCTTGGCGGCGACAGTCTCGATGAAGCTGTTGGCCAGGAAGCCGTCGGGCGTGTACTCGCGCCACATCAGGCCTTCCATGATGCCGGAGACCCACATCGCGGTGATGTAGAGAACGATGCCGGTCGTCGCGATCCAGAAATGCCACTCGACCAGTGCGTTCGAGTAGAGCCGCTCCTTCTTCCACAGCCAGGGCACCAGGCAGTAGATGGCGCCGAAGCTGATGAAGCCGACCCAGCCGAGCGCGCCGGAGTGGACGTGGCCGATGGTCCAGTCGGTGTAGTGCGACAGGGCGTTGACGGTCCGGATGGACATCAGCGGGCCCTCGAAGGTCGACATGCCGTAGAAGGCGATGGCGACGACCATCATGCGGACGACGGGGTCGGTGCGCAGCTTGTCCCAGGCCCCCGACAGGGTCATCAGGCCGTTGATCATCCCGCCCCAGGACGGCATCCACAGCATGATCGAGAAGGTCATGCCCAGGGTCTGCGCCCACTGCGGCAGGGCCGTGTAGTGCAGGTGGTGCGGACCCGCCCAGATGTAGATGAAGATCAGCGACCAGAAGTGGACGATCGACAGACGGTAGGAATAGACCGGCCGCTCGACCCGCTTGGGCACGAAATAGTACATGATCGCGAGGAAGCCGGCGGTCAGGAAGAAGCCCACCGCGTTGTGGCCGTACCACCACTGGACCAGAGCGTCCTGGACCCCGCCGAAGGCCGAATAGCTGCGCGCCTCGAGCAGGCCGACCGGAACGGCGGCGTTGTTCACCAGGTGAAGCAGGGCGACCGTGACGATGAAGGCCAGGTAGAACCAGTTCGCCACATAGATGTGCGGCTCCTTGCGCTTCCAGATCGTGCCCAGGAAGACGAACAGATAGGCGACCCAGACGATGGTCAGCCACAGGTCAACGTACCATTCCGGCTCGGCGTATTCGCGCGACTGGGTGATGCCGGCGACATAGCCGGTGGCCGCCAGGACGATGAAGAGCTGGTAGCCCCAGAACACGAACCACGGCCAGATGCCGCCGGCCAGTCGGGCCTTGCAGGTGCGCTGCACGACCCAGAAGGAGGTGCAGATCAGGGCGTTGCCGCCGAAGGCGAAGATCACGCCCGACGTATGCAACGGGCGCAGGCGGCCAAAATTGAGCCAGCCATGCTCAGGGAAGTAGAAGATCTCGGGCCACGACAGCTGCGAGGCGATCAACACGCCGACGGTCATGCCGATGACGCCCCAGAACATGGTGGCGATCACGCCCGCGCGAATCACGCCGTCCTGGTAGCGATTCGGATCAGACCGGAACTTGCCGTTGGCGACGCCGATCGTCAGGGCGCTCAGCGCCACGACCGAAGCCGCCATCAGGATATAGCCGTGGAACCGGAAGGCCGGGTCGGCGGTGAAGGCGGTGGCCAGCAGGGCGAGCACAGCGGCCACGCCGAGGAACAGGAATAGGGCGACGACATCGAACGGGGTGTCGGTGTCTTGCGAGACGGTCGTTGGCATTCGGGTGAGCCCCTCTGAGAGAGGCCTCTCGGTGCCTGCAAACCACAAGCGCTGCATTGCGCTGGCGCAAAGCCATGCCCGCAAGATTGCGGCTTTGTGCACAGACGGAGACCCCAGATGCACACGCGCGACATTGATGAAATCCGGTTGCTGGGCGGAGCCCTCGTCGCCTTGGGGCTCGCCCTGGGCGGAGCGGCCGCCGCGAGCGGCATCCTGGCGGCCGACCACATGGCCGCCGCCGCAGAGCTGTGCGGGCCGACCGCCGACCATTGCGGTCTGTGCGTGGCGGCCGGAGCCCTGCTTCTCGCAGCGCTCGGCGCGGCCGGCGCGGGCATTGGTTTGCTGATGAAGCCCCGTCCCGCCCTGCAACGGGCGACTCTGCGCTAGGTCAGGCCGATCGGCTCAGCGCCGTGCGGACGGTCGTCAGCAGCGCATCGGTCAGCAGGGGCTTTTCGACGATCGGAATCCCGGCCGTGGCCGCTCGATCCCGCAGGGCCGCGCGCGGATTGGTGGTGATCAGGATCGCCGGCAATTGCACGCCTTCCTCGCGAAGACGCTCCAGCAGCGACAATCCGGACATCCCGGGCAGATTCTGATCGATCACCAGACAGCCGTTTTCCGGCAGAACCGGATTGGCCAGCAGACTCTCGGCGTCGCGATAGCTGCGCACCTCCAGCCCCTCGAGGTCGAAGGAGAATTGCACGGCGTGGGTCACGGCGGGATCGTCATCCACCAGAACCACCATCGGCCGCGAAAGCGCGGGGATAGGCATGCCGGTCACGCGCAGAGCCATTCCAGACGCTGCCGCTGCAGCAGCCGCACCTGACGGCTCGACCGGGCCTCGATCATGCCCTGGGCCTGCAGTTGCGACAGGGTGCGCGAGACCGTGTGGATGGTGAGGCCGACATGGTCGGCGATGTCCTGCCGCGTCATGGGCAGGTCGATCGTCACGGCGTCGCCCAGCCGCTGGGCGAAATCCAGAAGGAATGCGGCGACCCGCTCGGTCGCCCCCTGCCGGGCCAGAATCAGGGCGTGGTCCTCGCTGCGCTGGAAGGCGCGGACGGTGACCTGCCAGAGGGCGCGGGCGAGGCCGATATCGGTGACGGCCCGGGCCGCCAGGTCCGTCCGCTCCATGGCCAGGGCGTCGACGTGGCACAGGGCCTCGGCGGTGGTCGCATGCTCCACCCCGGCCTCGAGACCGAGGTAGTCTCCCGGCAGATGGAAGCCGGTCACCTGCCGACGACCGTCGCTCAACAGCCTGTAGCTGATCACGGCGCCCCGCAGCACCCGGTAGACCAGTCGGACAGCGTCGCCCTGGTGAAACAGGATGTCGCCAGCCGCGAAGGGCGACCGGGGCGCGGCCGTGGCGGTTGTGAAGGCGCCGCAGAGATCACAGTCCGTGGCCGCGTCCGAAGTCGGAACAACGGCGTCCCGGGGTTCGCAATAGCGTAGGGCGGGCATCGGAACCTCCGGTGAACTCAGTGCTGCAAACTAGGGCGGGCGGGCCCTGCGCCGATATTCGGGTGTGCTCCCTAGGGGATTTCCCGGATGCCGCCGGCCGGCGGGTCAGACCGCCCGGGCGTGCCGTCCGCCGGCGGCGGGCAGGCCCGCGTCGAAACAGGCGGCCACCACCCGCATCAGCCGGTGGGCCTCGTCCGGAATGGTCACCCGGCGTCCCTCGACCCGGCACAGGCCGTCGGCCTCAAGGGCCGCCGCCGCCTCCACCGCATCGTCCAGCGCGGCGGGATCGAAGCCCTGGCCGCGGCAGACCGCCTCCACGTCGACCGTCAGGTCGCACATCAGCCGCTCTATGACGGCCGCGCGCAGATCATCCCCGGCGTCCACGGGCAGGCCCCGCGCCGTCGGGAGTCGACCGGCCTCGATCGCGCGGCTCCACGCGTCGGTCGCGGCGGCGTTCTGGACGAAGCCTTCGGCGAATCGCCCGATCGAGGACGGGCCGACGGGCAGCAGCACCGGGGCTGGATCGTCCGTATAACCCTGGAAATTCCGGCGCAGGCGTCCGGTCGCGGCGGCCAGGGCGAGCGGGTCGCCCGGCAGGGCATAATGGTCCAGGCCGATGCGAAGATACCCCGCCGATCGCAGGGCGGCGTCGGCGGCCTCGGCCTGGGCCCAGCGTCCGTCCCCGTCAGCAAGGTCCGCCTCGTGGATCATGACCTGATGCTTCTTCATCCAGGGCACATGGGCGTAACCGAACACCGCGACCCGGTCGGGCCTCAGGGTCACCGCGGCCTCCGTCGAGGCCCTGACATTCTCCGGGGTCTGGCCCGGAAGCCCGTACATGAGGTCGAAATTGATCGCGCCTACGCCGACCTTGCGCAGCCGCTCGCTGGCGGCCGCGACCAGGTCGAAGGGCTGGATCCGGTTGACCAGCGCCTGGACGTCCGGATCGAAGGTCTGGACCCCCAGGCTCGCCCGCGTCACGCCCGCCTCCCCCGCCGCATCGATGAAGGCTTCCGACAGCATGCCGGGATCGAGCTCGGCTGCGACCTCGGCGCCGGGACGCAGGGCGAACCGGTCGGCCATGCGCCGGACAAGGGCCAGGAAGTCCTCGGGCGCCAGGGCGTTCGGACTGCCGCCGCCGAAATGGAGGTGGGCGGCGCCGGCGTGCGGGCCGATGGCGTCCGCCCACAGGTCGACTTCCAGCATCAGGGTACGGAAGAAGGTCCGGACCCGGTCGTAGTCGTGGACGACGCTGGTGTGACAGCCGCAGTACCAGCACAGCCGCTTGCAAAAGGGCACGTGGACATAGGCCGAAATGGTCTGGTCGGCGCGAGTGGTCGCCAGCCAGGCGCGCGCCTCCGCCTCCCCGACGCCGGCCCCGAAGGCGACCGCCGTCGGATAGCTGGTGTAGCGAGGCAGGTTGCGTTCGGCGTGGGGGCGCCAGGCGGGGGAAAGGGCGAGGGACGACATGCAGGAATCCGGTGCGCTGCGGCTGTTACGCCGCCGCCTTCCAGTTGGGCTGCAGTTCAACGTGTTGCGGGCAGGGCGCGATGGCGATCGGCGCGGCGCCGGTCAGCTCGTTGGCGAAGCCATGATTGACGTCGCGGTGGTGGGCTTCGTCCGCCCGGACCACGAGCACCACGTCACGCAGGGTCGCATCGGCCGGCAGGTTCCAGTAGCGGCGGGCGATTTCCGGCGCAGGCACGTTCGGGCTGCGGCCCTCGTCGATCTCGGCCAGATAGTGGGTGTAGCTGATGACCGCCTCTTCCTCGAAATAGCCAACCACCCGGTGCGCCGTCTTGGCCGAAACGAGATAGAGGCCGAAGAAGAAGAGATAGAAGACCCACTGCACCGCGATCACCACGAAGCGTTCGAACAGGGTGGGATGGCTGATCTCGATGAAGGTCATCAGATGCATCCGCTCATTCTCCGCCTCGTCCATAAGGGTGCGGATCCAGCCGTTGTCGTCCTTCATCCGGCGCAGCGCCTTCAGATGGTTCAGCGTCGCGCCGACCATGCCGGGCACGGCGGCGACCGTTTCCAGAACGATCGCGCGGTGTCCGTAGCGTTTGGCGAAGAAGGTGTCGGCGAAGAAGCGCAGCGCCTTGACGAAACCCAGGGCTGTGCGGTCCGACAGCCCCCGGGGCGCGTGGTGGACGGAGAGGTCGACGAGGGGAAGGGTCATGGCGGCTTCCGTAAGCTTGGAACTGGTGGGCCTCGGGCCCGATGACGCCGGAGTAGCCGTCGCTCGCCTCTGGCGAAATCCGGGGGTTTCACCTACGGGATGTTGCGGAGACGACCATGACCGACATCGCGGAACAGACGCGGGAGACGCGAACGCCGTGGGACTGGATGCTGGCGACCCGGCATACCGGCTACGGACTGACCGCGGCGGTGCTGGGCGCCGCGGGCGGACTGGCCCTGCGTCTCGCCATGGTCCCCTCGCTGGAAGGCCGGCTGACGCTTCTCTACTTCGTTCCCGGCATTGTGGTGGCCGCGGCCCTGGGCGGCGCCGTCCCCGGCGCCGTGGCGACGGCGCTGGGCCTTGCTTGCGGGATTTACGTCTCATGGTCAGCGGGCGCGCTGCTCATGGGAGACGCGGCCAACATCATCCTCTTCCTCTTGCTCGGCGCGGTGGTCGCCGGCGGCGGAGAGGCCTTCCAGAACATGCGATCGAGGGCCGCGGCGGTGAATCGCGACCTTCGCGCACGCGAGGCGCATCTGCAGTCCATCCTCGCCACCGTGCCCGACGCCATGATCGTGATCACCGAGCGCGGGATGATGCAGTCCTTCAGCCCCACGGCCGAACGCCTGTTCGGCTGGCGGTCCGACGAGGTGATCGGCCGGAACGTGAAGATGCTCATGCCCGAACCCTACCAGGAGCAGCATGACGGCTACCTCGATCGTTACCTGACCACTGGCGAACGGCGGATCATCGGATTTGGTCGGGTCGTGGTCGGCGAACGCAAGGACGGGTCGACCTTCCCGATGGAGCTGGCGGTCGGCGAGATGATCTCCGGCGAGCAGCGGTTTTTCACCGGCTTCGTCCGCGACCTCAGCGAGCGGCAGCAGACCGAGCAGCGGCTGCAGGAGCTGCAGTCGGAGCTGGTGCACATCTCGCGCCTGACCGCCATGGGAGAGATGGCCTCCGCCCTCGCGCACGAGCTGAACCAGCCGCTGTCGGCCATGGCCAACTATCTGAAGGGGTCGCTGCGTCTGCTGGACGCCGAGACGATCGCCCGGGTTCGCCTGCGGGACGCCATCCAGAAGGCCGGCGACCAGGCCATGCGGGCCGGCGACATCATCCGTCGCCTGCGTGATTTCGTCGCCCGGGGAGAGGCCGAGCGACGGGTCGAAAGCCTGCCCAAACTGATCGAGGAGGCCAGCGCCCTGGCCCTGGTCGGCGCCAAGGAACACGGCGTCCGCGTGCTTTTCCGCTTCTCCCCGGAGGTCGACCTGGTCCTGGCCGACAAGGTCCAGATCCAGCAGGTCGCTCTCAATCTGATCCGCAACGCCATGGAGGCCATGGACGAGAGCCCGCGGAAGGTCCTCGATATCCGGATCGATCCCGCAGCCGACGATCAGGCCCAGGTGACGGTCGCCGACACCGGCTCGGGCATCAGCCCAGAGATCGCAGGGCAGTTGTTCCAGCCCTTCGTCACCACCAAGAGGACCGGGATGGGCGTCGGCCTGTCCATTTCACGGACGATCATCGAAGCCCACGGCGGACGCATCTGGGCGGAGGAAAATCCGGGCGGCGGCACCCGATTCTGCTTTACGTTGCGTTCGGTAGGAGAAGAGGAGCTATCCGATGGCGAATGAGCCGGTCGTCCATGTAGTCGACGATGATGCGGGGATCCGGGATTCTCTCGCTTTCCTGCTGGATACAGCGGACTTCATCTCGAGAACCTATGAGTCCGCCGCCGCCTTGCTGGCCCGCGCCGACAGGCTGGAAGCGGGATGCATCGTCACCGATGTCCGCATGCCGGACATGAACGGCCTCGAGATGGTTCGGCGACTGACGGCCATGGGCGTGCGGCACCCGGTCATCGTGATGACCGGCCACGCCGACGTGCCGCTCGCAATCGAGGCGGTCCGGGCCGGGGTCAAGGATTTCATCGAAAAGCCGTTCGACGACGAGGCCCTGCTCGCCTCGATCCAGATCGCCCTCGCGGATCAGGTCGGGACCACGGAGCATGAGGGACGGGACGCCGAGGTGCTGGAACGGCTCGCCTCCCTGTCCGCTCGCGAGCGCCAGGTGCTGGACGGTCTGGTCGCCGGCCACGCCAACAAGGTCATCGCCTACGATCTCGAGATCAGTCCGCGGACTGTCGAGGTCTACCGCGCCAACGTCATGACCAAGATGCAGGCCCGCAGCCTGTCGGAACTGGTGCGAATGACCATCCTCGTCCAGCGGCCCTGAGTCCGCCCCGCTCCGGGGATTACCGGAGGTGACCGGCGCAGGCTGAGGTGGGAGACCCTTCCCATTGTCGCGAGGTCCATTCCGATGTTCGACTACCAGGCCGCATTCGAGACCGCTGTTGAGCAGGTCAGGGGCGAGGGGCGCTATCGCGTCTTCGCCGATCTGAAGCGCGTGCGCGGCCAGTTCCCGAAAGCCATCCGCCGCCGCGAGGACGGCTCCGAGCAGGACGTCATCGTCTGGTGCTCGAACGACTACCTCGGCATGGGCCAGCATCCGGCCGTGCTGGAGGCCATGCAGGCCGAGATCGAGACGGTCGGCGCCGGGGCCGGCGGCACCCGCAACATCTCCGGCACGACGCGCTCGGCCGTCGACCTCGAAGCCGAGCTGGCGAGCTGGCACCAGAAGGAAGCGGCGCTTCTGTTCACGTCGGGCTATGTGGCCAATGAGGCGACCCTGACCACCCTGCAGCGCATCCTGCCGGGGCTGATCATCTTCTCCGACAGCCTGAACCACGCCTCGATGATCGCCGGCATCCGCAACGGCGGCTGCGAGCGGCACATCTTCGCCCACAACGATCTCGAGCATCTCGAGGCCCTGCTGCGCGACGCGCCGGCCGATGCGCCCAAGCTGATCGCCTTCGAGAGCGTCTATTCCATGGACGGCGACATCGCCGACCTCGCCGGCACCATCGCCCTGGCCCGCAAATACAACGCCCTGACCTATCTGGACGAGGTCCATGCCGTCGGCCTCTATGGCGAAACCGGCGCGGGCGTGGCCGAGCGCGACGGGGTGCTGGACGGGATCGACATCGTCGAATGCACCCTCGGCAAGGCCATCGGCGTCATGGGCGGCTACATCGCCGCCGACGCGGTAATCATCGACGCCGTGCGCAGCTGGGCCTCGGGCTTCATCTTCACCACCAGCCTGCCCCCGGCCCTGACCGCCGGGGCCCTGGCCTCGGTGCGCTGGCTCAAGGCCCACCCCGAGGTGCGCGACGCCCACCAGGAGCGCGCCGCGGCCCTCAAGGCCCGCTTCAAGGCCGCCGGCATTCCGGTGATGGACTCGGTCAGCCATATCGTGCCGGTCTTCGTCGGCGATCCGGTTCACGCCAAGATGATCTCGGACATGCTGCTGGAAGAGCACGGCGTCTACGTCCAGCCGATCAACTATCCGACCGTGCCCAAGGGCACCGAACGGCTGCGCTTCACGCCCTCGCCCAACCACACCGACGCCATGATGGACGACCTCGTCCGCGCCATGGACCGGCTGTGGACCCACTGCAATGTGGCGCGGATGCCCGTCGCCGCCTGATCCGGGCCGCCCCGTCAGCGACCGGCCGGGCCGAACCGCTCGATGCGGAACGGCGTCAGATCGATCGCCGGCCCGGCCCCCTCGGCCAGCGCCGTGGTCAGTTCGGCGGTGACCGCCGCCATGGTCAGGCCGAGGTGCTGGTGGCCGAAGGCGTAGAGGATGCGCGGATCCCGCTCCAGCCGACCGATGGCGGGCAGATAGTCCGGCAGTGTGGGTCGCGGCCCGACCCAGCGGTCCGGACCGGGTGAGAAGCGAATGCCGAGGTCGCCCAGCCGTCGTTCCAGATAGCGCCATTTGCGCGGGTCGCCCGGCGCGTCGGGCGATCCGAACTCGACGAAGCTGGAGGCCCGCAGGCCGCTCGTGAAGCACGACACCACCATCGCATGCTCCTCGAACACCGTCGGCGGCAGGGCCGCGTCCCAGCCGTGCTCGGCGCTCTGCACCGAATAGCCGCGCTCGCCGATCACCGGCGCCTCTGCGCCGAGGTCTCGCATCAGCCGCCCCGCCCACGCCCCGGCGGCGACCAGCGCGCCCTCGGCCTCACGCACGCCGCCGCAGTCGAGGTGGGCGATCACACGGTCCCCGGTCGCCAAGCGGGCGACACGGGCATGGATGACTTCTCCGCCGTGCGACCTGAAGGCGGCCATCAGGGCGTCGCGGGCGGCCTGGGGTTCGCTGACCTGGGCGGTGCCGGAAAAACGAATGCCGGCGACGGGCGCGCGGGTCATCACAGCGGCATAGGGCGCGAGGTCGTCAGGCCTCATCGACAGAAAGGCGGCGCTGCCCGTCGCCGCCCGTTCCCAACCCTTGAGGCCCTTCTCGGCCGCCCGCTCCGACATCCAGACCACCGCATGCCCGTCACGGCCGACGACGTCCGGGGCGCCTGAAAACTCCGCCAGCCGCCGCCACGCCGGCAGGGCGTGGGCGAGGATGGCGGTCAGGGCCGCCTGCCCCCGCGCGTGCCGGGCCGGGTCGGAGGCGGCGATGAAGCGCAGCGCCCAGGGCCCCCAGAGACCGGCGTCCCGCCAGCGGAAGTCCAGCGGACCGCCGAGGCCGAACAGTCGTCCCGGAAAGGTCCGCAGGCTCTCCCGCGACGCCAGGGGAGACACCTGTTCGGCCGCGATATGGCCGATGTTGCCGAAGGAGGCGGCGCGGCGCGGATCGCCCGGATCGATCAGGGTCACGGCGAAGCCCGCCGCCTGCAGCCGCAGCGCCGAGGCGGCCCCGACCAGGCCGCCGCCGATGACGAGATAGGACTTGGGTTGCATCGGACTCCCGTTGCCTCGACCTCAGGATCGTATACGATAATGGCTTAAGCTGTTGGAAGCGAGGACCCGATGTCGATTTCCTGGGAGGGCGTGATCCCCGCCGCCACCACGCAGTTCGCGGCGGATTTCTCGATCGATTTCGACTCCACCGCCACAGTGCAGGACGGGTTGATCCGCGACGGCGTCCACGGTCTGATCGTCATGGGCACGGTGGGCGAGAACAACTCGCTCGACGCCGATGAGAAGCGCGCCATGCTCGCGGCGACAGTGAAGACTGTGGCCGGGCGCGTGCCGGTGATCGCCGGGGTGGCCGAGCTGGACACCCGCCGCGCGGCGGCCTTCGCGCGCGACGCGGAGGCCCTCGGCGCCGACGGGCTGATGGTCCTGCCGGCCATGGTATATGTGCCGACCCAGGCCGAGCTGGCGGCCCATTTCCGCACCGTCGCCGAGGCCACCGGCCTGCCGATCATGCTCTACAACAACCCGCCGGCCTATCGGGTCAGCATCGGCTTCGAGGCCCTGCACGCGCTGTCGGACCTGCCCAATGTCGTCGCCCTCAAGGAGAGCGCGCCGGACACCCGCCGCTTCACCGACCTGCTCAACGAGTTCGGCGATCGCTATGTCCTGTTCGCCGGGCTGGACGACGTCGCGCTGGAAGGCCTGATGCTCGGCGCGCAGGGGTGGGTCTCCGGCCTGACCAACGCCTTCCCGAAGGAATCGCTGGCTCTCTGGGACGCGTTCAAGCGCGGCGACATGCAGACCGCCCTGGCCATCTACCGCTGGTTCATGCCTCTGCTTCACCTCGACGCAGACCATGACCTGGTCCAGTCGATCAAGATCGCCGAACAGGTCATGGGACGCGGCCACGAGCGGGTCCGCCCGCCGCGGCATCCGCTGGTCGGCGCCCGCCGGGCCGAGGTGATCGCCATGGTCGAGAAGGCCGCCGCCACCCGCCCGGTCCTCTAGCCATGGCGCGGCACGTCTTTCGCTGCATCGACGGACACACCGCCGGCAATCCCGTGCGGCTGGTGATCGAAGGCGGGCCCGAACTGACCGGCGACAGCATGAGCGCGCGCCGCCAGGACTTCATGGTCCGCTACGACTGGATCCGCACCGGCCTCTGCTTCGAGCCGCGCGGCCACGACATGATGAGCGGCGGCTTCCTCTATCCGCCGACCACGGCGGAGGCCGATGTCGGCATCCTGTTCATCGAGACCAGTGGCTGCCTGCCGATGTGCGGTCACGGCACCATCGGCATGATCACCTTCGCGCTCGAGCACGGTCTGATCAAACCGCGCACGCCCGGCAAGGTCGTCGCAGAGGTCCCCGCAGGCGTCATCAAGCTCGACTATGTGCAGGACGGCGGCCGCGTCCGCTCGGTCCGCATCCGCAATGTGCCGTCTTATCTGGCGCAGCAGGGCATCGAGATCGACGTCCCCGGCTTCGGCCCGCTGACTATCGACGTCGCCTATGGCGGAAACTTCTACGCCATCATCGAGCCCCAGGGGCCTTATACGGGGCTGGACGATCTCGGCGCCGCCCGCATCCTGCAGCTGTCACCGGTCATCCGGACGCTGGTGCGCGAGGCCTTCACCCCGGTCCATCCGGTCGACCCGACCATCCGCGGTGTCTCCCACCTGCTCTGGGCGGACAAGCCGAAGGGCGAGGGCGCCGACGGGCGCAACGCCGTCTTCTATGGCGACAAGGCCATCGACCGCAGCCCATGCGGCACCGGCACCTCCGCGCGGCTGGCCCATCTGCATGCGACCGGCCGCCTCCCGGTCGGCCAGGCCTTTGTGCACGAAAGCTATATCGGCAGCCGCTTCATCGGCCGGGTCGAGGCCGAGACCGAGGTCGGCGGCCGCCCCGGCATCATTCCGTCGGTCGAGGGCTCGGCCATCGCCACCGGCCTGAACGAGATCTGGATCGACGACGAGGACGTCTTCGCCCACGGCTTCCAGGTCCTCTGATCGTGACCCGCGCGCCGCGCCCCCTGCCCGACCAGGTCTTCGCCGAGGCCCGCGAACGGATCCTGTCCGGCCGCTTGCCGGCCGATGCGCCGATCCGTCAGGACGCCCTGGCGCTGGAGCTCGGCGTCAGCAAGATCCCCCTGCGGGAAGCCCTGGCGCGGCTGGAAAGCGAAGGTCTGGTCGTCTCTCATCCCAACCGCGGTTTCGTCGTCCGCCCCCTGTCCCGCGCCGACGCCGAGGACGTCTTCGACCTGCGCCTGCGCATCGAGCCCAACGCCTGCGTGCTGGGCGCCATTCAGGCTGACGAAGCCGCGCATGAGGCGGCCCGGACCGCCTTCGCGGCGCTCGACGCCGCCCTGCGCAACGGCCTGGCCGACATCGGGCGGCGCAACCGCGAATTCCACCTGGCCCTGATCCGGCCGTCCGGGCGCGGGGTTACGATCGAGACGGTCGACCGCCTGCTGGCCCTGTCCGAACGCTATGTCCGGTTCCATCTCGGCGAGAACCGCCGGCTGGATCGCGCCAGCCACGAGCACGAGACCCTGCTGGCGGCCTGGCTGGAACGCCGGACCGAGGCTGTCCGTCGCGAGTCCCGGGCGCACATCCGGTCGACTCTCGTCGACCTTCGCGCCCAGCTGCCTGAAGCCTAACTCGCCGGCCAGGCCGGAACATCGGCGAACGGCTCGTCCAGACTGTGCTGGGGCCGGGTGAACCACTGCGGCCCGGCGTCGGTCATGTGGAAATGATCCTCCAGCCGCACGCCGAACCGGCCGGGCACGACGATCATCGGCTCGTTGGAGAAACACATGCCGGTCGCCAGGGGCGTGGCATCGCCCTTCACCAGATAGGGCCCTTCGTGGATATCGAGGCCAATGCCGTGACCGGTGCGGTGCGGCAGGCCGGGCAGGCTGTAGCCGGGACCGAAGCCGTCCGCCTCCAGCGACCGCCGCGCCGCCGCGTCGACAGCCTCGCAGGAGGCGCCGGGCCGCGCCGCCTCGAAGGCCGCGGCCTGGGCCCGCTTCTCGGCCTCCCAGACGCGGCGCATCTCAGGCGCCGCCTCTCCGAACACATAGGTGCGGGTTATGTCCGAGCTGTAGCCGTCGATCCGCGTGCCGGTGTCGATCAGCACGACGTCGCCCCGTGCCAGCGCCCGGTCGCCTTCGCCGCCGTGCGGGAGGGAGGTGTCCTCGCCGAAGGAGACGATGCAGAAGGAATTGCCTGATCCACCGAGCGCCCGATGCTGCTCGTCGATGAAGCGCACGACCTCCGAGGCGCGCTGGCCGGCGTGAAGCTGGTCGTGGGCGCGGCGGTGGACCTCGATGGTGATGGCCTTGGCGTGGGACATCAGGGCGATCTCGGCCGGAGACTTGCGGCTCCGCAGCGGATGGATCAGCGGCGCGGCGTCGGCGAGGCGGGCATCATCGATCTCGGCCCGCAGGCTGCGGTACATGGCCAAAGCCATCCGTTCGTCGACCGCCATCCGTCCGGCCAGGCCGATCCGGTCGGCGACCAGCTGCCAGGGGCTCTCGTCCTCTTCCCAGGTCAGGATGTCGCCGGGCAGGCTGATCAGGCCCTCGACCTTCTCCAGTTCGAACCGCGGCGTGATGTAGTCGAGCCCGCCCGAGGCATGGACCAGGGCGCCGACCAGCCGTTCCGAGGCGTACCAGTCCACGCCGGTGAAATAGCGCAGGCTGGAGGTCGAGCCGAGCAGCACGGTTCCGACGCCCGCCGCTTCCATCCCGCTTCGAAGGCCCGCCAGGCGCGCCTGCCGCTCGGCCGCGCCGATAGGAGCCGGAACCGGTGTTGAACTGCTCGTCATGGCCTGCTCCGCGCGTCGCCGGATTGAGTATCGTATACGATCGTGCTCAGTTGGCGATCGAACGACAAGGGGGGAAGACCTTGGTCCTGACAATTCTGCTGACGGCCCTGGCCCTGCTGGCCACGGCCTTCGTCGTGGTGCTGGGGCGGGCCGCCCTGAAACGGGGAACCGGCGCGCCCGGTCCCGAGGCGATCGTCCTCGGCGCCGTCGCCAATTTCTTCGACACCCTAGGCATCGGCTCCTTCGCCCCGACCACCGCCTGGCTCCGGTTCCGCAGGATGACGCCCGACAGTTTCATCCCCGCGACCCTGAACGTCGGCCACGCCCTGCCCACCATGGTGCAGTCGGCGGTCTTTCTGGTGCTGCTGGGGGTCCACGTCGACCCGATGCTGCTGGTGTCTTGCATCGTCGCGGCGGTCGCCGGAGCCGTCGTGGGCGCGCCGCTGATGGTCCGAGCGCCGGTGCGGGTGGTGCAGGGGATCGTCGGCGTCGCCCTGCTGATCGCCGCCGCCCTCTACGCCATGAGCAATCTGGACCTGATGCCGATCGGCGGAACCGCTACTGCGCTGGAGCCCCGCCTGCTCTGGATCGCCGTCGCCGCCCATTTCGTCATGGGCATGCTGATGGCTTTCGGGATCGGCCTCTACGCCCCGTCCCTGATCCTGCTCAGCCTGCTGGGTCTGGACCCACGCCTGGCTTTCCCGGTCATGGCCAGCGCCTGCGCCTTCCTGATGCCGACCACCGGCTTCCGCTACATCAACGCCGAACGCATTGACCTGCGGATTGTCATCGGCATCGCGCTGGGCGGCATACCCGCCGTTTTGGTGGCCGCTTTCGTGGTCAAGGAAATGCCGATCGAGCCGCTGCGCTGGGCGGTCGTGGTCGTGGTCCTCTACGCCGCCGCACTGCTGCTACGGGCGGCGTCCAAGGGGGAGGTCCCCAGGACCTAGTGGCGAACGCGGACGTAGTCGCCCGGCGCCGCGACGCCGGCCTTCAGCTTGCCCGAACCGACCTTGCGCGCCTTGACCCTGTCGTCGGCCGCCGCGGCGTCGAGCCAGCCCTGCCATTCCGGCCACCACGAGCCGGCCTTCTGCTCGGCGCCGGCCAGCCAGGTCTCGGCGTCGGCCGGGGCGTCATCATTGGTCCAGTAGCCATGCTTGTTCGCCGCCGGCGGATTGATCATGCCGGCGTTGTGCCCCGAGCCGCCCAGCAGGAAGCGCGTCGGCCCGCCGAAGAAGTGACGGCCGGCATAGGTGTTCTTCCAGGCCGAGACGTGGTCGTCCTTGAGCGCCACGATCATCACCGGGGTCTTGATGGCCTTGAGGTCCAGCGTCACGCCGTCGATCGCGACGCCGCCGTCCTTGAGCTGATTGCCGCGCAGGATCTGGCGGCCGTACTCCTTGAGCATCCGCGCCGGGATGCGCGAGCCGTCGTCGAACCACCACAGCAGGTCCGAAGCACGCGCCTCGTCGCCCAGCAGATAGTGGTTCACCACCGACGACCAGATCAGGTCGTTGGCCCGAACGGCCGAGAACAGCTTGGTCAGGTCGTGGGCCTCGACATAGCCCTTGTCGTCCAGATAGCGGTCGAAGGCGTTCAGGTCCTGCTCGCTCGTGAACACAGACCATTCGCCCATGTCGCCGAAGTCGACGAGGGTCGCGATCAGGGTCGCCGAGGCGATCCGGTCGGCGCCGCCAGTCTGCGCCAGATACGCCAGCGTCATCGCCGAAAGCGTGCCGCCGAGGCAGTAGGAGACGAGATCCGCATCGGCCTCGCCCGTGGCCAGTTTAACGGCGTCGAGCGCGGCGATGACGCCGTCCTTCACATAGGCGTCCATGCCGTTGTCGGCGTGGCTCTCGTCCGGATTGGCCCAGGAGATGACGAAGACGGTGTGACCCTGGTCTACCAGCCATTTCAGATAGCTGGCCTTGGGCGTCAGGTCGAAGAGGTAGTATTTGTTGACCAGCGGCGGCACGAACAGCAGCGGGCGGCGATAGACCTTGTCGGTCGTCGGCGCGTACTGGATCAGCTCCATCAGGTCGTTCCTGAACACCACCGCGCCCGGCGTGGCGGCGACGTTGACGCCCAGTTCGAAATCGTTGGGCGCGCGGCGCCCGACCAGACCCTGACCCTTGCCGACGTCCTCCAGCAGGTTGGACAGACCGGTCATCAGGTTCAGGCCGCCGCTCTCGATGGTGCGGCGCGCGACCTGCGGATTGGTGTGGGGGAAATTCGTCGGCGCCAGGGCGTTCATCATCTGCCGGCTGGCGAAGTCGACCTGGGCGCGGGTGGCCTCATCGACCGGAGCCGTGGCGACGAAATCCTGCAGCTGACGCGCGGCCAGCAGATAGGCCTGTTTCAGCCAGTCATAGACCGGCTCGTCGGTCCATGCCGGATCGGAGAAGCGGCGGTCGCCCTTGACCGGCGTCGCCACCGGGGCGGCTTCCTGTCCCATCGCCCGCTCGCCCATGGTGCGCCACAGGGCGGTCCAGTCATTCCAGTTCTTCGCCTGGGCCTCGAACAGGGCGGCCGGCTGCATCATCACGGCCGTGTTAAACTCGACCATCGCCCGCGTCAGCGTCGTCGGATCGTACGGCAGGACCTGGGGCGTCGCCGCCTGGGCCATGGTCGTACGCACCGCGGCGGCGGCGTTCTGCATCAGCGTCGTCAGGGTCTCGGCCACGACGGTCGGATCGGGCAGCTGGGGAACCGGCGTCCGGGTATCGGTCATGAGGCAGGCTTTCCGCTTACAGCGAGACGAGAACATCCACGGCCGCGCAGTCGTGCGGGGCTACGAACAGCAACGCCAGGGCGCGGTCCGGGTTCTCGGCCGCCCACATCGGGCAGGGAGCTTCGGAGGCGTCGATCAGCGCGGCTGTCGGGCGCGGCATAGCGGTCTGGGCGGCGGGCGTATAGGCGGCGGCGTCGAAGGCCATGAGGGTGTCCCGGGAACAGATGCGTTCGGATGACGGCGGTATGTCATGGCTTTTCTGTTCTGACGATGCCAATGTTTGAGCAATCGTTGTGCATTTTTGCACAGGAGCGATCGTGGCCGATTTCAACTGGAACGATCTGCGCGCCTTCCTCGCCGTGGCCCGCACGGGACGGCTGACGACCGCCGCCGCGCGCGTCGGCATGGACCACACCACCGTGGCCCGGCGCATAGCCGCCCTCGAGGATGGACTGGGCGCCCGGCTGTTCGACCGCAGCCCCCAGGGCTACGCCCTGACCCCGCACGGCGAGCGGTTGATGCCAACGGCGGAGAAGATCGAAAGCCTGACCCTGCTGGCCGCCAACGAGCTCGGCGAGTCCGATCAGGCCCTGTCCGGCACGGTTCGGATCGGCGCGCCCGAGGGGTTTGGCAGCTATGTCCTGGCCCCGCTGATGGCGAAACTGGCCGACCGCCATCCGGGTCTGGATATCCAGCTGGTCGCGATTTCCGGCGTGCTAAGCCTGTCCAAGCGCGAGGCCGACATCGCCGTCACCCTCAGCGCCCCACGCGAGGGACGGCTGATCTCACGCAAGCTGACCGACTACGGCCTCAGCCTCTACGCCGCCCCCGCCTATCTCGACGCCCGGCCGCCGATCCGGACCCGCGCCGACATGGCCGGCCACCGCTTCATCGGCTACATCGGCGACCTGCTCTATGCGCCCGAGCTGGACTATATGCAGGCGCCCGACGTCGACATTCACGTCGCCCTGCAGAGCTCCAACCTGATCGCCCAGCTTCAGGCCGCCCTGGCCGGCGCGGGCCTCTGCGTCCTGCCCGACTTCATCGCCGCCCGCGAGGCCGGGCTGCGACGCGTCCTGCCCGAGGCCGTGCATCTGGACCGCAGCCTCTGGCTGGTGACCCATGCTGACCTCAAGCCCCTCGCCCGCATTCGGGCGGTCACGGCGATGATCGTCGAGGCGGTCCGGGCCGACCGCGCCATGTTCACAGGCGGCTGACGCTGGACATCCGTCCGGAGTTGTTTCAAGCTTAAAATATGTCGACGAACAGGGCTGTCAGAAGCATCGCCGTCGTGGGCGCCGGGCCGGGCGGCCTGTACCTCGCCATTTCCCTGAAGCTGCGCGATCCCTCGCTGTCGGTCGTGGTTCACGAGCGCAACCGCCCGGACGACACCTTCGGCTGGGGGGTGGTCTTCTCGGACCAGACTCTGGCCAACCTGAAGGCCAACGACCCTGAGACGGCGGCGACGATCGAAGCCGCCTTCGTCCATTGGGACGATATCGACATCCACATCCACGGCCAGACGATCCGCTCGGGCGGTCACGGGTTCGCGGGCATCGGCCGGCAGCGGCTGCTGACCATCCTGCAGGAACGCGCCCGGTCGCTCGGCGTCGAGCTGCGGTTCGAGGACGAGGTCGCCGACATCCGCGCCCTGCCCGCCGACGTCATCGTCGCCGCCGACGGCCTGAACAGCCGCATCCGCAACGACCATCCCGAGGTCTTCGGCGTCGACATCGACGTGCGGACCAACAAATACATCTGGCTGGGCACGAAACAGGCGTTCGACGCCTTCACCTTCGCCTTCGTCGAGACCCCGCACGGCTGGATCTGGGCCCACGCCTACCAGTTCGAGCCGGGCGCCTCGACCTTCATTGTCGAATGCACCGAGGCGACCTGGCGCGGCCTCGGCTTCGACGCCATGGACCAGGACCAGACCTGCCGCGCAGCCGAGGCCCTTTTCGCCGACTGGCTGGGCGGCCACGCCCTGATGAGCAACGCCAGACACCTGCGCGGCTCAGCCTGGCTCAACTTCCCGCGCGTGGCCTGCGCCAACTGGCGGGACGGCAAGGTCGTGCTGCTGGGCGACGCCGCTCACACCGCCCATTTCTCGATCGGCTCCGGCACCAAGCTGGCCTTTGAGGACGCCATCCGCCTCGCCGAGACGCTGACGGAGGCCGACGATCTGGACGCGGGCCTCGCCGCCTATGAAGCCGAGCGGCGCGTCGAGGTGCTGAAGCTGCAGAGCGCGGCCCGCAACTCGACCGAATGGTTCGAGACGGTCGACCGCTATGTCGATCTCGAACCGCTGCAGTTCGCCTACAGCCTGCTGACCCGCAGCCAGCGCGTCAGCCACGAGAACCTGCGTCTGCGCGACCGCGATTTCCTGACCGGCGTCGAGCGCTGGTTCGCCGATAACGCAGGCGCTCCGCCCACGGACAATCCGCCCGCGCCGATGTTCGCGCCCCTGCGACTGCGCGGCCTGACCCTGCCCAACCGGGTCGTCGTCTCGCCCATGTGCATGTATTCGGCCGAGGACGGGATGGTCGGCGACTTCCACCTTGTCCACCTCGGCGGCCGGGCGCTGGGCGGCGCGGGACTGGTCTTCACCGAAATGACCGACGTCTCGGCCGACGCCCGCATCACCCCGGGCTGCGCCGGAATGTATCGGCCCGAACACCGCGACGCCTGGAAGCGGATCGTCGACTTCGTCCACGCGCAAGGCTCGCGCATCGCCATCCAGCTGGCCCACGCCGGGCGCAAGGGGTCGGTCGAACGCCCGTGGGGCGAGCGCGCCGATCAACCGTTGATTCAAGGCGGCTGGGAGCTGATCGCCCCCTCCCCCATCCCGTGGTCCGCGGAGGACCAGACGCCGCGCGAAATGACCCGCGCCGACATGGACCGCGTGCGCGACGACTTCGTCCGCGCCGTCGGCTGGGCCGACGAGGCCGGCTTCGACATGGTCGAGCTGCACAGCGCCCATGGCTATCTGCTGTCGTCCTTCCTGACGCCGGTCTCCAACCACCGCACCGACACGTACGGCGGCTCCGTCGAGAACCGGCTGCGCTTCCCGCTGGAGGTCTTCGCCGCCATGCGCGCCGTCTGGCCGGACGACAAGCCGATGTCGGTCCGCCTGTCCGCCACCGACTGGGTCGACGACGGCTTGACGCCCGATGACTCCGTCGCCATCGCCCGCGCCTTCGCCGACGCCGGCTGCGACCTGATCGACGTCTCGGCCGGCCAGACCTCGGAACAGGCGAAGCCGGTCTACGGCCGTATGTTCCAGACCCCCTTCAGCGACCGCATCCGCAATGAGGCGGGCGTGGCCACCATGGCGGTCGGCAACATCTATGAGACCGACCACGTGAACAGCATCCTCGCCGCCGGCCGGGCGGACCTTTGCGCCCTGGCCCGGCCGCACCTGGCCGATCCGAACTGGAGCCTGCGCGCCGCCGCCGAGCTGGGCTGGCGCGGGATCCAGCCGCCGGTCCAGTACCGCGCCGGCTTCGCCCAACTGGCCCGCAACCTCGAGAAGCAACAGCAGGCGGGGCCGGTATGAGCCTGACCGGACATCACGCCGTGGTCACCGGCGCGGGCTCCGGCATCGGCCGCGCCACGGCCGAGCGGCTGGCCGAGGCCGGCTGTCAGGTCACCCTGATCGGCCGCCACGTCCCCCGGCTGAACGAGACCGCCGACCGCATCGGCGACCTCGGTTTCGCCGCCCCCGCCGACGTCACCGACCCGGACGCCCTCGCCGCCGCCATAGAGGTTGGGCGCGACCGGTTCGGACCGATCGACATCCTCGTCAACAACGCCGGCGCGGCCTCTTCGGCCCCGTTCCTGAAGACAGACGCCGACGCCTTTCGCGCCATGCTGGCGCTCAATCTCGAAGCCCCTGCCGAGGCCGCTCGTCTGGTCCTGCCCGGGATGCTGACGCGCCGCTGGGGCCGGATCGTCAACGTCGCCTCCACCGCCGGGCTCAAGGGCTACGCCTATGTCTCCGCCTATGTCGCGGCCAAACACGGCCTCGTCGGCCTGACCCGCGCCCTGGCGCTGGAGGTCGCCTCGAAGGGCGTCACCGTCAACGCCGTCTGCCCGGGCTTCACCGACACCGATCTCGTCGCCCGTTCGATCGAGGCCATCACCGGCAAGACCGGTCGCAGCGAGGACGAAGCCCGCGCCGCCCTCGCGGCCTCCAATCCGCAGGGCCGGCTGATCACGCCGGACGAGGTGGCGCAGACCATCGTCTGGCTGTGCGGCGAGGGAGCCTCGGGCGTCAACGGCGCGGCGGTGCCGGTCGCGGGCGGCGAGCTGTGAGCCTCGCGACCGCCCTTCCCGAGCGCCACCTCCCTGACAGACTGGGCGGGGCGCCCGATGGCAAGCGGGCGCTGCGCCTCTGGCTGCGCCTCCTGACCTGTTCGACCCGGATCGAGCAGACGGTGTCCCAGCGACTGCGCGACGAGTTCGATACCACCCTGCCCCGGTTCGACATGTTGTCGGCCCTGGATCGCGCCGGCGAGGCGGGCCTGACCATGGGCGAGGCCGCGGACCGACTGATGGTCTCCAACGGCAATGTCACCGGCCTGGCCGCGCGGCTGAAGGCCGACGGCCTGATCGAGCCGATGGCCGGCGCCGACCGCCGGGTCCAGCGGGTGCGGCTTTCTGCGGCCGGCAAGGCGCGCTTCGCCGTCATGGCCGCCGCGCATGAACGCTGGATCGAGGCCCTGTTCGCCGATCTGACCGAGCCCGAGGCCGACGACCTGACCCGACTGCTGGAGCGGACCAAGCGGTCGCTTCATGCGACCACCCCCGAAGAACTGGGCCCGAGGAGCTGAACGGATGAAGGCGCGCGACTACAAGGCGGCCCATTTCCTGTGGTCGGTCGACGGCGACGGCGTCGCGACCCTGACCCTGAACCGGCCCGAGCGGAAGAATCCGTTGACCTTCGACTCCTATGCCGAGATGCGCGACCTGTTCCGCGCCCTCGTCCACGCCGACGACTGCAAGGTCGTCATTGTCACCGGCGCGGGCGGCAACTTCTCCTCGGGCGGCGACGTGCACGAGATCATCGGTCCGCTGACCGAAATGGCCATGCCCGAGCTGCTGGCCTTCACCCGCATGACCGGCGACCTGGTCAAGGCCATGCGCGGCTGCCCCCAGCCGGTCATCGCGGCGCTGGACGGGGTCTGCGTCGGGGCCGGGGCGATCATGGCCATGGCCTCGGACCTGCGGATCGCCACGCCGCGCACGAAGACCGCCTTCCTGTTCACCCGCGTCGGCCTCGCCGGCTGCGACATGGGCGCCTGCGCCATCCTGCCCCGCCAGATCGGTCAGGGCCGGGCGTCCGAGCTGCTGTTCACCGGCCGCGTCATGACCGCCGACGAGGGCGAACGCTGGGGCTTCCACAACCGGGTCGTCGAGGGCGAAGTCCTGATGGAGACGGCGCTGGAGCTGGCGCGTTCGCTGGCCAAGGGTCCGACCTTCGCCCACGGCATCACCAAGAACCAGCTCAACGTCGAATGGGACATGAGCCTCGACGCGGCCATCGAGTCCGAAGCCCAGGCCCAGGCCATCTGCATGCAGACCAGGGACTTCCGCCGCGCCTACGAGGCCTTCGCGGCGAAACGCGAGCCGGTGTTCGAGGGGAACTGAGCCATGGCCGCCAAGACCGCTCGCGACACGACCTTCCTCGACTGGCCCTTCTTCGAGGATCGCCATCGCGCCTTCGCCGCCGATCTGGAGGCCTGGGCCGAGGCGACGGACGCGGTGGGCCTGCACGGCGACCACGACCTCGACGGCGACTGCCGCACCATCCTGAAGGCGCTGGCGGACGGCGGCTGGCTGAACAACGCCATCCCCGACGCCGACGGCAAGCTCGACGTCCGCACCCTGTGCCTGACGCGCGAGACCCTCGCCCGCCGCTCTGGCCTGGCCGACTTCGTCTTCGCCATGCAGGGCCTCGGCTCCGGTCCGATCAGCCTGTTCGGAACCGCAGACCAGAAGGCCCGCTGGCTGCCGGGCGTGGCCGCCGGCCAGACCATCGCCGCCTTCGCCCTGTCCGAGCCCGACGCCGGATCGGATGTCGCGGCCCTGTCGACCACCGCCCGGCGCGACGGCGACCACTGGGTGCTGGACGGGACCAAGACCTTCATCTCCAACGGCGGCCTCGCCGACCGCTACACCGTCTTCGCCCGCACCGGCGAGGCGCCGGGGGCCAGGGGCCTCGGCGCCTTCGTGGTCGACGCGGACACGCCCGGGTTCGAGATCGTCGAACGCATCCCCCTGATGGCGCCGCATCCGCTGGCCACGATCCGGTTCAACGCCTGCCGCATCGACGAGGACCGCCTCCTCGGCGCCCCCGGCGAGGGCTTCCGCATCGCCATGGCCACGCTGGACGTCTTCCGCTCCACCGTCGCCGCCGCCGCCCTCGGCTTCTCGCGCCGGGCCTTCGACGAAGCCGCGTCCCGCACCGTGGCCCGCAAGCTGTTCGGGGCGCCGATGAGCGACCTGCAGCTGGTCAAGGCCTCCCTCGCCGACATGGCGTTGAAGATCGACGCCTCGGCCCTGCTGATCTACCGCGCCGCCTGGCTGAAGGATCAGGGCGCGCCGCGCGTCACCCGCGAGGCCGCCATGGCCAAGCTCTACGCCACCGACGAGGCGCAGGCCGTCATCGACGCGGCGGTTCAGCTGTTCGGCGGCCTCGGCGTCGTTTCCGGCAACCCGGTCGAGCGGCTTTACCGCGAGATCCGCGCCCTGCGCATCTATGAGGGCGCCTCCGAGGTGCAGAAGATCATCATCGCCCGGCAGGTGCTCGCGGGCCTGCCAGGAGCCGTCTGATGGGGACCAGCGCGCACATTGACCGGTTCGTCCTCGACCATCTGCCGCCGGCCGACCAGCAGCCCGAGCTGATCTTCGACCTGCCGGAATTGGCCTATCCCGAGCGGCTCAACGCCGGCGTCGAACTGCTGCGCCGGGCCATCGCCGCCGCCGGTCCGGACGCCCGCGCCCTGATCGATTCCGACCACGAGTTCTCATGGGCCCGGGTGGACGCCATTTCGGGCCGGATGGCGCAGGTGCTGGTCGACGAATTGGGGCTCGTCCCCGGCAATCGCGTCCTCCTGCACGGTCCGAACTCCTCCTGGACCGTCCTGGCATGGTTCGCGATTCTGAAAGCCGGCGGCGTCGTGGTCGCCACCATGCCAATGCTGCGCGCCGCCGAACTGGCGACCGTCATCGACAAGGCGCAGATCAGTCACGCTCTGGTTTATTCTGCCCTCGCCGACGCGGTAACCGAGGCGCAGGCGAGCGCGCCGTCGCTAACGCAGGTGATGGACTCGGCCACCCTGCAGAAGGCGGCACAGGCTCTGCCCGCCGGCTTCCGCTTCGAAGCCGTCGATACGGCCGCCGAGGATCCCGCCTTGATCGCCTTCACCTCGGGCACCACCGGCAAGCCCAAGGGCTGCGTTCATTTCCATCGCGACATCCTCGCCATGGCCGACACCTTCGGGCGGCACGTCGTCGGCCTGACGAAGGACGACGTCGTCGTCGGCACCCCGCCGATCGCCTTCACCTTCGGCTTGGGCGGCCTGGTGGTCTTCCCCGCCGCCGTCGGAGCCGCAACCGCCTTCGCCCCCCGGCCGGGCTTCGACACCCTGGCCGAGACCATCGCCCGCCATCGCGCTACCGCCCTGTTCACCGCCCCGACCGGCTACCGCGCCCTGCTGAAGCTGGCCGGCGACCACGACCTGTCCTCCTTGCGCACCTGCGTCTCGGCCGGCGAGGCCCTGCCGGCCGCCACCTCCGACGCCTGGCATGAGGCGACCGGCGTCCGCATCATCGACGGCATTGGTTCGACCGAGATGATCCACGTCTTCATCTCGGCCCGCGGCGACGCCATCCGCCCCGGCGCCACCGGCAAGGCCGTGCCGGGATATGAGGCCCGGATCATCGACGCCGACGGCCGCCCCTTGCCGCCGGGCGAGACCGGCCGCCTCGCCGTGCGCGGTCCGACAGGCTGCCGTTATCTCGATGACGACCGGCAGGCCGCCTATGTCCAGGACGGATGGAACCTGACCGGCGACGTCTACCGGCTGGATCAGGACGGCTATTTCTGGTTCGTCGCCCGGTCCGACGACATGATCATCTCGTCCGGCTACAATATCGGCGCACCGGAGGTGGAGCACGCCCTGCTGCGCCACCCGGCCGTGGCCGAGGCCGCCGTTATCGGCGCGCCCGACCCCGAACGCGGCCAGATCGTCCAGGCCTTCGTCGTGCTCAACGAGAGCCACGCCGCCTCCGACGCCCTGCGGTACGAGCTGCAGACCTTCGTCAAGGGCGTCATCGCCCCCTACAAATACCCGCGCGGCCTCGATTTCGTCGACGCCCTGCCCAAGACCCAGACCGGCAAGCTGCAGCGCTTCCGGCTGAAGGAAGCGACATGACCGGCCAGGTTTTCACCGTCGAGCGCCGCGTCCGCTTCGCCGATTGCGACGCCGCCGGCATCGTCTTCTTTCCCCGCTATTTCGAGATGCTGAACGGCGTCGTCGAGGACTGGTTCGCCGGCCCGCTGGAGGCGTCGTTCCGGGAACTCCACGTCAACCGCCACGTCAGTGTTCCTACCGCCGCCGTGGAGGCCCGCTTCATCGCCCCGTCGCGCCTTGAAGACGAACTGACCTTCGCCCTGTCGGTCACCAGGCTGGGCGGCGCCTCCTGCGGCCTGCGCCACCGGATCAGCGCGGGCGGCGAACTGCGGTTCGAAGCGACCCAGACCATTGTCTACGTCGGCGGGTCGCTCAAGCCCGAGCCCTGGCCCGACGCAATGCGCGCCCGCATTGCCCCTTTCGTGGAGACCGCCCCGTGAACCGCGTCCTGCTGCCCGAAGGCTGGCCCCGGCCCAAGGGCTATTCGAACGGCGTCGAAGCCTCCGGCCGCATGGTCTTCGTCGCCGGCCAGATCGGCTGGACGCCCGAAGGCGTTTTCGCCGAGGCGGGTTTCGCGGGCCAGTTCCGCCAAACGGTCGAGAACACGCTCGCCGTCCTCGCCGAGGCCAGAGCCGGTCCCGAACACATCGTCCGCATGACCTGGTATGTGGTCGACAAGACCGAATACCTCGGCGCCCTGCGCGAGATCGGCGCGGCCTGGCGGGAGCTCATCGGACCCCACTACCCGGCCATGGCCGTGGTCGAGGTCAAGGGACTGATCGAGGACGCCGCCCGCATCGAGATCGAGACCACGGCTGTGGTCCCGGCTTGAGACTTGGCGCCGTGCGATTCCGGGACCACAGCTAGGCCATGCGGCTGCACGACGACGTCCTGGGCCGGCTTGAAGCCGAGGCCATCCACATCTTCCGGGAGGTCGTCGCCGAATGCGAGCGGCCGGTCCTGCTGTTCTCGGGCGGCAAGGATTCCGCCGTCCTGCTGCATCTCGCGCGCAAGGCCTTCTTTCCCGCCCCACCGCCCTTCCCCCTGCTTCACGTCGATACGATGTGGAAATTCCGCGAGATGTACGCCTTCCGCGACCAGGCCGCGGCGGCCGCGGGCATGACGCTGCTGGTTCACCGCAATCCCGAGGCCGAGGCCGAAGGGATCAATCCGGTCGACCACGGCGCCAGCGTTCACACCGATCTGTGGAAGACCCAGGGGCTGAAACAGGCCCTCGAACTGCACCGGTTCGACGCGGCCTTCGGCGGCGCACGGCGGGACGAGGAGAAGAGCCGGGCCAAGGAACGGATCGTCTCGGTCCGCAGCGCCGCCCATGGCTGGGACCCGAAGCGCCAGCGCCCCGAACTCTGGAGCCTCTACAATACGCGCCTGAGCGACGGGGAGTCGTTGCGGGTCTTCCCCCTGTCGAACTGGACCGAACTGGATGTCTGGCGCTACATCCTGCGCGAGGCCATCGCCCTGCCTTCGCTCTATTTCGCCGCCGACCGGCCCGTGATCGAGCGCGACGGGGTTCTGCTGATGCTGGACGACGGCCGCATGCCGCTGCGTCCCGGCGAGGCCGCCCGCATGCGGCGGGTCCGCTTCCGCACCCTCGGCTGCTGGCCCCTGACCGCCGCCGTCGACAGCGAGGCCGACACGCCCGAAGCCGTCGTGCGCGAGGTGCGCCAGGCCACCGCTTCCGAGCGCCAGGGCCGCGCCATCGACCATGACCCGTCCACCTCGATGGAGCAGAAGAAGCGCGAGGGCTATTTCTGATGGCCGCCTTCCTCGATACGGGCCCGGGCGAGATCGTCCGACTCATCACCTGTGGCTCGGTGGACGACGGCAAGTCGACCCTGATCGGCCGGCTGCTCTGGGACGCGGGCGCCATTCCCGCCGACCAGGTCGCGGTCCTGCCCGACACCGATGGGGCGCCGGACCTGTCCTTCCTCGTCGACGGCCTGTCGGCCGAGCGCGAGCAGGGCATCACCATCGACGTCGCCTACCGCTTCTTCGACATCGGCGCGCGCCGCTTCATCCTCGCGGATACGCCCGGCCATGAACAATACACGCGCAACATGGTCACCGCGGCCTCGACCGCGGATCTGGCCATCGTCCTGATCGACGCGCGCAAGGGCGTTCTGACCCAGACCCGGCGGCACAGTCGTCTGCTGGCCCTGCTGGGGGTTCGCCGCGTCGTACTGGCGGTCAACAAGATGGATCTGGTTGAGGGCTCGCAGGACCGGTTTGACGCCATCGTCGACGACTATCGCGCCTTCGCCGACCGGATCGGCCTGACCGACATCACCGCCATCCCGACCTGCGCCCGGACGGGTGAAAACATCTCTTCGCCGGGAGCCCTGACGCCCTGGTACACGGGCCCCGGCCTCATGACCCATCTGCAGGCCGTCAGGCTGGCCGAGGCTGCGCCGGCGCCGCTGCGCATGACGGTGCAGGGCGTAAGCCGTCCGAACGCCGACTTCCGGGGCTTCGCCGGCCGGATCGTCGGCGGAGCGGCCCGGCCCGGCGACGCCGTCCGCATCCTGCCGTCGGGCGTCGCCGCCACGATCGATCGCATCGTGACCATGGACGGCGACCTCGAGGAGGCCCGAGCCGGCCAGTCCGTGACCCTGACCCTCAGCCCGGCCGTGGACGTGTCCCGCGGCGACCTCATCGCGTCCGCCGACGCACCTCCGGAAGTCGCGGACCAGTTCGAGGCCCACCTGGTCTGGATGTCGGAGCGCTCGCTCCTGCCCGGCCGGTCATACTGGCTCAAACTGGGCGCGGCCACGGTCCCGGCGCGGATCAGCGACCTGCGGCACAGGGTCAATGTCGATACCGGCGAGCTTCTGGCCGCGCCGACCCTGGGCCTGAACGACATCGGCCTGTGCACCCTGGCGCTCGACGCCCCCGTCGCCTTCGAACCCTGCGCCGTCAACCGGGACCTCGGCGGCTTCATCCTGATTGACCGGATGACCAATGAGACGGCCGGCGCCGGCATGATCCGCTTCGCCCTGCGGCGGGCGGCCAATGTGCGGCCGCAGGCCCTGAGCGTCAGCCGCGTCGACCGCGCCGCCCTGATGCGCCAGTCGCCGCTGGTGCTGTGGTTCACCGGCCTGTCGGGCGCCGGCAAGTCCACCATCGCCAACCGCGTCGAACAGCGGCTGTTCGCCGAAGGCCTGCATTCGGTCCTGCTGGACGGCGACAATGTCCGCCACGGCCTCAACCGCGACCTGGGCTTCACCGACGCCGACCGGGTCGAGAACGTCCGGCGGGTGGCGGAGGTGGCGCGGCTGATGACGGACGCGGGCCTCATAGTGCTCGTGTCCTTCATCTCGCCCTTCCGCGAGGAACGGCGCATGGCGCGCGAGCTGATGGAGCCCGGCGAGTTCATAGAGATCTTCGTCGATGCGCCGCTGGCCGTCGCCGAGGCGCGAGACGTCAAGGGCCTGTACGCCAAGGCCCGGGCCGGCCAACTGGCCAATTTCACCGGCATCGACAGCGCCTATGAGGCGCCGGAGACGCCCGAACTGCGCATCGACGCCGCGGCCTGCTCGCCGGACGAGGCCGCCGGCCGGATCATCGACCTGGTCCATGCCCGTCAGGCCGCGCGGCGGTCGGCCTGAGGCGGTCTCAGACGGCGTATTCCGTCACCGTCAGCCTCGCCTCCAGCGACACGGCGCGGGCCGGCGGGCGGCCTTCCTCCGGCCGCAGGTCCTGGGCCGTCGAGACGATCGCCAGCGGCCCGGTGGTCAGCCGCGCCAGCTGGACCACGGCGCTGTCGAAGGTGAAGACATGGGCGTAGTCGGCGTGGCCGACATGCCCCTCGTGAGCCTCACCCTCGCCCCCGCCGAAATGCACGAAGGTGGGGGACACGCCCAGGTCGACCCGCCCCTTGTCGGCCAGGATGCTGGTGGCGATCCCCCGGCCGGTGAGGTTCTCCGACCGTTCGTAGGCGACGACGCCTTCGCCCTCGACCGTCACCCGCCCCGGCGCCTCGCGCAGCTGGCGCAGGAGTTCGGGCGGCAGGGCCAGGCGGACCGAGCCGTCGGCGGAGTCGGCCTCGACCCGCAGCGAGACTTCGCTGGTGGACACGGGCGGGCCGCCCAGCGCCCCGGGCGGCAGGGCGAAGACCAGCGGCGCATAGAGGGCGTCATAGCCGTAGCCCAGCCCTCGCGTGGAGGTGATCCGCGAAGCGGTCCAGCGCCCGGTCTGGCGGCCGTTGGGGCCGGTGAAGCCCGACATGGAGACGTCCTTCCACGGCCGGGGATAGACGGGGTCGCCGTTCTTCTGGTGCCAGGTCGCCCAGACCCGGTCGACGTTGCAGTGGTGCAGCCAGAAGACCGGATCCAGCGCCGCTGTCCGGGTGCTGGACATGTAGCCGCCGACCAGCATGTGGATGATGTTGTGGCCATAGGCCTCGACGCGCCCCGCAGCCCGCTCGCGGCCGCAGAAGGCGTCGAAATTGTCGTCCGAGACCCGCGCCACGTCGCGGCTCTGGGCGAAGCGGGCCTTCTGGAAATCGAGCGTCTCGGCGGCCGGATCGCGCTCGCGCTCGTACAGCGGCGAGCTCGGGTCCAGCACCCAGGGGGGCAGGAACCGGTCCACCTGCCAGTCCCAGTAGGGCATGGCGAAGCGCGCATGGCCGGTCACCTGGGCGATGATCCGCTCCATATGCGCCACCTGCAGCCGGTGCCACGGCAGGAAACGCCAGTTGCCGTGTTCCGCGCGCTGGGCGTGAAGGCGGTTCTGGGCCTCCCACGACAGGGCGTCCGAGCGGCGCTTCATGATCTTGACGCCCTCGGCGAAGGCCAGGATGTCGTCGTCGGCCGAGCTGAGGGATGAGGCCGCCCGACGCACGCGCGGCGCATCCGCCGCCCAGGCCTCGCCCGTGGCCAGGGCCGTCATCAGGCCGCCGGCGCCCGCCAGCGCCTTTCGTCGGTTCAGCAACATCGATGGGCCCCCGCCTCACATAGCCGCGTTACGCTTTCAGACCCCCGTGGTTCTGTCCATCGCCATCACCCGCAGGTTGACGGGGATCAGCGCGGTCCGGCATCGCGGAACCGCCATTTCATCAGCAGGACGCCCGAGGCCATGACCAGGGCGCTGGCGTTGGCGACGATAATCGGCCAGGTCATCGTCAGCACGCCATAGGCGGTCCACAGCGCGAAACATGTGACCGTCAGCGAATAGGTCTTCAGCGACACCGAGGAGGCGTCGCGCGTCTTCCAGATCTTGACCATCTGCGGCGCGAAACTGGTGATCGAGCAGATCGCCGCCAGCGTGCCGACGATGGTCGCGGCCAGCTCGCTCAAGAGCGGGGCTTCCGCGGACGCGCTCCGGCGGCGGTCGCCCGCGGCTTCTTCGCCCCCTTGGCCCCCGCCTTCGCCGTCCGGCTGGCGCGGCGCTCCGCTCGGGCGAGGTCCTCCGCCCGGGTGGCCACGATCGGCAGATCTCCGTCCGGATCGCCGTGGATCCGCCCCGCCCGCTCCTCGACCTGGGACAGGATGGTGTCCAGATCCTTCTCGGTCAGATGCTCGATGCCCACGAAGCGCTCGTCAGCGCGGCTGACGGCGTGGATCAGCTCATCCAGCTTGGCGTGCAGGGCCGCCCCGTCGCGGTTCTGGGTGTTCTGGATCAGGAACACCATCAGGAAGGTGATGATGGTCGTGCCGGTGTTGATGACCAGTTGCCAGGTCTCGCTGAATTTGAACACCGGCCCGGACAGGGCCCAGACCAGGACGATCGCCAGACAGGCGATGAAGGTCCAGGGCTTGCCGGCCACCTTGGCGGTGGCGGTGGCGAATTTGATGAACAGCTTCTCCATCGCGCCTCAACCGCCGGTCGCGGGCGAAGGTTGCACCGGCGCAGGCGACGGGCCCGAGGGAACCCTCCGCCCATGAGCCGGAATCAATCCTGCGCGGCGGGCGCCCGTGAGCCGATCGTGCGGTCGAGGAAGTCCAGGTAGGTCCGCCATTGCTGCAGTTGCCTTTCATTGCCCCGGACGCCGTGGCGCTGGCCGGGGTAGAGCATCAGCTCGAAGGGAATGGACGAGGCCTGCAGCGCGTCGATGACCCGCGTGGAGTTTTCGAGGATGACGTTGTCGTCGGCCATGCCGTGCATCAGCAGCAACCGGCCGGTCAGGTTCGGCAGGCGCGGAATGGCGTCCGAGGCGGCGTAGCCTTCGGGGTTCAGCTCCGGCGTCGACATGAACCGCTCGGTGTAGTGGGTGTCGTACAGGCTCCATTCGGTCGGCGGGGCGCCGGCGATGGCCGCGGTCAGGCCCATGTCCGGCTCGGTCAGGGCCATCAGGCTCATGAAACCGCCATAGGACCAGCCCATCATGGCGATGCGATCGTCGGCCACATAGGGCAGCGATCTCAGATAGTTCGCCGCCAATACCTGATCCTCTATCTCAGGCTGCCCCATCTTCAGATAGAGGGCCTGTTTGAACGCCGCCGAGCGGTCGCCCTCGCCGCGGTTGTCGAGCCGGAAGACGATGTAGCCGGCTTCAGTCAACAGTTGATTGGTCGCGCCCTGCCAGGCCCGGCGCACGCCGCCGCCCGACGGTCCGCCATAGACCTGCATGACGACGGGATACTGTTTCGACGGATCGAAGCCCGGCGGGGTGGTCATCTGCCAGACGAGCATTTCGCCATGGCTGTCCAGCGTGCCGAAGGTCACCTCGCCGCGGCGCGAGACATAGGGATGGATCGGGTGATCGGCGTCCAGCCGGTTCTCCTCGATCCAGCGCACGAAGGTCCCGTCGGCCCGGTACAGGCCGGACTGCATCGGCGTGTCCAGATCGGTGTAGTTGCCGACGAAGGCGGTGCCGGTCTTGTTCATGGAGGCCGACCACCAGCCGCCGTCGCTGGTCACCGGCGTCGCCTGGCGCAGTTCGTTCAGCGAGGCGCGCCAGAGGCGCTGGATCGTGGGCCGCTCGCCCTGGACGTCGCACATCGTCACCTGACCGCCCGGCAGCGGACAGGCGCTGTGCCCGCCGGTCACGCCCTCGGGCCGTTCGGCATAGCCGAAGGAGGCGGTGAAGAAGACCTCGCCGGTCTGCTGGTTGACGCCGTTCAGGCTCTTCACCGGCCATGGGCCGTAGGTGATCGGCCGGACCAGCGTCCCGTCGCGCTCGTAGAGGTACAGATGCTTCCAGCCCGTCTCTTCCGACGACCAGATGAAGCGGCCGTCGTCCAGCGCCCGGAAGTCATGGTTCAGCGGCACCCAGGCGTCCGATGTCCGGGTCAGGATCACCCGCGAGGCCCCCGTGGCGGGGTCGACGCTCAGCAGGTCCAGGGTCTTCTGGTCGCGCGACTGACGCTGGACATAGAGGGTGCGGCCGTCGACCGACCAGTCGACGCGGGCCAGGTAGATGTCGGCGTCAGCGCCCAGATCGACCTTGGTCCGCTGGCCGGTCTCACGGTCGTGGACATACAGTTCGACCACCGCATTGGGGCGGCCGGCGCGCGGGTAGCGCTGCTCGATCACCCGGGCCCCGCCGCCGGTGATGTCCAGCCGCGGGATCACATCGACCGTGCTCTCGTCGGTGCGTTGCAGGGCGATGTAGCGTTCGTCCGGGCTCCACCAGTAGCCGGTGTCGCGATCCATCTCCTCCTGGGCGATGAACTCGGCCGTGGCCCAGCTGACCAGGCCTTCGCCGTCGGTGGTGATCGCCGTCTCGCGATCGCCGTCCAGCGCCAGCACGACCAGATCCTGGTCGCGCACGAAGGAGACGAAATTGCCCCGGGGCGAGACCTTGGCGTCGATCTCGTCGGCCTCGGTCTCGGTCAGGCGGCGCACCGCCCCGCCCTCACGCTCGGCCAGGAAGATGTCGCCTTCCAGCGGCGCGAGGATGTAACGCCCCTGCTGGTCCCAGGAATATTCGACCACGCCGCGCTGGCTGATCCGCATCCGCTCGCGCCGCGCCTTCTCGGCCTCGGACAGTTCGCCGGCGTCAGGCACGAGGGCCCGGGCGTCGATCAGCTTGAACGGCTCGCCCTCGCCGGTCGGCGCGGCCCACAGGTCCAGCACATCCACGTCGTCCTCGCGCGAGCGCAGGAAGGCGACCAACTCGCCGTCGGGCGACAGGCTGACTCCGCGCGCCACCGGCCCGGCCAGCGAGGGATTGGCGAACACCCGCTCGGGCGTCAGGACCGCCGGGTCCGGCGCTTGCGCCATGGCGGCGGTGAACGGCGACAAGGCCGCGAGAAACAGGGTGGAGGCGAGGAGTTTGTTGCGCATGGCGCGGACGCTAGAGGGAGATTCAGCCGTCGTCATCCCCGATTCCGCATGGGCGCAGGGGTCGGGAGTCCACCATGGAGCCGGAAAATTGTCGTGCGATCGGGCGAACCGTCGGGCGGTCGCCGCCTGCCCCCTCTGACGCCGATCCCGTGATGTATCTCGAACCGTCAAAACCCCTGCCCCCGTGGCCGTTTCACATAGAGGCACATGGGTGCGTCAGCTTCGGTCGCAGGCCGGCGAGCAAGGCCCGAAGGCGGTCGCAACGAGGGGCGGGAAGGCGCCGTCGGGGGTGAAAAGGGATGCGATGATCAGGGGCGAGAAGACAGCATCGGGGCGGACGCCGGCCGAACCCGTCCGGCGCGACACCGCATCTCTTCCCCCTCGCCCTGTCTCCCCCTAAGAAGCCGGTAATGACCGACGTCGCCGCCTCCCCGCCGCCCGCGAAAGCCTCCGCCTTCCATGAGCTGGAAGTGCTGTGGGTGCGCCACTGGACCGACCGCCTGTTCAGCTTCGCCATCGCGCGCCCGGAGGATTTCCGCTTCCGCTCGGGCGAGTTCGTGATGATCGGCCTGCCGGGCGAGGATGGCGGCAAGCCCATCCTTCGGGCCTATTCCATCGCCAGCCCCGGCTGGGCCGAGGAGCTGGAGTTCCTGTCGATCGCCGTGCCCGACGGCCCGCTGACGTCGCGACTCGTGAAGATCCAGCCCGGCGACACGGTGTTGATGGGCAAGAAGCCGACCGGCACCCTGGTGCTGGACGCCCTGACCGGCGGCGAGCGCCTGTGGCTGATCGGCACCGGCACCGGCCTGGCGCCCTGGCTCAGCGTGGTCCGCGATCCCGACACCTACAGCCGGTTCGGCCACGTCGTGGTCTGCCATACGGTGCGCCAGATCGCCGACCTGACCTATCGCGACTTCCTGACCTCGGGCATCCACGACGACCCGCTGATCGGCGAGGAGGCGAAGGCCCAGCTGACCTACTATCCCACCGTCACCCGCGAACCGTTCGAACACGCCGGCCGGATCACCGACCGGATCAAGTCGGGCGCCCTGTTCGATGATCTCGGCCTGCCGCACGGATTCTCGCCCGATCGCGACCGGGTCATGCTGTGCGGCTCCATGGCCATGATCAAGGAAGCCGGAGAACTGCTCGAAACCTTCGGCATGAAGGAGGGCTCGAACGCCGAGCCAGGCGACTATGTGCTGGAGCGCGCCTTTGTCGGATAGCGTCACGATCGATCCGCGCACCGCGCCGGAGGCCTGCGGCTCCATGGCCGAGGTCCGCCAGGGCGTCGACGCCCTCGACCGCGCCCTCGTCCAGCTGCTGGCCGAGCGCCAGCGCTATATGGACGCCGCCGCCCGTATCAAGCCGGATCGTTCGGTGGTGCATGACGACGCCCGCATCGAGGACGTGGTCGCCAAGGTGCTGGCCGCCGCCGGTCCCGCCGGCCTGTCGCCGGCCATCGCCGAGCCCGTCTGGCGGACGCTGATCGACCGCTGCATCGCGCATGAGTTCGGGGTCTGGGACCGCACCCGCGGCTAGGCGTCTCCTCCCCTCTGGGGGGAGGGGGCCATCCGAAGGATGGTGGAGGGGTCTGGTCAGGCCCGCAAACTTCTCAGCATCAGCGCGTGTCGATAGGCCGCCACATCGGCCAGGGCGATTTCCAGCGCGTCACGCACCCGGTCAAGCAGCGGCGGGGCCTCGGCCTTGTCTGACGCCTCGGCGGTCTGGCAGGCCTCGGCCAGCGTCCCCGCGCCGATGCCCGCCGCGGCGCCCCGGATGGTGTGGACGCCGTCGCGCCAGCCGTCCTCGCGCACGTCCAGCAGCGGCGACCACATCGCCGCCTGCTGGGCGAACAGGCCCAGCACCTCCTCGGTGATGGCGTCGTCGCCGCCGGTCATCCGCTCCAGCACGGCGAAATCGACCGCGCCGGACAGGTCGCGCAGGGCCATCAGCCGGCCTGCTCCTCGCCCTTGGCCAGGCGCGAGTTCCACGCCGACCAGCCGAAATAGACGACCAGGCCGACGGCGTTCCAGGCGAAGAACCACTGCTGGGTCGAGCCCCGCAGGCTGAAGAAGAAGACGATGCAGCCGATGATGGTGATCGCCCCCACCAGCGGCCACAGCGGCGCCTTGAACACGCGTTTCCGGTCGGGCTCGCGCAGGCGCAGCACGATCAGGCAGACCCCCACCGCCCCGAAGGCGGCCAGCGTCCCGGCGTTGGCCAGGGAGGCCAGTTCATCCAGCCGCATCACGCCCGCCAGCGCCGCCACCACGATGGCCGTGAAGATGGTCACCACCGCCGGCACGCCGCGCACCGACACCTTGGCCAGCCTGCGCGGCAACAGACCGTCGCGCGCCATGCCGAGGAAGATCCGGCTCTGTCCGAACAGGAAGGCCAGCAGCACCGTCGGCAGGGCGACCACGGCCGAGACCGCGATCCACTGGGCCGCCGTTCCCTGGCCCATTTCGCGCAGGATCAGGGCCAGCGGCTCGGGGCTTTCGGCGAAGCTGGCGACCGGGCGGGCCCCGATCGCGGCGGCCGCCACGACCAGGTACAGGGCCGTGCAGATCACCATGGAGCCGACGATGCCGATGGCCAGATCGCGTTCGGGCCGTTTGGTCTCTTCCGCCGCCGTCGAGATGGCGTCGAAGCCGTAGAAGGCGAAGAAGATGATCGCCGCCGCCGCCATGACCCCGGTCTGGACCACGGGCTGGCCGGTGATCTGCTCCATGAACGGCAGGCTGGGCGCGCCGAAGCCGTTGGGCATGAAGGGGCTGAAGTTGGCTGCGTTGAAGCTGGGAAGGGCGATGGCCACAAAAGCGATCAGGGCCGCGACCTTGATCACCACCAGGACCGCGTTCAGCGTCGCGCTCTCGCGGGTGCCGAGCAGCAGCAGGCCGGTGACCACGGCGATGATGAACACCGCCGGCAGGTTGATCAGCCCGCCCTCGACGTGCGGCCCCGCCGCCAGCATGGCCGGCAGCTCGACGCCCATGCCGGCGAGGAAGCCGGTGGCGTAGCCGGACCAGCCCACCGCAACGGCGGACACCACCAGCGAATATTCGAGGATCAGGCTCCAGCCGACGATCCAGGCGATCAGCTCGCCCAGCACGGCGTAGGAATAGGTATAGGCGCTGCCCGCGGCGGGCATCATGGTCGAGAGTTCGGCATAGGCCAGGGCGGCGCAGGCGCAGACCAGGCCGGCCAGGGCGAAGCTGATCATCACCGCCGGCCCCGCCAGCCCGGCGCCGACCCCGATCAGGGTCAGGATGCCGGTGCCGACGATCGCCCCGACGCCGAGGGCCATCAGGTGCGGCCAGCCCAGCGTCTTCTTCAGCGCCGGCCCCTCATGCGGGGCGACAAGGGCGTCGATCGAGCGCCGGCGGTTCCAGAAAGCCATGGTCGTTTCCCCCGTCGCCGCTCCCCGGCGGCTGATTCACGAAACCCTAGACCGTCCTGCGACAAACCGAAACGGCGGCGCGAACGCCCTTGCAAGCGAGAGGCATTGCCATTAGTTACGCCCCCTCCCTGAAACCGGTCCGCGCCGGAAGGGGAGAACGGCAAGAGCCTTGCAAGGCCCTCGCCAGACGCATGGTCCGGGTGATTAGCTCAGTTGGTAGAGCAGCTGACTCTTAATCAGCGGGTCGTAGGTTCGAACCCTACATCACCCACCATCGTCTCCTTTCCCGGGAACCCGACAGCCTCCGTCGCGCGACACGTCGTCCGACTCGACTCCCGCCCCCCGAAAATGTTCATCTGCACGCACCAAGGACGCGGCCGCCGATGGCGGCGAGAGACGTCCGCAGATGTCCCGGGGATGACACACCATGAAGCGCGCTTTCCTGACCACGGTCGCCCTGCTGGCGCTCGCCTGTCCCGCCGCCGCCCAGACGCCGGAGCCGGTCTCGCCGATCGCCGCCCCGCCCGTTCCGGGACCGGTCGAGCCGCAGGCGGCGCCTGATCCCCAGGCCGCGCCGGCCGCCGCAGCGGCCGAGACGCCCAAATGGGATGTGCAGAACCCGCCCGGGCCGTCGCGCGACATTCCGATCGACGTCACCCGCGGCACCTGGATGTCGCTGGACGTCAGCCCCGACGGCCAGACCATCGTCTTCGACATGCTGGGCGACATCTATGTCATGCCCGTCGCCGGCGGCGAGGCGCGCGCCATCGCCTCGGGCGTGGCCTGGGAGATGCAGCCGAAATGGTCGCCGGACGGCCGCCATATCGCCTTCACCTCGGACCGCGGCGGCGGCGACAACATCTGGATCATGGACGCCGACGGCTCCAACCCGACCCAGGTGTCGAAGGAGACCTTCCGCCTGCTGAACCAGCCGGAATGGACCCCCGACGGCCAGTTCATCGTCGCCCGGAAGCATTTCACCTCGTCCCGCTCGCTGGGAGCCGGGGAGCTGTGGATGTACCACCGCTCGGGCGGAAACGGCGTCCAGATGACCGAGCGCCGGACGCAGCAGAAGGACACGGGCGAACCCGCCTTCTCGCCCGACGGCCGCTATCTGTATTTCAGCGACGACGCCACGCCGGGCGGGACGTTCGAATATTCCAAGGACGTCAACGACCAGATCTACATCATCCGTCGCCTCGACCGCGAAACCGGCGAGATCGATCCCTATATCACGGGCCCGGGCGGCTCGATCCGGCCGACGCCCTCCCCCGACGGCAAGTCGATCGCCTTCATCCGGCGCGTCCGCTACCAGTCGGTCCTCTATGTCATGGACATCGAGTCCGGACGCGAGACCCCGGTCTTCTCCGGCCTCGACCGCGACCTGCAGGAGACCTGGGCCATCCACGGCGTCTATCCGGCGATCAGCTGGACGCCGGACAACCGCTCGCTCGTCTTCTGGGCCGACGGCCGCATCCAGCGCGTCGACGTGGCCTCGCAGGCCGTGACGGACATCCCCTTCCACGTCGCCGACACCCGCCGGGTGCAGGACGCCGTGCGCTTCCCGGTCAATGCGGCGCCGGACACGTTCGACGTCCGCATGATCCGCTGGGCCCGCCCCTCGCCGGACGGGACGAAGGTGGTGTTCGAGGCCCTCGGCAATCTGTGGATCCGCGACCTGCCGACCGGGACCGCGCGCCGGCTGACCCGGCAGAATGACCATTTCGAGCTCTACCCCAACTGGTCCCGCGACGGCCGGTCCATCGTCTACACGACCTGGGACGACCAGGAATTCGGCTCGATCCGCGTCGTTCCGGCCTCGGGCGGCGCGGGCCGCGTCGTGACCCCGAACCCGGGCCACTATATCGAGCCGACCTTCTCGCCGGACGGACGGACCATCGTCTATCGCACGGTCAGCGACGGCTTCCTGACCAGCGCCCTGTGGAGCCGGGATCCCGGCGTCTACCGCATCCCTGCGGCGGGCGGCGAGCCGGTCTTCATGACCGACGACGGCTCGACCCCGCAGTTCGGCGCCGCCAATGACCGGGTCTTCCTGTCGGGCCGCGACGGCGACAAGCAGACGCTGATCTCGGTCAACCTCGACGGCGAGGACGAACGGACCCACCTGACCTCGGAATGGGCCAGCGAATTCGCCGTCTCGCCCGACGGAAACTGGATCGGCTGGACCGAGCGGTTCAACGCCTATGTGGCCCCCTTCGTCATGGCGGGACGACCCGTCGCGATCAGCGCCGAGGGCAAGTCCCTGCCCCAGACGCGGGTCACCCGCGACGCCGGCGAATGGCTGAGCTGGTCGGGCGACTCGCGGCGGCTGCAATGGTCGCTCGGGCCCGAGCTGTTCACCCGCGACCTGAACCAGGCCTTCACCTTCGTGGACGGCGCGCCGGACGAACTGCCGACGCCGGACGAGCACGGTATCAACCTCGGCTTCACCGCCCGGGCGGACGTGCCCGAGGGCCGCATGGCCCTGACCGGCGCGCGGATCATCACCATGAACGGCGCCGAGGTGATCGAGAACGGCGTGATCGTCATCGAGGGCAACCGCATCGTCGCGGTCGGTCCGCTGGCCGCCACCACCATCCCGGCCGGGACGCCGACGCTGGACATGAGCGGCAAGACCATCATGCCCGGCCTGGTCGACGCCCACTGGCACGGCTCCATGGGGTCGGACGAGATCATCCCCGAACAGAGCTGGGTCGACTACGCCTCCCTCGCCTTCGGGGTGACCACGATCCACAACCCCTCGGCCGACACCAGCGAGATCTTCGCCCACAGCGAACTGGCCCGCACCGGCCGGATCGTGGCGCCGCGGGTCTTCTCGACCGGCACCATCCTGTACGGGGCCAGCACCGCCTTCACGGCCCAGGTCGACGACCTCGACGACGCCCTGTCGACCCTGCGGCGGATGCAGGCCGCGGGGGCGTGGAGCGTCAAGAGCTACAACCAGCCCCGCCGCGACCAGCGTCAGCAGATCATCGAGGCGGCGCGCCAGCTGAACATGATGGTCGTCCCCGAGGGCGGCTCGCTGTTCCAGCACAACATGTCGATGATCGTCGACGGCCACACCACGATCGAGCATTCGATCCCGCTGGCCCGGCTGTATGACGACGTCCACCAGCTGTGGCGGCAGACCGAGGTCGCCTACAATCCGACCCTGGTCGTGGCCTACGGCGGCAGCTACGGCGAGAACTACTGGTACCAGGAGAGCGAGGTCTGGAACCATCCGATCCTGACCCGTTACGTGCCGCGCCGGATTCTCGACGCCCGCGCCCGCCGGCCGGTGACCCTGCCGGACAATGAGTGGAACCACATCTCGGTCGCGCGCGAGGCCACCCGCCTGTCGGAACAGGGCATCAGCGTCTCGATCGGGGCCCATGGCCAGCGCGAGGGCCTGGCCGCCCACTGGGAGCTGTGGAGCCTCGCCCAGGGGGGAATGGCGCCGATCGACGTGATCCGCGCCGGCACCCTGAACGGGGCCCGCTCGCTGGGCCTCGACCGCGACCTCGGCTCGCTGGAAGTCGGCAAGCTGGCCGACATGGTGGTGATGGACGCCAACCCGCTGGAGAACATCCGCAACACCACCTCGATCGCCTACACCATCGCCAACGGCCGGGTGTACGACAACGACATGAACGAGATCGCGCCGCGCCAGCGGGCCCGCGCGCCCTTCTGGTTCGCCGAGGCGGGCGGCGAAGGCTGGGCCGCGGGGGCGTCGGAGGCGGACTCCGAAGGCGACCACGGCCACTGAGGTCGGCGGTTGATGCGTTGGGCGGGACCGCGTGCGGTTCCGCCGGCGCTCAGCTTCGGCTGGTCGCCAGCCTCGGCCCGCCGTTCATCCACGGCGGCGCCGGCATCTGCCGTCGGGCCTGGGTCTGGGCCCGGGTCCACTGTTCGTGCAGATCGTTGAAATAGGCGTCGTCCTCCTCGATCCGGCGCTGCTCGCCGCTGAGGAAGTCACGCCGCAGGGTCAATACGTCGAACGGCGCCCCGACCCCGACATTGGATCGCATGGTCGTGGAGAAGGAGATCAACCCCAGCTTCACGGCCTCGGCCAGGGGGGTGTCGAACGCCAGGCCGCTCTCGAGGATCGGCTTGCCGTATTTGGCCTCGCCGATCTGCAGATAGGGCGTGTCCCGCCCGCACTCGATGAAATTGCCCTGGCTGTAGATCAGGTACAGACCCATGGCCCCGCCCGCCACCTGGCCGCCGAGCAGCATGGAGGCCGAGGTGTTCAGGCTGTCGGCCTCCATGGCCGGGGCGATCGACAGCCGCGTCTCGCGCAGGGCGTGACCCAGCAGCTGGGCGCAACGGAACAGGGTCGGCGCCGTCTCCAGCGTCTCGGGCGCCTCGCCGACCTTCAGGTGGACGCCCTCGCGCGCCATGGCCAGGGCGGTCTGGGTCACGGACAGGTTGCCGGCGGTGCAGACGCCCATCACCCGCTCGCCGGGGCGGTCGACAATGTGCAGCTTGCGGTAGGACGAGATGTTGTCCACGCCCGCATTGGTGCGGGTGTCGGCGATCATCGCCAACCCCTCCTCGACCAGCATGCCCACGCAATAGGTCATGCGGCGCGCCGTCCCCGCTGCCCGTCCGTCATGACGCCCACGGTAACAGATTCCCGCGACCGGTAACCCACCGCTTACGCCTGCTGCTGGCCCTGTTGCATGTCAGCATCACGCACGTTCAGCCGGACGGCCAGCCGCTCGCCCCCGCCGCCATAGCTTGCGCCCCGCACCGGGGCCGCGCCGCGATAGTCCAGCCCGGCGGCGACCCGCACGTAACGGTCGGTGGCGCAAATCCCGTTGGCGGGGTCGAAGCCGACCCAGCCGAGGCCCTCGACCCAGGCCTCGGCCCAGGCATGCGCCGCCTCCTGGTCGTCCCGGCCGTCGCGGCGCAGCAGGTGGCCGGACACATAGCGCGCCGGCATGCCCATCTGGCGCGCGCAGGCGATGAAGACGTGGGCGTGATCTTGGCAGACCCCCCTGCCCAGGGCCAGCACCTCGGCGGCCGTATGGGTGGGGGTGGTCACCCCGACCTCGAAGGCCACCGAGCCGTGGATTCCCGCCATCAACCGGTGAAGCCGCTCGAGCGGCGGATGGGCCGAAAACTCCGAGGCGAAGACGGAGATCAGCTTGTCGCGCCGGGTCAGGGCGGTGTCCCTGAGGAAGACCAGCGGCGACAACGTCTCCTGCCCGGCCGGCACCACCCCGGCGGTGTCAGTGGTCACCACCTCGCCCGAAACCCGCACGGTCAGGCTCTGGGTCGGCTGTTCGGTGTAGAGGGTGTGGACGATGTTGCCGAACGCGTCCTCGGACTTGCGCAGGCGGGCGTCGACATCGGTCTCGACGCGCCAGTTGCGGACCTGCTGCGCCTCCGAGGAACGGGGCGTCAGCCTCAGGGTCTGGATGATGAACCGCGCCGCCCGGTCATAGGCATAGGTGGTCGCGTGATCGATACGGATGCGCACGCGTCAGCTCAGATACTGGTCATGGATGGCCTGGCCAAGGCGGTGGTTCTCGCCGAGGAAGGCCTGGATGTATTCATGCAGTCCGGACTGGAAGATGTCCTCGATGCGCGAATTGTCGAAGGCGCGCATCCGGTCGGCGGCCAGCCGCTGCGCCGGGCCGCGCCGGCCGTAGTCATTGGCCAGCCGCTCGAGATAGCGCACGATCGAGGCTTGGCAGCTGGCCAGGGAGCGCGGCATCTGGCGGTTCAGCACCAGCAGGTCGGCGACCAGCCAGGGCTTGACGCTGTCGCGATAGACCCAGCGATAGGCGGTCAGGGCCGAGACCTCGCGCAGCAGGGTCGTCCACTGGAAATAGTCCAGCTGCCCCCCGACCCGTTCGCCCTCGGGCAGCAGCAGATGGTATTTGACGTCCAGCAACCGGGCGGTGTTGTCGGCCCGCTCGATGGCCGCGCCCAGCCTCAGGAAATAGTAGCCGTCGTTGCGCAGCATGGTTCGGCTGGTCGCGCCCTCGACGGACAGGGTGACCGTCTTCACCCACTCGAGGAAGCGGGCGAACTCGTCCCGCCGGGTCGGCTGGCCCTGCTCTTCCAGGCCGTTCCAGGCCCCGTTGATGGCCTCCCACAGCTCAACCGTCAGGGCGGTGCGCACCGAGCGGGCGTTGGTGCGGGCCCGGGTGATGCAGGCGGTGATCGACGAGGCGTTGTTGGGGGCGAAGGCCAGATATTCGCGCACAGACTTCTCGGTCGGCGACCGGCCCAGCGCCTTGGGGGCGCCGGCCGAGGCCAGGGCGCTGGCCCAGACCGTCTCGGCGTCGCCGTCGCCGCGCGTCGGAATAGCGGCCAGCCTCAGCGTGGCCTCGAGGATGCGGGCGAGGAAATCCGCCCGCTCGATATAGCGGCCGGTCCAGTACAGGCTGTCTGCGGTTCTCGAGAGCATCAGACGTCCAGCACCCAGGTGTCCTTGGTCCCGCCGCCCTGGCTGGAGTTGACCACCAGCGACCCCGGCTTCAGCGCCACCCGCGTCAGCCCGCCCGGCGCGACCTTGACCCCGTCCGGGCTCGACAGGACGAAGGGCCGCAGGTCGACGTGACGGCCGTGCAGCTCGCCCTTGTCGAGCGTCGGCGCGGTCGACAGGTCCAGCGTCGGCTGGGCGATGAAGTCGTCCGGGTCGTTGATCAGCCGCTTGCGGAAGGCCTCGATCTCCGTCTTCGACGCCGCCGGTCCGACCAGCATGCCGTAGCCGCCCGATCCGCCGACCTCCTTGACCACAAGCTCCTCCAGATGCGCCAGCACATGCTTCAGCGCCTCGGGTTCGCGACAGCGCCAGGTCGGCACATTCTTCAGGATCGGCTCCTCGCCGGTGAAGAAACGGATGATCTCGGGCATGTAGGTATAGACGGCCTTGTCGTCGGCCACGCCCGTGCCGACGGCGTTGGCGAGCGACACCGTTCCCGCCTGGTAGGCCGTCATCAGCCCCGGCACGCCCAGGGTGGAATCCGGCCGGAAGGTCAGGGGATCCAGATAGTCGTCGTCGATGCGGCGGTAGATCACGTCCACCTGCTGCCGCCCCTGGGTCGTGCGCATGAAGACCTTGCCGTCGTCGACGAACAGGTCCCGCCCCTCGACCAGCTCCACCCCCAGCTTGTCGGCGAGGAAGGAGTGTTCGTAATAGGCCGAGTTGAACGGACCGGGGGTCAGGACAACGATGGTCGGGTCGGCCCCCGCCGCCTCCGGCGCCGAGGCCCGCAGCGAGGCCAGCAGCATGTCGGCATAGGTCTCGACCGGCCGCACCGGATAGTCGGCGAACAGGTCGGGGAACAACCGCATCATCATCTCGCGGTTCTCCAGCATGTAGGAGACCCCGGACGGCGTGCGGCAATTGTCCTCGAGCACGTAGAAGCCGTCCTCGCCGGTGCGCACCAGATCGACGCCGGCGATATGGACCCAGACCCCGCGCGGGGGCCGCCGGCCCTGCATCTCGGGCACATAGTGGGGATTGGTCAGGATCAGTTCGGCCGGGACGACGCCGGCCTTCAGACACTCCTGCGGGCCATAGACGTCGGCGAGGAACAGGTTGATCGCCCGCACCCGCTGGACCAGCCCGGCCTCCAGCCCGGCCCATTCGGCCGCGCCGATGATCCGCGGCACGACGTCGAAGGGGATCAGCCGCTCGCTGGATTCGGCGTCGCCATAGACGGCGAAGGTGATGCCCATGCGACGGAAGAACAGCTCGGCCTGGCGCGAGCGCGCCTGCAGCAGGCCCTCGGGCGCATCGGCCAGCCAGCGCGCGAATCCGCGATAGCTGTCGCGGACGCCGCCGCCGTCACCTGACATTTCGTCGAAGGCCATGCTGCTCCCGCTGCGATGAACGCACAGCGTGGCCCGACAAGCGGCGCTGGCGCAACAGGAATGTCGCGCCGCAGCAAAGGTTCACCCGCGGTGGATCAGCCGGTGACGGTCCAGTCCACGCCGCCGCCGGGCTGGATCTGCATCCGGCGGCGCGTGTCGCCATAGCCGACGATGCCCGCAGCCACGTCCCAACAACCTGCCGAGACGGTGAAGTCGTAGCTGCCGCCGCGCGGAATGGCGTAGCCCGACGGCATCCGGTTCAGGCCGTAGGTTGAGGCGTTGCAGTCCGAGATCAGCACGACATTGATCGCGCCCGAGCTCATGTTGCTGACGCGGATCGTGCCGGTCGGCTCGCCCGGCCGGATCAGGTCTCCGCCGGTGATCAGCGAGGCGCAGCCCGACAGGGCGACGAAGGACAGCGCCGCGGCGGCGCGGATCAGAGATTTCATGGCAAGCCTCCCGTATTGCGGGGAGGATCAGAACAGGGCCCGGCCCCGAAGGCCCCTCTCCATTCCTGACAGCCCGACTTTCCGGCGCGGCGTACGGACGGATCATCACACCCGTGACGCCACAGCTTCATCGATCCGACGCCGCTCCGTCGCCGGTCGGGCATGAACGGCCGTTACGCCGCCTCATCGAACTGCAGGGGGCTGCCATGATTCATCGGGTTTACCGGACTTCCATCCTGCTCGGCGCCAGCGCGCTGGGCGTCGTCTGGGGCCTGGCCGGCGCCGCCGCGGCCCAGACCGCGGAACCCAGCCAGCTGGACGAGGTCATCGTCACCGCCCAATTGCGCGAGCAAAGCGCCGCCGAGGTTCCCTTCGCCCTGACGGCGTACAGCGGCGACATGCTGGAAAGCCTCGGCGTCCAGGACTTCGAGGAGCTGTCGGCCTTCACCCCGGGCCTGCTGGTGCAGAACCAGTCGCCCAACAACCCGGGCTTCGTGATGCGCGGCATCACCTCGGACTCGGGCGAAGCCACCAACGAGCCCCGCGTTTCGGTGTATCAGGACGGCGTTTCGATCTCGAAATCGCGCGGCTCCTGGGTCGAACTGTTCGACATCGAGCGCGTGGAGATCGCCAAGGGCCCGCAGTCGACCCTGTACGGCCGCGGCGCCCTGATCGGGGCGATCAACGTCATCCAGAACCGGGCCGACGTCGGCGGTTTCGACGCCGCCGCCCGCGCCTCGGTCGGCAACCTCGACTACCGCATGGTCGAGCTGATGGTGAACGCGCCGCTCGGCGACGCCGCCGCCCTGCGCTTCGCCACGCGCATGAAGACCCGCAACGGCTATGTCGAGAACCTGCTGGGCGGCGAGGACTACAACGGCTTCGACACCCGGGCCTTCCGCCTCAGCCTCGCGTTCGAGCCGACCGACGCCTTCCGCTACGACGTGATCGCCAACTACCAGCAGGACGCCGCCCCGGGGACCTCTTTCAAGGCCATGGCCTATTCCCCGGCCGATCCGGCGACCGGCGCGGTGCTGGGCGGGCGGGAGCCTTGGGAGGGCGCGGCCTTCACCGCGTCGACGGCCATCGACGGCGGCCGGACCCTGGGTCTGGACCGGACCGTCCAGGGCGTCACCGGCATCGGACGGCTCGATCTGAACGACAGCCTGACCCTGACCTCGACCACCGCGTGGCGGGAGTTCGAGTCCTATGAGGCGTTCGATCCGGACGGCATCTCCCTGCCCCTGCTGTTCGCGGTCGAGGACGCCCAAGGCGACCAGTTCAGCCAGGAGTTCCGCCTCAACTGGGACAATGGCGGCGCCCTGTCCGGCTTCATCGGCGCCGGCTATTTCAACGAGGACGGTTCGCAGCGCACGCCGACCGAGTTCAACGAACGGGTCGCCCTGGCCCAGCTGGCCGGTCTGCTGGACGGCAATCCGCTGGCCGTCGGGACGACCGCCCTGCCGCTGGCCTTCTTCTCCAGCCCGGCCCTGATCGATCCCGTCCTCGGGGCCTTCGGCATTCCGGCGCCCTTCATCCCGGGCATCCGCGACAATCTGAAGGCCTCGCACATCGAGACCGCCACCAACTCCGGCGAGCTGGAATCCTGGGACCTGTTCGGCGACGTGACCTGGCGGCCGAGCGACCGGCTCGAGTTCGCCCTCGGCGTCCGCTGGACCCAGGACGACAAGACCAGCGGCATTTCCACCGCCGCCCTGAACGGCCGCTCCATCCTCGGCGGCCTGCTGGCGGTGCAGCAACTGCAGGGCCAGATCGCCGCCCTGATCGCCGAGGGCACCCCGGCCGCCCTGACCCAGGCCGCCGCCCTCGGCGCCTTCGCCAACGGCCTGGTCTTCCAGCTGGCCCAGCCCGGCGCCGCCAACGCCCCGGTGACCGCCGCCTTCCCCCTGTTCGGCCTGACCTTCCAGCCGACCGCCGGCAACGGCGACGTCATCAGCCAGAACCTCGAGGACGACGGCTTCACCTGGCGCGCCACGGCTCGCTACGCCGTGACCGAAGACACGAACCTGTACGCCAACTACGCCCGCGGCCGCCGCCCGGCCGTGCTGGCTCCCGCCGCCCCGTCCGCCCCCTTCGCTGCGCCGGCCTTCACCTTCGTCGACGCCGAACAGGTCGACAGCTACGAGGTCGGGGCCAAGACGGCGATGATGGGCGGCGCCCTGCGGCTCGACGGCGCGGCCTATTTCTACGACTACACCAACTTCCAGACCACGGTTCAGGTCGGGACCCAGTTCATCACCACCAACGCCGGCGAGGCGACGGCATACGGCTTCGAGGGCCAGGCCTTCCTCAGCGCCTCGGACAGCCTCGATCTGTTCGCCACCTATGCCTACAACCACTCGCGGTTCGAGGCCGGCATCTTCGACGGCAACCGGTTCCGCCTGTCGCCCGACCACCGCGCCTCGATCGGGGCCGTCTGGCGCCTGGCCGTGCCGGGCGGCGCGGTCGAGGTCCAGCCGACGTACAGCTGGCAGTCGGAAACCTTCTTCGACAACGACAACGACCGCGCCGACCTCCAGACCGGCAATTTCGTCCCCGACACGGCGGTGGACGAGGTCCAGGAAGCCTATGGCCTGCTGAACCTGCGGATCCGCTATGCCCCCTCCGACGCCCACTGGGGTCTGGAGCTGTTCGGCGACAACCTGCTGGACGAGGAATTCATCAAGGACGCCGGCAACACCGGCGACGGCCTCGGCCTGCCGACCTTCATCGCCGGCGAACCGCGCACCTGGGGCGCAACCGTCAGCCTGCGCTACTAGGAGCCACAGCGATGACCCTGCACCGCCGCGACCTTCTCGGCCTGTTCGGCGCCGGCGCGGCGGGGGCGGCCGTCCCCGCCGCCGCCCGGACGTCCTCGCCCGTCGCCTTCGTCCACGGCGTCGCCTCCGGCGATCCCCAGGGCGACGGCGTGGTGATCTGGACCCGCGTCACGCCGCAGGACCCGATAGTGCGCGGGGTGCGGGTCGACTGGTCGGTCTGGCGAGAGGGCGAAGCAGCGCCCTCCGTCGCCTCGGGCACGGTCGAGACCGGGCCGGAGCGCGACTTCACGGTCAAGGTCCCGGTCACGGGCCTGCAGCCCGGTGTGGAATACCGCTTCGCCTTCAGCGCCGGCGAGACCCGCTCGCCGCAGGGCCGCACCCGCACCCTGCCGGCCGGGCCGACCCCCGAAGTCGTCCTCGCCGTCGCCTCCTGCCAGCTCTACCCGGGCGGGCTGTTCAACGCCTGGGATGCGGTCTCGAAGCTGGAGCGGGTCGACGCCGTCGTCCACCTCGGCGACTACATCTATGAATACGGCGCCGAGCCCGACGCCTACGGCATGGCCTCGGGCGCCGCGCTCGGCCGCATCCCCGCGCCGGCCCACGAGATCGTCTCCCTGGCCGACTACCGGACCCGCCACGCCCAGTACAAGTCCGACCCCGACCTGCAGGCCGCCCATGCCCGGGCCCCCTTCATCTGCGTCTGGGACGACCACGAACTGGCCAACGACGCCTGGACCGGCGGGGCCGAGAACCACACGCCCGCCGCCGAAGGCGCCTGGGCCACGCGCAAGGCCGCGGCGCTGAAGGCCTATTTCGAGTGGATGCCGATCCGCGAACCCGCCGCCGGCCTGACCCCCGAGGCCATCCAGCGCAGCTTCGACTTCGGCGACCTGGCCAGCCTGCTGATGGTCGAGACCCGGCTGATCGCCCGCGGCGAACAGCTGACCTGGGAGGCCGACATGCCGGTCGCCGACGGCCGACCCGACCTCGCCGCCTTCCAGACGAAACGCAACGACCCCGCCCGCGACCTTCTGGGCGACGGCCAGCGCGACTGGATCCAGTCCACGCTCCAGGCGTCCCGCGCCTCGGGCAAGCCGTGGCAGGTCATCGGCAATCAGGTGGTCATGGCCCGGGTCCAGGGTCCCGACATCACCACCATGGCCAATCCGCTGCAGGTCGCCGGCCTGCTGGCCAGCCTGCCCGCCGCCGTCCGCGACCAGGTCCGGCAGTCGATCGAGCTGTTCAAACTGGGCGTGCCGTTCAACCTCGACAGCTGGGACGGCTATCCCGCCGGCCGCGAGCGCCTGTACGCCGCCTTCGCCGAGGCGGGGGTCCAGCCCATCGTCCTGGCCGGCGACAGCCACGCCTACTGGGTCAATGATCTGAAGGACGCCGCCGGCGCCCGCCGCGGAGTCGAGTTCGGGACCAGCGCCATCTCCAGCCCCTCGCCCGGCGACGCCGTGCCGCGCCTGCCCCTCGGCGCCGCCCTGATGCAGGCCAATGAGGAGGTCGTCTTCTGCGACCAGTCGGCCAAGGGCTATATCCTGCTGACCCTGACGCCCGAGCAGGCGAAGGCCGAACTGCGCACCGTCTCGACCCTGTTCGCCAAACCCTATGAGGCCGGGGTGCTCAAGACCTTCACCGTGGCGCGCGCCGCCGCCGGGCTGGGGCCGATCGTCGAGCGCTGACGCGTCGGCCTCGACCGGAGCCTATTTCGCCGCCGGCGCCGGCGCCTGGCCGATGAAGCGCGCATCCCGCGCCGCCAGCCACATCTCCCGCACGCCCTGGCGCGGCATGTCGACGCCGAAGACGGCCAGCTGGGCGACCCAGACCTCGGACATCTGCTGCACCGTGCCCTGCAGCCAGGACGGCGCCTGCTGCCGCGACCAGTTCAGCGGCGAGACGGCGTTGAACACCAGCAGGAAGGCGGCGACCACGACGATCGTCCGGCTGGTCCAGCGCCGGTCGCGCGCGGCGAGGCCTTCGTCGTCCAGCGGCGGCGCCGGCGGGAAGGCGAACCGGCCCAGGGCCGCCAGCCGGTTCTCGCGCGTCGGCAGGTCGTGGGCGTCGGCGGTCTCGATCCAGTCGCTGGGCGGATCGGCCGGCCCCGGCGGCAGGCTCTCGTACAGCGGCGGGAACGGCGATTCCGGCCGGTGCACGGGAAACGGCTCCAGCGGGATTTCGGGAGGATCGCGGTGGTCGTTCATCGGAGTCTCAACGCCTCAGAACTGGAAATAGATGAAGGGGGCCACGCCGTCGGGGCGCACCGCCTCGATGAGCAGGAAGGCCGCCCCGATCAGCAGGCCGAGGGTCAGCGACGGCGCCGCCTTCAGCCGCTCGGCCACGCCCTCGATGGCGCGCGGCGGCAGCCAGTGCATGGCCAGGCCGCCGACGATCAGGGTCAGCAGCAGCGGCGTCAGCGCCGTGACCGGCCCGATCCGGCCCAGGCCCTGGAGCATGGCCATGGCGAGGTCGAAATTCTCGGCGCGGAACAGGATCCAGCCGAGGCAGACGATGTGGAAGGTGACCAGCACCCCGACCACCGTCGGAATGACCTTGCGGTCCCCGAAGGCGGCCCGGCCCAGTCGCTCGATCACCTGCACCCCGCCGTGCAGGGCGCCCCAGGCCAGGAAGGTCCAGGCCGCCCCGTGCCACAGCCCGCCCAGCACCATGGTGATGAAGACATTGATGCAGGACGCGGCCAGCCCCTTCCGCCCGCCGCCCAGCGGGACATAGAGGTAGTCGCGCAGCCAGCTGGACAGGCTGATGTGCCAGCGCCGCCAGAAGCTCTGCATCGACGACGCCCGGTACGGCTGGTCGAAATTGCGCGGGAAGGAATAGCCCAGCAGGGCGGCGATCCCGATGGCCATGTCCGAATAGGCCGAGAAGTCGCAATAGATCTGGACCGCATAGCCATAGACCGCCGCGGCGATGTCGACCGCGCCGTAGGCCGACGGGTCGAAGAACACGGGATCGACCAGGTTCACCGAGATCTCGGAGGCGATGACCGTCTTCTTGAACAGGCCCCAGACGATCAGCAGCAGGCCGTGCGTCGCCATGGCCCGCGTCAGCCGCGGCGCCCGGTCGAACTGGGGCAGCAGGTCCGAGGCCCGCACGATCGGCCCCGCCACCAGATGCGGGAAGAAGCTCATCAGCAGCATGACGTCGAGCAGGCTCTTCGCCGGCGGCGTCTTTCCGCGGTGGACGTCGACGACGTAGCTGATGCCCTGGAAGGTGAAGAAGCTGATCCCCACCGGCAGGACGATCTGCAGCAGCGGCAGGTCCCGCTCCCAGCCGAACCGCATCAGCAGGTCGCCGGCCTGTTCGATGAAGAAGCCGTAGTATTTGAAGAAGCCGAGGATCAGCAGATTGACCGCGACGCCGAGGCCGACCAGCCAGGCCTTCTTCGCCCCCGGCTGTCGCGCGATCAGGGCCCCGACGCCCCAGTTCAGGACCGCCGAGAGGATCAGAAGGGCGACGAAGCGCCAGTCCCACTGGGCGTAGAAGAACCAGCTGGCCAGCAGCAGGAACAGTTTGCGCCGCCCGTTCTCGCGATCCAGCGACCAGGCGGTGAAATAGACGAAGAGGAAGAAGATCCCGAAGGCGAGGGTCGGAAACAGCACTATTCCGCCTCCCCGCGTCGCGCCGTCCAGGCGTCATAGGCGGCCATCAGGTCGGCGTTGAGCGCTCCGCCGATCCAGTCGGCGCCGGCGGAACTGAAATGCACCCGGTCGCGCAACATGAAGGGCTCGCCCCGCGTCGCCAGTCGATCCGCTGAACAGTCGCCGCCCATCCGCCCGTGCCAGTCCCAGAACGCCACACCCATGTCGGCGGCGACCCTTCGTTGCACGTCCCGCACCACCGCCAGCGACGGCGGCGGGGCCCTCAACCGGTCGGCGCTGCAGCCGTTTACGATCCCGTTTCGCAGGGCGTCCGGCGCGCCGAGGATCATCAGCGAAGTCCCCGGCGACAGCCTCCGGAGGCGGAAAATCTGGCCGCGCAGCAGGGCTTCGTAGGCCGCGGGGTCCAGATTGTCGTCGAACCCCTCATTGGTCCCGAAGGCCAGCACGATCAGCGCCGGCCTCCAGGCCGCCAGCTCTCGCGCCACCACCGCCTGATCGCGCGCCGCCAGGTCCCTGAGCGTCGCCCCGACCACGCCGAGATTGGACAGCTCCACCCCCGGATTGATGTTGGTCAGGCGGACGTCATGCAGGGACAGGGCGCTGTCGAGGGCGCGGAGCCGCACCTGGGTCGGGCTGCCGTCGCTGTAAAGGATCGCACAGCGCTCCTCGCCGAAGGCCACGGTCCAGGTCTCGTCGTCAGCCGTCACCTCGAGGCGTCCGGGCCCCTCCCCGCACAGACCGATCTGTACGAAGGCCGGGGAAACCGTCTCACGATAAAAAGTCAGGGCGCTTCCCGGCTGGACCGTGATGGCCTGCACGCCCGTGAGCCCGACCCCGGCGCGGACATAGCCTGCATTGCCCGCCAGCGGCGCGAGCGTGGTCGTCCACCCATCCGCCGTCACCTCGACCTGCAGCGGGGCGTAGCCGTCATAAGGTATGCCCGGCGGCAGCACGCCGCGTCCGCCGTCGCCGAACCGCGCCTGCAGCGCCGCCCTCAGCTTGCCGGTGATGCGGTCGCCGGCGGTGTGGCTGTCGCCGATCTGGAGGATGTGCACCGGAGCCGATCCAGCTCCGGTCCTGGTTCGCGCGAGCGCCTCGAACACGCTGTTCAGCGCCTCGGGCTGGCACAGGCCGCCAGGGCAGACGGAGGCGCCGGGCGCGGGCGTATCGGTCGGTCCATATGGCACCTGGGCGGCGGCCGCGGACGCCAGAACAGCCGCGACGAGGGCCCCGGCGAGCGCCTTCATGCTCAGGCGGCGGGCGAGGCGGGCGGGGCGGCGGCCGGGACCGGCGTCGCTTGCGGCCGGTCCAGTCCGGCGTCGCGCTTCAGACGCGCCGCAACCGGGGCGCTCATGCGCAGATAGCCGGCCATCGACATGTGGATGCCGTCATTGGCCCGCATCAGCACCCGGCGGCCGCTGCCGGTCGGCAGATAGGCCTCGTAGCCGCCCTCGTCGTTCGAGGTCAGACTGACCGTCTCGATATAGGGCACGCCCAGCGCCCGCATCCGGGCCTCGACCACGCCATTGATCAGCATCATCCGGCCGTCGAAACTGTCGCGCTTCATCCGCGGCAGGCCGACCCAGTAGACGGCCACGTTGCGGCTGCGCAGCAGGGCGACCAGGTCGTCGATCCGTTTCGCATAGGCGGACTTCCAGCCGTCGGTTCCGAACATGTGCACCGCGCCGCCGGTGTCGATGCCCTGGGCGTCATTGGTGCCGAACAGCATGACGGCGACATCCACGGGCGTCTCGTCGAGCTGGGTCCGGGTCCTGGCCTGGATGTCCACGTAGTCGTAGCGGCTCAGCCCGGTCGAAACCTGCGAGAATTTGGTCACCGAGACGTTCGGCTGGTCCTGAAGGTCGCGGTACAGGCCCGCGTACAGGCCGTCGGCCATGGAGTCCCCGAACACGCCGATGCGCAGCGGTCCCTGGGCCAGACGGGCCCGCAGCGGCGTGACGCGCACGGCGGCGGGGGCGGCGACCGGCGCGGCGGCGACGGGAGCGGGAGCGGAGACGGGCGCCGGCGGGGCCGAGGCCGCGGCCTTGTCGCCGAGCATGATGGTCGGATTGCGCAGCCACGCCCGCCCGTCGGGCGTCAACGCCAGACCGGCCAGGACGCCGACCACGAAGATCGCCGTCAAAGCGTTGACGCCAGCACGCAAAGCCATTCCCCCGACTGAACACCGTCCAGTCGAACCTTTTACCCTATCGCTGCGATCTGGCCACCTCGCGCCCGTGTCGCGGGAAGAAAAAGGTTAATCGCGAGAGCCTTAGCCGAGCCGGCCCTCGGCCCATCGCGCGGCGAAATAGCCGCCCGTCGCCGAGACCGTGGTCAGGACCGTGCCCCAGCAAAGGTCGATCAGGGTCAGCTTGACCGACCAGACACTGAGCGTCGCCTGGTTGGTCAGGTCGTAGGTGGCGTAGGCCACGAACCCCAGAACCGCCCCGTTGATGGCGGCCCGCTGCCAGGCGCCTTCGCGCAGGGCCGGCTCGATGGCCAGGAAGACGGTGCCGAAGATGGAGATCAGATAGAAGGCGACCGCCGCCTTCATGTCCGGCCGGTCGGCCAGGATCGGGCCCAGCACCGGCTTGTACAGCCGGTTGGTCATAGTGGTCAGCCAGACGGCGTCGATGGCCGCGAAGGTCAGGCCTGCGCCGAGATAGGCGGCGATGTATTTGATCATGAAGTCAGGTCCTTACGCCGGTTTCAGCAGATAATGGCTCACGGCCCAGGTGTTTCCGCCGTCATTGCCGAACAGCCCCGCCGTGGCCAGAAAGAACCGCCGCCAGCGCCGCCGCCACAGGGTCGCGTCCTCGCCATAGGTCTCGCGCATCAGCTCCATCACCCGGTCGGCGTTGGCGTCCATATTGGCCAGCCAGTGATCGGCCGTGCGCTGGTAGTTGACGCCGCTCCAGGTCCATTCCTGCTCGACCCGGAACAGGTCGGGAAACTGCCGCATCAGGCCGCGGCTGGGCATGACGCCGCCGGTGAAGAAATGCTGGGCGATGAAGTCACCGCTGTCGGTGTGGTCGAAGCGGTAGGGCGCGGCGCGATGGGTGAAGATGTGGATGAACATCCGCCCGTCCGGCTTCAGCCAGCCATGCGCGCGGGTCAGCAGGGCGCGCCAGTTGGCCATGTGCTCGAACATCTCGACCGAGACGATCCGGTCGAAGCCGGCCCCGCCGGCGTTGGGGGCGAAATCGTTCATGTCGCAGGTGATGACGGTCAGATTGCCCAGCCCCCGCGCCTTCGCCTGCGCCTCGATGTGTCGGCGCTGGCCGTGGCTGTTGGACACAGCGGTGATGGCCGCGTTCGGATAGCGTTCGGCCATCCACAGGCTCAGCGAGCCCCAGCCGCAACCGAGCTCCAGCACCCGCTGGCCGTCGGCCAGTCCGGCGTGGGCGCAGGTCTCCGCCAGCGCCGCCTCCTCCGCCTCGTCCAGGGTGGCGTCGGCATCGGGATACAGGCAGCAGGAATATTTCAGCCGCGCGCCGAGACATATCTCGAAGAATTCGGCCGGCAGTTCATAGTGCTGCGCGTTGGCCGCCGCCGCATGTTCGGCGATCGCCCGCGGGGCCATCTCCCGGGCGAAGGCGGCCTCGTCGTGCGGACCCTCGCGATCCAGCCGGCGCCGCGCCTCGCTGACCAGGCTGTCGATCGCCGGGCGGGCGATGAAGTCCGGGAACGGCGCATCCTGCAGCCGGCGTATGGCGGCGTTCGCAATCGACATGGGCGCTCCTGACAGACCGTGACGGTCCGACAGCTACGCGGCGACCGGCTGTTCGGATGTCAGGCATCCGTGCGGCCCTCTCCGTCGTAGCTGGGCTCAACCACAGTTGGAGTCGGCATGCCCCCTCATCTTGTCGCCGAAACGCCCGCCCCGCCCGCGGGACGGCGCATCGCCGTCGTAGGCTCGGGCATATCGGGGCTGTCATGCGCCTGGCTGCTGTCCCGGGACCATGACGTCACCCTGTTCGAGGCCGAGGATCGGCTGGGCGGCCACTCCAGCACCGTCGACGCGCCCGCGCCGAACGCGCCCGTCGCCGTCGACACCGGCTTCATCGTCTACAATGAGGCCAACTATCCCAACCTGACCGCCCTGTTCGCGCATCTGGGCGTGCCGACCAAGCCGGCGATGATGTCCTTCGCCGTGTCCATCGACGACGGCGCCTTCGAATACTGCAGCCAGGGGCTCGGCGCCCTGTTCGCCCAGAAGCGCAACTACGCCAGCCCCAGATTCTGGCGCATGATCGGCGATCTGCTGCGGTTCCAGAAACAGGCGCCGCGCGACCTGGCGGAGCTGGAGCGGACCGGAGAGACGCTGGAGGCCTATCTGGTCCGCGGCGGCTACGGCCCTCTCTTCCGCGAAGCCCACCTGCTGCCGCAGGCCGCCGCGATCTGGTCGTGCACCATGGGACAGATGGCGGACTATCCGGCGGCCTCGTTCGTCCGCTTCTACATGAACCACAATCTGCTGAAGCTGGATCTGAGGCCGACCTGGCGCACGGTGGACGGCGGCAGCCGATCCTATGTGACCCGACTGGCCGAGGCCTTCCGGGGCCGGGTCGTCACCAAGGCCGGAATCACCGGCGTGCTGCGCGGGCTCGACGGCGCGGCGCTGCGCTTCGCCGACGGTCGGCTCGACCGGTTCGACGCCGTGGTGCTGGCGACCCATTCCGACCAGGCCCTGAAGCTGCTGGAAGCGCCGTCGGCTGACGACCGTCGCCTGCTGGGCGCGATCGCCTACCGTCCCAACCGGGTCATCCTGCACCGCGACGTCTCGCTGATGCCGAAGCGGCGCAAGGCCTGGGCCGCCTGGACCCATATGGGCTATTCGGACCGCGCCGGCGAAGGCGGCGTGACCTACTGGATGAACGAGCTCCAGTCCCTGCCCGGCCCGCCCCTGTTCGTCAGCCTCAACCCGGCCCGGGCGCCCGACCCGGCGCTGGTGATCGGCGAATGGGACTATGAGCACCCCGTCTTCGACGCCGCCGCCGTGGCCGCCCAGTCGGAGCTGTGGTCGCTGCAGGGCCGCCGCAACGTCTGGTTCGCGGGGGCCTGGTTCGGCTCCGGCTTCCATGAGGACGGGCTGCAGGCCGGGCTGGCCGTGGCGGAACAGCTGGGCGGCGTGCGCCGGCCGTGGTCGGTCGAGAACGAGAGCGGCCGGATTCATGTGCGCCCGCCCGTTGATCCGGGCCGGCTGATCGAGGCCGCGTGACCCCGGCGCCGGCCATCGTCTCGTCATCGGCCCTCTATGTCGGCGAGGTCGTGCATCAGCGGTCGCGGACCTTCGCGCACCGGCTGCGCTATCGCCTGTGGATGGTGCTGGCCGATCTGGATGAGCTGGACGGGCTGCAGTCGCGCCTGCGCCTGCTGGGTCGCGGTCGGGTCGGCCTGATCAGCCTGCGCCCTTCCGACCACGGCGACCGCTCCGACCGCCCCCTGCGCGGCCAGGTCGAGGCCCATCTGGCGGAGGCCGGGATCGACATCGCCGGCGGGCCGATCCGCCTGCTGACCATGCCGCGCATCCTCGGCTACGGCTTCAATCCGATCAGCGTCTTTTTCTGCCACACGCCTGACGGAGCCCTGGCGGCCCTGCTCTATGAGGTCACCAACACCTTCCACGAGCGCCACAGCTATCTCGTCGCCGTACCGCAGGCGGCGGACGGAGCCGCGCCCGGCCTTATCCGGCAGACGGCGGAGAAGCGGTTTTTCGTCTCCCCCTTCATGGACCGCGACCTGACCTATGACTTTACGGTCCGGCCGCCGGGCGAGGCCGTGTCCGTCGTGGTCGCGGTCCGCCGCGGCGACACCCCGATCCTGACCGCCAGCTTTGTCGGTCAGCGCCGGCCCCTGACCGACGGGCAGTTGCTGCGCGCCTTCCTGACCCACCCGCTGCTGACGTGGAAGGTCACCTGGGGCATCCACTGGGAGGCGGCGAAGATGATGCTCAAGGGCGCGCGCTATCGCCATCGCGGCCCACGGCCGACGCAGCTGGTAACCCTTGGTCACGACCGTTCCTGACGCAGGCGTCGGCTACAGTCCCGGCGGATCGGCCAGCAAATGTGCACTATGTGAACTATGTGCACTCGAATTTTCAGAGTGCGCCTTTCGTCGGCTTTGGACTCTCTGGACTCTTTGGACCCGCTTTTTTCGCGGCCCGCCCGCCTTGCTCCTGAACGCCCTCCACGGTAGGGACGGACGAGCGCCGCCAATATTCATCAGGCGGTGAAAATATGAGGAAGCGATGCGGAAGATCTTCCCCGACGCGGCGTCCGCCCTGGAGGGCCTGACCTTCGACGGCATGACCGTCATGTCCGGCGGCTTTGGCCTG
>SCVB01000097.1 GCA_004296955.1 Brevundimonas sp.
CTGGATGGCGACGTCGTGGACGACCTGGTCGTAGCCGCGCTGGAGGAAGGTCGAATAGATGGCGCAGACCGGCTTCATCCCGTCGGCGGCGAGGCCGGCGGCGAATGTGACGGCGTGCTGTTCGGCGATCCCGACGTCATAGGTGCGCTCGGGGAAGGCCTGGCCGAACAGGTCAAGCCCGGTCCCCGACGGCATGGCGGCGGTGATGGCGACGATGGACGGGTCGCGCTCGGCCCGCTTGATCAGCTCGGTCCCGAACACCTTGGTGTAGCTGGGGGCGTTGGAGACGGATTTGGACTGTTTGCCGGAGACGACGTCGAACTTGACCACCGCATGCAGCTTGTCGGCGCTGGATTCGGCGGGGGCGTAGCCCTTCCCCTTTTGCGTCACGACGTGGACGATCACCGGACGGTCGGTGATGGCGGCGGCGTTCTTGAGGATGGGGACGAGGTTGTCCATGTCGTGGCCGTCGACCGGACCGATGTAGTAGAAGCCCAGCTCCTCGAAGAAGGTGCCGCCGACGATCATGCCGCGGGCGTATTCCTCCGCCTTGCGGGCGGCGTTGCGGAACGGGCGCGGCAGATGTTCGGCGACCGACTTCCCGAAGCGGCGGAAATTGCGATAGGCGCCGCCCGAGACCTGTTTGGCCAGATAGGCGCTCATGCCGCCGACGGGCGGCGCGATCGACATGTCGTTGTCGTTGAGGATGACGACCAGCTGTTTGGTCGTCTCGGCCGCGTTGTTCATCGCCTCATAGGCCATGCCGGCGGACATGGAGCCGTCGCCGATGACGGCCACGACCTTGTTGGTCTCGCCCTTCTGGTCGCGGGCGGCGCAGAAGCCGAGGGCGGCGCTGATCGAGGTCGAGGCGTGGGCCGCGCCGAAGGGGTCGTATTCGCTCTCGCTGCGCTTGGTGAAGCCGCTGAGGCCGCCCGGCTGGCGCAGGGTGCGGATACGGTCGCGGCGTCCGGTCAGGATCTTGTGCGGGTAGCACTGGTGGCCGACGTCCCAGATCAGGATGTCCTTCGGCGTCTCGAACACATGGTGCAGGGCGACGGTCAGTTCGACCACGCCGAGGCCGGCCCCGAGGTGGCCGCCGGTGACGGAGACGGCGTCGATGGTCTCGGCCCGCAGCTCGTCGGCCAGCTGGCGCAGCTGGGGGAGGTCGAAGTCCCGCGTATCGGCGGGCAGATGAACCTGATCGAGAAGCGGGGTGTCGGGCATGCGGCGTTCGTACCTAAACCTTTGGTCTTCCAACACGCTGTAGCGCAATTCGCTGCGGTGCGGATCGAGGCGATCTGAAAAATCGGTGCAGGAGCGGTGCAGACCGGACCCGGGTCAGGAGCGGCGCTGCAGGACGTAGTCCACGCTGGCCTTGAGGATTTCGGCATCGGGACCGAAGATGTCGAGGTGGGCGCGGGCCTGGTCGGCGAGATGCGCGACGCGATGCCGCGCGGCCTCGACGCCCAGCAGGGTGACGAAATTGGTCTTGCCGCGGGCCGCGTCCTTGTTGGCCGCCTTGCCGAGGATGTCCTCATCGCCCTCGACGTCCAGCAGATCGTCGACGATCTGGTAGGCCAGGCCGATGTCGTGGGCGAAGCTCGTCAGGGCCTGCCGGTGGATCTCGCGGGCGCCGGCGATGATCAGGGGAATCTCGAAGGCGTAGGTGAACAGGGCGCCGGTCTTGAGCCGCTGCATGCGGGCGACTCCGCCGAGGTCGTCGCGCACCCCGAGCAGGTCGATCATCTGGCCGCCGGCCATGCCCCGGGCGCCCGAGGCCAGCGACAGCCGGGCCGCCAGTTCGCAGCGCACGCCGGGGTCGTCGTGGGTGTCCTCGTGCAGCAGGATATCGAAGGCCGCGGTCTGCAGGGCGTCGCCGGCGAGGACGGCGGTCGCCTCGTCATAGGCCTTGTGGACCGTGGGCCGGCCGCGGCGGACGTCGTCGTCGTCCATACAGGGCAGGTCGTCGTGGACCAGGCTGTAGGCGTGGACGCATTCGAGGGCGCAGGCGGCGCGCAGCACCGGCCGTTCCTCGATGTCGAACAGATTGGCGGCCTCCAGCGCGAAGAAGGGCCGCAGGCGCTTGCCGGGACCGAGGGCGGCGTAGCGCATGGCCTCGGTGAGACGGGATTCCGGACCGTCCGCGCGCGGCAGCAGTTCGTCGAGCGCGACGGTGACCAGATCGGCGATCTCGGCCACCCGGTCGATCACGCCTTGCTCCGGCGAATTGGCGGCGAAGGCGGGGGTCAGAACAGCCTCCCGCCCACGGGGACGTCGCGATCGACGCCGATCAGCACGACCTCGCCGGCCGCATCGGGAAAGCCGAGGGTCAGGACCTCGGACATGAAGGGGCCGATCTGGCGCGGCGGGAAATTGACCACCGCGGCGACCTTGCGGCCCAATAGCTGGTCGCGGCTGTAGTGGACGGTGATCTGGGCCGAGGACTTCTTCACCCCGATGTCGGGACCGAAGTCGATGGTCAGTTTCCAGGCCGGCTTGCGGGCCTCGGGGAAGGGGTCGACGGCGACGACCTCGCCGACGCGGACATCGACCTTCAGGAAGTCGTCGAAGGCGATCCGGCCGGCGACGGGGCCGGACATCAGCTGAACCCGGCCGGTTCGACGCCCTTCGCCTGGCCGTCGGGGCCGACCACGATCTTCTCGACCCGCAGTTGGGCGGCCTTGAGCCGGTTCTCGCAATGGGCCTTGAGCCGGGCCCCCTCCTCATAGAGGGCGATGGACTCCTCAAGCGGGGCCTGGCCGGACTCGAGCTTGGAGACGATGGCCTCGAGGCGCTGGAGGGCGTCCTCGAAGCTGAGGTCGGCGGGGATGGAGGCTGTGTCGGTCATCGCGGGCGACCCTAGAGGGGGCGGAGGCAGGCCTCAAGCGGCGACCGGCGCCACGTTGGCCATTTGCCGGGCTGGAAGGTTCATCACAACGAACACAACGAAGTCACAGCGGACACGACGGGACCGGAGACGCGTTGAGGTCTGTGTCTTCTTCCGCGGGTCTTGATTGCGGCGTACGCCGCATTGGATCAAAGGCCCTGGCGCGGTTCTGTCACCCTCTCTGGACCCGCTGTGCCCGTCGTGATTCCGTTGTGCCCGTTGTGATGAACCCGCTCTGGCGGGAGCAGGCGCATCGGCTCAGGGCGCCCTGCGGGCGGAGAGGATGCGGACGCGGGGATCCAGCATCTGGCCGCGCATGAAGCCCTCGCCCTCGGTGGGGGATTTGGGGGCGGCGAGGATGGCGCGGACGACGTCCATGCCCTCGACCACCCGGCCGAAGACGGCGAAGCCGGGATCGTCGGGCGCGGCGCGACCGGCGTCGAAGCCCGGCAGATTGCCGACGATGATGAAGAAGTCGCCGTCGGCCGTGCCGGGATCGAACCGGGCCATGGACAGGGCCCCGTCGACGTGACGAAGGCCGGTCTGGCTGGTCGGCTCATGGGCGATCGGCGGCAGGATGCGGTCGGGCGCATTGCTGGTCCCGCCCTGGACCACGCCGGTCCCGGCGCCCAGCTCCATGCCGCGGTAGAAGTCGGTCCCGTCGAAGCGGCCCTCGTCGACATAGCGCAGGAAGTTGGCCGCGGTGATCGGGGCGCGCGGGTCGGTCTCGACGAGGATGGTCCCGGCGCGGGTCTCGAGGACGACCCGGACGGCCGCGGGAGCGGGCGGCGGCGCCTCCTGGGCGAAGGCGGGAACCGACAGGGCGCCGGCGAGGCAGAGGGCGAGCAGGGACCGTCGGATCATCGCCGTCTCCCCGCCGTCAGCGCTTCTCGTAGCGGCGCTGGGACCAGTATTTGAAGCCCTGGTTGTGGACGAGCGCCCAGCCGTCGGCGCGCAGGCGGCGGCCGACCATGTGATTGAAATAGCCGTGGGCGAGGACCAGCACGTCCTGGCCGCTTTCGGCGCGGGCGATCAGGGCCTGGGCGGCCTTCTCGGCGCGGCATTCGGCCTGGCGCCGGGTTTCCTGGCCCTCATGGTGGTTGAAGGCGTGCCACCAGATGCGGGCGACCACGCCCCAGTATTTCGGCGGCAGCCTGAACCACGAGGGGAAGTGCGGCGGCGGCAGGGGCGCCTCGATGAACAGGGCGTCGGACATGACCTCGCGGCCGGCGGCGATGGCGGCGGCGGTTTCCTGGGCGCGGGGCCGGGTCGAGGCGTAGATGGCGCCGGCGCCCTCGGCCGTGGCCAGCAATTCGGGCGGCGGCGTCTGGCCGGCGCGCAGACCGCCGACTTCGTATTTCGCCCACCAGGCGCGGTACTGGTCCGAGGTCAGCAGGCATTTGCGCGACAGGGCGGGCTCGCCGTGGCGGGCCAGGATAATGGCGCCGGGCCGCACCGAGACCAGGGCCGCGCGCGGCGGCGACGGCGGCGCGGGCTCTGTCGTCGGCGGCGCCGGGGAGTCGGCCATCAGTGAGTCTCTGGCGGGAGCGGGCATGATTTGCGGAGGATAAGCCGTTGGCGAATCGTCCTTATTCCTCCCCCAAGGCCTGAACGTGGGCGACCGCGGAACGGCCCAACCCCTCTAGGTCGTAACCGCCCTCGAGCGACGACACAACCTTGCCGGCGCAGCACGATCGCGCGATCTCGAGCACGGCGCGCGTCGCCCAGGCGAAATCCTCGGCCTCCAGCGACTGGTGGGCGAGCGGGTCGCGACGGTGGGCGTCGAATCCGGCGGAGATCAGGATCAGGTCCGGGGCGAAGGCTTCGAGGGCCGGGATGAGGCCGCCGGAAAAGGCGCCGCGCCAGGCTTCGCGGGCGGCATGGGGCGGCACCGGAACGTTGTGGATATTGCCGACGCCGGTCTCGGACGCCGCTCCGGTTCCCGGATAGAGGGGCGACTGGTGGATCGAGCCGAGAAACAGGCTGCCGTCGGCCTCGAAGGCGGCCTGGGTGCCGTTGCCGTGATGGACGTCGAAATCGATGACGGCGACCCGGGTCATGCCCTCGGCCTGGGCGACGCGAGCGGCGACGGCGACATTGGAGAACAGGCAGAAGCCCATGCTCTGGTCCGGCTCGGCGTGGTGGCCCGGCGGGCGGACGGCGGCGAAGGCGCGGGCGGTCTCGCCGCGCGCCACGGCGCGGACGGCGTCGATGACGGCCCCGGCGGCGAGGCGGGCGGCGCGGACGCTGCCGGGCGACAGGACGGTGTCGGCGTCGAGCTGGCGGAAGCCGCTGTCCGGAGCGGCCGCGAGCAGGCGGGCGACGTGGGCGGCGGGATGCAGCCGTTCGAGGTCGGCGACGGACGCCTCGGCGGCGGCGCGGCGGTCGAGGCCGAGGCCGGCGGCGTCGAGGGCGTCGAGCACGGCCTGCAGTCGCTCGGGGCTCTCGGGGTGGCCGACGCCGGGGCGGTGCGCCAGCATGTCGGGATGGGTGAAGAGGGCGACGCTCATCGAAGGCAGAATAGAAGGGCGCGGCGGGCTTGTCGCGTGCCGATCAAGGTCCTAAGCGCGCACCATGACCGAGACCCTGATCCGCCCCGCCGTCCAGGCCGACGCCGCCGCCCTCGGGGCGCTGGGGCGGCAGACCTTCATCGACACCTTCGTCGACGGATTCGCCATCCCCTATCCGGCCGGGGACCTGCAGGCGTTTCTGGACGCCAGCTTCAGCGCCGACTCGATCCGCGCGAAGCTGAACGAACCGGGCGCGGCCTGGTGGGTGGCCGAGCGCGACGGCGAACTGCTGGCCTTCGCCAACTCCGGGCCCAACACCCTGCCCCATCCGGACGCAAGGCCGAGCCATGCGGAGCTGCGGCGGTTGTATGTGTCGAAGGCGGCGCAGGGGCTGGGGCTGGGCACCAGGCTGCTGGCGATCGCGCTGGAGTGGATGGAGGCCCATACCGACGGGCCGCTCTGGATCGGCGTCTGGAGCGGCAACCTGAAGGCGCAGAAGCTGTATGCGGCGTACGGGTTCGTGAAGGCGGGCGAGTATCAGTACCCGGTCGGCGCGTGGATGGATGACGAGTTCATCTTGCGGCGGGGCTAGGCCCGGCTCAGGTTAGGCCCATGCTCCTCCCCTTCTTCACCGCCCTGAGAGACGCCAAGGTTCCGGTGTCGATGAAGGAATGGCTCCATCTGATGGAGGCCATGGACAAGGACGTGGCGGGGCGGAAGGTCGATGACTTCTACCACCTGTCGCGGGCGGTGCTGGTCAAGGACGAGAAACACTACGACCGGTTCGACCAGGTGTTCGGCAAGGTGTTCGCCGGGATCGAAACCGTCGGCGCGGGCGACGAGCCGTCGCTGGACGTGCCCGAAGACTGGCTGAAGCTGCTGAACGAGAAATACCTCACCGACGAGGAGAAGGCGCAGATCGAGGCGCTGGGCGGGTTCGACAAGCTGATGGAGACGCTGAAGCAGCGTCTGGAGGAGCAGAAGGGCCGGCACGAGGGCGGGTCGAAATGGATCGGCACGGGCGGGACCAGCCCGTTCGGCCACGGCGGCTACAATCCCGAGGGGGTGCGCGTCGGCGGGCCGGGCAAGCACGGCCGGGCGGTCAAGGTGTGGGAGAAGCGCGAGTACCGCAATCTGGACGACCAGGTCGAGCTGGGCACGCGCAACATCAAGGTGGCCCTGCGCCGGCTGCGCCGGTTCGCGCGGCAGGGGGCCCTGGACGAGCTGGACATGGACGCCACCATCGACGGCACGGCGCGGCAGGGCTGGCTGGACATCCACATGCGGCCCGAGCGGCGCAACACCATCAAGGTGCTGCTGTTCCTCGACATCGGCGGCTCGATGGATGCCCATGTGAAGATGTGCGAGGAGTTGTTCTCGGCCGCGAAGACCGAGTTCAAGCACCTGGAATTCTTCTACTTCCACAACTGCCTCTACGAGGGCGTGTGGAAGGACAACCGGCGTCGGCACAGCGAGAAGATCCCGACCTGGGAGGTGCTGAACAAATATCCCGCCGACTGGCGCGCCATCTTCGTCGGCGACGCCACCATGAGCCCCTATGAGGTGACCATGCCCGGCGGCTCGGTCGAGCACTGGAACGAGGAGGCCGGCGCCGTCTGGATGAAGCGGGCGACGCAGCAGTGGGACAAGGTCGCCTGGCTGAACCCGTCGCCCGAGCGCTACTGGAGCTATTCGGCCTCGGTCGGCATGGTCCGCGAACTGGTCGACGAGCGGATGTATCCGCTCACGCTGGAAGGGCTGGAGAAGGCGATGCGGGCCCTGGCCAAATAGGCTAGGGTTGCAAGGGTCGCCTCAGGAGGTTCGCCATGCTCGCCGTCGTCTTCGCCGTCATGCTGCAGCAACAGGCCGCGACCGGACAGGTCGTATGGGAGACGCCGGCGCCCCCGCCCGCCCAGGCGGCCGCGCCGGCCGACGCGCCCGCCATCCCGGACTACGCCCGCACCGACCCGTATGGTTATGAGCGGGCGGAGTGCAGTCCGCTGGTGCGTCGATCCGAAGAGACGATGGAAGCCTGCCAGCAGCGCGTGCGGGCGGCGCTGGCGGCCAATCTGGGCCCTGCCTTGCCGGCGGGTCTGGCGCCGGGCGACGCGGCCGAGCACTGTCGGCAGGAGGCCGACGGCGACCGCTACGCCCTGCAATGCGGCGCCCCGACCCGCAGCGTGCCCGCCGGTCCTGATCTCCGGGTCCGGTCCTGCTCCACCCGCCCGAGGGCCACTGATAAAGGTGCGGTGACCTACGAGGAAACCTGCACGGTCGGCGGCGAGGAGGTTCGCGAAGAAGGCCTTCGCATCCGGCTGGGCGGCGAGGACTGACCCGTCAGGTCTGGTAGGGAGACGTCGGTCCAGCGCCGTGCACTGTTTCCCCCCAAGGGGGAGACGGACCATGCTCCAGGCGATGATGGCGATCACGATCCAGCTGGCTGCGCCGGCCGGCGATCCGCAGATCGAAATTCCCGACTGGGCCCTGCGCGACCCCTATGGCTTCGTGCTGTCGCATTGCAGTCCGCTCGTGCGCCGGTCGAGCGAGTCGCTCGAGGCCTGCGAGCACCGCGTCGGCGAAGCCCTGCGCGCCCGCCTGCCCGATTTTCGTCCGCGGCCGGCGGCGACGCTGGTCGCTTCGGGGGCCGACGATCCCCCCGCCGCGGTCACCGGCACGGCCTTCGGCGGACGTTGCACGACGCGGCAGGAAAGTCAGCGCAGCGAAGACGGATCGTCCTCGTCCGGAATGATCAGCTGCGGCGACGGCTCGGCGGCGCGGGTTCTGGAAGAGGTGATGCGCCCCCGCTGACCGCCGCCGGACATGAAGACGCCGCGTCCGGCGTTCGGACGCGGCGTCATTTCGGTCGTCGAAGGGTCTAGTTGCGGTTGTCGCGGAGCGAGTCCTTCACGCCGCCGACGGCGTTCTGGACCTTGCCGGAAACCTGGTCGGCCTTGCCTTCGGCCTTGAGCTTCTCGTCGCCGGTTACATTGCCGGCGAGTTCCTTGGCCTTGCCGCCAAGGTTTTTGGCGGCGCCTTCGACACGATCATGATCGGGCATGGGAACATCCTTTGCTCGGGCGCCGTCGGGGAGCGGCGCCTCGTACAAGGATAACGGGATGGGACGACGGGCGTTCCCCCGCCGCGTCAACCGGTCGCCCGTCAGGCCCCGCGCCGCAGCAGGGCCGCGACGGCCCAGGCGTGGGCGTCGTGGCGGAGTGCGTTCAGCGCCGCATGCGGGTCGAGCCAGACCAGTTCATGGTCGGGTTCGATCCGGGCGGAAGGATCCAGCGCCAGTTGCTCCGCCACCCAGAAGCCGCCGCTGTTGTTGATCGGCGCGCCGTCAGACTTGCGGAAATACTGGGACGCCTCGGCGATGCGCGCGCGGGGCCGCACCCTCATGCCGGTCTCCTCGAGAAACTCCCGGACCACGGCCTGTTCCTCGGTCTCGTCCCCGTCGACGGCGCCGCCGGGCAGGTCGAAATAGCTCCCCGCGCCGCGATCGACCCGGACGCAGGCCAGCCGGCCGTCCTCGATGACCAGGCCGAAGGCCGTCAGGCGCAGGCGATAGGCGAGGCCGGGCTCGGCGGTTCCGAACTGGAGACGGGCGGCCATGGTCAGAGGTCGAAAGCCAGGCGGGCGCGCACGCCCTTGTGCGCCTTGTCGAACTCAACCGCCGAGCGCAGGCCCGAGGCCATGGCCGAGATGATCTTGCCGCCCAGCCCCGTGCCCTTGACCGAGCCGTCGCCCATGCCGGGGCCGTCGTCCTCGACCGTCAGGATGGCGCGGCCGTTTGGGTCCTGGCCGAGGCTGACGCGGATCTGGCCCGGTTTGCCCGGCGCATAGGCGTATTTCACGGCGTTGGTGACCAGTTCGGTGACCACCACCCCGAGCGATACGGCCTGGTCGGTCGACACTTTCATGGGCGCGGCGTCGAGATGGATGGAGCAGCCGTCCTTGCCCGGACAGAGGGACTGCGACAGCTCGTCGATCAGGCCCTCGAGGTATTCGTCCATGGCCACCGAGGACATGTCGCCCGAGGTGTAGAGGCGGCGGTGGACGTGGGCCACGGCCTCGATCCGGGCCTGGGACTCCTTGAGGGCGGCGCGGGCGCCCTCGTCGACAAGGTGGCGCAGTTGCAGCGACATGAAGCTGGAGACCAGCTGCAGGGAGTTGCCCACCCGATGATTGACCTCGCGCAGCATGGCCTCGGCGCGGTCGCGGGCGAGGCGGACCTCTTCCTGGGAGGCGTCGTGTTCACGCTGCAGCCGGCGCCGGTGCAGGGCGTCCTCCAGCGCATTGCGCAACAGGGCGGTGAAGTCCTCGGAGACGTCCTTGATGACGTAGTCGGCGGCGCCGGCGCGCAGGGCGGCGACGGCGATCCGGCCTTCCTGGGCCCCGGTGACATAGACGACGGGGGGCGGGTCCGGCAGGGCGATGATGTCGGGCAGGATGTCCAGCCCCTCGCGCCCCGGCATGTAGTGGTCGAGAGCGACGACATCGAAGTCGTCCGGCTGGTCGACCAGGGTCTGCAGCCCCGCATCCCCGTCGGGCGCGCAGGTCACGGCATAGCCGTGCCGTCCCAGCTCCTTCTCGACCAGCCGCGACAGGCCGCGGTCATCATCGATATAGAGCAGGCGGATGAGGTCGATCCGGGTGTCCAGGGAGCCGGTCACTCGATGTCCGGCGCCTGCATGACCGACAGGAAGAGGCCCAGCTGGCGGATGGCGCCGGCGAAGCTCTCATAGTCGACCGGCTTGGTGATGTAGACATTGCAGCCGAGGTCGTAGCAGCGCTGGATCTCGTGCTTGTCGTCGGTGGTGGTCAGGATCACGACCGGCGCGCGCCTGAGGCGGTCGTCGGCCTTGACCCGGATGAGGATGTCGGTGCCCGACATGTCCGGCAGGTTGAGATCCAGCAGGATCAGCATCGGCCCGTTGAGCCGCACCTCCTCGCTGAACAGGTAGTCCATGGCCGCGCCGCCATCGGCGAAATGCGCGATCTCGTTGGAGATGTTGGCGCGTCGGATGTTCTTTTCGATCAGCTTGGCGTGACCGAGGTCGTCCTCGACCATCACGATCTTGACGGCGGTGCTCATGCATATTCTCCGGTGGCCGGAAGGAGGAGGCGTGTGGGGAATTTGATTATAAATGTCGAGCCCTTTCCGAGCTCTGACTCGACCGTGATGTCGCCGCCGAGACGCCGGACGCTGTTGCGCACAAAGGCCAGGCCGAGCCCCTCGCCGGGCCGGTCCTGCCGGCCCGAGCGGCGGAACAGTTCGAAGATCCGCTCGTGGTCGCGATCGGATATGCCCCGGCCGTTGTCGGCGACGCGGTAGACGACCCAGCCGCCCGGCGCCGTCTCGCCGCTGACCACGATACGTCCGGGCCGCGACGGGTCGAGATATTTGACGGCGTTGTCGATCAGGTTTCCCATCACCTGTTCGACCGACAGGCGGTCGCTTTCCAGCGGAGGCAGGGGCTCGACGACGATCTCCGCGCCGGCGGCCTGGGTCTGGTGGCGGACGCTGTCGGCGATGTTCTGCGTCAGGGTCGTCATCTCCAGCCGTTCGGAGACCAGGTTGCGGCGGCCCTCGCGCGACAGCTTGAGAATGGCGTTGATCAGCCGGTCCATCTTTTCGGTCGAGGCGCGGATGAAGCCCACCGCCTCCGGCATGTCCTCGCGGACGGCCGTGATGACCTCGGGATCGACCTTGCGGACCTTCTCGGCGGCGGCGATGGCCTTGTCGATGACCCGTCCGGCCTGCTCCAGCTCGGAGGTGTAGCCCATGACATTGACCAGGGGCGCGCGCAGATCATGGCTGACGATGTAAGCGAAGCGCTGGATTTCCTCATTGGCGCGGGTCAGTTCGAAGGTGCGGTCGCGCACCTGGTTTTCGAGGCCGGCGTTCATCCGGTCGAGCGCGTCACGGGCGACCTGGATCTCGATCACATAGCCGCGGACCAGCCAGGCGCTGACGCCGGCCAGCACCAGGATCAGGAGGCCGCCCAGGGCGTTGGCCAGAACGGTGACGGCGCCGGCCCATTCGGACTGGCGCGTCTGGAACTGCAGCCGCGTGGCCTGGATCTCGTCGATGGCGGCGATCTCGGTGCGCATGGCGTCCATCAGCGACTTGCCCTCGCCGAGCCGGACCACCGACACCGCCTCGCCCACCCGGCCGGTGCGGGCCAGGGCGATGCTGCGCTCCATCACGGCCAGGCGTTCGGCGGAAAGCTCCTCGATCCGCTCCACCCGGGGCGCGAGATCGGGATCGCCCCCGGTCAGCCGGCCCAGCTCCTCCATCAGTTCCGGCAAGGCCCGGACGGCTTCGGTGTGGATGGACAGGTATTCGGGGCGGGCGGTGAGCAGGAAGCCGCGCTGTCCGGTTTCGGCGTCGACCAGCCGGGTCAGGAGCTCGCGCGAGAGCAGCCGCACCTCCTGGGCCTCTTCCACGGTGTCATTGAAATCGGCCGTGCGCTTGATCAGCACGAAGACGGCCAGATTGACCGCCAGCAGCAGCACGATGGCCAGCGCCAGCAGGCCGGCCACGCGCCGTCCCAGCGCCGGCGTCCGGACGAATTGCGCCAAAGCCGGCAAGGTTGATCGCAGGGCCGAAATCATCGTGCGCGAGCATTAGCGGGGCGTTTGCCCCTGTCCAGTCGCGTCAGGGGAGAAACCCTCGCCGATCTGAGGATTTAGGGTAAAGATCACGGCCCGTCAGGATCGGGGGAGAATGACATGGTGTGGTGGTGGTGGGTCGCTCCGGCGATCGTGGGTCTGATCGGACTGGTGCTGCTGGTCCGCGGCCTGGGCGCCCTGTTCCGGGGCCGGATCTTCAGCGGGCTGCTGGTCGGCGCGGGTGGCGCGGGCTTCATGGCCGCCGGAATGATCGCCGCCCTGCTGGCGCTGGATGTCCAGACCTATGGCCGCCTTACCTATGAGCGGCCGGTGGCGACGATCGAGACCCGCCAGCTGGGGCCGCAGTATTTCGAGGCCACGGTGATGCAGCCCGGTCAGGGCGAGAACGCGCCGGGGGTCAGCAACCTCTATCCCCTGCACGGCGACGAATGGCGCATCGAGGCGCAGGTGCTGAAATGGAAGCCCTGGGCCAATGTGCTGGGCCTCGACGCCCAGTACCGACTGGACCGCCTGTCGGGCCGCTACCGGTCGATCGACCAGGAAATCAATGCGACCCGCAGCGTTCATCCCCTGTCGGGCGGCGACGCCGGACCCGACTGGCTGCCGTGGCGCCTGAGCGCCTGGGATACGGCGCGGAAATACCGGAAATACGTCGACGCGGTCGACACCCTGTACGGCGGCGGCGCCTATATGCCGATGGCCGACGGCGCCAAATACGAGGTCTGGATCACCCAGTCCGGCCTGGTGGCGCGACCCGCGAACGATGCGGCGCGCGCGGCCTCGGCGGGCGGCTGGACCGAGGTCGAATAGTCAGACCGTCCCGATGGTCCGCAGGCGGGCGCGGGGGTGGACCTCGTTCTGGCTCATCACCACCGTCTGCCCGCGGAAGCGTTCGATGATCGAGCGGACATAGGGGCGGATCTGCGGACCGGTCAGCAGGACGGCGGTCTCGCCGGCCATGGCGGCGCGTTCGAAGACGTCGCGGACAGCGCGGATGAAGTCCTGCAGGCGCGAGGGGGCCATGGCGAGTTGCCGGTCCTCGCCCTGACCGACGAGGGCGTCGGCGAAGGCGGCCTCCCATTCCGGCGACAGGGTGACGATGGGCAGGGCCCCGTCCTCGCCCTTGTGCTGCCAGCACAGCTGGCGGGCCAGACGGCCGCGCACATGTTCGACCAGGGTGGTTACGGAGCTGGTGTGCGGGGCGGCCTCGGCCAGCCCCTCGAGGATGGCGCCCAGGTCGCGGATCGAGACCTTCTCGCGCAGCAGGGTCTGGAGCACGCGCTGCAGGGTGGTGACGGTGACGACCGAGGGGATCAGTTCGTCGACCAGCTTCTTCTCCTCGGTCCCCAGCTCCTTCAGCAGCTTCTGCACCTCGGCGTAGGAGAGCAGGTCGGCCATGTTCTCCTTGAGAATTTCGGTCAGATGGGTGGTCAGCACGGTCGAGGGATCGACGATGGTGTAGCCGCGGAAGGTGGCCTCCTCGCGCAGGCTCTCGTCGATCCAGGTGGCGGGCAGGCCGAAGGCGGGCTCGCGGGTGTGTTCGCCCGGCAGTTCGACCTGGCGGCCGGCGGGATCCATGGCCATCAGGGCGCCGAGACGGACCTCGCCCTGCCCGGCCTCCATCTCCTTGATGCGGATGGCGTAGCCCTGGGTGCCGAGGCGCATGTTGTCGAGGATGCGCACCGACGGCATGACGAAGCCGTACTCCTGGGCCAGCGAGCGGCGCAGGGCGCGGACCTGGTCGGTCAGGCGCCGGCCCTCGAGATCGTTGATCAGCGACAGCAGGGAATAGCCCAGTTCGATCTTGACCTCGTCGATGGTCAGGGCGGTGCCGATCGGCTCCTCGACATCCTCCTTCGGGCCCGAGGCGGTGGCCGCCATCTCGGCCTCGGTCGGCTTGGGCTTGAGCCGCTCGCGGCCGAGCCGCCAGGCCATGAAGCCCGCGCCGATGGCAAGGGCCGCGAAGGGCAGCAGCGGCATGCCCGGGATCAGGCCGATCAGGCCGGCGGCGCCGGAGACGACGCCGAGGCTGACGGGGTTGGTGGCCAGCTGGGCGACCAGGGCCTTGTCCGCCGTGCCCTCGACGCCCGCCTTGGACACCAGGAAGCCGGCGGCGATGGAGATGATGATGGCCGGGACCTGGGTGACCAGGCCGTCGCCGATGGTCAGGGCGACATAGGTGTCGGCGGCCTCGGAGATCGGCAGCTGGTGCTGGATGACGCCGATCAATATGCCGCCGATGGCGTTGATGAAGACGATGATCAGACCGGCGACGGCGTCGCCGCGGACGAATTTCGAGGCGCCGTCCATGGCCCCGAAGAAGGTCGATTCCTGCTCCAACTCCTTGCGGCGCAGCTTGGCCTGGTCCTCGGTGATCAGGCCCGACGACAGGTCGGCGTCGATGGCCATCTGCTTGCCGGGCATGGAGTCGAGGGTGAAGCGGGCCGAGACTTCGGCGATCCGGGTCGAACCCTTGGTGATGACGACAAAGTTCACCACCAGGATGATGGCGAAGATGATGATGCCGATGATGAAGCTGCCGCCCATCATCAGGGCCCCGAACGACTGGATCACCTGACCGGCGGCGCCGTGGCCCTCGTGGCCGTGGGTCAGGACCAGGCGGGTGGAGGCCAGGTTCAGGCCGAGGCGGAACAGGGTGGTGACCAGCAGGACGGTCGGGAAGATGGCGAAGTCGAGCGGCCGCTTCATCATCACGGCGGTCATCAGGATCAGCACGGACGAGACCAGCGAGATGGCGAGCAGCAGGTCCAGCAGGAATTTCGGCACCGGCAGGATCAGCAGCAGGATGACGCCGATCACGCCGATGGCCATGCCGACCTCGCCGCGCGCGACCCAGCCCAGCATGTCGCGGCCGCTGGGACGGGCCATGCCGTCCTTCATCATGACCGAGGCGGGGACATCGGTCATGCGCGACCGAGGGCGGCGAGGGCGAGGCGCGTGGCCTCGGCGATGACGGCGTCGTGGCGATCCGCCGGTCCGGCGGCGGCGGCGTGATAGTAGGCGGCGACGATCACCGGCGCGCCAGCCGGCGGATACAGGACGCCGATGTCGTTGGTCGGGCCGTAGCCGCCCGTGCCGGTCTTGTGCGCGACGGTCCAGCCGACCGGGAGGCCCGCCTTGATACGCCCCTGCCCCGTGGGCGTATCGGTCATCCAGCGCAGAAGCCTGGCCTTGTGATCTTCCGACAGGGGGGTGTCGGCGTCGATCAGCAGCCGCTTCAGGTTCGCGACGGAACGCAGGGGGACGATGGTGTCCTTTTCGCCGTCCAGCCGGTTCATCCCGGGTTCGAAGCGGTCGACCGTGGTGCTGTCGTCGCCGAGCGAGCGATAGAAGGCCCGCATCGGCTCCAGGCCGCCGAGGGCCCGGAGCAGCAGGTTGGCGGCGGGATTGTCGCTGACCTCGACCGCACCCTTCATCAGGGTCTCGACGGAGAGGGCGCCGCCGACCGCGGGACCGGTCACCGGAGCATGGTTGACCATGTCGGCGCCGGCGACCGGAATCTGGCGGTCGAGACGTTCCTGGCCCGCCTGCACCCGCAGGAAGGTGGCGGCGGCGAGATACATCTTGAAGGTCGAGCAGTAGACGAACCGTTCGTCGCCGCGCCAGGCGAGCCGGCGGCCCGAACCGCCGTCGTGGGCGACGAAGCCGAGACGTCCGCCGTTGGCGCGCTCCAGCCCCGACAGGTCGAGGGCCGCGGGCGCGACGGGCGCGACGGGCGCCTCCGGCGTCGCCTGCGTTTCGGCGCGGCCGCACCCGCCCAGCGCCAGCGCGCCGAAGCCGGTCAGGACGCTTCTGCGGTCCGTCCGGGTCATGTTCAGGCGGCCGCGTAGCCGGAGGCGGCGACGCCGGATTGCGGCGCGATGATCGTGGCGCCCTCGTCGGCGTATTCGTTCAGCTTGTTGCGCAGGGTGCGGATCGAGATGCCGAGGATGTTGGCCGCGTGGGTGCGGTTGCCGAGGCAGTGCGACAGGGTGTCGAGGATCAGCGTCTTCTCCATCTGCGCCACCGTCTGGCCGACGTGGGCGCGGGTGACGGCGTCGGCGGTCTGGGCGGCGCGGGCGGCGGGGCTGTCATAGCCCGCCGCGCCATGCGATCCGGCGCTGAGCGGCTGGCCGTCCGGCAGGCGGATGGCGTCGACGTCGATCTCCGGTCCGACCGCCAGCAGCACGGCGCGGTGCATGGCGTTCTCGAGTTCGCGGACGTTGCCGTTCCAGCGGTGCGAGACGAGGGCGCGCCTGGCGTCCACCGAGATCGGCCGCACCGGCACGCCGTTGGCGGCGGCGTATTTCTTGACGAAATGATCGGCCAGCACGGCGATGTCGCCGGGCCGCTCGCGCAAGGCGGGCAGGCGCAGGTTCACGACGTTGAGGCGGTACAGCAGATCCTCGCGGAACGTGCCTTCGGCCACCGACTTGGCAAGGTCGCGGTTCGAGGTGGCGATGATGCGGATGTTGACCGGCACCGGCTTGGTCCCGCCGACACGGTCGATGACGCGCTCCTGAATCGCGCGCAGCAGCTTGGCCTGCAGGCGCACGTCCATCTCGGAGATTTCGTCGAGCAGCAGGGTGCCGCCGTCGGCCTCCTCGAACTTGCCGATGCGCCGGGCCATGGCGCCGGTGAAGGCCCCCTTCTCGTGTCCGAACAGCTCGGATTCCAGCAGGTTGTCGGGGATGGCGGCGCAGTTGACGCTGATGAACGGCCGGTCGGCGCGCTTTGAGCCGGTATGGAGATAACGGGCCATCACCTCCTTGCCGACGCCGCTTTCGCCGGTGATCAGGATCGAGGCCTCGGAGCGGGCCACCTGGTCGGCGAGCATGACCACCGCCTTCATCGACGGATCGGCCGAGATCAGCGGCCGGTCGTCGTCGGCGACGGCCGACAGGACGGCGGCGATCAGATCGGCCTCGGGCGGCAGGGGGATGAACTCCTTGGCCCCGGCGCGGATGGCGTTGGCCGCGTCGTTGGCGTCGGCGTCGACGCCGCAGGCGACGACCGGCACATGGATCCGCTCGGCCTCGTTGGCCGCGATCAGGGCGGCGATGTCGATGCGATAATCGACCATCAGCAGGTCGGCGCCCTGCCCGCGACGCAGCTGTTCCGTCGCCTGATCGCCGCGCTCGACGTGGCTGACCTTGGCGCCGTGCGCCATGGCCATCTTCACCGCCGTCGCCAGCTGTCCGCTGAGCCTGCCAACCACCAGAAGCCGCATGGGTCTTCTCCTCTAA
>SCVB01000098.1 GCA_004296955.1 Brevundimonas sp.
AACAGGTTCTGCGGGACCGACCCGGGGCGATGGCTGAGATATGGCGACCCGACCGAGACCTACTCATTTCGCGCCTCGGACCGTTCGACTAACAAGCTTTGACGTCCGCTTTGGGTCGGGGGCCGACAGTCGCCTAAGGGTGGAAAGCAGGCCCTCGCCTGCTAGGCTCCGGACATGACGGATCATCCCGCAATCGAGCTGAATAGGCTGCGTGAAATTGGCTGGATCGCTTGGGACCCCATCGGTCTGGCCGACACCGACTGTCCTCGGGATGAATACGACGCCTATCTTCTTCAAGCCGTCAGCCGATTGCGGCAAGGGCAACCGGTTGACGCCGTCTCAAGCTATCTTGTGGACATCGCCTCGCAACACATGGGCCTCGGTCCTTCGACTTCCAGCTCCCGCGCCGCTTCGGACCGAACCGCAAAACTGATCAGCGAGTATCTAGGCAACTTCCCGGCGGGGCCATTGAAGGTCCGCTGAGGGTCGAGAGCGGCCCTGCTGAAGCTGTTCGCGGCGCTGCGCGGCGCCGTGGAGCAGCCGATCCTGCTGACCCAGCACATGCCCCCCACCTTCACCGCCCTGCTGGCGGAGCAATTGACCCGCGCCGGCGACCGGCCCTGCGCCGAGGCCCGGGACGGCGACCGGATCAAGCCCGGCCACTGCTACATCGCACCCGGCGGCTGGCACATGACGGTGACGCGCGAGGCCGCGATGCCGACCCTGCGCCTGAACCAGGACCCGCCCGAGAATTTCTGCCGTCCGGCTGTGGACCCCCTGTTCCGCACGGCGGCCCGGGTGTTCGGCTCCAGCGCCTTGGGCGTCATCCTGACCGGCATGGGTTCAGACGGCGCGCTGGGCTGCGAGACCCTGGCGCGTGCGGGCGGCCATTTCATCGTCCAGGACGAAGCCTCGAGCGTGGTCTGGGGCATGCCCGGAGCGGCGGCCGCGACCGGACTCGCCGGAGGGGTCCTGCCCCTCGACCAGATCGCGCCCTGGCTGAGACGCGTCAGCGGAGCGACCTCATGACCGGACCCGACTACGACCATTTCTGCCGGCTGGTCCGGCAAAGGTCCGGCCTCGTCCTGACCCCGGAGAAGGCCTACCTCGTCTCCAGCCGTTTGGCCCCGGTCGCCCGCGCCGAGGGATTGGCCACGGTGGCGGAGCTGCTCGCCGTGCTCCGGATCGGGGCGTCGGAGACCCTGTTGCAGCAGGCGGTCGATGTCATGGCGACCCACGAATCCTACTTCTTCCGCGACGCCGCCCCCTTCGAACAGCTGGCCGAGGCTGTCCTGCCGCCCCTGATCGCCGCCCGCCAGGCCCAGCGCACCCTTCGTATCTGGTGCGCCGCCTGCTCCAGCGGGCAGGAGCCCTATTCCGTCGCCATGATCCTGATGGAGATGGGATACCGACTGGCGGGCTGGAAGCTGGAGATCCTGGCCACGGACATGTCCGAGCCGATCCTGCGCAAGGCGAGCGCCGGCCTGTACAATGATTTCGAGGTCAACCGCGGCCTGTCGCCGGAGCGCCAGGCGCGCTGGTTCAAACAGGAGCCGGACGGCTGGCGGGTGTCGCCCAAGCTGCAGCAGATGGTCCGGTTCAGGCCGCACAACCTGCTGCAGGGATCGGCCGGCCTGGGCGTCTTCGACGTGATCTTCTGTCGTAATGTGCTGATCTATTTCGACATCGAGACCAAGCGCCAGATCCTCGACCACGTCAGCCGCGCCATGGCCGCCGACGGCTCGCTCCTGCTCGGCAGCGCCGAGACCGTCCTGGGGGTGTCGAGCGCGGTGGAGCCGGTCCCCGGACTGCGCGGCCTCTACCGCCCCGCCGGCAGGACCCTGGCCCGCTCGGCCTGAGAACCCCGGGCCGCAACGCGAACGGCCCGCCGACGGATCGGCGGGCCGGCGCATGCAACAGGCGGGCGTGCGGCTAGAGCAGGCCGTCCATCTCGCGGCTCAGCGCTTCCGCCTGGACCGCCAGCTCGCCCGAGGCGGTGAGCAGCTGGGCCGAGGCGGCGCTGGTCTGGGACACCCCCTCGTTCAGGCCCTGGATGTTGCTGGACACCTCCTGGGTGCTGGCGGCGGCCTCCGTCACATTGGCGGAGATTTCCCCGGTCGCGGCCGACTGTTCCTCCACCGCGCTGGCGATGGCGGCGGCGATCTCGGCGACCTTGCCGATGGTGTCCGCAATGCCCTGGATGGCCGAGACCGAGGTGCTGGTCGCCGCCTGCATGGCCGAGACCTCCGAGGAGATCTCGTGCGTGGCCTTGGCGGTCTGATCGCTCAGGCTCTTCACCTCGGACGCCACCACCGCGAAGCCCTTGCCGGCGTCCCCGGCCCGGGCCGCCTCGATCGTGGCGTTCAGGGCCAGCAGCTTGGTCTGGCCGGCGATGTTGTTGATCAGGGTGACGACGTTGCCGATCTTCTGGGCCGCCTCCGCCAGGGTCTGGATGGCCGCCTTGGTCGTATCCGTTTCGGACACCGCCCGTTGGGTGATGTTGGTGGATTCCGCGACCTGCCGCGCGATCTCCGAGATGGAGGCCGACAGCTCCTCCCCGGCCGCCGAGACGGTCTGGACATTGCTGGACGCGATCTGCGCCGCGCTGGCGACCGCCGCCGCCTGGGTGGTGGCCTCGGCCGCCGTCTGGGCCATCGCTTCGGCGGTCGCCCGCATCTCCGTGGACGCCGACGAGACGATGTTGGAGATCTCCTTCACCCGCTCGGCGATCCGGCGCTGCGCGGTGATGTCCGAGGCGTATTTCATCACCTTCATCGGCTTGCCGGCGGCGTCGCAGATGGGGTTGTAGCTGGCCTGGATCCACACCTCGGACCCATCCTTGGTGATCCGCCTGTACTGGTTGCTGTCATGCTCGCCGCGGTTCAGCTTCTCCCAGAAGGCCCGGTATTCAGGCGTGTTCCGTTCGGCCGGGGCCAGGAACATGCTGTGGTGCTGCCCCTGGATCTCTTCGAGCGAATAGCCGAGCGTCTTCAGTAAGTTGGGGTTCGCGGTCACGACCCTGCCGTCCATGGTGAATTCGATCACCGCCTGGGCCTTGCTGATCGCCGCCATCTGGTTGGCCAGGTCCGTATTCAGCGCCTCGGCCGCCCGAATCTCGGTCACATTGGCCCATTCCAGCGAGTTGCCCACGTGGACGCCGTCTTCGTCATAAGTGGCGTTGACGCACAGATGGATGATCAGGCCGCCGATGCGAATGTCGGTCTTGTAGGGCATGCGCGACGTATCGCCGAGCAGCCGGCGCTGGTGCGACGGATCCTTGTGGAAACGGTCGATACAGGTTCCGACGATCCGGTCCGGATCGAAGTCCGCCCACAGCAGCCGGATCTCCGGCGCAATGCCCTTGAGCAGCGCCTTGGTGCTCTCATTGACGTAGGTAATGTTCAGGTCGCGATCGACCATCATGACGGAACTGGACAGCGTCTCCGCGGCCCGCTGCACCCGCAGGCCGGCCTGTCGTTCCTGGACGATGCGGGTGATGTCGGTAGCGTATTTGACCACCTTCGTGGGCCGGCCCGAGGCATCCATGATCGGATTGTAGCTGGCCTGGATCCACACCTCCCGGCCGCCCTTGCCGATGCGGCGGTACTGCCCGGCGTCGAACTCTCCGCGGCCCAGCCGTTCCCAGAAGGCGCGGTAGGCGGGGGCGGCCTGCTCGGCGGGGTCGACGAACAGGCTGTGGTGCTTGCCGCGCACCTCGGCGAGCGAATAGCCGAGGGCGTTGAGGAAGTTGTCGTTGGCGTCGAGGACCGTGCCGTCGAGCGCAAACTCGATCACCGCCTGGGACTTGCGGATAGCGTCGACCTGGCCGCGGTAGTCTTCCAGCAGGGCGTCGAACGTCAGCGAGTCGTCAGGGGCTTTGAGAGCTGCGGCGGTGGACATTTTGGTTTCCTTCTGAGGCTCGCCGACCGGCTGTCGGCCGGGTTTGGCGGAGTTGGTCGGGTCAGGCGGCCATGGCCGGGGGGCCAGACAGGGTCAGGACCTGGGCGACGTTCAGGACCAGCAGGAGCTCGTCCTCGAGGCGGTAGAGGCCGGCGCAGACGGCGCGCCATGCCGGCGACAGGGTCACAGGGCCGGGCTCATGCTCGGCGGGCTCCAGCCACAGGACGTCGCCGACGTCGTCGACGACCAGCGCATAGAGCTCGCCGCCGTGCTCGACGATCACGCACATCGAGCGGTCGTCCGTGGCCCGCGGCGCCATGCCCAGTCTGCGGCGCATATCGACCGCCGTGACGATACGGCCGCGCAGGTTGAGCGATCCCGCCACCTCCGGCGGAGCCAGCGGCACCCGGTTGATCGGCGTCTCGGAAATCACGTCCTGCACCGACAGGACCGGCACGCCGAAGGTTTGGTCGCCGACCCTGATCGACACCAGGCCGTCGGAGGAGTCGGTCGCCACCAGCGAGTTTTCGACGCGGATGCTCATGCGGCCCCCCTGAGTTCGCCGAGGGCCCCGGACACGGCGTCCAGCAGCGTCGAATGGGCCATGCCCCCGGCGCCGCCGGCGGTCATGGTGTTGTGGATCGCCAGGCTGAGCAGGGGCGTCTTGTGCCAGTCGGTGGCCCGGTTGAGCGTCGCCGCCAGTTGCCGCGCATTCTCCGCGTTCGAGGTGTCCGCCATAATCAGCTGGAACCGCTCGCCGGAGTCATAGAGCCCCAGGGCCGCGACCGGATCCTCGGCCACGACCACCTCGTAGCCCGCCTGCGCCAGCAGCGGCCGCAGCAGGAGCTGGGAGAACGGGCTCTGGTCGACCAGCAACAGGCGACGCCGTCCTCCGGACGCATCCCCCGGCGGCGTCCCGGCCGCCGGCTCGGTCGCCGCCGTGGGCGCCGGGGCCGCCCGGCCAGACGGGTCGATCGCGGGCGCGGCCTCGTCGGGGAAGGCCCGGCTCCAGTAGTAGGAGACGTCGATCAACTCCGTCGCCACGCCGCCGATGATGAGGCCGCCCAGGGCGCCCGCGCCGGCCGCGGTCATATCGGGCTCGACCACGCATTCCACGATGTCGACGATCTCGTTGACCAGCAGGCCCACGGACCGGTCGTCGCGGCTGAAGACCAGCAGCGGCCGCTGGTCCGGCCCGTCCCAGGCGTTCGCCGGCGCCGCGTCCGGGCCGATGACCGGCATCAGCCGTCCACGATACTGGATGACGCTGCGACCATCGATCCACTCGATCTGGTCGGCCGCGACCTCCTCGATACGCGACACGTTCGCCAGCGGCGCGGCCTTGAGCGTGTCGTTGGCGGCGCGGAACACCAGCAGGGCGGACATCGCCTGCTGCTTTCCGGCGTCCTCGGCGTTCTCGCAGTCCAGCACCCCCGCCGCGCCCTGCCCCGCGCCCGTCTCGACGGAGATTCCCTTGAGGTCGAGGATCAGGATCACCGAGCCGTCGCCCAGGATGGTGGCCCCCGAATAGAGCTTCAGGTGGCGAAGAACGCTGGCGACCGGCTTGACGACAATCTCTTCGGTGTCGAAGACCCGGTCCACGATCACGCCGAAGGTGAAGGCGCCGACCCGCGCCACGATGATGCAGGCCTCGGCTGGCGGCTCGCCCGCGGGCTCGAGCCCCAGCAGCGCCTGCAGCGACACAAGCGGCAACAGGCGGTCGCGCAACCTCAGCACCGCCACCCCGTCGATATATTCGATGGTCCGACCCGAGCCGCCGCTGGCGCTGACGAGTTCGACCAGGCTGGACTGGGGCATGGCGAACCGCTCGCCGCAGCATTCCACGATCAGGGCCGAGACGATGGTCAGGGTCAGGGGAATGCGGATGGTGAAACAGGCGCCGCGGCCCTCGACCGACGCCAGTTCGATGGCTCCGCCAATCTTCTCGATATTGGTCCTGACGACATCCATGCCGACCCCGCGCCCGGACACGGAAGTCACCTCCGCGGCGGTCGAAAGGCCGGGCAGGAAGATCAGCTGCCGCGCCTCGAGATCGGACATCTGCTCGGCCTGGAGGGGCGTCAGCACGCCGGCCGCCACCGCCTTGGCGCGCAGCTTATCGGCGGGAAGCCCTCGCCCGTCGTCGGATATTTCGATGACGATCGCGCCGCCCTCGTGCCGCGCCTGAAGGGTGATCCGCCCGGTCTCAGGCTTGCCCGCAGCGGCCCGCTCCGCCGGCGTCTCCAGCCCATGGTCGGCCGCGTTGCGGATCATGTGGGTGAGCGGATCCTTGATCAGCTCAAGGACCTGGCGATCCAGCTCGGTATCCTGCCCGACCATGACCAGGTCGATGGACTTGCCCAGGTCCTGGGCCAGGTCGCGCACCAGGCGCGGCAGCTTGGCCCAGGCCCCGCTGATCGGCTGCATCCGCGTGGTCATCACGCCTTCCTGCAGTTCGCTGGTGACCTGGTTGAGCCGGTTCAACGGCGCCGCGAACGGGCTCTCGGGCTCCAGCCGAAGGGTCTGGATCAGCTGGTTGCGGATCAGCACGAGTTCACTGACCACCGTCATCAGATGCTCCAGCGCATCGACGCTGACGCGGATGGTCTGGGCCGGGCCGGAGGGCTCGGCCTCGCTCCTCGGCGACGGGGCGGAGGCGGGCGATGTCACGGCCACGGGGGCCGCCGGGCCGGTCTCGACGACCGTATCCGGCGCCGGCGCGGCGAACGCCTCCGGAGCGGATGCCGCCGCCTCGGCGGGTTCGCAGTCGACCAGCATCGCCAGCTCGTCGATAGCGGCGTCGGCTATATCCAGCGCACCCAGGGACTCCCCGACCAGGGAGAACACCCGCCCGGCCTCCGCGGCCGTAAGCGGGCTGTCGACGAACCCGGCCAGGGCGGTCGCGAAGCCGCGTCCCCGCTCCGCCTTTCGGGCCAGGGAACCGAGGCTGTCGCGCATCGCGGCCTGGAGCCGGTCGGGGTCGGCGTTCGCGAACACCGCCCCGACGAGGCCGTCGGACGCCAGCCGCCCGACCGCGGCTTCCGCCGCCGCATCCAGCGTGGCGTCTCCGCCCAGGCGACAGATCAGCCGGCGGGCGTCCTCCTCTTCCCGGGGAGCGACGATCGCCTCGGGGGCTTCCCCGACCGCCGCCGCGGGCGCCTCCAAAAGCCCTTCCAGCCGCGCGATCAGGGCTGAATCGTCGCCTTCCGGTTCGGCAGCCGTGGCGCAGAGCGCGTCGGTCAGGGACCGGATCAGATCCACCGTCTCGAGGACAGCGGACACCGCGACCGGGGTCACGGGCAACACCCCGTCCCGGAAGGCGCCGAGCACATTCTCCGCCGCGTGAGCCACCGTTTGCAGCCGGATCAGGCCCAGGAAGCCGCAGGTGCCCTTGATGGTGTGAATCAGTCTGAAGATGCCGCCGAGCGTGGCGGGGTCGTCGGGCTGCTGCTCGAAGCGCACCAGTTCGCTGTCCAGCGCCTCAAGGCCCTCGCGGGTTTCGGCGATAAAGTCGGCAACCAAGTCGTCCAAGCGCAACCCCCAATTCATCCCCATGTATAGAGGGCTGACTGATGGTTAATACGGCATGAATCCGCCTGGCTATCGAGCACTATTTGACTGTCGCACCAACTTACTTGCTAATAGCGGTTACCGAATGCTTGAATCGTCTAACAGCTACACTCTCTTGATGTGATTTATTGCACCTGACGGTTAATCTATAAAGCTGTTCGCGATCATAATACACGATATCCGACGCGCGCCGGTAACCTCCTGTTATCCATCGACCAGCACCTTTCAGCGAAAGACGCCCCCGCCAGAACGAGAGCCCACAGATGGCAGTCGACAAATCCATGAATGTCCTCGTCGTGGACGACTACAAGACGATGGTCCGCATCGTGCGCGGCCTGCTTGAGCAGCTGGGCTTCAGGAACATCGACGACGCGATGGACGGGGCGACGGCCCTGCAGAAGATCCAGCAGAACGACTACGGGCTGATCCTGTCGGACTGGAACATGGCGCCCATGACCGGCTACGAACTCCTGAAGGCGGTTCGCGCGGATCCGCGCACCAGGGCGACGCCGTTCGTCATGATCACCGCCGAGGCCAAGACCGAGAATGTGGTGGCTGCGCGCCAGGCGGGCGTGAACAACTACATTATCAAGCCCTTCACCCTTGCGGTCCTGAAGCAGAAACTCACCACCGTCCTGGGGGAGCTCTGAGATGAGCGATCCCCTCGCGCTCCTTGAGCTGATCCGGCAGGAAATCGAGGCCGGGGTGGATGTCATCCTGACCGCCGCGACCGCCGGACTCCAGGAATTGGCCGCGATCAGCGAAGGCGACGCCGCCATGGCCGGGAGGCTTGAAGCTCATCTGCTTCAGATCCTTGAGGGTTGCGCCTTCCAGGACCTCACGGGTCAAAGGCTGGAGCAGCTTGGCGCCATGCTCGGCGACCAGCCTGCGGGCGGCCGTCGGGTAGATCCCCTCCTGAACGGACCCGCCCTCCGGGGGCAGGGACTCGACCAGACGACAGCCGACCGTCTGCTGGAATCATGACGAAGGCTCCGGCGCGACCAGGGAAGCGAAGGCGACATGGCGGCATTCGGCATCCGGCTCGACCTGCGCAAGACGAAGGCCCTGGTCGTCGACGACAACCCGCAATCGCTCGAACTCCTGTCGCAGATCCTCTCGGGCTTCCGGCTGGGTCAGCTGAAATCCTGCCTCTCCGCCGGCGAGGCCCGATCCCTGGTCGCCCGGGAACGATTTGATCTGATCCTCATCGATTTCGCGATGCCCGGAGAGGACGGACTGCATCTGGCCCGCCACATCCGGTCGGATCCGGCGCTGCCCAATCACACGGCGCCGATCATCATCCTGCACGGCTACACGCCCGAACATCTGGTCATCCAGGCCCGCGACGCCGGCGCCAACATGATCGTCCGGAAGCCGGTCGCCCCCGCGATCCTGCTGAGCCGTATCGAATGGATCGCCCGGGACGCCCGCCAGTTCGTCGAGTCCGGGGGCTATTGCGGCCCGGACCGCCGGATCAGGACCCTTCCGCTGTCGCCGGAGACGCCGGAACGGCGAAGCAGCGCCCTGGCGCTTGTCGGCAATCCGGAGCGGGCGATGTCCCAGGACGATGTCACCGCCCTGTTCGGCTAGGAGAACCCATGAGCGAAGCGCGGGTCTATACGGTCCGGAACCGCATTTCCGAGGCCCTGCTTTCAAGGGACGGGCCCACGGCGGACCGGCTGGTGTCGGATGCCGATGCACAGGTCGCGGGCCTCGCGACCCGGATCGGAGCCTTCGTCACTGAGCGGGTCGCGATCCTCACGGCCTTTGCCGAACAGCCCGAGGAGGCGCTGTTCGGCGGATGCCGGACCATCGCCGAGCCGGCGATGAACATCGCCGAGGTGGCGGAAGCCGCCGGGCTGGACGCCGTCGGCGCCGTCGCCCGGGGCATATGCGTCATGATCGACGGCCTGATCAGCCAGGGGATATGGCACACGGACGCCCTTCGCCTGCACCTGCGGGCCCTGACCCTCGTGCATGATCAGGCCGGCCAGCCGGCAGCCCTCACCATCGTTGAAGAACTCAGAACCCTGAGACGCTCGCTCGGCTTCACGGAGTGAACGGGATGCGCCCGCGGCTCCCGCCGACAGGCCCCCGCCCGGCCGCGACATCCGCGACCGCTTGTCGCGGATCGTCGTTCTTCCCCTCTCCTCCCGCCGCGAGGCTTCGCAGCGACCAGCGTTCGTCGCCAGACCCTGAAGGCATCGGAACACGCCGCGCGTTCGCCTGAAAAGACGTCAGAACCCATAACCTTACGCAGCCGCCTGCACACAGCGTGAGCTGTCGATCGGCGCCCTGGGCCGCAGCCCGGACAGTCGCCGCGATGATAATCCCAAGTATTCCGGGAGAGGGCCGTTTTCCTTCTCTTGATCAGGATCAAGGTTTGGGTCCGCCCCGGCGTCATCGTTGAGTTGTCGAGGAACGGCGGTTCGCCTGCCCCCGTCCTTTTTTCGACGATGTCCCCCCGATCGAGGCGCAGGCCGGAGATTAATCATGCAAGCAAGGTCCCTTTCCGCAGCGGCCCTGGCGGCCGTGCTCCTGGCCGGAATGGCCGGCGGCGCCGAGGCCCAGTCGCGGGGCGGCCAGCGCGTGCCTGCCCAGCCGCAGGTCACGCGTCCGGTCCCCACCCAGCCCGACCAGGATCGCATCGGCGATCGCGATCAGCTGCGCGACCAGGATCGCGACCGAGTTCCCGATCAGGATCGCGATCGCCTCCAGGATCGTGACCGGCTGCTGGATCTCGACGGCGACGGCGTTCCGGACCAGGACCGCGACCGCATTCGCGACCGCGACTATCTGAACAGCGCGAGCAGCCTCCTGGCCTCGACCCTGCTGACCGACGAAGAACGGACGCAGTTCCGCCAGCAGATGCAGCAGGCCACGTCCGACGCCGAGCGCACGCGGGTCCGCGCCGAACACCGCCAGCAGATCCGCGAGCGGGCCGAGGAGATGGGCGTCGAAATCGGGCCGGACGGCGTCCGCACCCAGAGCCGCGAAGCCTATATGCTGGGCCAGATGCTCACCGACCAGGAACGCCTGCGCTTCCATGAGCAGATGCGCCAGGCGACCTCCGCCGAAGAGCGGGAGCGCCTGCGCGAGGAGCTCCACGAAATGCTCCGCCAGCGCATCCAGCAGTCGGCCCAGGAAGGCCAGTAGCCGGTGACGTCCGGGGACCGACGGCGCGCCACCGGTCCCCGGGCCTCGCTCTCATTCCGTCGCTTCATGCATTGATCTTCCCGGCCGTGGCCGGCCTGCAGCCCAGGCGGCGGCGTCCGCGCTTCGCCCGCGCGTGCACGCGTCACCAGTTCAGGGAAACGCCCGCCCTCAGGACGCGCGGCGGGCCGTAGCCGGCGACGAAGTCGCCGGTCTCCGACACCTCGACCGCGGCGTCGAGCAGATTGTCCGCCGCGATGTACAGCACGACGCCTTCCGCCGCCCGCCAGTCCGCGCGCGCGTCCAGGGTCGTGGCGGCGTCGAGCACGCGGCTGTTCAGATCGTCGTCGAAGCGCCGGCTCTCGAAGCGGGCTCGCGCGCCGAGGGTCAGCCGGTCCCTGACCCGCCAGTCGATCCCGGCCGTGGCCCCGAACGCCGGCGCCTGGGCCGGGCGCAGTCCGGTCAGCTGGGGCGCCGCGGAGCCGCCGTCGACCTCGGCCTCGGTCGCCGACAGGGCGGCGACGAGGGTGAGGGCGCCGACGTCACGCTCGGCCGACAGTTCGATCCCGGCGGCCTCGATCACGCCGGCGTTCTGGCGCTGGCGCAGCACGCCTCCGGCGGGGACGAAGCCCGCCCGCGGCAGGGCGGGAATGATCCCCGGGCCCGCGCCGAGGGTGACGTTGACGATGGCGCTCTCAATCCGGTTCAGGAAGACCGTGGCCCCGAAGCGGGCGCCGTGCCGGTCCCACGACAGTCCGGCCTCGAGGCCCTGCAGCCGTTCAGGCTCAAGCCCCGCGTTGGCCTCGGTCAGATCGTTGCCGACCCGGAACGGGCGGTGCAGTTCGTTGAGGGTCGCCGGACGGAAGCCGGAATAGGCGGCGGCGCGGAGGGCGAGGTCGGCGCCGAGCTCGCGGCGAACGGCCAGGCGCGCGCTGACCACTTCGCCGGACCGGTCCGGATAGGCCTCGTCGAGCGTCGACACGCCCGTGACCCGGTCGCGCTCCAGCCGGCGGCCGTCCGTATTCTCCCAGCGGTCGAGACGCAGACCGCTCGCGACCAGCCAGGGTCCGGCGGTCCAGGAGCCCTCGGCATAGGCCCCGACCACCGAAGTCTCGCCCCCGGCGAACCGCTCCCGGGTGAACTGTCCGGCCATGAAGCGGAATCGTTCCCGGGTCTCGCCCTCGTTGAAGCGGGCGTCCGCCCCCAGCTCCCATTCAAGCCGGCCGTCGCCGAATGCGATCGCCGAACGGCGCAGGGCGAGATTGCCGCCCCAACCGATGGCCGGGGTGGCGTACTGTTCATTGGCGGGGGTCGTCGAGACGCGGCCGGGCGCGACGGCGACGGAGGTGTTGGCGAAATCGCTCTCCCGCCGCCAGATCTGGGCGCGCCAGCCGGTTCGGCCGGGGCCCGGCGTCCGCGCCAGGGTCGCGCTGTAGCCTTGTCCGCTCGCCGCGGACCGCGCCCCGGCCAGGCCGGAGCCGCGCGATTCGTCATAGGCCGCGGCCCGCAGCGAAAGGGCCGTCGCCCCGTCGATCGCAAGGTCGGCGCGCAGGGCGGCGCTCGTCGTCTCGAGATCCAGCGCGGTGTCTGCAGCGCCCGCCGCTGCGCCCCGCACCGGGATATAGCCGCTGGAGCGCTCATGGAGGGCCGAGCCCGTGACTGCGACGCGGCCGTGGATCAGGGTCGCCGCCGCCGCGAGGCGGCGGCCGCCGAGGTCGCCGGCGGAGAGGTCCAGCACGCCGCCCTCGCGGTCGCGCTCGCGCAGGGCGATCACCCCGGTCAGGGCCCCCGCGCCATAGGGCCCGGCGCCCGAGCCGCGCACGATGTCCACGCCCTGCAGGCTCTCCGGCGCGACCTGCGACCAGATCACCCAGCCGCCGAAGGGGTCGTTCAGCGGCTCGCCGTCGAGGGTCACCAGGGTCCGGCCAGCGCCGGAGGGCGCGATGGCGCGCAGGCTGATTCCCTGGGTGGTCGGATTGGCCCCGAGACTGGAGGTACGTCGGAACAGGGAGACGGCCGGCACCGAGGCCAGCGCCTCGTCCAGCCGGGGCGCGCGATCCAGCGTTTCTCCGTCAAGCCGGATCACCGAGAAGGCCGCGTCTCCGGCCGCGGGCGGCAGGCGGGCCGCGGTCACGACGATCTCGGGAAGGTCGGCCGGAACATCCTGGATCATTCTACGCGCCCAATCGACATCCGCCGCCCGAAACGGAGCGGCGGTCTTCGAGGGACGGCGCCTGACGGCGGTCGCGCACCGACCTCGAGGCGTCGTAGCATTCGCAGACGCGGGCTTCGAGGGCGGCGCGATCGGTGATGACCACGGCGCCGCGCGCGGTTTCGATGATCCCGCCTTCGCCGTCTACCGGGCGTCGAGCGCGCGCAGGGCGGCGGCGAGCAGGTCGTCCCCGAGCGTGGGCGACCCCGGCGCCTCGCCCTGGCGCACGACGATCAGGGCTCGCGAGGGAACGATGAGCACCAGCTGACCGCCGGCCCCCAGCGCCGCCACCGTGTCGCGCGGCGCTGACGGAAAGCGCAGGCTGTCGCCCCGCCCGAAGGCGTCCGCGCCCGGGCGCGCATTCGACCACCACAGCAGGCCGTAGGAGGGATTCAGGGCCTGCGACGGTCTGAGCAGGGTCTGAAGGCTCTCCGCCCCGATCAGCCGCCGGCCGTTCCAGACCCCCGCGCCGAGAATCAGTTCGCCGAACCGGGCGAGGTCCCGCGCCGTCGAGGCGGCGCTGTAGTAGTTGGTCACGACGCCGCCTTCGCCGACGCCCTGCGAGGTGATCCACCGCGTGTCGTCCATGCCCAGCGGCGTGAGCAGTCGGGGCCCGGCGAAGTCTTCGACGGACTGGCCGGCAGCCCGCGCGAGCAGGTGGAACAGCAGATGATAGGCCGCCGTGTTGTAGGCCCAGCGTGTCCCGGGAGGGTGGCGCAACGGGGCGGCGGCGTTGATCGCGAACTGGTCGCCGACCACGCCCCTGAGCGCCAGACCGGCATCGTCGAGGCCTGAGGTCATGCTCATCAGATGGCGCAGGGTGATCGCGGCGCGGGCGTCGTCGCGCCACATCGGGATGAAGTCGGCAGCCGCCTGGTCGAGGCCGGTGAAGGCCCCCTCCTCGACCGCCATGGCGATCAACACGGCGAGCATGCTCTTGGCGACCGAGGCCACCTCGCGCGGACGGTCCGGCCCCCATCCGGACGCGTAGCGTTCGGCGAGGGTCTCTCCGGCCCGACTGACGAGAACGCCGGTGCTGCGCTGGGCCATGGCCAGGTCGAGAACCGCGGCGAAGTCCTCACGAGGGCGGGCCCCGACGGGGCCGGCCGCGCAGCCGGCGACCGCGACGCCCGCGGCGCCGAGAAGCGCGCGGCGCGTCGAACCGGTCCGGGTCCCGTCCGCCGTCATCCGGCGGCGCCGCCAGCATGCGCCTCGGCGCTGGCGACCTCGCGTTCGGCCTGGGTGAATCCGTAGTCCGGGACGACGGAGCCGGCCGGGTCCGAGATCGTCGCCCAGGCCGCCTGCACCCGCTCGCCCGCATCGGGGCCGCCGCCGATCCAGGCGCCCGGGGTCAGGGTGACATAGGCGCGCGCGAAATGACCGGCGCCGGCGCAGACGATGGCGCGGGTCGGGGCGTCCTCGGCCACCAGCGCCAGGAGGGCCGGACTGACCAGCGCCGGGTCCAGCTGGTTCAGGCTTTGCTCTGACAGGACGCCCGCCGTCATCTGGGTGGCCGCTGTCGGCGCCAGACAGTTCACCCGCACGCCGTATTTCTCGCCCTCGATGGCCAGGGTCTGCATCAGGCCGACCAGCGCCATCTTGGCGGCCCCGTAGTTGGCCTGGCCGAAATTGCCGTAGAGGCCCGAGGAGGAGGTGGTCATGACGATACGGCCGTACCCTTGCCCGCGCATGGTCTCCCAGACCGCCTTGGAGCAGACGGCCGCCCCCATCAGATGGACCTCCACCACCAGGCGGAAGTCGTCCAGGCTCATCTTGGCGAAGCTCTTGTCGCGCAGGATGCCGGCGTTGTTGATCAGGATGTCGATCCGCCCCCAGGCGGCCAGGGTGCGCTCGACCATCGCCTGCACGGCGGCTTCATCGGTGACCGAGCCCGCGACGGCGATCGCCTCGCCGCCCGCCGCGACGATCTCGGCGGCCACCGCGTCCGCCGCATCCTGGCCGAGGTCGTTGACCACCACCCGGGCGCCCTGACGGGCCAGATACAGGGCGTGCTGGCGGCCCAGCCCCCCGCCCGCCCCCGTCACGATCGCAACCCGCCCCGCAAGCGTCATGCCCGTCTCCAGTTTCCGTAAGTGTGCGTGTATGTCTGCTCAGATCGCCGGCGTCTGGCGCGCGACGTCGGGCCTGCAGATGCTCATGAAGCCGGCCGCCATGAAGGTGGCCATCCGGTCCTTCACGGCCTCGAAATCGTCGGAGTCGCACAGCCCGCCGGACAGTCTGTTGATCCGGCCGGTGCGGGCCAGCGTCAGCATCAGGGCGCCGGTGACGAAATGATAACCCCAGAAGATGTCGGCCTCGGCGCAGTCCGGCAGAGCCTTCTTCAGCAGGTCGATGAGCCGCAGAACCACCGGGTCGAAATGCAGGTCGAACAGCTCGGCGCCATAGGGGGTGTTCGAGACCTGTGCGCCGAGGGCGCCGTAGTTCTTCCAGTTCTCGCCGCCCTGGCTGTAGAGATCCAGATCGGTGTCCAGGAAGGCGCGCAGGGCGCCCTCGACGGTCGGCCGGCCCCCGGTCGCGGCGTCATAGTCCTCGAGGGCCTGCATCCGCATCTGGATGGTCACCTCCGCGCGGCGGGCGATGACGGCGTCGAACAGCTTCTTCTTGTCGGTGAAATAGTAGTTCAGCAGCGTGTGATGGACTCCGACGCGCTGGGCGACGTCCTTCAGGGTCACGCCATACAGGCCGTGGATCGAGAACAGATACTCGGCGGCGTCGAGGATCTGCTCCATCTTGTCGGCGCGCTGCTCGACCTTGGTGCGGCGGCGGCGCGGCTTGGAGACCTCGGCCGGTTCGCTTCTGGCCTTGGAGGGCTGAAGCCCGGACTTCTGTTTAGCAACCGCCATAGTCAACTCTCAAACGCATCTTGTCGATCTTGCCGGTGGACGCCAGGGGCATCTGGGGCAAGCGAATAACCTCGTCGGGAATCCACCACGGAGCGACCCGGCCGCGCAACGGCGCCAGGATGTCTTCATCACTGGCGTCCTGCGTCTCACGGGTCTGTATCACCAGAATCGGACGTTCTCCCCATTTTGGATCCGGCCGGCCGATCACGGCTGCGAGGGAGACCGAGGGATGTTCATTGACCACCGCCTCGATCTCGGCCGGATTGATCCATTCCCCACCCGACTTGATCAGGTCCTTGGCGCGGCCCGTGATGACCAGGTCGCCGTCCATGCCGATCCTGGCCAGGTCTCCGGTGGAGAACCAGCCCCGGGCGTCCGTCGCGCTTTCAGACTCGCCGAAATAGCGTTCGACGACGGCCGGGCCGCGGACCTGCAGATGCCCCTCGGCGCCGCGCTGTTCGGGCAGGGGCCGCCCTTCCGCATCAGCCAGCAGCAGGTCCACGCCGAAGGCGGGGCGGCCGGAAACCTGGGCCGTACGGCCGGGGTCGTCCGGCGGCGCGCAGGTTCCCAGCGGCGATAATTCGGTCATCCCCCAGCTGGTCTGGACCGTCACGCCGAGCCGCTGCTCGATGCGCTCCATCAGCGCCGGCGCCATGGGCGCGCCGCCGACGATCACCCGCCTGAGCGTCGGGGTCTCGCCGCCGCAGGCCTCGAGGTGCTCGACCACCCCCAGCCAGACGGTGGCGATGCCCACGGCGATGGTCACCGCCTCGTCATTGATCAGGGCCGCCAGGCTGGCGCCGTCCAGGTTCCGGCCCGGCAGGACCAGCCGGGCGCCCGCCGCCGGCGCCGCGAACGGCAGGCCCCAGGCGTTGGCGTGGAACATCGGCACGGCCGCCAGGACGGTGTCGGCGGCGGTGATGGCCATGACGTCGGCCTGCAGCAGACGCAGCGTGTGCAGGAAGCTGGACCGGTGGGTGTAGGTCACGCCCCTGGGCGCGCCGGTCGTGCCCGAGGTGAAGCACAGGCCGCACGGCGCGGTCTCGTCGAACGCCCCCCAGACCGCCGACTCGCCCGCCGCCGCGATCATCGGCTCCAGCGCATCGGGACCCGCCGCGTCCGCGGCCGTCGAGGCGTCGATGATCAGCACCCGTTTCAGCGACGGCGTGCGCGCGGCCACCCGCCGCGCCAGCGGCAGTAGATCGGCGCTGGCGATCAGGATGGGCGCCCGGGACTGGGCGACCATGGAGGCCAGTTGCGCCTCGGTGAGGCGCGGATTGAGCGTATGGCACACCGCCCCCATCCCCATGACCGCATACCAGACCTCGACATGGGCCTGGGTGTTCCACGCCAGGGTGGCCACCCGGTCGCCCGGCCGCACGCCCAGACCCGCCAGCACGGCGGAGGCCCGCAGGCTGCGCGCGCGCAGGCCGGCATAGCCGATCCGCTCGACCCGTCCGCCCTCCCCGGCCGTCACCACCTCGACGCCGGGACGCCATTTCGCGGCGTGGTCCAGGAACTTGTCGAGGGTCAGGGCGAAGGCCTGCATTTCCCCGTCGCTCATGGGCACGGCGCCTCGGCCGGCGGCAGGGGCGCCGCGACCACGCCGACGGCCCAGTTCCACGGCATATTCCCCGCGACCCGGCGCCGACAGACTTCGGCCTCCCGCAGCTCGAACATGCCCGGCAGGATGCGCTCGCGGACCACGGGGCCCTCCTCGAACGCCATCCAGGCGCGCGCCTGTCCGTAGGCCGGCCAGTCCGGCTGGTCCGGAGCGGTCGGAACGCCGCTGCGCGCGAACGACCCCCAGTAGGCCATGATGGCCGCCGACAGCCGATGCTCGACGGGCGTGTCCGGCGCAACGGGCCAGCGCGGCGGCGTGCGGTCGCCCGTGCCGAAGACATAGGGAATCTCGACCGCATGGAAGGCGTGCAGGTCCGCCTCGTCCGCCGCGGGATAGCCGTGGTCGAAGAAGTAGAGGAAGGCGGGCTGGCCGAGCGCGGTCTGGCGCCGGCCCATCCGTTCCGCGGTCCAGCCGTAGAGGGCGTCGCGCGGGGCGGCCAGCAGGCTCTCCGTCATGTCGCTGGATGGATAGAGGGCCAGGAAGGCCCCGGCCAGGTCGCCATAGCGGTCGCGGACCGCCGCCTCATAGGCCGCGGCGTCGGCCGGCGCCGGGGGCGCGAGGAAGCGCAGCGACCGGATCTCGCCCGCGTTGAAGCCCGCCAGCAGCGGCACGGGCGCCTGTTCCCCGCGGTCGAAGACCTGGACCAGCTGTTCGGGCAGGACGTTTCCGTCGATCGTGCCCCAGGGCGCATAGCCGGTCGCGAGCGACCGCGTGGTCAGGGCCTGGGCGTCCATGGCGCGCAGTTCGGCGAGGTTCTGCGCACCCAACAGCGCCTGCAGCCAGACGCCGACCCCCTCGGCGGGGGGATCGCCATGGCGGCGCGAGCGCAGCTCCGGCGTCGAGATCATATAGGCGCTCTGCGCGATGGCCCGGTCGAACAGGCCGCGCGCCTGGGGCGCGGCCATCAGATACATGACGCTGAGCGCGCCCGCGGACTCCCCGGCGATGGTGACATTGTCCGGATCGCCGCCGAAGGCCGCAATATTGGCCTCGATCCAGCGCAGGGCCGCGATCTGGTCCAGCAGGCCGTAGTTGCCCGAGACGTTCTCGCGCGACTCCCCGCTCAGCTCCGGATGGGCCAGATAGCCCAGCACGCCGAGACGGTAGTTGATCGACACCACCACCAGTCCCTGGGATGCGGCCATCCGCGCCCCGTCGTACATGGCTTCGCTGCCCGAGCCGGTGGTCAGGGCCCCGCCATGGATCCAGACGAACACCGGGGCGTCGCGAACGCCTTCCGGCGCCCAGATGTTGAGCGACAGGCAGTCCTCGCTCATCGTCGGCGCCTCGGCGGCGGCGTAGATGCTGGTCCCGCGCGCCGTCGGCTGATGGCAGGCAGGCCCGAAGCGGGTCGCGTCGCGGGTCCCGTTCCATCGCGCCATGGCCGCGGGCGGCCGCCAGCGCCGCCAGCCGGTCGGCGGCAGGGCGTAGGGCACGCCCCGGAAGACGTTGACGCCGGCCGTAGCCTCGCCGCGCAGGGCCCCGGCCGGGGCGTCGACGACAGGCTGGGCCGGCGCGGCCGTCGGCGCCAGGGCGCAGGCGACAAGGGTCGCGGCGGCCAGCAGGCCGAGAGGGATCCGCATCATGCCAACGCCTCCTTGGCCTCTCTTCGCCGGATTGTCCCCGCCAGACCCACGAACATGGCGATGGCCAGGCCGTAGAAGGGGATCAGGGTGTACATCGCCATCTGCAGCGAATGGTCGGGATAGCTGGCCCGGAAGAAGTCGCTGGCCGCCCCCAGATAGGTCGGGCCCAGGCCCAGGCCGATCAGGTTCATGATCAGCAGCAGCAGGGCGCCCGACAGCACGCGCTGGTCCGGACGGACCTCCTCCTGGACCATGGTGATCGCCGGCGAGAGGTAGAAATAGTTCAGCCCCATCGGCAGGATCAGGAAGATCAGGCCGAGCTGCCAGGTCGGCGCCCAGACGAAGGCGGCGAAAAAGGGCGCGGCGAGGGCCAGACCGATGGCCGGCAGCCAGGCATAGGCCGTCTTCGAGCGACGGCTCAGCCGGTCGATCAGCCAGCCCGACAGGAACATCCCCGCGCTGACCCCCACGCCGACGACGAGGGCGTACCAGAGGGCCACCTCCTGCAGGGTCATGCCCTTTTCGCGCATCAGGAACAGGGTCGCGAAATTGAGCAGGGCGTAGGTGATGAACTGCGTGGCGCCGCAGGCCAGGGCCATGCCGCGCAGGACCGGGTCGCCGAAATACATCTTGCAGGTGGCCATGAAGCCGGCCCGCGGAATGGGCGCCGCGTCGGCGGGGGGATGGGTTTCCAGCTTCTGGTCCAGGCCGCCCTTCTTGGGCTCCCGCACGAACAGCCAGACGACCACGGCCGTGACCACCCCGGCCACGCCGACCCAGAGGAAGGCGTCGCGCCAGGAATAGGCCGCGGCGATCGAGGCCCCGAAGGCGACGCCAAGGGCCGAGCCGATCGGCGGTCCGAGGTTGAACAGGCTCAGCGCCGTGCCCCGCATGCCCGACGGGAAATAGTCCGAGATGATGGCGTAGGAGGGCGGCACGCCGCCCGCCTCCCCGACCCCCACGGCCATTCGCGAAACCGCCAGTTGGCCAAAGCTGGTCGACAGGCCGCAGGCCGCGGTGGCCGCGCTCCACAGGGCGCAGGACAAGGCCAGGACCCTGACCCGGTTGGTCCGGTCGGCCAGCCAGCCGACCGGGATCGCCAGGACGCAGTAGAAGAGCGCGAAATAGAAGCCGCCGAGCAGGCCCAGCTGCCCGTCCGTGACCCCCAGCTCGTCCTGGATCGGCTTGGCCAGGATCGACAGCAGCTGCCGGTCCAGGAAATTCAGCACATAGACGAAACACAGGACCGCCAGGACGAACCAGGCCCGGGCTCCCGGGCGCGCGACATGCGCGCCCGGGAGTGCATATTCGGAAGGTTTCGCCACCTCAGTACTCATAGCCGATGCGCACGCCGATGGTCCGCGGCCGCAGCCGGCCGTAGCGACCATCAAGGAAGGCTTCGGGGTGGATGTAGTTCACCGAATGATCGTCGAAGAGGTTCTCGACATAGGCCGCCACCGTGAACTGGTCGAAGGCGAGGGCCAGGTTGGCGTTGACGAAGGTGTAGCTGTCCGTGTCGTCATAGGTCGCCAGCGGCACCAGGGGCTTGCCCGGCGTGTTCGGGAAGCTGTTCGGGAAGCTGCCCACGTGGGACACGGCGACCGAGGCGTTGGCGAGGATCCCCGGCGTCGGCTGCCATTCGTAGTTGAAGCGCATCGAGCCAGAGAACTCCGGCCCGGCCAGTCGGGCGTCGAGCACGGCGCCGGAGATGGCCGCCTCCGCCGGCGTCAGGTCATCGACCTTCGCCTCGTTGAACCCGGCGGTCAGGGCCACGGTCCAGCCGTCCGCCGGCAGGGCGACGACCGACAGCTCGACCCCCTTGCTGGTCGCGCCGCCGATGTTGGTGGCGAACTGGACCGAGTCCGAGACGCGGTTGGCCTGGACCTGGATATCGTTCCAGTCGATCCAGTACACGGCGGCGTCGGCCATCAGGCGCCCGCCGAACCACCGCCCCTTCACCCCGATCTCATAGTTGGTCAGATTGTCGGACGAGGCGCCGTCCGGGATGATGATGTCGGTCGGGTCAAGCGTGCTGACAGCGCCGGCGCGGGCGTTGACGATCGGCGGCCGGAAGCCGGTGGACACCGCCGCATAGGTGGTCACTGACGGCGACGGACGCCAGGACAGGCTCAGGCGGTGCGACATACCGCTTTCCTCGGCCTTGACGCCCGTGACCGGCGGCACCGCGGTGATGGTGAGCGGACCCGGCGTGGGGAAGTTCAGGATCGTCGCCCAGTAGGCCCGGGTCAGATAGTCGGAGTTGTAGCCGCCCGGCTCGGTAAAGCCCTGGGCGTCGGTGGTGCCGTAGCGCAGGCCGCCGGTGATCCACAGGTCCGGCGTGAACCGGTAGGTCAGCTGGCCGAAGGCCGCGACCTCGTGGGCGATGAAATGCGAGCCGAACCGCAGATAATATTCGTCGGGAAGCCCGGTGAACCCTTGGGCCGCCATGAATTCCTCGCTGCCGCGATAATTGTAGTCCACGTCGCGGCGCTTGCGGAAATAGAAGCCGCCCAGCGACCAGTCGAAGCGGCCGCCCGGATCCGACACCAGCCTCACCTCCTGAACGAAGGTGTCGTCATAGGCGTCCGCGTCCAGCGCGAAGGGGAAGGCCTGGCCATAGGTCCCGGCCAGGTCGACGTAGAACAGGCCCGTATAGTCGGACTGGGTCGTGGAACTGGTCAGCTGGGCGCCGTCGAACTGGTATTCCAGCGTCATGTTGTAGTTGGCCATGTCGCTCTGGAAGAGGTCGGGCCGGTCCGTCAGGCGGACATATTCGCCGCGATTGGGATTGGTCAGCGAGGAATCGTGCGGATTGGCGATTTCGCGCGAATACATCAGCCGCGCCGTGAAGCGATCGGTGGGCTCCCACTGCAGGATGGCCCGACCACCGTACTGGACCAGTGAGTTGGCGTTCTCGATGCCGGTGCCGACGTTGTCGACCCAACCCTCCTCATGCCGCGAGAAGCCGACGATGCGCAGGGCCAGCTGGTCCTCGATCAGCGGGACATTCACCATCGCATTGTAGCGCTGCCGCAGGCCGCCCTCATTCATCGTCCCCAGATCAACCAGCAGGGAGGCGTCGAAGGCGGTGGGGTCGGGATCGTGCGTCAGGATGCGCAACGCGCCGGCGAGCGAGCCCGAGCCGAACAGCGTCCCCTGCGGGCCGCGCAGGAATTCGATCCGCTCGACGTCGTAGAGGCTGGGATCGAGGATCGTGGAGTTGCCGTTGGACGAGATCGGCAGTTCGTCGAGATAGATTGCGACGGTGCTCTGCAGATTGGCGCCATAGCCGTTGGTGGCGATGCCGCGGGCCGTGAAATTGTTGAAGTTGGCCGAGGCCCGGTTCAGCACCACGCCCGGCGTGGCGGTGGCCAGACCGTCGTAGTTGACGATGCCGCGCTCGTTGAGTTCCTCCTGCGACAGGGCCGTGATGCTCACCGGCACATCCCGCAGCCGCTCCTCGCGCCGCGTGGCGGTGACGATGACCTCGTCCAGCGTCGCGGCGTCGCGGTCCTGGCGCTCCGTCTGCGACCCTGTCGCTGCAGGTTGTTGTTGCTGCGCCTGGGCCTGTCCCGGCGCGATGACCACCGCCTGCACAATCGCGCAGGCAGAAGCGAGCAGTATCGCCCTCATGTGATGTCCCTCCCACGGCGTCGATCATGAACGTCGGCGCTCGACAGGAAGAGGGACACGGCCGGTGACGCTTGTCAATATTCCCTCTCGCGTGCGTGAACATCTTGCATCACCGCCGATCCGACGGGCCGGGCGCGCCCCCGGCGGACCTCGATGATCTTGAATGGCCGCCGGTCTGCGCCCGCGGGCGTCGGTCTCAGGGCGTGACGAACAGGCAGGGCCCCTGCGACGACCACAGGGCCTCGCAGCGCGCCTGGAAACCCGCCGGATCCGGACGAACGCCCCGGTCGATCCAGCCCTCGAGGGCATCGAGCGCCGTCATATAGCCGGCGTCCGACAGCTTGCTGTGCTCGGCCTCTTCCGTCGCGACCTGGACCAGCCACGCCGAACGGCCGGCCGCGGCGACCGTCGCGGCGTAGACGGCCTCGGCGCCGAAGCTCACCGTCGGATCGTGCAGGGCGTGAAGTGTGACGGTCGGCCGGACGATCCGGCCGGTCAGGTCGGCGTCCTCCGCCAGCTGCGCCACCCCTTCCGGATCGGCCATGAAGCGCGCGACGCCGGCGTTCAGCGCCGCATCGTCGGCCGAGCCGCTGTAGACGGTCGCGCTGTTGTCGAACGGGTTTCGCCCGCCGAGACGCCGCTGGACGAGATCCTGGAACAGGAAGGTCGCCCAGTTCATGTGGCTGACCAGCTGGGCCTCGGCCACGCCGGTGACGGCCAGGATGTCCCGCAGCCGGGCCGCCTGCTCCGGCGTGCGGCGCGCCGCGGGACGGTCGACCCCCGTGCAGGTCTCGATCCGCCGGCGCAGCTCGGCCCGGGTCATGCGGCTGTCGAGCGGCAGGCCCTCCCACAGCGGATAGGCCGGTTCGTCGGGGGCCGGATGGTTGTTGCAGTAGAACTGGTAGACGGCCCGCAGGTCGGCCCGGAACCCGTAGGCGCGGGTCCCGCCGGAGACGACGCCGTTGGTGATCAGCACCCCGTCGTAGTTCCAGCCCGTATCGGCGTCGCCGGCATAGAGCTCCGAGGCCTTGGCGGCGACATTGCCGCCCCAGGACTGGCCGTGCAGCAGGGTGCGATCGGGCCGGCCGTACAGCGACCAGAAGACCGTCCGGCTGTTGTCCGCGTCCTCGGCCGCCATGCGCACGCCATAGCCGCCGCGCCGGTAGGTCGAGCCGATCCAGGCGTAGCCGTGGCGCACCATGACCGAGAACCGGTCGAGGTCCTCGAGCGGATCCGCGGCCTCGGGCGCGCCGGTCCGCGGGCCGCCGTGGGCGTGGACGATCAGACGGCGGTTCCAGTTCGGCGGGACGGCCGCGACATACCAGGCGCCGTTGGCGTCCTGGCCCGACACGCACCGGGTCCCCCGCCCGGCCGAGGCCGGACAGGGGATCGTCTCGCGCGGGCGTTCCGGAACCCCGGCCCCCGCCGCGGCGGGGACCAGCAGAAGCCCGGAGAGGAGCAGAACCAGACGTTTCATTTCCCGGTCTCCAGAAGATCGACGCCGTCCGCCCGCTCCGCCCCGGCGGATCAGAAGGTCTTCGCGATATTGACGTACCACGACCGGCCGTACGGCCGCTGGATCGATCCCAGATAGCCTTCCTCGGCCAGGGACGGGCCCTCGTCGGTCAGATCGCGCACGCCGACCCGCACCGTGACGCCGGAGGCGAAGCCGGCGTCCTCGAACTCGTACTGGCCATAGAGGTTGGCGACCATCTGCTCCTCGACCACCCACGGCGTGCCGGTATCGCTGAGCAGGTCGGTCTGGCTGACGTCGCTGACGTACTGGGTCGACAGGCCGGCGCGCCAGGGCCCGCTGCGCCAGATGAAGGTGGTGCTGACCTTCCATTCCGGCCGGCCGTTCTGGGCGATCAGCTGGCTGGAGTCCGGCAGCGGGGTCAGGGGATCGATGGTCCCCGCCTCCCGCGCCGCATACAGGGAGTCGATGATGTCGCCCGGCTCGCGGGAGAATTCCAGCAGTTGCGAGGCGTTGAGGCGGAAGATGAAGGTGCCCCACGCCGTCCGGCGCTTGGCCCAGGAGAAGCCGAAATCGATCCCCTCCACGGTCTGGGGCAACAGGTTGATGAACCGGTCGCTGACCGAAATGACCTCGCCGACCGGGGCCAGGCCGCTGCCGTCGAACAACAGGACGTCGTCCGCGTCCGGCGCCGCCCGCACGACGTTCGGATTGGATCCGCCCTCGATACGGTTGAGATAGTCCAGCGTCAGGGCCGCCTGGGCGCCCAGCAGGCCGACGATCTGCTCCTGCTCGATCTTCCAGCGGTCGACCGTGAAGGAGATCTCGCCCCAGGCCTCGGGCAGGAACCGGGGCTGGAACACCAGGCCGACGGACTGGTTGGTGCTTTCCTCGGGTTCGAGGTCGGGGTTGCCGGCCACCAGCAGCGAGGCGCTGAAGCTTTGCGCGCACTGGTTCATAGAGGCGATCGAACCGTCGCGCAGGGCGGGCTCGCAGCGGTAGTAGTCCCTGCCGCCGGCGAGACGGGCGTACTGGGTGGCGTTGACCTGCTCCAGATTGGGCGCCCGGAAGCCTTCGGAATAGGACCCGCGGACGCGCAGTCCGTCGAACAGGTCCCAGGCCACGGCCACCTTGGGTTTCGCCACCGAGCCGAAGTCCGAATATTCCTCGAACCGGCCGGCCACCTGCATGTCGAGGCTGTAGACCAGGGGGATGTTCATTTCCGGCGACACGACCGGGACCGCGAACTCCAGGAAGGCGCCGGCGACGGTGCGGTGGCCGCGCGTGTCGGGGTTGGGGCTGACCGCCGAGACATTGGACAGGTTGGTCGCGCCCGACACGGCGTCGACGAAGGTATAGGTCCCGTCGACGTTCTCGTCGCGATCATCGAACTGGGTCTCGCGCCGGAACTCGGCGCCGAAGGCCACGCCCACGGGTCCGCCCGGAAGCTCGAACAGGTCGTTCCGCGACATCTTGAAGTCGGCCAAGGTCAGGGTGGTGCGTGAGAAGCGCCGCATCTCGAAGGTGATGGCGTCGATCGCCGTCTGCGACGACAGCGAGCAGTCGCCGTAGCTGGTCGTCGCCACACAGCCGCCGCCGAACGGATTATAGGCGTCCGGCGTCGACAGTCCGAGCTGCTGCTGCAGCGCCGTCATATTGATATTGGGCGACCGGTCCTCGGCCTCGGCGACGGAATACAGCAGCGCCGACTCCCAGTCGAAGCCGCGCCATTCGCCCCGTAGCCCGCCGAGGAAGCGCGACTGGAAATTCTCCACCACGACTTCCTGGAAGCCGGCGTCGACGTAGCGGTAGTTCTCCAGCAGGATCGGCAAGCCGCCCGCGGGGACGTTGGTCAGGTTGGGCAGACGGTTGGGGTTGGCCGAACCGTCGGCGAAGGTGATCGGGCCGAAGGGATTCCAGTAGTTGCTGGCCGGGATCCAGATGTCGTTCAGATTGACGACCGGCGGCTGGATGGCCCGGCTTTCGGCCCCGTAGAAGCCGATCTCGCCGAAGGCGGTGATCGTCGGCGTCAGGTCGTAGTGGCCGGTCAGGAAGACATTGGTCCGCTCCAGCGCCGAGCGCACGGTGGTCCCGTGCCGGGTGTCGTAGCGCAGCTCGCGGATGTCGCCGTTGTACGATCCGTTGCCCTGGACCAGGCAGATGCCGTTGTTGAGATTGACGCCCGTGCAGCCGATGCTCTCGGGCTGATAGTGGAACGCCCCGGCCGAGGTGGCGACGATCACGCCATTCGAGCGCGGCCGCTGCGCCGTCGAACTGCCCGGGGTGCTCAGCCGCGCCCACGGCGTGTGCGACGAACGGCCGTCCGGAACCGTCGAGGTCTCGAAGCCCGGCTGGTTGGCGAAGAAGGGCCGCATGTCGTCGCTGAAGGTGAAGTCCTGGTCCTCGGCCATCAGGGCCGTGCGGTCGCTGTAGTTGGCGAACAGGGAGATGTTGCCGCGATCGAAATCCTTGCCGGCGAAGACGTTGGCCTCGAACTCGCGCAGGCTGGTGCCTTCGGCGCCGCTGTACTCCGCCTCCATCCTCAGGCCGTCGAAATCGTCCTGCAGCACGGTGTTGACCACCCCGGCCACCGCATCGGCGCCGTAGATGGCGGCGGCGCCGTCCAGCAGCACCTCAAGCCGCTCGAGACCCGACACCGGAATGGCGTTGGAGTTGTAGCTGAGCACCGGAACGGTGCCAGTGTCGGAGGTGCCCTGGCTGGTCGGATGCTGCACCATCCGCCGGCCGTTCAGCAGCACCAGGGTGTTGCCGACGCCGAGGGAGCGCAGATTGACGGAATTGACGTCGCCCCGGGCCGAGTTGCTGGTCTGCGGATTGTTGGCGGCCTCGAACAGCACATCGCCCATCTGGGGGATGGAGCGCATCAGCTCATCGCCCGAAACGGCGCCGATGGCGTCGATCTGCTCCTGGTCGAAGACCACCACCGGCAGGGCGGCCGTCGTCGAGGCCCCGCGGATCTGCGATCCGACCACAACCACATCGTCGAGCTCGGACGCGTCCTGGCCGCCGGCTTCGGCCTGCGCTCCCGCGGCGGGATCCGGCGCGGTCTGGGCCGCGGCCATGCCGGCGGAGACGAGAATGGCCAGCGTGGCGGCGCCGCCCAGCAGCGTGGTGCGATGGATGTCTCTCATGGTCTTTTCCTCCCTTTTGCCCCGGCCGTTTCAGTCGGCCGTTATGGCGCCCTTGTCCCCTGGCCCCGCCGCCGGATCCGGCGACGCGGCCAATGCTTTCGGCCCGGACCCGAGCGCCGCATGCAGCGCCTCACGGTCGAGCTGTCCTTCCCACCGCGCGACCACCAGGGTCGCCACGGCGTTTCCGACGAAATTGGTCAGGGCCCGGCACTCGCTCATGAAGCGGTCGATCCCGAGGATCAGCGCCATGCCCGCCAACGGCACGCTGGGCACCACGGCGAGCGTCGCCGCCAGGGTGATGAAGCCGGCGCCCGTGATGCCCGCCGCTCCCTTGGAGCTCAGCATGGCGACGAGCAGCAGAAGGATCTGGTCCTGCAGGCTCAACTCGATGTTCATGGCCTGGGCGATGAACAGGGCGGCCATCGTCATATAGATGTTGGTGCCGTCCAGATTGAACGAATAGCCGGTGGGCACCACCAGGCCGACCACCGACTTCGGCGCGCCGGCGCGTTCCAGCTTCTGCATCAGGCTGGGCAGGGCGGCCTCGGATGACGAGGTGCCCAGCACCAGCAGCAGCTCTTCCTTCAGATAGGCGACCAGCCGGAAGATCGAGAATCCGTTGACCCAGGCGACTATGCCCAGGACGCCGAACACGAAGATCAGCGAGGTCAGGTAGAAGGTGGCGATCAGGGCGGCGAGGTTGGCGATGGCGCCGAGGCCATAGGCCCCGATGGTGAAGGCGAAGGCCCCGAACGCCCCGATCGGCGCCGCCTTCATCAGGATGGCCACCAGTTTGAAGACAATCTGGCTGAGCGATTCCAGGGCCCGCTGCACCGGCGCGGCGGCGTCGCCGACGATCGCCATGGCGATGCCGAACAGGATCGAGATGAACAGCACCTGCAGGATGTTGCCCTCGACGAAGGCGCTGACGAGGGTGTCGGGAATGACGCCCATCAGGAAGCCGGTGATCGTGCTCTCGTGCGCGGCCTGGGCGTACTGGGCCACGGCGCCGGCGTTCAGCGTCGCCGGGTCGATGTTCAACCCCCGGCCCGGCTGCACCACATTGGCGATGATCAGCCCAATGATCAGGGCCAGGGTCGAGAAGACCAGGAAGTAGGCGAAGGCCTTGGCGGCGACCCGGCCGACCTGCTTCAGGTCGCGCATGCCGGCGATGCCGGTGGTGATGGTCAGGAAGATCACCGGGGCGATGATCATCTTCACCAGCTTGATGAAGGCGTCCCCGAGCGGCTTCAGGCTTTCACCGAAGGTCGGCCACAGGTGTCCGATCAGCCCGCCGGCCAGGATCGCCGCCAGCACCATGAAATAGAGGCTGCGGTAGAACGGACGACGCACGACGGGCGCGCCGGCGGTGGCGGCTGGATGCAACAAACGACCTCCCATGGAGCCGCTTGCCCGGCTCCGGTCACACTGGCGCTCTGAACGGCGCGATTGGCCCCAGTATCGGCCCCGCGGCGAAGGCGACAAGCTGCGGCGGCCACCGCGTCTTGTTGTTGATTTCGTGCAGATTTTTCAGGCCTGCCGTCCGGAGGGTCCCGGGTTTGTGCGAAAATCCGCACAGCGCGGGTGGACATTTGTGCGCATTCTCGCATTCTCGGCCGATGCCCGGGACCGTCTCACCCTCGACTCAGTGGCGGCTCTTCGGCGCGGCCTGGAGCCTGGTCGCCGTCCTCGTCGTCCTGGCCGGGGGGGAGGTCGCCCGTCGCGACGCCCGCGCCGCCGCAGTGGGTCAGGCGGCGACCGCGGGCGCCCTGCACGCCGCCGTCCTGCGCAGCGAGCTGGAGCGGCACCGGTCCCTGCCCATGGTCCTCGCCCAGGACCCGGATCTGGCCGTCCTCCTGTCCCGCCCCGACGCGGCCGGGGCGGCGCGGCTGAACCGGAAATTCGAGAGCCTCGCCAGGGACGTCCGCGCCGCCGCCATCTACGCCCTCGACGCCGACGGGCGCACGCTGGCGGCCAGCAACTGGCGGCTGCCGACCAGTTTCGTCGGCTCCAACTACCAGTTCCGGCCCTACTATTATGAAGCCATGCGCGACGGCCAGGCGACCTTCTTCGCCCTCGGCACCGTCAGCGGCCGGCCCGGCCTGTATCTGTCGCGCCGCGTCGACGACGCCGCCGGCCGGCCGCTCGGGGTCATTGTGGCCAAGGTCGAATTCGACGCCCTGGAGGCCGACTGGCGCGCCTCGGGCGAGCCGACCTACGTCACGGACGCGGACGGCGTGGTGATCATCACCACCGTGCCCGCCTGGCGGTTCCACACCGATCGCGCCCTGTCCGTCGATCTGCAACGTCGGCTGGCCGCGACCCAGACCGCCGGGTCGACGATCCCGACTCCCCTCCCCTTCGACACGGATGGCGCGGACCTGATCCGCGTCGCCGCGGACATCCCCGACGGCCTCTACGCCGTGGCCTCGACCTCCATCCCCGACACCGGCTGGCGGCTGACCCTGCTGTCGCCGTCGGGGGCCGGCGTGTCGCGAGCGATCGCCGTCGCCCGCTGGCTCGGCGCCCTGACCGTCGCCCTGCTGGCCGCCCTGACCGGCATCCTGCTGCGCCGTCGGCAACGGGCGACCGCCCGTGCAGTCGAGGCCGAGCAGTCCCGCGTCGAACTGGAGCGACAGATTGACCTGCGGACCGCCGAACTGCGCTCGACCAACGACCAGCTCAGCCACGAGATCGACGAACGGCGGCGGCTGGAGACCGTGCGCGAGCATCTCCAGGACGAGCTGATCCAGGCCAACAAGCTGGCGACCCTCGGCCAGATCGCCGCCGGGGTGGCGCACGAGATCAACCAGCCGGTGGCGGCGATCCGGACCCATGCCGACAGCGCCGCGGTCCAGTTGCGGCGCGAGGACAGCGCCGGCGCGCTCCGCTCGCTGGCCAGCATCGACCGCCTGACCGAACGGGTCGGGGTCATCACCGACGAGTTGCGCGCCTTCTCCCGCAAGACCCGCTCCGAGACCGTGGCGGTGGGCGTGGACGCGGCGATCGACGGCGCCCTGCTGCTGGTGGCCGGCCGGCTGCGGGAGAAGGGCATCGCCCTCGAACGCCGCCGCGCGCCCGCGGGGCTCGCCGTCCGCGCCGAGCGCAACCGGCTCGAACAGGTGGTCCTGAATCTGCTCCAGAACGCCATCGAGGCGCTGGACGGCGTGGCCGACCCGGTCGTCTCCCTCGGCGTCGAGGTCAAGGGCCGACGGGTGGCCATCCACGTCCGGGACAACGGGCCGGGGGTGTCGCCGGCGGTCCGGCAGCGGCTGTTCACGCCCTTCACGACGGACAAGCCCGACGGCCTGGGGCTCGGCCTGGTGATCAGCCGCGACATTGTCGCGGCCTTCGGCGGCGAACTGGCCCTGGAGCCCGGCCCCGGCGGCGCCGGTTTCGTCATCCGGCTGGCCAGGGCGTCATGAATTTCCAGGCCCTCGACCGTGTCGCGCTGATCGACGACGACGACGCCTTCCGCGACGCCCTCGCCGAACGGCTTGAGCTGGACGGCCTGTCCGTCGCCGCCTTCGCCTCGGCGGAGGCGGCCCTTCGCGTCGTCAACGACCGGTTCGACGGCGTCGTCGTCACCGACCTGCGGATGCCGGGCATGGACGGCCGGCAACTGGTTGAACGGCTGATCGCGCTCGATCCCGACCTGCCGGTGGTGATGATGACCGGCCACGGCGACATCGCCGAGGCCGTCGATGCGATGAAGCGCGGCGCCTATGATTTTCTCGCCAAGCCTTTCGCGCCGGAACGGCTGATCGAGACCCTGCGGCGGGCCCTCGAGAAGCGCGCCCTGGTGCTGGACAACCGCCGCCTGACGGCCCTCGCCGCCGACGACGAGGGCTCGATTCCGCTCAGCGGCTCCAGCCGGTCGGTCGAGTCGCTGCGCGCCGCGATCCGGCGGCTGGCCGACGCCGAGGTGGATGTCCTGATCGAGGGCGAGACCGGCGCCGGCAAGGAGGCCGTGGCCCGGGCCATCCACAACGCCGGACGCCGGCGCCTGCGGCCGTTCGTGGCCGTCGCCTGCGCCGCCCTGCCGGAAAGCGGTCTGGAAAGCCTGCTGATGGGCGACGCCGCCGGCCCCTCGGGCGCCTTCCGGCGACGCGAGGGACAGATCGAGCAGTCGCACCAGGGCACCCTGTTCCTCGACGAGATCGACCTCGCCCCGCGCGCCGCCCAGCTCATGCTGCTGCGCGTTCTGGAAGAGCGCGAGATCCTGCCCGTCGGAGCCATGGAGCCGCATGCGCTCGACCTCCGCATCCTCGCCGCGACCAAGGGCGACCCGGTCGAGGCCGTGGCCCGCGGCGACCTGCGCGAGGACCTCTACTATCGCCTGAACGTCATCCGGCTGCGCACGCCGCCGCTTCGCGAACGGCGCGAGGACGTGCCCCTGCTGTTCGCCCGCTTCCTGGATCGGGTGGCCAGCCGTCTGGGACGCGAGGCGCCGCCGGTCGACCATGCGATCCGGCGCCGCCTGCTGGAGCACGACTGGCCCGGGAACCTGCGGGAACTGGCCAACTACGCCAGCCAGGTCGCGGTCGGCCTGGGGCCGCTCGCCCCCGACTCCCGGTCAGACGAAGGCCTGGTCCAGCGCGTCCAGACCTATGAGGCCGAACTGATCCGCGAGTCCCTGACCCGTCACCAGGGCGACATCCGGCAGGTCACCGCGGACCTGCAGATTCCGCGCAAGACGCTCTACGACAAGATGGCGCGCCACGGCCTCATCCCGGCCCGGCACCGCCAGCGCTAGCCGCGGCCGGGCCGGCGGCCCTCGCTACGGGCGGGCGCCTGGAAGGACCGGCCCATCGGCCAGGCCCGGTCCCGGATTTCTGGCCAGAGTCGCCCGCCCCGGAGTGCGCTGACGCGATCATTGATGATCAGCAGCCAGCGCGCCCGTCGCCCGGAATGAGGATGGGGCGTTGGGCCGGGCCGACAAGCGTCACCTCGCGCAGGCGCGGCAGCAGCTCGGCAACGGTCAGGACGCCCAGGGAGTTCAGGAAATGATTTCGGAACAAGTGGGCGGCGCTTCGCACCCAAACTCTCAAATGGTTGGGTAATCGCCGCTGAACATAGATCTGACGCCCGTGATTACAAACGCTATGTGAGCATTGATAAGTTCTTGGCTGGAATACGTAGGTTTCTTATTCCCGATATCGTTTGATCGACATTCCTCTCTGATCGTGTATGGAATAGGGGACGGATGACGGTCAGGATCGCGGATTGGGCGGAGCCTTAATTGCGACGCCGGACAGACGACAGTTCAGCGTGCGCCCAGAAGAAATCTGATCGACAGGCCGATGCGGCGGCTGGAGGCTGGATGACCCCGACGGAACTCAAGCGATTGAATGTCGCCCGGCTTGAAAAGATGATCGGCGACGCCACCGACGCCGTGCAGCGTCACAATCTCGGGTCCGCTCTGGAACGGGAGAAGGCGCGGCCCCTGGACGCCTATTTCGGCGGCGCGCCGCGTGCAGCCGCGGCCCCGCCCTCGGAACCGCCCGGCGACTAATCCTGGATCGCGTCGATGGCCGCGCGCAGGCGAACGCCGACCTGTTCTGCATGGGCCAGCAGTTCCGGGTTCTCGATCGCCCGCATGGAGGCGGCCGGGTCGACGGCGAACACCTCGACATCGGCGCCGGCCTGCTGGACCACGACATTACAGGGCAGCATGACGCCGACGTGCGGCTCCATCTTCAGGGCCTCATGGGCCATGACGGGGTTGCAGGCGCCGAGGATGCGATAGGGCCGGAAGTCCTCGCCGATCTTGGCCTTCAGCGTGGCCTGGACATCGATCTCGGTGAGGACGCCGAAGCCCTGCGTCTGGAGGGCGGCGCGGGTGCGTTCAAGCACCTCATCGAAGCCGCCCGTGAGGGTGCGCGCGTGAAAATACGTCATTCGCCGTCTCCGTCGGGCTTGTTCCGGTAGATGTCGCACAGAAGCGCGATGACCCGGGCGGCGGCCGCGTCCGCGATGCCGTAATAGATGGTCTGGGCGTCGCGTCGGGGGGCGATGACGCCCTCCTCCCTCAGCCGGGCCAGATGCTGCGAACAGGCGGACTGCGACAGGCCGACGAAGGCGGCCAGTTCGCCCACCGCGCAGTCGCCCTCGCTCAGCCGGCACATCAGCATCAGCCGCTGTTCATTGGCGAACAATCGCATCAGGCGGGCGGCCGGCGCGGCGCTGGCCTCCAGCTCCGCGAGGGCCGCCGGGTCTGGCGTCGGGATGACGCGGCTCATGCAGGGTCTCCGGGCGGGACCGGCGCCGTCGTGGGCCGGCCGTCATCCTTCAACGCAATATAGATCGCCGGGATCACCAGCACCGTCAGAATCGTCGAGGAGATCAGGCCGAACAGCAGGGAGATCGCCAGCCCCTGGAAGATCGGGTCGAACAGGATCACCGCCGCCCCGATCATCGCCGCCAGGGCGGTGAGCAGGATCGGCTTGAACCGGATCGCCCCCGCTTCCAGCAGCACCTCGCGCAGCGGTCGGTCCGGCGTGCGGGCATGGCGGATGAAGTCGACCAGCAGGATCGAGTTTCGCACGATGATCCCCGCCAGGGCGATGAAGCCGATCATCGAGGTGGCGGTGAACGGCGCGCCGAACAGCATGTGGCCGATGACGATGCCGATCAGGGTCAGCGGAATGGGCGTCAGGATCACCAGCGGGATGCGGAAATCCTTGAACTGGGCGACGACCAGAACATAGATCCCCAGCAGGGCCACGCCGAAGGCGGCGCCCATGTCGCGGAACGTCACCCAGGTGATCTCCCATTCGCCGTCCCACAGCACGGTCGGGACCGTCTCGTCGGTCGGCTGGCCGTTGAGCCGGACCTCGGGCCGCGGCAGTCCCTTCCAGTCGTGCGCCTTGATGGCGGCGTCGATGGCCAGGATGCCGTAGATCGGGGCCTCGAACTGGCCCGCCAGTTCGGCGGTGACCATCTCGGCGGCGCGGCCGTCGCGGCGATAGACGGGCCAACTGGCCAGTTCGGTGCGGGCCTCGACGACCTCGCCCAGTTCGACCAGCCGGCGGCCGCCGTCGATCGTGGTCACGGCCACCGGCATGACCGCCATCTGTTCGTTCCAGGTCCGGGCCGACTGGGGCAGGCGCACGGCGATCTCCACCGGCGTCCGCTCATTGTCGCGCGCGGCGTAGCCCAGGATCTGGCCGCCCATGACGGCGGCGATGGAGTCGTGCACCTCACGCTCCGACAGGCCGAAGCGCTCGATCTTCTCCCGGTCCGGGATCAGGCGCAGCACGGGCCGGCGGACGCCGTAGCTGTTGTCGACGTCGACCACCGAGGACTCGGCGCGGAACAGGGTCTCCAGCTCGGCGGCCACGGCGCGACGGGTGGCGGGATCGGGGCCATAGACCTCGGCCAGCAGGGTCGCCAGCACCGGCGGTCCCGGCGGCGCCTCGACCACCTTGAGCGAGGCGCCGGCCGGCAGCGGCAATTCCGCCAGACGGCGGCGCAGGTCGAGGGCGATGGCGTGGCTGTTGCGGTCGCGCTCGTCCTTGGGCGCCAGCATCACCGCCAGGTCGCCCTGTTCGGCGCCCGCGCGCAGGAAATAGTGGCGCACCAGACCGTTGAAGTTGAACGGCGCCGCCGTCCCGGCGTAGCTCTCCAGCGACTCCACCTCGGCCAGGGTCCCCGCCACGGCCGCGGCGCCGGCCAGGGTCCGCTCGGTGGCTTCGAGACTGGTCCCCTCGGGCATGTCCAGCACGACCTGCAGCTCGGACTTGTTGTCGAACGGCAGCAGCTTCACCGGCACCGCCCGGAAGCCGAACATCGACATCGACAACAGGGTGGCGAGGCCGACGACGATCAGGAAGGTCCAGGCGCTGCGGCGCGAGCGGATCACCGGCGTGGCCACCTTGCGATAGAGGCGGCCCAGCATGCCCTCGCCGTGCTCGTGACCGTGGCCGCCGGCCAGGGTCTTGCGCGCCAGGCGGATCATCAGCCAGGGCGCGATGACCACGGCGACGAAGAAGGAGAAGACCATGGCCGCCGAGGCGTTGACCGGGATCGGCGCCATATAGGGGCCCATCAGGCCCGAGACGAACAGCATGGGCAGCAGGGCGGCGACCACGGTCAGGGTGGCGACCACGGTCGGATTGCCGACCTCGGCCACGGCCTCGACCGTCGCCTGGGCGCGGCTGCGGCCATCGTTCATGGCCCAGTGTCGGGCGATGTTCTCGATCATGACGATGGCGTCGTCGACGAGGATGCCGATCGAGAAGATCAGGGCGAACAGGCTGACGCGGTTGATGGTGTAGCCCATCAGGTTGGAGGCGAAGAGGGTCAGCAGGATGGTCGTCGGAATGACCACCGCCGTCACCCCCGCCTCGCGCCAGCCGATGGCGAAGCCGATCAGGATGACGATGGAGACGGTGGCCAGGCCGAGGTGCATCAGCAGCTCATTGGCCTTCTCATTGGCCGTCTCGCCGTAGTCGCGGGTGACCACGACCTCCAGCCCCTCCGGGATCAGCGTGCCTTTCAGCGCCTCGACCCGTTGCATCACGCCGTGGGAGACGACCACGGCGTTGGCGCCCTGACGCTTGGCCACGGCCAGGCTGACGGCCGGGGTGCGGCTCCAGCCCTCGCCGGCGCGGGCGTAGTGGGCGGCCCGGGCCTGGTCCTCGCGCGGGGCCTGGATGATGGTCGCCACGTCGCGCAGATAGACAGGCTCACCCGCCATCGACCGGACGGTCAGCAGGGAGGCGTCGTCGGGCGTCGCCAGCCGCTCGCCCGAGCGCAGGGCCACGGCTTGTCCCTGGTCGCGGAAGGCGCCGGCGGGGAAGCTGCGATTGGCCTGGGCCACCGTCTCGAGCACCGAGGACAGGGCCACGCCCCGCGCGGCCATTCGGGCCGGATCGGGCTCGACCCGGATCTCCGACGGTCGTCCGCCGACGATGAAGGTCAGGCCGACGTCCTCGACCTTGCCGATCTCGGTGCGCAGGCGGGCGGCGACGTCGTACAGGGCCTGGTCGCTCCAGCGCGCGGCTGCGTCGGCCCGCGGCGTCAGGGTCAGCACCACCGCCGGCACGTCATTGATGCCCCGGGTGACGATCTGCGGTTCCGACACCCCGACGGGAATGGAGCCGTAGTTGGCGCGCACCTTCTCATGCACGCGGACCGCCGCATCGTCGGGGTCCGAGCCGACGATGAACCGGGCGGTGACCATGACCTGGTCATCCTGCACCTGGGTGTAGACGTGCTCGACGCCGTCGATACTGCGGACGATGGCTTCCAGCGGCTTGGCCGCCAGTTCGGTGGCGTCCGAGGCGCTCAGCCCCGGGGCCGCCACCATGATGTCGACCATCGGCACGCTGATCTGCGGCTCCTCCTCGCGGGGGATCGACAGCACCGCCATCAGGCCGACGGCGATCGCCGCCAGCAGCATCAGGGGGGTCAGGGGCGAATTGAGCGTGGCGCGGGTCAGCCGCCCGGAAAGACCGAGGTTCATCGGGCGCGCTCCGCGGTCGCCGCGGCGGGGGCCAGGACGACATCGCCGGCGGCGAGACCGGACAGCACCTCGACGCGGCCCTCGCCGGCGGGACCCGCCAGCTGGACCGGCGCCTCGCTGACGCGGCCGGCGCGGTCGACGGTGCGGACGAAGTCGATGCCGTAGCGGGTGGAGACGACGCGGCGCGGCACGACCAGCGCGCGTCGCTGGCCGACGGGGACCTGGACGGTGACCCGCTGTCCGACCCGGTCGCTGCTGAGGCCGGCGACGGAGATGTCGGCGGTGGTCTGGCCCGCGGTGGAGGCCGGGTAGACCTGGGCGATGGTCCCGGCGCTGACGCCCGGCAGGTCCTCGGAAGAGACGACGACGCTTTGGCCGACCCGCAGGTTGCGACCCTGCGCCTCGGGCAGTTCGAGCCTCAGGACCAGCGGTCCGGCAGTGATGGTCGCGACCGACTGCCCGGCGCTGACGACCGAGCCCGCGGGCACGTCGGCGGTGAGCACCCGACCGGAGCTGGGGGCGAGAATTCGGCCCTGGGCCCCCGTCTCGGCGCTGGCCGAGCGCACGGCGCGCGCGGCCCGGACCTGGGCGTCGGCGGCGCGTGAGGCGGCGAGGGCCTGGTCGAGCCGGGCCTGGGCGTAGATGCCCCTGTCGAACAGGGTCTGGATGCGCGACAGGTCGGCCCGGGCCCGCGCGGCCTCGGCCTCGGCGGCCGCGACCTGGGCGCCGTAGGCCGCCGTCTCGAGGCCGACCCGATTGTCGACGACCATGCCGATGACCTGACCCTGACGCACCGTGTCGCCTTCGCGCACGTTCAGCTGGATGAGCGTGCCCGGAATGCGGGCCCGCGCCTCGCCGAGATCGCGCGAGGCGACCACGGCCGAGGCCGGCTTGACCGCGTCTATGGTCTGCTCCGTGACCGTCAGGCGCTCGCCGCGCACCGGCGCGGCGACGGGCGATTCGGGCTGTCCGCCACAGGCCGACAGGCCGCCCGCGAGCGCGGCGGCGGCGACCAGGGCGGCGAACAGGGCCGGGGGCTTGGGCATCGACAAGGTCCTTATGTAAGCTTGCGCTAATATTAGAGCATGCTAATATGAATGCAAGCCTGAGCACTGTTCACCGGCGACCGCCGCAAGGCCTTGATACGGATCAAGGCGAGGCGGGTTCGGGCCGCGCAGCATCAGGCGCAGATCGTCTTGTGAAGGAAAACGCGCATGGAACGGCCCACCATCGTCATTCTCGGCGCAGGCCTCGGCGGCGCCATCGCCGCCTATGACCTGCGGCATGTTCTCGGCGACCGCGCGCGGATCGTCATGGTGTCGAAGGGCGACACCTTCCACTTCACCCCCTCCAATCCGTGGGTGGCGGTGAACTGGCGCAAGCGCGAGGCCATCGAGGTCAGCCTGCCGGAGGTGATGAAGCGCAAGGGCGTGGAGTTCATCAACGTCGGCGCGACCGGCATCCGGCCCGCCGAAAAAGGCGTCGACCTGGCCGACGGCCGCAGCCTGCATTACGACTATCTGGTCATCGCCACCGGGCCGGAGCTGGCCTTCGACGAGATCCCGGGCCTCGGCCCCGTCGGCCACACGGCCTCGATCTGCCACGTCGACCATGCCGTGGACGCCGCCGCCGCCTTCGACCGCTTCGTCGAGAATCCCGGCCCGATCGTGGTCGGGGCGGTGCAGGGCGCCTCGTGCTTCGGACCGGCCTATGAATTCGCCATGATCCTCGACACCGAGCTGCGTCGCCGCAAGCTGCGCGACAAGGTGCCGATGACCTTCGTCACCTCCGAGCCCTACATCGGCCACCTCGGCCTCGACGGCGTCGGCGACACCAAGGGGCTGCTGGAAAGCGAGATGCGCCAGCGGCACATCAAATGGATCACCAATGCGAAGGTGAAGAGCGTCGACGCGGGCATGATGCATGTCGAGGAGATCGGCGCGGACGGCGCGGTGATCGCGAACCACGACCTGCCCTTCGCCTATTCGATGATGCTGCCCGCCTTCCGCGGGGTCGAGGCGGTGCGGGGGGTCGAGGGCCTGACCAATCCGCGCGGCTTCATCCTGGTGGACAAGCATCAGCGCAATCCAACCTGGCCCGACATCTTCGCCCTCGGCGTCTGCATCGCCATTCCGCCGACCGGGCCGACCCCGGTGCCGGTCGGCGTGCCCAAGACCGGCTTCATGATCGAGAGCATGGTCTCGGCCATCTCGGCCAATCTGAAGCAGATTCTCGACGGCCAGGAGCCGACCTTCGAGGCCAGCTGGAACGCCATCTGCCTGGCCGATTTCGGCGACGGCGGCGTCGCCTTCATGGCCCAGCCGCAGATCCCGCCGCGCAACATCAACTGGTCCGCCAGCGGCCGCTGGGTGCATGCGGCCAAGGTCGCCTTCGAGGGCTATTTCCTGCACAAGGTCCGCAAGGGCCAGGCCGAGCCCCTCTATGAGAAGCTGGCCCTCGACCTGATCGGCGCCCACAAGGTGCGCCGCTCCCCCACATCCAAACCCCAACAGGAGCCGCAGGCATGAGCCTCGATCGCGCTGTCATGATGTTCGCCGGCCTGATGGTGCTGGTCAGCGTCGCCCTGACCCACTGGGTCCATCCGGCCTGGATCTGGCTGACCGTCTTCGTGGGTGTGAACCTGATGCAGGCCTCGGTCACCGGCTTCTGTCCGGCCGCCATGGCCTTCCGCCGTCTGGGCGTGCGCCCGGGTCAGGCCTTCCGCTAGGTCCGCACCGCCGCCTCCGGAGACTCCCCCGGCAGACAGATTCCGGCCCTGACGGACAGCGTCCATCAGGGCCGGTTTCGCGTCAGTCGTGCAGGCGGAGTTCTCGCAGACAGGTCCGCAGCTCGTCCGGGGTCTGGCTCACCCGGTCGCGGGCCTCGGCATGGCTCACCGTCAGCTTGGCGTGGGCCATCGCCTGACGCAGACGCCCGAGCGCGCGCGGCGCGGCGATCAGGACCAGGCCCTGATGGTCGCTGCGGCGCATGACGTCGGCCGCCCGCGCGCCCACCAGATCGATGAAATCGTCCTCGCGCCGCTCGCCCGGCGTCGGCCGGTCGCCCGTGTGGGAGGCGGGCCCCATCCGTTCATGGGAGCCGCCGGCGTGGCTTGCGGCCATGGGGCGATGCGGAGCGAGGTCGCCCAGTTGCGAGGTCACCTCGATCAGCGGGCCGCCGCGGCGCCGCTCCTCGAACAACCGGGCGCGCCGGCCGTCGGCGACAATGACGAGGCTTGATCCTGTAAGGTCCATGACGTTTTTCCTCAGGCGCTCTTGACGGGGATGGCGACCTTGCGGGCCGTGGCGGCGGCGTCGAACGGCGCCGTGACGGTCAGCACGCCCTGTTTCAGCGACGCCTTGACCTTGTCGGCCTGGACCGCGGCGGGCAGGCGGACCGACCGGGAAAAGGCGCCGTAGCGGCGCTCGGTCATTCGGAAATCCTTGTCGTGGGTCTCGGTCGAGGTCTTCTTCTCTCCGCTGATGGTCAGGACGTCGTCCTGCAGATCGACGTGGATGTCGTTCTCGGTCAGGCCCGGCAGTTCGGCGGTGAGCTCGACGCCCTCCTTGGTTTCCCGCAGGTCCACGCGCGGCGACGGTCCGAACACGTCCGACAGGTCAAAGCCGCTGAAGTCGGCGAGCACCCGATCGAACTCGCGCTGCAGCGGCGCGAAGAAGGGAGCGACCGCGCGCATGGCGGAGGCCGGGGCGGCGGGTGTGGATGGAGCGGGCATGGTCAGGTCTCCTGGGATTGTGACTGCGCCCCGAGGGCGCGTCCTGCAGTCAGTCAGGATGCGGGGACCGTCACCTTGATCTGGCGCAACCCGTCGCGGCTTTCATCGACGCGGCCTTTTTGACCGACATCAAGGCGCCCGCCCCGGCCCGGGGCGATGGAGAGGCGTCCCCGGAGGCGACGATGACGACACTCACCCTGCCGCACATGTCCGAAGGCCTGATGCGGAGCGTTTCGGCCCGCCCGCGGCCCCTGTTCCTCGCCGCCCTCGCCTTCATCCTGATGGGCGCCCTGATCGTCGGCACGTCGAACACCGCCTACGGCCTTGTCCTCGGCGGCACGTCGGGATGGCTCCTCTGGTTCTCGGGCGTCAGCATCCTGGCGATCTGGCTCGCCCTGCTGCTGGGCGGACAGCCGTCCAGGGGGCTGCTGATCGCCGGCGTCGTCGCGGCCGTCTCCGGCGTCTTCCTGTTCTACAATCCCCGCGCCGGGGTGCTGGCCATCACCATCCTGGCGATTTCGTCCCTGGTGATGGACGGCGGCATCCAGCTGGCCCTCGCCCTCAGACTGCGTCCCGCCGGCGTGTGGAGATGGCTGTTCGCCTCCGCCCTCGCCTCGGTCGTGGCTGCGGCGGCGCTTTCGGGCGGAACGCGCCTCGACCCCGCCGCGGCCGGCGGCGCCCTGACCGGCGTGGCCCTGATCAGCAGCGGCCTGGCGCTCCTGCTCCTGAGCCGGACCGCCTCTCGTCGCAGCCTCGAGTCGGAGCCGGACTGACCACGACCGCCCCGGCCCCGCGCCCCCGCCTTGACAGCCGTCAAGGCGTCCCCGACCAACCCGGTCCAGACTACAGGGCGCTACCCGTCCCCGGCGGGGGCGCCCGCGGAGCCGCCATGTCCCCAGCCCACGCCTTCAGCGGACTCGATACGGACGAGGCGGCGCGCCGGCTGGCCGCGGACGGACCCAATCTGCTGTCGGCGGACCGCACCCGATCCCTGGCGTTGATCGCCCTCTCGGCCCTGCGCGAGCCGATGTTCCTCCTCCTCGCCGCCGCCTCGGCCCTGTACCTGACGCTGGGCGACCTGTCGGAGGGGCTCCTTCTCGCCGCGGCCGGCCTGGTCACCGTCGCCCTGGTGGTGGCCCAGGAAGCCCGGAGCGAGGCCGCGCTCAAGGCCCTGCGGCAATTGTCGGACCCCGTGGTCCGGGTGGTCCGGGACGGTCGGGCCCAAGCCATAGCGGCGCAGAACCTGGTGTGCGGGGACATCGTCCTGCTCGCCGAGGGCCAGCGCGCGCCGGCCGACGGCGCCCTGCTCGGGCCGGACATCCTGCAGATCGACGAATCGGCCCTGACCGGCGAATCCGTGGCGGTCGTGCGCAGCGGCGTCCCCGCCCCGCCGGACGGGGCGCTGTCGGACCGGGTCTTCGCCGGCACGCTCGTCGTCGCCGGCCAGGGCGTCGTCCGGATCGACGCCACGGGCCCCCGCACCGCCCTCGGCCGCATCGGCGCCTCGCTGTCGACCATCGGCGAGAGCCGGACCCCCCTGCAGAAGTCCACAGGCCGCATCGTGATCTGGATCGGCGCCATGGCCCTGGTCTTCGCCGTCGTCGTCGCCCTCGCCTACGGCCTGCTGCGCGGCCTGTGGATCGACGGCGCCCTCGCCGGCATCACCATCGCCATCGCCCTGATCCCCGAGGAGTTTCCGGTCGTCCTGTCGGTCTTCCTCTCGCTCGGCGCCTGGCGTCTGGCCCAGCATCAGGTGCTGGTGCGGCGCGCGGCCGCCATCGAGGCGCTCGGCGGGGCGACCATGCTCTGCGTCGACAAGACCGGCACCCTGACCGAGAACCGCATGGCCGTGGCCGCCCTGTGGTCGCCGCAGGCCGAGGGCCGTCCCGACGACGAGCCCCTCGCCCCGGCCCTGCGGGACGTGCTGGACACGGCGGTGCGCGCCAGCAGTCCCCAGCCGACCGATCCCATGGACCTGGCCCTGGCCGCCCTGGCGCCCCCGGCGACCGAGCGGCCCGAACAGGTCTGGCCGCTGGCGACGCACCGGCTGGCGGTGGTGCAGACCTGGCGGACGCCGGACGGGCGCCGCACGGCCGCCAAGGGCTCGCCGGAGGCTGTGTTCGCCCTGTGCCGGATGACCGCATCCGAAACGGCGGCGGCCCGGTCCGCGCTCGAGCGCCTCGCCTCCGGCGGCCTGCGGGTCCTGGCCGTCGCCGAGGCCGACCACGACGCCGCGGTCGCCGCCCCCGAAGAGCTCGAATTCCGGTTCCGGGGTCTGGTGGGCTTCCTCGACCCGGTCGCCGCCGACGTGCCGGCCGCCCTCGAGGTCGCGCGCGCCGCCGGCATCGACGTGGCCATGATCACCGGCGACTATCCCGCCACGGCCCTGAAGATCGCCGGCGACGCCGGCATCGACGTCTCGGCCGGCCTGATGACCGGCGCGGAGATCGCGGCGCTCGACGAGGCCGCCCTCGCCGCGCGGATCCGCGACGTCCGGGTCTTCGCCCGGGTCCAGCCGGGCCAGAAACTGGCCCTGGTTCGCGCCTTCCAGGCCAATGGCGCGGTCGTCGCCATGACCGGGGACGGGGTCAACGACGCCCCCGCCCTCGAGGCCGCCGACATCGGCGTCGCCATGGGCGGCCGCGGCACGGACGTGGCGCGCGAGGCGGCCGATCTCGTCCTGCTGGATGACCGGTTCGGCTCGATCCTCGGCGCCGTCCGCCTGGGCCGGCGGATCTTCACCAATCTTCGCCGGGCGCTGATCTACATCACCGCCATCCATGTGCCGATCGCCGGCCTCGCCCTGCTGCCGATCCTTCTCGGCGCGCCGCCGCTGCTCTTCCCGATCCATGTCGTCCTGCTCGAGCTGGTGATCGATCCGGTCTGCTCCCTCGCCTTCGAGGCCGAGCCCAGCGAGGAGGACGCCATGCGCCGGCCGCCGCGCCCGCAACGGAGCGGTCTCTTCGGCCTGATGGAGATCGTCACCGGCCTCGCGCGCGGCCTGCCGATCCTTGCGACGGTGCTGGCCCTCTATCTGATCGTCCTGCCGGCCGCCGGCGAGGCCGTCGCCCGTTCGGCCGCCTATGTGGCGCTGGCCGTGAGCAATCTGGCGCTGGCGCTGGCCATCGGGGCCTCGGCCGGCGTCGGGCTGTTCGACCCCCGTCGCCGGCTGTTCTGGAGCATCAGCGCCAGCCTCGCCGTGATCCTGCTGACGGCGCTCTATGCGCCGGCCGTGGCACACGTGTTCCGCTTCGGCGCCCCCTCGCCGGGCCTCCTGTCGCTGGCCGTCGCCGCCGGTCTGTTCGCCGGCGGATGGAGCGGTCTTGTCCGCTGGCTCAGGGCCCGAAGCGGAGCCGCCAGACCTCCGTATCAACCCTTAGGGGCGGGCGCTTAGGGACCACTCCCGAATAAACAGAGCCGTCACGCCCCCCTATCCCTGTCGTCATCAGGATCAGGAGGACCGGACATGTTTCACCCCCTCGCCGCCAATTTCGCCGACGCAACGCCCGTGACCGATGAATGGGCCGGCGCCGCGCGTCTCACCTTCAAACAGGGTGAGGAAATTTACGCCCAGGACGAGGACGCGGACCTGATCTACCGCCTGGTCCGCGGCGCCGCCCGGACCAGCCATCTGCTGGCCGACGGTCGCCGCCAGATCGGCGACTTCTACTACCAGGATGACGTGCTCGGGGTCGAATGCGGCGAGACCCATCGCTATTCGGCGGAGGCCCTGTCGGACTGCGAGGTCCTCGCCATCCGCCGCTCCGGCTCGGCGGCCTACGACGCCGCCCGCTACGAGCGGATGATCTGGAAGGCGACGGCCAACGAGCTGAATCGCGCCCAGTCGCACATGCTGCTGCTCGGTCGCGCGACCGCCTGCGAGAAGGTCGCCCATTTCCTCATCGACATCGCCGACCGCTTCCGCGGCGACCTGGTCGTCCTGCCCATGAGCCGCCAGGACATGGCGGACTATCTGGGGCTGACCATCGAGACGGTCTCCCGCATGCTGGGCCGCCTGCAGGCGGACGGCATGGTCGAGTTCTTCGGCGCCCGGAACTACCGCATCCGCCGGTTCGGGGCTCTGTCGGACCTGGCCGCCGCCTGACGTCCGAGGATTGCGCCGGTGTTCGGCTGGACGAAGGACGGGTCGACCAGGGCCTTCGCCGCCTGGATGACGGCGGCTGGCCGAGCCTCGGCCAGGGCGTTCATCTCCCGCCGCCACGGCTATGCCGCGGCGCTCATCGGCGTGCTCATCGCCCTCGCCGTCCGGCTGATCCTGGGCCCCACGTTCGGCGATCGCACCTTCTGCGTTCTCTACACGCCCATCGTCCTCGTGGCGGCGGCGCTGGGCGGCCGGGGGCCGGCCCTGCTCGCGACGGCCCTGTGCCTCGGGATCAGCGCCGCCACCCTCCAGGAGACCGCGTGGAGCGACCGCGCCAATCTGATCGACACCCTGGGCTTCGCCGTGCTGGGCCCCTTCATCGCCGTCGCCGGCGAACGCCTGTGGCGGCGAAGCCGCGAGGCCGCCAGCCGCCAGGCCCACCTGCAGTCAATCCTCGAGACCGTTCCGGAGGGCATGGTCGTCATCGACCCCGCCGGCGTCATCCAGTCGTTCAGCGACGCCGCGGTCCGGCTGTTCGGCTGGAGCGCCGAGGAAGCCGTCGGACGCAATGTCAGCATCCTGATGCCCGAGCCCTACGCATCCCAGCACGATCACTACATGGGCTGGTACAGGGAGACCGGCGAACGACGAATCATCGGCCTCGGCCGTATCGTTGTCGGCCAGCGCAAGGACGGCTCGACCTTCCCCATGGACCTGGCCGTCGGAGAGGCGCGGGTCGGCCGGCGTCGCTTCTTCACCGGCTTCGTTCGCGACCTGACCGAGCGCCACGACCAGGAACGCCGGCTGCAGGAGTTGCAGTCGGAGCTGGTCCACGCTTCCCGCCTCAACGCCATGGGCGACATGGCCTCCGCCCTGGCGCACGAGCTGAACCAGCCCCTCTCCGCGATCGCCAGCTACATGAAGGGTTCCGTGACCCTGATCGACGCCGCGGAGCCGGACCTGCCGCGGCTGCGCAAGGCGCTGGACCGGGCCGGGGACGAGGCCCTGCGGGCGGGCGACATCATCAAGCACCTGCGGGAATTCGTCGCCAAGGGCGAGACCGAGCGTTCGGCCGAGGATCCCGCCCGACTGATGGAGGGGGCCAGCGCCCTCGCCCTCGTCGGCGTGAAGGAGCACGACATGCGCGTCGACCTGCGCCTCGATCGCGAAATCGGATCGGTGATCGTGGACCGGATCCAGATCCAGCAGGTGGCGCTCAACCTGATCCGCAATGCCATTGAGGCTATGACCGGCGCGCCCCGGCGCGAGCTCGAGATCCGGGTGCAGGCGGACGACGTCGACACGGTCCGCATCAGCATCTCCGACACCGGCCCGGGACTGGATCCGGAGGCGCGGGCGCGGCTGTTCCAGCCCTTCTTCACCACCAAGGCCGCCGGCATGGGTATCGGGCTGTCGATCTGCCGCACCATCGTCGAGGCCCATGGCGGACGCATCTGGGCCGACGACCGGCCGGGCGGCGGCACGGTCTTCTCCTTCACCCTGCCCCGCGCGGCGGAGTATGATCGTGTCTGACCTCGTGCATGTCATCGACGACGACGACGGCCTGCGCGACGCCCTGGCCTTCCTGCTCGACGTGAACGGCATCCAGGCCCGCTGCTACGCCTCGGCGGACGCCTTTCTCGACGCCCTGCCGATCGCGGAGGGCTGCGTCCTGACCGATGTGCGCATGCCCGGCATGACCGGCATAGATCTGGTGCATGCGTTGAAGCAGCTCGGCTCCGGCCTGCCGGTGGTCGTGATGACGGGGCACGGCGACGTCCCCCTCGCCGTCGAGGCCATGAAGGCCGGGGCCGTCGACTTCATCCAGAAGCCGTTCGCGGACGAGCATCTGGTCGCCACGCTTCGCGCCGCCCTGGCCCTCCCCGGGCCGGCTGCGACGCCGGCGGCCGGCGCCGACCGGCTCGCGCAATTGTCGCCGCGGGAACGGGATGTCCTGCGCGGGGTCGCCGAGGGCAAGCTGAACAAGCAGATCGCCTTCGACCTGTCGATCAGCCCGCGGACGGTGGAGATCTACCGGGCCAATCTGATGGCCAAGACCGGCGCGCGGAACATCCCCGAACTGATGCGGATCGCCCTGGCCGCCGGTCTCTGACGTCTCCCGGCGGACGGATTGATGTCGGTCAAGGCGGAGTTCGGCGCGACGGTCGAAAAGGAGCGTATCGCGCCCCTCGCGCGTTGCACGTCCGGAGCGAAGATCATGAACAGGCTGGCCTCAAAGGTTGCGATCATCACCGGCGCAGCGGTCGGACTGGGCCGGGCGACCGCGGAACGCATGGCGGAGGAAGGCGCCGCCGTGGCCCTGCTCGACGTCAATGACGCGGCGGGCGAGGCGCTTGCCGCGGATCTGCGCGCCCGGGGCTTCGCCGCCCGCTACTGGCGCTGCGACGTGTCGAGCGAACAGGCGGTTCAGACCGCCTTCGCCGCCGTGGTGCAGCAGTTCGGCCGCCTCGACATCCTCGTCAACAACGCCGGCGTCGCCGGCCCGGACAAGCCGACCCACGAGCTGACCGAAGCGGAATGGGACCGGGTCCAGGCGATCAACGTCAAGGGCGTCTTCTTCTGCACCAAACATGCGATCGCCCCGCTGAGGACCGCGGGCGGCGGATCAATCATCAACCTGTCGTCGATCTACGGCCTGGTCGGCGCGCCGGACGTGCCGCCTTATCACGCCTCCAAAGGCGCGGTCCGCCTGATGAGCAAGACCGACGCCCTGATCTACGCCGCCGACCGGATCCGGGTGAACTCCATCCACCCCGGTTTCATCTGGACGCCGATGGTCGAGGGTCATCTGTCGGGCCAGGGCGACATGGACGCCGCCCGCAAGGCGGTCGACGCCCTGCATCCGCTCGGCCACATGGGCGAGCCGGACGACATCGCCTGGGGCGCCGTCTACCTGGCCTCGGACGAGGCGAAATTCGTGACCGGATCGGAACTGGTCATCGACGGCGGCTATACAGCCCGCTGAGACCTAGTCGCGCCGGTAGAGGGAGACGATCCGCCCGGCGCGCGCCGCGACCGCCGCGCAGTGGCGGTCGACGACGTCCTTGCGCATGCCTCCCGACACCCCGCCGATGTTGTGGTGGCCGATGATCTCCATCCCGGTCACCGCCGCGAAATGCGCGTCGAAATGCTTCTGCATCGAATCCCAGGCGCCGGTCTGTTCGACCCAGTCCTGAGGCGCGCCCGAGGAGGTGAAGGTGACCATCTTGCGGCCGCCAAGCAGGGGCTGGTTGCCGCCCTGGCGCCGCGCCGTATAGCCGAAGTCCATGCCGAACACCCGGTCGACATAGCCCTTCATGATCGCCGGCGTGGCGTTGAACCACAGCGGATAGAAGAAGGCGAAGATGTCGACCCCGGCCAGGGCCGCGCGTTCGCGCTCCACATCGGGCCGGACGGCGGCGCCCAGATGATCCGGCATCTCCCCGGCGCGGAGCCGGGGATCGAAGCGCAGGCGGTAGAGATCCCGCTCCACCACCCCGGCCCCGGCCGCCCGGGCCGCGTCGGCGAACGCCTGGGCCATGGCGACCGTGAAACTGCGCCGCCGCGGGTGGGCGACGAGGACGGCGATGAGGGGCGCTGACATCTGCATGGAATGATCGTCGTCCAGCCTGAGCCGCGCGGCCTTGATCTGGCTCAAGGCGAGGGCGATCGCGGTGTCCCAAGCTTAACCATCAAGGGAGAAGGCCATGACCCGAAGCGTCAGTCGTACAACTGCGTTTGCGGCGGACGCTGTAAGGGCGGCCCACCACCAGATCGGCAACAGCCTTCAGTCGGTCGCGAGCCTGCTGAGCATGGAAAGCCGGACGGCGCCGCCTGGCGCCGCGTCGATTCTCAGCGAGGCCGGGCGTCGCGTGCGGACCGTCATGCACCTGCACCAGCGCCTGCAGGAAGGCGGCGGCGACGTGGTGCGTCTGGACGACCTGCTGGGCGATGTCTGCCGGGACGTGGCCGAACTCGACACGGTTGATCGCGACGCCGAGATACGGATCGACCTCGATTCCCTGTACGCCGACGCCAGGACCGCATCCGCCCTCGCCATGATCACGGCCGAATGGCTCAGCAATGCCTTGGAGCACGGGCTGGTCGATCGGGCGGGAGGCGTGGCCGTCACCCTGGAACGGACCGAAACCGGCGCCCGGCTGGTCGTCTCCGACACCGGGATCGGGTCGACCCGCGGTGAATGGACTCCCGGCTTCGGCCTCGCCCTCGTGCCCCGCCTCGCCGCCCAGCTCGGCGCCAGCATCACGCGGTCGATCAGCCCGGCCGGATCGCGCTTCGAACTTGTCTGCTCCGGTGTCTGGAGCGACCCCGGCCAATCCTGACCCCTCGCCGGGGATGCGGCCGGACGGGCCGTTCAGGCGGCCGAACCGACACGCACGGCCAGTTCGGGGGCGAGCCGACGCCAGGCGTCGGCGCCGTCGACGGCGAACTGCATCAGCTCCAGGTCGCCGGGGCTGACGAAGCCATGGGCCAGCAGCGTCTCGAAGCGGATCAGCCCCTTCCAGTACGCCTCGTCCACAAGGATGACCGGAACCGGCTTCATCTTCCCGGTCTGGCGCAGGGTCAGGATCTCGAACAGCTCGTCCATCGTTCCGAAGCCGCCCGGAAAGACCACCAGCGCGTTGGCGCGCATCGCCAGATGCATCTTGCGCATCGCGAAATAGTGGAAGCGGAAGGTCAGCTCCGGGGTCGACCAGGCGTTGGGCTCCTGCTCCCCCGGCAGGCTGATGTTGAAGCCGATCGAGGGGGCTCCGGCGTCGACCGCGCCGCGGTTGGCCGCGGCCATGATCCCGGGGCCGCCGCCGGTGGCGATGACGTTCCGTCGCGGTTCGCCCTCGCCGTCCAGAGATCCGCCCTCGCGTGAGGCGAGTTCCGCGAAGCGCCGCGCTTCAGCGTACCAGCGCGCGTGGTCGGGCGGGCCGTCCTCGGCGACCCGGGAACTGCCGAAGACGACGATCGTCGAGGCGACGCCCCAGTCGCGCAGGATTCCGTCGGCCTTGGCGAACTCCATCAGGAATCGAACCCCCCGCATGGAGTCGCTCATCAGGAAGGCTTCATCGGCCGCCGGCGTGCGATAGGCGGCGGCGGCGAGCTGGGCGGCGTTCGGCGCGGCGTCCGGATCGCTCATCGCCCTGTCTCCAGAAGCGCGTTCAGCCTGTCGATCAGGCGCACGCGCGCCGCATCATTCGGAAGCGCCTGGAGCCGTTCGTTCAGGTCGCCGAGGAAGGCGGCGCGGTCATTGTGCCAGTCGGGTCGCGTGGCGTCGCCGCGCTCAAGGCGCGCCTTGCCCCGCGGCTCCGGCTCTGCCGACGTCCGGGTCAGGACATAGGTCTGGTCCAGCAGGGCGGTGACCGGCCGGTATCCGGCCTCGGCCAGCCGGCCGGACAGGGTGGCGACGGCGGTCGGCTCGCCGTGATCCAGCAGGACCGTGCCGTTCACCGCGCCTCTCTCACCCAGCCACGCCACCAGATCGGTCGCGTCGCCATGGCCCGAATAGCAGTCGAGATTGCGGATGCGGGCGCCGACCCGGATGTCCTCACCCTGGATGCGAACGGCGGAACGCCCCTCGACGAGCAACCGGCCCAGAGTGCCCGCGGCCTGGAAGCCCGTCATCAGGACGGTGACCTCCTTGCGCCACAGCAGCCGCTTGAGATGCCGCCGGATCCGGCCGGCGTCGCACATCCCGCTGCCGGCCAGGATGACGTGCCACCCGGTCAGCCGCTCCAGCCGGTCGCTCTCCTGCGGCCGCATCAGGTGGTGCAGGCGGGTGGCGTGCCGCAGCGGCTCGAAGGGATTGTCCCCGGTGTCGGGATTCCAGCCGCGGCGCAGAAAGACCTCCGTCGCCTCGATGGCCAGAGGGGAATCCAGGAAGATGTCGGCGGCCAGCTGCGGTTCCGCCTCCATCACCGCCAGCAGGTCCAGAATCAGCTCCTGCGCCCGGCCCACCGCGAACGTCGGCAGCAGCAGCGGCCCGCCCGCCGCCCGCGCCAGCCGCAGCTCCTCGGCCAGCGCCCTGCGCCGGGCGCTGAGTTCGAGGTCGATGCGCTCCCGGTCGCCGTAGGTGCTTTCGAGGATCACATGGTCGACCCCGACGGGCCCGGTGGGGTTCGGCAGGAAGGGCTGCCGCCCCGACCCCAGGTCGCCGGAGAACAGCAGGTTCAGGCCCTCGTCGCCCTGCCCGGTCTGGATCTGGATCGAGGCCGCCCCCAGCAGGTGGCCGGCCGCCCACCAGGTCGCCTGCACCCCGTCGCCGATCGGGACCGGTTCGCCGAACCGCACCCGCTCGAACAGCCGCAGCGTCGGATCGACATCCGCGGTCGTATAGATGGGCTCCACGGCCCTCATCCCGCGCTGGGCGTTGCGCAGGTTCAGGTGCCGCACCTCGCTTTCCTGAATGCCGGCGGCGTCGGCCAGCATGACCTCGCACAGGTCCCGCGTTCCGCGGGTGGCGTAGATCGGCCCGCGATAGCCGGCCCGCACCAGCTTCGGCAGCAGCCCCGAATGGTCGATATGGGCGTGGGTCAGCAGGACGGCGTCGATCGCGGACGCCTTGAAGGGAAAGGGCTCGTAGTTGAGCGCCTTCAGGGTCTTGGGCCCCTGGAACATGCCGCAGTCGATGAGAATCCGCTGCGTTCCGGTCTCCAGCAGCATGCAGGAGCCGGTGACGCATTCGGCGGCGCCGTGGAAGGTCAGTCTGGCGGTCACGTCAGGGTTCCCGAGGAAGTTGGACTGGACAGGGTTCGGGGACGGGCCGCAAGGGGCGCCGCGTCAGTGCGCCAGCAGCAGGCTGGGGCCGTCCTTGCGGTGCAGGAAGGTCCGGGTGGCCCCGCCGAAAATGGTCTCGCGCAGCCTGGAATGGCCCCAGGCGCCCGCCACGAACAGCCCGGCCTGCTTGCCTTCCGCCGCCGCGATCAGGGCCGCGCCCTCGTCCTCGCCCTCGACGAAGGTCGCCACCCCGGCGCCGACGCCATGGAGCTTGAGATAGGCGTTGAGCAGGTCGATGTCGGGATCGGCGGTGTTGCGGTCGAGGCTCGACACGCACTGCAGGACATGGACGGCGCTGGCCATCGCCAGCAGGGGCAGGGCGGCGCGGACGGCGCGCCCGGCCTGGGGGCTGCCGTCCCAGGCGATGGCCGCCGGTCCGGCGAGGCGATCGGGGTCTCCCCGCGCGACCAGCACCGGAGCCCGGTCGCCGAGCAGCGCCTGCCCCAGCAGTTCCTGTCCGAGGCCGGTCTGCACCCCGGCCTGGGACGCCACGACCAGATCGGCGAGAGCGGCATGGCGCGACAGGGCCAGGGACGGCCGAAGCCCGCGGGTGAGAACCGCCATGCGCGGAGCCCCGTCCCCGGCCCCGAAGACCACATCGGCCTCGTTCGCCGCGCGCCGCGCCGCGCCCTCGATCCGCCCCTGCAACTCCCGTTCGGCCACGGCCAGCGCCTCGACGGCCTCGGGCGACATCGACGCCCCCAGGGCGATGCCGAGGGCGATCATGTCGGCGGCGGAGTCGGGATAGATCGGCAGGACATCCACGACGCTGTCGTACTGGCCGGCCAGACAGGCGGCGAAAGCCATGGCGGGGCCGTCGCCGGCGGTTCCGGAGGCGAGGGCGAGGATGCGTTTCAGGCTCATGAGAAGTCTCCCTTTGTCGCCACCCTGGTCGCGGTCGGCGGCCCCCGCCTTGATCGGGGTCAAGACCGTCAGACGATTCTCCCCGCCGCCTCGCTGACGCCCCGGACCGCGCACAAGGCCGCGCGCCCGGGGCCCGGTCACGCGTCTTCCGCGTCCTTCAGCGTTTCGAGCCAGGCGATCAGGTCGTCGATCTCGCTGGCGCGGAAGACAAAGGCCGGCATGGCCGGATGGGCGGTGACCAGGCCTTCGGCGAAACCCGCCTCCAGCTGGTCGAGCGACCGGCGATGGACGACCTCGCGGAACGGCGTGGCGTCCGCCAGCGGACTGGGCCCGACCGGGCCGGTCGCGTGACAGCCGGCGCAGGCGTCGTCGGCGAGCCGGCGTCCACGCGCCGCCGCCTCAGCGACCACGTCGGGACCGGCGACGGTCGCCGCCTGGCCTGGCGTCCGCTCAGGCGACTGTGCGGCGGCGCCAGACAGGCTGCAGACCAGGGCCAAGGCGGCGACGAAACGGACCATGGTCATCAGACTCCTCCATCACGAAATCATCTTCGCCCGTCCCGCCGTCCCCGCCTTGATTTCCATCAATGCGCGCACGGGGCCCGTCCGGTCTGCTGACTGTCAGGAGATCCGCCATGACCTACGCCAGCCTGCTTGTCGCCGTTGAAGACGGAACCGAGAGCGACAGCCGCCTCGAACTGGCCTGCGACCTCGCCTTGACCTTCGACGCCCATCTGACCGGTCTCTGCGCCGGGTCGATCGCCCCGCCGCTGTATGATCCGCTGGCGGGCGGCGCCATGGTCGGCGAACTGCTCGCCCTCTATCGCGATGCGGCAGAGGCCGATGTGGAGCGCGCCCGCGCCCGCTTCTTCGAAATCGTCCAGGCCCGCGACGTCGAGGCGGCCTGGCGGGGCCAGATCGGCTTCCCGGGCGAGGTCTGCGTGCGCGCCGCCCGCGCCGCGGATCTGGTCATCCTCGGGGGTCGCAACAGCCGGGCGCCGACGCATGCGCCGGACGTGGCCGACGTCCTGATGGGATGCGGCCGCCCCATCCTGGTCACGCCGCCGACGCGCCTGCGCAATCCGGTGGGCGAGCCGGCCCTGATCGCCTGGAAGGACTGCCGCGAGGCGCGCTTCGCCCTGGCCTCGGCCCTTCCCCTGCTGCGGCGGGCCCGCGGCGTCACCCTCTACGCCGTCCGTTCGGCCGGGGAGGATGAGGCCGCCGATGTGGAGCTGGCCGATGTCGTGGCCTACCTCGACCGTCATCAGATCCGGGCCGAAGCGGTCGTCGCCGACCGGGGCGAGGCCGCCGTCGGGGGCCAGATTCTCGAAGCGGCCCTCGAGCGCGGCGCCGGCCTGATCGTGGCCGGAGGCTATGGCCACACCCGCCTGCGGGAATGGGCGCTGGGCGGCGTCACCCGCGATCTCGTCAACGACAGCCCCATTTGTCTCTGCCTCGCTCACTAGAGGTTCGTCATGACCGTTCGCCCTCGCCACATCCGTCTGGGACTCGCCCGCGAGCCGGGCCATCCGCATGGCGACGCCCGCACCGGCTATGACATCATCGCCTTCCTCGACGAGGAGGGTCGGCTCGATCTCGCGGCCTGCCGCGCCCAGCCCGCGCGGTGCCGGGTCCGCCGCTTCGTCCAGAATGCGACCGTCGCCACCGGCCAGTTGCGGCACACCACCGGGGACCGCTGGATCCTGGACTTCCCGGGCAGCGACCGGCAGGACGCGACCGGCTTCCGCCTCGGCGAAGAGCGCTTCGTGGCCGGCGAATATGTCTCCATCATCGCGGGCGACGGCGCCGCCCACACCTATCTGGTCGAACGCGTCGCGGAAGTCTGAGCCCATGAGCGGCCGCCGTATACTAATCCTCGATGGCCATCCGGATCCCGATCCGGGTCGCTTCTGTCACGCCCTGTCGGCCGCCTACGCCCAGGGCGCCGTTGAGGCGGGACACGTGGTTCACCGCGTCAACCTGTGCGAGCTGGAGTTTCCATTCCTCGCCACGCGCGCCGACTGGGAGGGCGGAACCCCCTGCCCCGCCGTGCTCGATCTCCAGCAGGAACTGATCTGGGCCGAACATGTGGCGATCTTCTATCCGCTCTGGCTCGCCGCCATGCCGGCCCGGCTGAAGTCGCTGTTCGAACAGGTCTTCCGTCCCGCCTTCGCCTTCGGCGGCAAGACCGTGGGGCCGGGCGCCGGGCGGCTGAAGGGACGGTCGGCGCGGATCATCGTCACCATGGGCATGCCGGGGTTCATCTACCGCACCGTCTTCTTCGCCCATTCGCTCAAGGCGCTGAAGGGCGGGGTCCTGGCGCTCATCGGCTTCGGCCCGATCCGGGACACCGTCTTCGGCGGGATCGAGTCGCGCCGGGACCATGATCGCCTGTTGAAGCGCGTCAGCGCCATGGGCGCGCGGGCCCTCTAGCAGAGGGGCCGGGTTCAGGGCGTCCGCGGCGCGGGCGGCGATACGGCGAGCGCCGCCTCGATCCGCTGCAGTTGGCGTTCGCTGAGCTGCAGCCGGTCGTGCAGCCGCATGATCTC
>SCVB01000099.1 GCA_004296955.1 Brevundimonas sp.
TATCCATCCCCCGGGCTTCATCGCTCGACCACAGCCCGCCGACATCGAGGAACGTGGATCCGACGCCCTCCCCACCGACGGGATGAGCCGGAGTCTAGGACGGCCGCTACCTATGGCGGGCTGTTGACGCTGCTTTTCTGGGAAGGCGAGCGAAGTCAGTGGGTTGGCGGCGCGGGATGTGCTGGCAATCGGAAAATGGTCAGCAGAATGAATTCCTTCTCCCCTTGCGGGAGAAGGTGGCCCGGAGGGCCGGATGAGGGGTTTCGCGGTCGGCGCCTGTGCGACCCCTCACCCGACCGCACAAGGAAGACGTCTTCGCCGTCGTGTGCGGTCTCCCTCTCCCGCAAGGGGAGAGGGGTCGAAGAACGCCTCCATCCGCCCGGAATGACGATAGCGAAGGGCGCCCCTACCCCGCCGACATATTCCCGGGCTGCTGCTTGTCCTTCAGCGTCACCAATTCCTCGGCCATGGTGGGATGAACCGCGCAGGTGGCGTCCCACTGGGCCTTGGTCAGGCCCGCCTTCACGGCGATGGCGGCGAGCTGGATCATCTCCGGCGCCTCGGGTCCGACGATGTGGACGCCGACGACCTTCTGGCTCTGGGCGTCGACCACCAGTTTCATCAGCACCCGCTCGTCCGAGCCGGTGAAGGCGTACTTCATCGGCCGGAAGCGGGTCAGATAGACATCGACCTCCCCCGGGCACGAGTGACGCGCCTCGCTCTCCGACAGGCCGACGACGCCGACCGGGGGCTGGCTGAAGACGGCGGTGGCGACGGCCTCGTAGTCGAAATGCTGCGGACTGTCCCTGTAGACGGTCTCGTGGAAGGCCACGGCCTCGCGGATGGCGACGGGGGTCAGGTTCATCCGGTCGGTGACGTCGCCGATGGCCCAGATGTTGTCCGCGCTGGTCTTCGAGAAGGCGTCGACGCAGATCGCGCCGTTGTCGTCGATCTTCACCCCGGCCGCCTCGAGCCCGAGGTCCTTGACGTGCGGGACCCGTCCGGTGGCGAACATGACCACGTCGGTCTCGAGACTCATTCCGTTCTCGAGGTGGTTGACGATGCCGGTCCCGGTCTTTTCCAGCGACTTGTGCTGGCAACCGAGGATGACCTTGATCCCCCGCTTCTCGATCTCGCCGGCCAGGTGGGCGCGGACATCGTCATCAAAGCCGCGCAGGATGTTGGGACCGCGGTAGATCAGGGTGGTCTCGACCCCGAGGCCGGCGAAGATGCCGGCGAACTCCACGGCGATATAGCCGCCGCCGGCGATCAGGATGCGTTTCGGCAGTTCCGGCAGGTGGAAGGCCTCTTCCGAAGTGATGGCGTGTTCGATGCCCGGCAGGTCCTCGGGCTTCCACGGCCGGCCGCCGGTGGCGATCAGGATCTTCTCGGCCGTGATGGTCCGGTCCTTGCCGAGGATCTCGACCGTGTGGGCGTCCCTGAGCACGGCGCGGCCGTGGATCAGGTCGACGCCGGCCTTGCCGAGGTTGGCGGCGTAGATGCCGGACAGGCGGGCGATCTCGACGTCCTTGGCCTCGAGGAAGGTCGGCCAGTCGAATTTCGCTTTGTCGAACGACCAGCCGTAGCCCTCGGCGATCTCGATGGCGTGGCTGACCTCGGAGGCCATGACCATGAATTTCTTCGGCACGCAGCCGCGGATGACGCAGGTGCCGCCGACCCGAAACTCCTCGGCGATGGCGACGCGCTTTCCGCCCAGGGCCGTCAGCCGCGCCGCGCGGACGCCGCCGGAGCCGGCGCCGATGACGAAGAGGTCGTAGTCATAGGTCTCAGCCATATTCTTTTCCGCTCATCCCGGCGCAAGCCGGGACCTGGTTCTGTCCAGCATGACACCGGCGTTTCGGGACCCTCGTCCGCGCCGATCAGGAAATGTCCGTCACCCAAAGGTCTGGGTCCCGGCTTTCGCCGGGATGAGCGGAGATCAGGGAGTTAGGACATCCACGCCGGAATCCAAGCCGATGATCGCCTCATCCGCCAGATCGAGGAACAGCCCATGCTCGACCACGCCGGTGATCAGCTTCAGGTCGTCGGCCAGCCGGACCGGGTCGTGGATGGCGGCGCATTTGGCGTCATAGATCAGATTGCCGCCGTCGGTGCGCACCAGCCCCCGCTCGGCCGTCCGCACCCGCGCGGGCATGGCGATGTCGTGGTCGGCGAGGACGTCGGCGATGCGGTTGGCCGTGGTCTTGTGGCCGAAGGCGACGACCTCGATCGGCAGGGGGAAGGCTCCGAGGGTCTTCACCACCTTGGCCGCGTCGGCGATGACGATGCAGCGGGCCGAGGCCTCCCACACCAGTTTCTCGCGCAGCAGGGCCGCGCCGCCGCCCTTGATCAGGGCGAGGCCGGGACCGATCTCGTCGGCGCCGTCGACGGTCAGGTCGATCCGGGGCGTGTCTTCGAGCGTGGAGAGCGGCAGGCCGAGTTCGCGGGCCAGTTCGGCGGTGGCCTCCGAGGTCGGGACGCAGCGCAGGCCGGTCAGGTTGCGGGCGGCCAGCGCCTTGACGAACCAGGCGGCGGTGGAGCCGGTGCCGAGGCCGACGATCATCCCGGCCTCGACGCGGAGGGCGGCGGCCTCGCCGGCGGATTTCTTCTGCGCGTCGGACATGGCGATCGGCGACTCCGGACCCGGATGGTGATCCGCACGCCTTATCGGCGGAAGGCCCGATAGGGAAGCCGGGCGCCGCGCGGCTCCGACCGAAATGCGGATCGGCGCTTGGCGTGGCGGCCAAACATGATATTCGCGCCTCGCCCCCCGGGGGGCCGTCGCCGACACAGGAGTTCCGCTGATGACCAACAACGACGCCCTGGAACAGGCGATCTCGGCGGCGCTCCGGGATCCCGGGCAAGCGTCCGGCGTGGACGTCGCCCTGCTGGCCGCCGAGCTCTATGTCGTCCCCACCGAGGGCGCGCCGCCGGCGGGCGTGGTGCTCGGCCGCGACCGGCCCCTGCTGCTTCAGGGTCTCGTGCTCAAGGCCGGCCAACAGGCGACCGCGGCCTTCACCCGGCCGGAGGGCGCGACCCCGGTGTTCGGAGAGCCCGCAAGCATGGGCATGCGGGGCCTGCATCTTCTCGAAGCCTTCCGGAGCGGCTGGATCATCCTGAATCCGGGCCAGACGGGCGGGCTGGTGCTGTCGCCGGACGACATCGCCCTGATCCTCGCCCAGGCCGGGAGCGCGGTCCCGCTTTCGGAGACCGCCGACGTCGCGCTGGAGGCCCCGGAACGGTCGCCGGAACTGCTGATCGCCCGTTTGCGGTCTTCGCTCGCCCAGGGGGGCGTGGCCGCCGCCTGGCTGGCCCGTTCAACGGATCGCAAGACCGGCGCAACGGGCTGGAGGCTCGAGGTGCGCGGCGGATCGGCTCCGCAGGAGATCCGGCGTCTGGTCGCCGCGGCTGTGGACGGGCTGGACTTCGGGGGAGAAGCCCTCGACCTCGTCCTCGCGCCGGCGGCCGGAGCCGACGGTCCCGGCGTGCGCCTGATCTGACCTGCCGGGCGGCGGTCAGGCGGACTTCGCCGCCTTCTTCGCCCGCATCGTCTCCATGAACCGCGCCGCCCAGCCCGCCTTGGCCGTCTGGACGCCCCGCGCCAGGGCCAGATCGCCCGGCGCCACATCGGCGGTGACCACCGAGCCCGAACCGACCATGGCGCCGGCGCCGATCGTCACCGGGGCGACCAGCGAGCTGTTCGAGCCGACGAAGGCCCCCTCGCCCACCGTGGTGCGGTGTTTGAAGAAGCCGTCGTAGTTGCAGAAGATGGTGCCGGCGCCGATGTTGGCCTTCGCCCCGACCACGCCGTCGCCGAGATAGGACAGGTGGTTGGCCTTGGCCCCGGCGTCCATGCGGACGTTCTTGACCTCGACGAAATTGCCGACCTTGACCCCCTCGCCCAGGTCCGCGCCGGGGCGCAGCCGGGCGTAGGGGCCGACCTCGGCGCCGGCGGCGACCGTGGCGCCCTCGATATGGCTGAAGCTGCGGATGCGGGCCCCGCCGGCGATCTTCGCGCCGGGGCCGAACACGACATACGGCTCGATCGTCGTGCCGCCGCCGACCTCGGTGTCGAACGAGAAATGCACCGTCTCGGGCGCCGGCATGGTCACGCCCGCGGCGAGGAAGGTCTCGCGCTGGACCTTCTGGAACAGGGCCTCAGCCACGGCCAGTTCGGCCTGGGCGTTGACGCCCATGACGGCGTCCTCGCCGGCCATCACCGTCCGCGTCGGGGCGCCGCGTCCGCGGGCCAGCTCGACCACGTCGGTCAGATAGTATTCGCCCTTGGCGTTGTCGTTGCGGACCTCGGCCAGCAGGTCGAACAGCAGGGCCGCCGGGGCGGCCATGACGCCGGAGTTGCAGACGGTGACCCTGAGCTGATCGGGCGAGGCCTCCTTGTGCTCGACGATGGCCTCCAGACCCCCGTCGGCGTCGATCAGCAGCCGGCCGTAGCCGGTCGGATCGCGGGCCTCGAAGCCCACGACGGTGACTCCCTCTCCGCCCCCGAAAGCAGCCTCGATGTCGCGCCCCTTGAGCAGGGGCACATCGCCGTAGGTAATGATCACCTCGCCCTCGAAGCCGGCCATGGCGTCCCGGGCGGCGAGGACGGCGTGGCCGGTGCCGAGCGGCGGATCCTGCACCGCGATGGCGCCCTCGCCCAGCCGCTTCGCCACATGGGCGCGGACCTCGGGGGAATGATCGCCGACCACCACCACGATCCGCTCGCAACCCAGGGCTTCGGCCGCGTCGATGGCGTGGTCCAGCATGGCGCGGCCGCCGACCGGGTGCAGCACCTTGGGCAGGGGCGACTTCATGCGCGTGCCCTGGCCGGCGGCGAGGATGATGGCGGCGCGGGCTTGGGTGCTGGTCATGAATCGGTCCGGCGGTTAGTCGTCTCCAGCGGTCTAGCCCATCCCGGCGACCGGCGGGAGATGTCGATGATCGCGCGCGACCTGGACGGGTGGACCATCGCCTTCGACCTCGACGGCACCCTGGTGGATTCGGCGCCCGACCTGATCGGCACCCTGAACCGGATGCTGGCCCCGCGCGGCCATCCGCCCGTGCCCCTGTCGTCGGCGCGGCATCTGGTCGGCCACGGCGCGCGCGCCCTGCTGCGTCACGGTTTCGCCGAGGCCGGGGCCGTCTGGGACGAGGCCGCCGAGCCCGAACTGTTCGACCGGTTCATCGACGACTATGTCGCCCATATCGCCGACGACAGCCGCCCCTTCGAGGGGGTGGTCGAGACGCTGGACCATCTGGCGGCGCGTGGCGCGGTGCTGTGCGTCGCCACCAACAAGCGCACCGACCTGGCCGAGGCCCTGATCGGGGCGCTCGGACTGATGCGCCATTTCGCCGTGGTCGCCGGCCCGGACCGGGTCAGCGCCCGCAAGCCCGACGGCGCCCATGTGCGCGAGGCGGTGCGACTGGCCGGCGGCGATCCCCTGCGCGCGGTGATGGTCGGCGACGCCACCACCGACACCGGCAGCGCCCGGGCGGCGGGCGTGCCCTGCGTGGTCGCCGGCTTCGGCTACAATGACGCGCCCCTGGCCGAACTGGGCGGCGACATCGTCATCGACTGCTTCGCCGACCTGGTCGCGGCGGTCGAGACCCTGCACCGCGCGGCGATGCAAACGGCGGACGTCGCCGCCATCTGACGGGTTGCCAGCCCGGGATGACCGGGCTATGTCCCCGCCTCCTGAATCGGCCGGATGCGTAGCTCAGCGGGAGAGCACCTCGTTCACACCGAGGGGGTCACAGGTTCAATCCCTGTCGCATCCACCATTTTTCACCCTGAAAAACAAACATTTAGCGGAACTCTGTCGTCTGCATACGGATGATTTTTTCTGCCGAAACCCGTTAGTGGGGCAGTAGTGGGGCAGTCGCCGCGCAAAAATCCCACACGAAACGAGACAAAGCGTCCTGAAAAGCATTGATAGGAGCGAAGACTAGGCCTGATTCGACCCGGCTCTCGCCGCGGCCTTTTGCAGGACGTTTCATCCGCACCGGCCTCCCGGCCTCCATCCATCACGACCAGCCATTGAAGGAGCCGCCATGGCGTCGATCCCGGACCATCCCAACGACGCCGGAACCTGGACCCGCCTGGAGGGTCGCGACGGGTTCGCCCTGTGGCGTCGTGAGCGCCAGTCGCTGACGCCGGTGAAGATGTACTATGTCATCGCGCCGCCTCGGCAGAGCGAGATACTCTACGACGAGGCCAAGGCCCGCTCCCGCTTCAATGAATTCGCCGGCGTCTCCGACGTGGACGCTGTCATTCCGGCCAAAGACTGACGGGGCCGAAGGACTGTTCGCCGTAGCCGCGCGTCGTATTGCTGCATGGCGAGCCCCGCTAGACGCGGACAAGCTTGAGCACCGCCCAGGTTGGCAGGCCCACGCCGGACGATTGAACGATTCCGCGGTCAGCAGTTTACTCGCTGATGCGGATGGCCGAGGATTGCGAACGGCAGGCCCAGCTTCTCGACCGACTGGCTGAGGACGAGCCCGCGGCGGTCAGGCGGCAGGCGTATCGCCAGATGGCCGCGTTCTGGAGAACCTCTGCGAAGGAGCGATCGAAATATCGTCAGGCGTAACCGTCCCGACTCTGTCCTCGTCCCTGAACACGTGGGCGGCGATTGCACTGGAATGGAGACCCATCAGGTCAGCCGCTTCCAGCATTGCCTCATCTTCTGTCTCGGCCAGCAACGGTTCCATGTGAGGCACGGACAGAATCGTAGATTCGATAAAACAGAAATAGGTCACGGAATCCTCCCGGCCGTTGAGGCGGGAGTGTGCGGCGTGCGTCACCGATCTCTACCAGCCGCGAGCGCCTGACTGTAGCTCGCGATGGGCTGATCATACGCCGATATGCGGCGAGAGATAGGCCGCTACCGGACACAAGGAGATATGCCCGGCTGAATTCTCGTTCCAGACTGCACCGGTGCAGTCCGCAGTGGGTCGGGCGAGCGCGGTTCGCCGCCGCGAGGCGGACTTCGCCGCGAGCGGGCAGCAGACAAACAGGAGGTGAGACATTGTCCGATCTCATTCAAACGAACCGTCGCAGGCTCAAGGCCAAAGCCTCGGTACGGGGATCCTGATCAGATCGGCATCGCTCCGCTTCGGTCGTGCCGGAGGGCCTGCCAGTAGTCGATCGGGGCCGGCGTGCCGTTGAGGGTTTCGATCACCAAGGCCGGGTTCGGTATCGTCAGCCGGGCGTGACGCGGACTTTGGCAGACACATCCCTCTCCCGGCCTTAATCCCCGCAATCTGTTGTCGAAAGAGCCCCCATGGCGGTGATCCCGGACCACCCCAAAGACGCCGGAACATGGACCCGCCTGGAGGGTCGGGAGGGGTTCGCCCTGTGGCGTCGCGAGCGTCTGACGTTGGCGCCGGTCACGACGTACTATGTCGTTGCGCCGCCCCGGCAGAGCGAGATCCTCTCCGACGAGGCCAAGGCCCGCGCTCGCTTCAACGAGCTCGCTGGCGTTCCCGGCCGAGAGACAGCCCTTTGAGGAAGGCTTCGCAAACACGCGATCCCCCGGTGGTTCCAGGCGGGGACTCCTGGCCTGTTGCATCGGGCGGCCGTTGCAAACCCTCAGCCCTGGGCGGCGGCAAACGGATTGGCGAAAACCCGGCGCGCGATGAAGATGCCCGTGATGGCGACGCCTGGAAATCTGCGCGACAGGATCGTGTGGGCCGCCCGAAAATGGGTGCCGGCCGTCAGGACGTCGTCCAGAATTCCGATCTGGCCGAAGGGCGCGACGGCAAGGGACTCGTCAATCTCGTAGGCTCCCAGGAGATCCTCGACCGTGTTTCGGACGCTCCCCGCTTCATGAGAAGGGGTCATGGACCGGGTTTGGCGGATGAGCCGGCGAACATCAGCGGCAGGCTGGATCGCCGCTGCCATGTCGAACATACGGTCGTCGTAAGCCGGGTCGCCCACCATTTTCGAGGGCGGAATAGGGACGATGACGGACTGCCGGATCCAGTCGTGGTTCAGCGCCTTTCCGAGCGCGCCGGCGCACTTCCCGATCGCCTCCCGCTTGTAGCCAAGCTCGGCCGCTGATGCCGTGGGCTTCTTCTTGAGATTGGAAATCAGGGAGTTCGCCTTGCTGTACGAATAGCCCTGCCCCGACGTGAACTCGAGGAGGTACAGGCAGGTGTCCGCCGGCGTCAGGTGGTAGTGATCGCCGCGGTTGCTGTCATCGATCTGCCTGAAGCGGATCGTCATGCAAGGGCGTTCCAGATGTCATCCATCGAGCGAACGCGAATTGCGCCAAGGTCGGCGAACCTCTGGGGCCACGTCAGCTTCAGCGACGGGTCGAAACAGCTGTCGAGGATGAAGAGCTTGCGGCCCTGGTGAAGGGCGGCGCGTGCCTGAGTGAGGGTCCCGGACGTGTCGCTCGCCTCCACGATAACGGTTCCCTCGGTGAGGGCGCTCATCGTCACATTTCGCTCGGGGAAGAACAGGCGATTCTGCCGGGGCCCCTGTTTGCGGTAGCGCAACAGCGGCACCTGCGAGATCAGCAGATGATCCGTGGCGATCTGGTCCTGAAGGTCCCTGTTGGCTTTCGGGTAGTATTGTCCAAGCGGTGTTCCGATGACGGCGATAGTGCGGCCACCGCATCCCAGGGCGGCAGTGTGCGCCGCGCGGTCGACACCCTCTGCCAGCCCGGACACGACGGTGAACCCACGCTCAACCAGGCCTTTGGCGATCTGGGCTGCTCGTTGGGTGCCCTGCTCTGTGGCTTTCCGCGCCCCTACGACCGCGATGGAGCGGGTCTCGGTGAGCTCCCATGCCCCTTGGTAGTAGAGGACTTCGATCGGGTGGCGCGCGTCGCGAAGCCGTTCGGGATAGTCGCCGGCATGGTTGATCCGGACGCCGAACCGATGGACGCCCGACTTCTTGAGCCGGGCGAACACCTCGTCCGCAGCCGCCTCGGCGGCGGAGCGGGACACGAAATCGGACGGAAGAGCCGACGGGTCCCGAGCGAAACGGTCTGCGAGCGTCTTGAAGGTCGCGCCCTGCTCCAGCCACAACGATTCGTACGCGCCCAGCTCGAGGCGCGGCGAAATGGGCGCCAGGGCCGCTCCATCTGCACGTAATGCCAGGTTCATTCTGAAGTCCGTTTGACAGAGATTGAATCAGCTGTCCCGAAGGATCAACGCCTGAGGTCGGTGAGCGTCACATTATGCTGCGCCAGATCAGGGCGTAGGGCACGTCTTAAGAACGCCCTCCAGGACCGAGGCGAGCGCTTTTCGGGCAGCGGACGTTGCGAAAGGTCAGTTCTAGACGTCCGGCGGCGCCCGCGCCAATCTCCGCTCAGGGCGGGTCGTAAGCGGACATTGGCCCGGCGGGCCGGTTCGTCGGGCCTGCCGGCATCCGCTAAATGGCGAGCTCCCAAGCGCGAGGCAGAACCCTGGTCGACACGGTTCACGGATCAGATCGGCATCGGCGCGCCCCGGTCGCGCCTGAGCGCCTGCCAATAGTCTGCAGGCGCCGGCGTGCCGTCATGCGTCTCGATGACCAGGGCCGGGTTCGGCATCGTCAGCCGGGCGTGACGCGGACTCTCGCAGAAGGCATAGGCGCGCGCCCACGTCGTGATGGCGGCCTCCGTCGTCTCCTCCGAGCAGGCGGCGCTCACGCGCTGGCAGAATTCGAGCGACCGCACCAGGATGGAGGGGTCGTTCCGCCGCGACAGGGCGCGCAAGGCGTCGAGGTAGTCTTCCCTGAACACCGTCGGGATCACGATGCGGGACAGGCCGCCAGCCATGAGCTCCTTCGTCATCATGATGCGGCTCAGGCGCCCGTTCCCGTCATTGAAAGGATGGACGTCCGACAGCAGGAAATGGACGAACACGGCGCGCGAGAACGGGTCCTTCAGGGTCTCGAGTATCGATACGCCCTCCCGCAGGGTTCCCTCGACGCGGTCAGGGGCGACGAAGGTCGTATCCCCGGCCTTGTTGGTTCGCGTCTTGAACTGACCCGGCCGGACCGACGGCCGGGCGTCCATCAGGATCCGGTGCCGTTCCTGGATCTCGGCGAGAAAGGCGTCCGCCCCGCGGGGCACAGCCGCGCGCGGCCCCAGATCGACGAGCTGGAGATAGGCGCCCAGGACGTCGTGCCCGTCTTCCGGCCGGGCATCGGGCATCTTGCCTTCGAAGACGATCTCGACGGCCTCGCTGACGGCGAACTCCGTGCCTTCGATGAAGTTGGAGAAATAAGCCTCCATGAACGCGCCGCTCGTCTTGCGGCCGGGCGTCGCGTCCCGATCGGCGATCGACAGGGGGGCGCGGGCCTGAAGATGATCCGCCAGGGTCACGAGGCGACCGACGCAGGCGGGGTCCAGAGGCGCGCCGGCGGCGCGGGCCCGTCCCTGGACCGTGCTGAGCTTGTCCTGGCGGGTCCGCAGCAGCGCGCCGATCAGACCGTTCAGGACCTCGAATTCCTTTTCCCGCTGGAGGACGGGCGCCAGAACCCGGGCCTGGTCCCGGATATGGTTCAGGCCCTCTTCGCCGTGGGTCGAGCACAGACTTTCAAGAGCGGCTTCGACCCCCGCCTTGCCGAGGGTGCGGGCCGGTCCATTCCGGGCGCGCGACGGACTGAGGTTGTCGAGCAGCTTTCGGACCGGTCCCGCCAGCCAGGAGCCTAGATAGGGGATGTCGCCGTCGACGGGTCCAACACCCTGACGGATGTGGATCTCAAGACCCGGGAGGGTGATCACGTCCCGGGTCCGCGGCGCGCTGACGAAGACGTGGCCGACCCCGGTCGGCGCGCCGCCGGAGCGGTCCCTCCACGGCTGGCTTTCCATGCCCGTCCGGTCGGTGGCGACGCCGTCGGGAACGAGCCTGCCGAGGATGGTGGACCATTTTCGACGCACGACGGCGTCGACCGGCTCGGCGCCGGGTTCGACATAGACGCCGGTCGCGATGCGAACGAGCTTGCCGCCTTCATGATCGCGGCGGATCTTCCTGTCGGTCGCTTCGCTGCCCGAGGGCGTGAAGAGGATGTCAGCCATGACCGTCTCCCAAGACCGCGCGAAATACAGGAAATGTCCGTCACAGTCCCTTAAATCGCAATAATGTCCGCTATAGTCACTTAACGTAGTTTCTCTTAGGAGACCAGCCAAAGGCAAAATGTCCGTAAAACTCCCTTATCGCGCTGAAATGTCCGCCAGGCTCTCTTTGTGCGATTGTGATGGGCAAAATCCGCAGGGGCGGCCTCTGAGCCCGTCGCCAGGCCCTTCGCCCTAGAATCCGAAATCGATCTGGTCGGCGGAGACCTGTCGTTTCCGTCGGGGCGGGGCCGCCAGCGCCACAGGGCTTGGAGCCTCCGGCACGACCGCCGCCGGGGCGGCAGTGGGCTTTTCGGGCTGACGACGCGGCGATCGCGCGGTCTGGATCAGCTTGGGCTCCCGGGGTCGGACCAGCGGTCTGGGACAGGGGAGCCCCCGGGTCTTGCGTGTCGCCTTCCAGGCGGTCAGTTCGCTTTCCCACCAGCCGACCCGGTTAGGCGAGATGCGCACGGGTTCGGGAAAATCCCCGACCTGTTGCAGACGCCACGCGGTGGACCGGCTGAGGCCCGTGACGTCGCGAACCCGATCCCAGGGCAGCAACCGGTCTTCCGGCCCGCCCGTCTCGACCGGCCCGCCTTCAGGTTCGAACGTCACGACGCGCCTCCGAACATCCGGTCGGCCGCCGCCTCGAACACCTGACAAAGCACTCGGGCGTCGGTCGCGGCGTCCACGCAGTCGCGCGCCGCCCATCGCCGGGCCACATCCTTGATCGCGAAGCTGGCGGCCGGGTCCGCCAGCAGACCGGCGACCGTCGGCGGCGGCGGCGGCGTTCTGATCCCATGGTCAGCCACGGCGGCGCCCTCTCGCCGCCGGCGGCGCGGCGGTGCGGACGTCCGTGATCTGCGATCGCGCCCACTCCCGCAGCAAGCCGCGCGGATAATGGGGCCTGGACCGCACGTGACGGCAGGGCGGACCGCCACCGCCGGTCGACCACAGCCGCGCGAGGGTGGACGGCTTCAGCCGGATGCCGAACTGGGCCAGGAAGGCCGACGCCTCCGCCCGCGTCAGCAGGTCCTCGTCCCCGCACGTCGGGACCCCGGGTCCGGCCTCCGTCCCCGTTTCCCCGATCATCGCCCCGCTCCGCGCGGGCGACACTGGGTCGAGCTGGTGATTCCCTGCCCCGCCGTCAGCGCCAGGTAACAGTCCACGACCGTCGCTACATAGGCCTGGGTCTCGGCTATATCCGGCACTCGCCCCAGCCGCGCGACGCGGGCCGGACCCGCATTGTACGCCGCCAGCGCCAGCCGCAGATCGCCGAAGCGCCGGATCTGACGCGCCAGATAGTCCGCGCCGCCGCGCAGGTTCTCGACGGGATCGAAGCGGTCGCGGACGCCCAGTTCCAGGGCGGTGCCCGGCATCAGCTGGGTCAGTCCTCCCGCGCCGACGGGCGACAAGGCTTCGGGCCTGTAGGCGCTCTCGGTCACCACCAGGGCGTGGAGCAGCTTGGGATCCAGGCCGTGCCTCGCCGCGGCTGCGGCGACGGCCTCCTGGAAAGGCTGACTGAGGGGCGCGATCCACGCCGCTTCAAGGCTGTCCGGGACCTCCTCGGCGACCGCCTCGGCGGGCCGGCCGAACAGATCGCCGCCGGCGTCGCGCCAGTTCACGGCCTGGGCCGACGCCGGCCCCGCGACCGCCGTCGCCATCGCGGCCAGGCAGGCCAGTCTCACCATGTCAGAACCTCCCGATAGACGCCGTCCACTCCCGACCGCGCGACCGGCCCGAAATAGCGGCTGTCGAAACTCCCGGCCGTGTCGCCCAGCAGGAAGAGCTCGCCGTCGGCCAGCCGCCGGCATCCCGCCCAGGCGGCCAGGGGCGCGCCCCGACGATCGCGCGCCAGGGCGCGCACCCGACCCGCCGGCGTGCGGACCACGCCGTCGTCAGCGCAGACCTCGTCGCCGCCGACCGCGGCGACCCGCTTGATCAGGCGCACGTCCGCCGGCATGCCGAGCGCCGCCAGATAGGGCCGCGCCCCGGCCGGCTGCGGGATGGCCACGACGGAGCCTCGGCCGGGCTCGGCCCCCGGCCGCCTCAGATAGACGCCGCGGGGCAGGCTCGGGCTCTCGTTGACCAGCGCCAGGGCCGGGCTCCGATCGGCG
>SCVB01000013.1 GCA_004296955.1 Brevundimonas sp.
CCACGGACAAGCAGGGCCGCTACGAGATCGAGAAGCAGATCTTCACCGATCCGGACGCGCAGTCGCTGGTGGTTCGCACGACGATCCGGGCCCTGAAGGGCGAGATCACGCCCTGGCTGCTGCTCGAACCCCACATGGCCAATACGGGCGTCGGCGACTCCGGCGAGGCTCAGCGGGGCGCGCTCTACGCTTCCGAGGGCGACGTCCATCTGGCGCTCCGGCCTGCCGTGCCTTTCGAAACGGCCAGCGTGGGTTTCGTCGGCGTGTCGGACGGCCTGACCGATCTGGCCGACGGTCGGCTGGACAATGTCTATGAGACCACCGGACAGCAGGCCGGGAACATCATGCTGGCCGGCGGCATGCGGCAACTGCGGGCGGGAGAGGGGTTGAGCCGCGACTTCGTCATCGGCTTCGGTCCCACCCGGACGGCCGCCAGCAGCGCGGCGAACCGGACCGTGGCGACCGGCCTCGACGAAGTCCTCGCCCGCTTCAACGGCGAGGGCGACCGCATCGGCTGGGAAGACTACATCGCCTCTCTGAGCGACCTGCCCCGCATCGCCGAACAGTCCACCGACGGCGGCGAGCTCGCATACGCTTCCGCCCTGATGCTGAAGGTGCAGGAGGACCGCACCCACGCAGGCGCCCTGATCGCCTCCCTGTCCAATCCCTGGGGCGACACCGTCGACGCCACCGAATCGTCGACCGGCTACAAGGCCGTCTGGCCGCGCGACTTCTACCAGGTGGCCATGGCCCTGATGGCGCTGGGCGACGCCGAGACGCCCGTCGCCGCCTTCCGCTACCTGCCCCAGGTCCAGGTCCGCGCCGACACGCCCGGCAATACCGGCGCGACCGGCTGGTTCCTGCAGAAGACCCATGTCGACGGCCAGATCGAATGGGTCGGGGTCCAGCTGGACCAGACCGCCATGCCGATCATGCTGGGCTGGAAACTGTGGAAGGCCGGCCGCATCGACGACGCCGAACTGGCCGCCATGTACGCCCGGATGATCAAGCCCGCCGCCGACTTCCTCGTGGACGGCGGCAAGGCCGGCATCCTGTGGAACGACCGCCAGATCACCCCGCCCTGGACCCAGCAGGAACGCTGGGAAGAACAGGAGGGCTATTCCCCCTCCACCACCGCCGCCGTCATCACCGGCCTGACCGTGGCCGCCGACATCGCCCGCGCCTCGGGCGATCCGGCCTCCGCCGCCCGCTACCAGGCCGCCGCCGACGACTACGCCTCGAAGGTCGAGGCGCGGATGTTCACCACCGCCGGCGAGTACGGCGACGGCCGGTACTTCCTGCGCCTCAGCCGCAATGAAGATCCCAACGACAAGCTTCCGCTGGGCGAGAACAACGGTCAGCCCGCCATGCCCGAGGACCGGATCATCGATGGCGGTTTCCTCGAGCTGGTTCGCTACGGCGTCCGCGCCGCCGACGCCCCCTCGATCGTCGCAACCCTGCCCGAATACGACGACCAGACGCGAGAGGCCCGCTTCCGCGTCCGCTACGACCTGAACGGCGCCCCCGGCTTCCGCCGCTACGGCAACGACGGCTATGGCGAGAACGCCGAAACCGGCGGCAACTACGGCCTCGGCGGCATGACCCCCGGGCAGCGCGGCCGGGTCTGGCCCATCTTCACCGGCGAACGCGGCCACTACGAACTGGCCGCCCTGCTGGCCCATCCGTCCGCCGATCAGGACTGGAACACGGCGCAGCTGAATCTCATCCGTCAGACATACGTCCGCGGCATGGAGTCCTTCGCCAACGGCGGCCTGCTGTTGCCGGAACAGGTCTGGGACGGCGTCGGCCACCCCACCCCCCATGGCTACCGTCCGGGCGAGGGCACCAACTCCGCCACCCCGCTGGCCTGGACCCACGCGGAATACGTCAAGCTGCTGCGCTCGCTGGCCGATCGCGCCGTCTGGGATCGCTACGCCCCGGTCGAGGCGCGCTACGCCTCGCCCGGAGGACGCAATCCTCGCTGAACAGGACTCCGGCCTCGACGGCTACGACGCGCTGGGACGGCTCAGGCTCCGGTCCGGCCGAACCGCTCGATCCGGAACGGCGTGAGGTCGATCACCGGGGGGCGGTCGGCTGCGAGGGCGGTGGTCAGTTCGGCCGTGATCGCCGCCATGGTCAGACCAAGGTGCTGGTGGCCGAAGGCGTAGAGGATGCGCGGCTCGCTCTCCAACCGCCCGATCGCGGGCAGATAGTCGGGCAGGGTCGGCCGCGGCCCGACCCAGCGGTCCGGCGCGGGCGAGAAGCGGATGCCGAGGTCGGACAGCCGCCGTTCCAGCAGGCGCCATTTGCGTGGATCGCCCGGGGCGTCGGGCGATCCGAACTCGACGAAGCTGGAGGCGCGCAAGCCGCTGGTGAAGCGCGACACCACCATAGAATGCTCCTCGAACACCGTCGGCGGCAGGGCCTCGTCCCAGCCGTGTTCCGCGCTCTGCACCGAATAGCCGCGCTCGGCGATCACCGGAGCCTCGACCCCCAGCCCGCGCATCAGCCGGCCGGCCCAGGCGCCGGCCGCGACCAGCGCGCCCTCCGCCTCCCGCGC
>SCVB01000100.1 GCA_004296955.1 Brevundimonas sp.
TCCGACCGACAAGATCCGCGACATCATCGGCACCGGCGGCAAGATCATCCGCGAGATCGTCGAAAAGACCGGCGCCAAGATCAACATCGAGGACGACGGCACGGTGAAGATCGCCGCCTCCGACCAGGAGAAGATCGACGCCGCCAAGAACTGGATCTCGTCGATCGTGTCCGAGCCCGAGCCCGGCATGATCTACACCGGCAAGGTCGTGAAGGTCGTCGACTTCGGCGCCTTCGTGAACTTCTTCGGCGCCAAGGACGGCCTGGTCCACGTGTCCCAGATCTCCCTGGAACGCGTCGCCAACCCGGCCGACGTCCTGACCGAAGGTCAGGAGGTCAAGGTGAAGTTCCTCGGCATGGACGATCGCGGCAAGACCAAGCTGTCGATGAAGGTCGTCGACCAGACCACCGGCGAGGACATCACCGACAAGATCAACGCCGAACGCGCCGAACGCGGCGAACCGGCCCTGTCGGACGACACCGGCGGCCGTCCCAAGCGTGAAGGCGGCGGCGATCGTGATCGCGGTCGCAGCCGTCGTTAAGTCGCGGCGTCACGTCTGAAAAGCAGAAGGCCCCGGTGGAGACACCGGGGCCTTTTTCGTGGGCCTCGCCCTGGGAGCTCTTACGGCCTGACGTTGCAGATTTGCGAATTTCGCCCGTTTGCTGTTCTATGAAATCCGAATTTCCAGAAGAGCACCCCGTGTCCCCCATCCTGTTATTGGCCTCCCTCGCCCTTGCGCAGCAGACCCCCGCGCCCACGCAGGCCCCGGCCACGGTGCAGCCCGCGACCGCGGCCTCGCTTGAGACCGTTGAGGTGCAGGCTCCGCTCGAGCGGTCGCCGATCACCCAGGTCTGCCGCACCGAGCCGGTGACCGGATCACGCTTCGGCCGCAGGGTTTGTCGCAGCAGCATCGAAACCGGCGACGAACGCCGCGACAGCCAGGAGATGCTGCGCCGGATGCAGGGCTCGCGCATGCCGGACGGCGGCTGACGGCGGCAACCCACGGATAGCCGACGTCCACGGGCGCTGTCGTTATCCGCCCGGACGCCTCAGCCAGTCCCGCCGCAGACGCACGACGAGCAGAATCAGGCCCGTCACCAGAAGCGCAAGCGTCAGGCCTGCCAGGCCGATCAGCAGCGGGTGGTTGAAATTCTCACCATTCCTGAAATCAAGAATGTGCAGCCGCCACATGAAGTCATACAGCCGCCAGACCGCTGAGCGCCGCGCCTCGACCTCGGCGGTCTCGGGCGAGACATAGAAGGTGGTGCGCTCGGCGTCGTTGAAATCCACCCGCCAGACCGGCGTCTCCCTGCCGGCTTCCTGCGGCGGTCTCGCCAGATAGTTCACCGCCACCGGCTCGCCCCCGCCGACATAGGCGGCCACGGCGGCGGCCCGGGCCTGCGGGGCCGTCATCGGCGCCAGGGGAGCGCCGGTCAGGGCCGAGACGGTGACGGGCTTCTGTTCGCCGCTGCGCAGGATCCACACCGGCCCCCGCAGGGTCGATCGCAGCTCCGCCCGCGTGGGTCGGCTCCCGGTGCGGGCGGCGACATCCGCCAAGGGGAGCACGTCCGCCGGCAGCGGCGGCGTCGCGACCTGCCGGACATGATGTTCGCTGCGCACCCGTTCGATCGGGATGCTGACCATCACCAGACCGCCGACGACCCAGAAGATCACCTGTATTCCGACGACCAGGGAGACCCATTTGTGGATCTGGGTCGACAGCCTTACGACGCCCGACATGTGATTTCGCCCGCACTGCTTGCGGACAGGGCCATAGCGTCATTGACCGGCAGGCGACAGGGGGTCTGGCCCTAGCGCGGCGCCCGTTTGGCCAGGATGCGCTGCAGCGTCCGCCGGTGCATGCCAAGCCGCCGCGCCGTCTCCGAGACATTGTGGTCGCACAGCTCATAGACGCGCTGGATATGCTCCCAGCGCACCCGATCGGCGCTCATCGGATTGTCGGGGGGCTCGGGGGCCTCGCCGGTCATCAGCAGGGCCTTGACCACGTCGTCGGCGTCGGCGGGCTTCTGCAGATAGTCGACCGCCCCCGCCTTGACCGCCGCCACAGCGGTGGCGATGGCGCCATAGCCGGTCAGCATGACGATACGGGCGTCGGCGCGGCGGTCGCGGATGGCCTCGACCACCTTGAGGCCATTGCCGTCCTCCAGCCGCATGTCCAGCACGGCGAAGGCCGGGATCGAGGTCTTCAGCGCCTCGAAAGCCTCGGCGAGGGAGGCGGCGACGGTGACCACAAAGCCGCGGCTTTCCAGCGCCCGCCCCAGCCGGGTGCGCAGGGCGTTGTCGTCATCGAGCAGCAGCAGGGTCTTGTCCGCCAGGGCGGCGATCCGGTCTTCGGCGTCGGACATCGGCGGTCTCCTTGGAAGGGGGAAGTCGGGAACGATACGGCTGCGGTCAAGGTTCAGACGGCGGGTGCGACATCACGACGATACCTCGAGAGCGGGGCGCGACCAGCGCACGGCGACCCGCGCGCCCTTGGGCTGGCCCTTCGCCGGGGTCGAACCGCCGTCGCCGGGACCGACGAAGACCTTGCCGCCGGTCCGCTCCAGCAGGGTGCGGGCGATGAAGAAGCCGAGGCCCATGCCGCCCTGGCTGGGCGCGATCGCCTCGGGCGCCGGCTCCGCCTTCGCCGCCTTCTTGCCCTTGCGGCCCGGGGTGGCGGCGGCGACCGAGGCAGCGATCTGGGCCGCAAGCGCCCGGCGCGCCTTGCCCTGGGGCCGGCTGGTCACATAGGGCTCGCCCAGACGGGGCAGGATGTCGGCGGGGAAGCCGGGGCCGTCGTCGACCACCTCGATCTCGATGAAGCCGGCGTCAACGATGGCGCGCACCCGCACCTTGCCGGCGGCGAAGTCCGCGGCGTTCTCGACCAGGGTCGACAGGCCGTGCACCACCTCCGGCAGGCGGCGCACCCGCGGGGCTTTTTCGCCGGAGGCCGTGCGCACCGAGACTTCGAAATTGAGATCAAAGCCGCGGTGCGGCTCGACCACCTCTTCCAGCAGGGCCTTCAGCCCCACCTCGGCGAAGGCCGACTGCCCCTCCTCCGGCGCCTGGGACAGGCGTTTCAGGATGTCGCGGCAGCGTTCGGCCTGTTGCAGGATCAGCGCCGCGTCCTCGGCCGCCGGCCCGCCCTTGGTAGAGGCGCGGAGGAGTTCCTTCGCCACCACCTGGATGGTCGCCAGCGGCGTGCCAAGTTCATGCGCCGCCGCCGCCGCCAGCCCGCCGAGGGCCGCCAGCCGCTGCTCGCGCTGCAGCACGTCCTGGGTGGTGGCCAGGGCCAGTTCCAGCTTCTCGGCGTCGGCCGCCACCCGCCAGGCGTAGGCGGAGGTGAAGATCACCCCTGTCACCAGCGCCAGGCCGATGCCGAACCTGTAGAGCGGCGGCAGGTTCAGCTCGGTCCCTGCCTGCCACGGCAGCGGCAGGGAGACGAAGAACAGGCTGACCGTGGCCGCCAGCACCAGCAGACCCATCAGCGCCGCCTGACGCCCGGGCAGCGAGGCCGCCGCCACCGTCACCGGGGCCACCAGCAGCAGGCAGAAGGGGTTCTGCAGCCCGCCGGTCAGCCCCAGCAGGATCGACAGCTGGAGAATATCGAACCCCAGGTGCGCCGCCGTCATACGCCCGTCGGGCAGGGAGCCGTCGGACCGCTTCAGCCGCGCCGTGGCGTTCAGGTTCATCGCCACGCTGGCGCCGATCGCGGCCAGGCAACTCCACAGCGGCAGGTCGAAATGGAAATAGAGGACGGCGATCCCGATGGTCGCGCTCTGACCCGCGATGGCCATCCAGCGCAGGATCACCAGGGTCCGCAGCGACAGGCCCCGGCTGCGGCGCGGCAGATTGCGCCAGGCGGGGAACCGGCCCGGTTCATCCGGTGCGAACTGCGACGACAGGGGGTCTTGGGACGGGCTCACGCCTCTTCTATAGACCGGTCGCGCGCGGGCGTGCGCGTTTTCGAAAGGGGCCGAGATGCCGCGTCGATCCATCCTGCTGTTCGCCGGCGCCTGCATCGCCCTCGCCGCCGCGGTGGCGGTCAGCGCCATTGTTCTCGTCAACGGCCGCGGCGATCCGGCATCGCCTTCGCGACAGATCGGCTCCAGCGGCCAGCCTGACGTCGGCGGCCCCTTCCAGCTGGTGAACCAGGACGGTCAGCCGGTCGACCAGACCCTGTTGAACGGCCGCTGGTCGCTGGTCTTCTTCGGCTTCACCTACTGCCCCGACTACTGTCCGACCACGTTGCAGATGCTCGAGGCGACGAAGCGGGCGCTGGGCGACCGGGCCGACGAGATCCAGATCGTATTCATCTCCGTCGACCCGGAGCGCGACACGCCCCAGGCCCTGAAGGACTATCTGTCCTCGGACGGCTTCCCCGAAGGCGTCATCGGCCTGACCGGCACGCCCGCCCAGGTCCGCGCCGCCGCCGACGCCTATCGCGCCGTCTACCAGAAGGTCGGCGAGGGCGAGGCCTATACGATGAACCACTCCCTCACCATCTATCTGATGGGGCCCGACGGCCGCCTGCGCAGCGCCCTCGGCCACGATCTGGGCCCCGAGAGATCCGCCCGGGTCATCGAACAGGCCATGGCGGCGGGGTAGGTTTCGACGCCTTGTCATCCCGGACGCCGCAAAGCGGCGATCCGGGACGCTTGGCTCCGGGACTCATCCTCCCGGAAGCTGCGCCAGCAGCTATCCGGGAGACAGGCGAGGACAGGGCGCGGCGGCCACCCGTCTCCCGGACAATCGAAGGCGATTTCCGGGCGTATTCGAGCAATAGCCTCTCCCGTCCCGGATCACCGCTGCGCGGTGTCCGGGATGACAAATATGCGGCGAAGGCCTTACCCCTTGCGGGCCATCGCCGCCTGAAGCTGGAGCCGTTTCAGCTCGCGCATCAGCCGGTTGGCCTGCAGTTGGGGCATCATCCCGAGCTTGATGATCAGCGACATCAGCACAAGGACGGCGGCGGGCAGGCCCCAGTGCAGGGCCGACAGGGCGGTCTCGGCCTCGAAGAACCGCCACCCCGCCCACAGGCCAGCGACGAACAGCGCCGCCTGCACTGCGACCATGACCACATTGACCCAGCCATTGGGGCCGCCGAGCAGGCCGAAGGCCTGTTCGAAGAAGCCCGGCTCGCGGGCCGTATCGCGGAACAGGGCCTGTTCCTCGCCGTCGAGGGCCTCCTCGATCATCCGGTCGATATCCTGCATCACTCGTCTCCTTCCAGAACCGCGCGCAAGGCGTGGCGGGCATGCATGAGGCGGGTTTTCACCGTGCCCGCCGGCACGTTGAGGGCGATCGCCACATCGGCGACACCCAGATCCTCGAGATAGAACAGGCCGACCGCGGCGCGCTGCGCCTCCGGCAGGGCGGCGAGGGCGGTCCGCAGCCGCGCCGTCGCCCCGGGATCGGCCGTGTCCGGCGCATCTGGCGCGAACACCGGCTCCGCCGCCGCGGCCGCCGCCAAGGCCCGGTCCCGGCGCGCCCGTCCGATCCGGCGGGCGCAACGGCGGGTCACGATCTGGTAGGCCCAGGCCGGAAAGGCGCGCTCGTCGCGCAGCCGGCCGAGGCCGCGCACGATCTCGATCCAGCCGTCCTGCGCGGCCTCGCGCGCCTGGTCGACGTCGCCGGTCAACCGCCAGGCGTGCGCCACAAGCTTCCGGCCCCAGCGCCGCGCCAGCAGTTCGAAGGCCTTGCGGTCCCCCAGGCGGGCGGCGGCGACCAGATATTCGTCGAGGAGCTGATCGCGGGTCCTGTCCATCGTCGGTTCGCCCCTTTCGAATGAGAGGTGCCGACAACTCGCCGGGCGGTTCAAGAAAATCGTACGCGCGTCCCGGCGGACCGCCGGGAGCCTTGCGGCGCGGGCGCGGGTGATTAAATCTTTTTGCAGTGCGATGCGTTCTATGGTGCTCTGCCGCGTAACGGCGGGGGCCGCTTCAAGGATTCCATGCTCTATTCGCTTCACGAGCTCGCCTATCACTCGGCGACGCCGTTCCGGTTCGGGGCCCAGATGGCCCGTCAGTTCTGGACTTCGCCCTTCAATCCGGCCTCGGACACCGCCCTGGGCCGCACGGCCTTCGCCTCAGCCGGCCTGTTCGAGAGCGTGACACGGCGCTACGGCAAGCCTGCCTGGGGCCTCGATACCGTCGAGATCGCCGGCAAGCCGGTGCGGACCACCGAACAGGTGATCTGGTCCTCGCCCTGGTGCCGGCTGGTGCGCTTCGCCCGCCATCTCGGCGACCTGAAGCGGGCGAAAAAGCCGACGGCGGCGCCGGCGGTGCTGATCGTCGCGCCCCTGTCGGGCCACTACGCCACCCTGTTGCGCGGCACGATCGAGGGCTTCCTCCAGGACCACGACGTCTACGTCACCGACTGGGTCAACGCCCGTCAGGTGCCGATGCTCGAAGGCCGGTTCGACTTCTTCGACTATATCGACCACGTCCGGACCATGCTGGGCCAGATCGGCCCGCGCGCCCACGTCGTCGGCGTCTGCCAGCCGGGCCCGCCGGTGCTGGCCGCCTGCGCCCTGATGGCCGAGGACGAGGATCCCAACCGGCCCGCCTCCATGACCTTCATGGGCTCGCCGATCGACGCCCGCCTGTCGCCGACGGTCACCAACCAGCTGGCCGAGGCCAAGCCCTTCACCTGGTTCAAATCCAACATGATCCACACCGTGCCCTGGCCCTATCCGGGCTTCGGCCGACGCGTCTATCCGGGCTTCGTCCAGCTCTACAGCTTCATGTCCATGAACGAGGACAAGCACGTCGACGCCCATCGCGACTATTTCGGCCATCTGGTCTCGGGCGACGGCGACGCCGCAGAGAAGCACGAGGCCTTCTATGACGAATATCTGTCGGTGCTGGACCTGACCGAGGAATTCTACCTCCAGACCATCGACATCGTCTTCCAGCAGCACCTGCTGCCGCGCGGCCTGCTCGAGCATCGCGGACGCAAGGTCGATCTGACGAAGATCACCGACATCGGCCTGATGACGGTCGAGGGCGGCCAGGACGACATCTCGGGCGTCGGCCAGACCCAGGCGGCCCACACCCTGTGCACCAGCCTGAAGGACGACCGCCGGGTGCTGTATGTCCACCCCGATGTCGGCCACTATGGCGTGTTCAACGGACGCCGCTTCCGCGACGACATCTATCCGCGGGTGCGCGACTTCATCGCGACCAACGAGGCTATGAGTGCAGTATCGGAACGGCCAGCGGCTGCCGCTTGAGGGCCTGACGGCCCGACTGTCGGTCAATCCGCGCGCGCGCCGGCTGTCGATCCGCATCGACGCCCGCGCCGGCGAGGCGGTGCTGATCGCCCCGTCCGAACGCAAGCTGGCCGAGGTCGTCGCCTTCGCCCGCACCAAAACGTCCTGGATGCGCGAACGGTTGGCGGAACGCCCGCAGGGCACGCCGCTGGAGCCCGGGGGGATGATCGACCTGTTCGGCAAGCCGACCCGGCTGGTCGCCGTCGGCGGCGCCGGCGCGGCCCGCCTGACCGAGGACGCCGACGGCCCCCTGATCGCCTCGGGCGGCGAGGGCGAGGCCTATGCGCGTCGGGTCGAAAACCTGTTCAAGAGGGTGGCAAGAGAAACGCTCCAGACCCGAACCGATTTCCATCTCCGCACCCTCGGCCAGCGGCCGGTGAAGATGTCCATCGCCGACCCGAAATCGCGCTGGGGCTCCTGCAGCCCGCACAACCGTTCGATCCGCTACAGTTGGCGCGTGATCATGGCCCCGCCCGCGGTGATCGACTATCTGGCCGCCCATGAGGTGGCCCATCTGGTCCACGCCGACCACAGCCCGGCCTACTGGGCCGTGGTCCAGCGGCTGGTCGGCGACCACCGCCCGCACCGCAAATGGCTGCGCGACAACGGCCCGGCCCTGCACGCCGTGGGCCGTTAGAAGAACAGCGGCTCGGCCTTCTTCTCGGGCGGCGGGGCCGGCTCGGGGCGCTGGTCCGGCGGATCGCGCTGGGGCTGGGGCGCGGTCGGACGCACCACCGCCGGACCGGGATCCGTCCGGCGAGGCGGGGCGGGATCGCGCGGCAGCGGCTCCAGCAGGGATTCATCCAGCGGATCGGCCTCGGCCGGCGGACTGTCGCCGAACAGGTCGCCGATCCGGCCAATCAGGCTTTCGACCGGGCTGGGCGGCTGCCAGCCTTCGGGCATGGCGGGGCCGGCGGGGATGGCCGGGGCGTTCAGGCGCGGCAGGGCCGCCTCCATGAAGCCGCGCCAGATGGCCGCCGGCGAGGAGCCGCCGGTGACGCCGCGCATCGGCGTATTGTCATCCTTGCCGACCCAGACGGCGGTGACGAAACCGCCGGTGTAGCCGACGAACCAGGCGTCCTTGTAGTCCGAGGTGGTGCCGGTCTTGCCGGCCGTGTCGCGCCCGGCGATCGCCGCCGACCGCCCGGTTCCCCCGGTCATCACCCCGCGCAGCATCTGGTTCATATAGTACAGGTACGGGTTCGAAATGGCCTGGATCGGTCCGTCGGCGCGCGACGCCCGCTGATAGATCACCCGACCCTGCGGGGTGCGGATGCGGCTGATGCCATAGGCCGTGACCCGCTTGCCGCCGTTGGCGAATGCGTCATAGGCCTGGGCCATCTCGATCGGCGAGACCTCGACCGCGCCCAGGGCCATGGCCGGCTCGAGGCCGATCCGGCTGGTGATGCCGAGGCGGCGGGCGGTGCGGGCGACATTGTCGCGGCCGATCTGGTCGGCCATGCCGGCGGCGATGGTGTTGGTCGACTGGGCCACGGCCTGGGCCATGGTCATCTCGCCCGCGAACGAACCCGAATAGTTGCGCGGGGACCAGTTGCCGATGCGGATCGGGGCGTCATTGACCCGTGTCTCGGGCGTATAGCCGCTCTCCAGCGCCGTCAGATAGACGAACGGCTTGAAGGCCGAGCCGGCCTGGCGCCGGGCGTCGGTAGCGCGGTTGAACTGGCTGTCGGCATAGGAGGCGCCGCCGATCATGGCGCGCACCCGGCCCTCGCCGTCCAGGGCGACCAGGGCCGCCTGCTGCACGCCCTTGGAGCGGTCGCGGTCGAGGATGCGGCGCACCGACCGTTCGGCCTGGGTCTGCAGGGTCAGGTCCAGCGTGGTCTCGACGATCATGTCCTCGGTCGGCTCGCCGACCAGTTCGCGGATCTGCTTGTCCAGCCAGTCGATGAAATACTGGGCGTGCTGGGTGGCCAGGGTGCGCGAGACCCGCACCGGCTCGGTCACCGCGGCGGCGCGCTGTTCCGGCGTGATGACGCCGGCGTCGACCATCTCGTTGAGCACGACGGTGGCGCGGGTCGCGGCCCGCTCGCTCTCGGACACCGGCGAATAGCGCGACGGCGCCTTCAGCAGGCCGGCCAGCAGGGCCGCCTCGCCGACGGTCAACTGCCGGGCGCTCTTGTCGAAATAGCGCTGCGAGGCCGCCTCGATGCCATAGGCGCCGGCGCCGAAATAGACCCGGTTCAGATAGAGGGCGAGGATTTCCTGCTTGGAGAATTTCATCTCCAGCCAGACCGCCAGCATCAGCTCCTGGACCTTGCGCTTCATGTTCTGGTCCGGAGACAGGAACAGGTTCTTGGCCAGCTGCTGGGTCAGGGTCGAGCCGCCCTGGACCACCCGGCCGGCGCGCATATTGGCGGCCATCGCCCGGCTCATGCCGACCGGATCGAAGCCGGGATGGTGATAGAAGCGCCGATCCTCGATGGCGATGAAGGCCGCCGGAACATAGTCCGGCAGGGCGTCCAGATCGGCCGGCGGGGCCTGCTGGGTGCCGCGCACAGCGATCAGGGCCCCGTTGCGGTCCAGGTAGGTGATCGAGGGCTGGCGATCGACATTGTACAGGGTCGAGGTGTCGGGCAGGTCGCGGGCGAAGACCGCGAAGAAGACCACCATGAAGATGGCCCCCCAGACGCCGACGACGGCGCCCCAGTAGAGAACGCGCTGCATCGGCGTGCGCGCGGGTTTCGGGCCCGCGCCGCCGCCACGTCCGAATTTGAAGCCGGAGCCCGCCATCAAAACCTCACCAAGCCGACACCGGTCTTAGCCGGTCCCGGAACGCACGGAAACGGCCCCGCACAGTTCACGCCACTGTGAGAGCCGTTTCCGCCGAAACCATGACGCTCTGCGCGCCTATTCGAGAAACGCGTTCACCTCGGCGGCGAACCGCGCCGGCTGGTCCAGCATGATGAAATGGGCGCTGTCGTCGATGCGGGTCAGGGTCGCGCTGGGCAGATCGGCGAAGGAGGCGCGGTAGATGCCGTCGACCATGTCGTTGGTCATGCGCGGATCGTTGAACTTGACGTAAAGCACCGTGGTCGGGGCGGTTATGCGGGCGAGCTCGGGCCGCAGGTCGGTAACGATCAGTTCGCGGTAGGCCGAGGACGAAACCGCCTGGTCGCTGTTCCGGCTGTCCTCCAGCGGCCCGGCCCGCAGGGACTCCGTGTTGATCATGGCGGCGATCTGGGCGTCGGCCTGTTGCTGGTACTGTTCGCGCGGCGTGGCGGACATGGCCGTGTAGATCTGGTCCGCCATCGGCGTGACGCTTTCGGCCGTGGCGCCGGGCGTGCCGAACATGGCGCCCATGAAGGGGATCATGTCGACGACCATCAGCTTGCCGACGCTGTCCGGATGGCGGGCCCCCAGCATCATGCCGATGGTCCCGCCCATGGAGTGGCCGATCACCGCCGGCTTGTTCAGCCCCTGTTCGGCGATGTAGCGGGCCAGGTCCTCGGCGACCGGGGCCGAGACGGGCCCCGTGGCGTTGTCCTCGGCCGGCGCGCCGGCGAAGCCCTGGATGTGGATGCGGTGGACGCGGTAGCGGCCCTTGAGCTGCTGGGTCAGACCGTCCCAGACCTCGGGCGAGGAGCTCAGGCCGGGGATCAGGATGACGTCGCCGACCGGATGCTCGGGCCCGTCGACGCGAACATGGAAGCGGCCGGATTCGAAGGCGGCGTGGGCATGGCCGTGGTCATGGCCGGCGGCCGGCGCCGGGGCCAGCGTGGGAGCGTGCCCGGCGTGATCGCCGTGATCCTGGGCGAAGGCGGGGGCCGCGGCGGCGAAGGCGAGGGCGCCGGCGAGGGCGGCGAGGGCGGTCATGGTCTTCATGGTCTGGTCTGGTCCCCGATATCGGGCGATGCGCCCGCTTCTGTTCCGTAGTCGCCGCAGAGGGCGCGATCGGATGCAGCCGGTCAAGACTTCGCGCACCGGCGCCGTTAGACTGATCGCATGAGCCCAGCCGACAGCGCCCCCCCTGCCCCGAAATCGCCCGAGGCCAAGGCCCCGCCGACCGCCTTCGGCAAGGGGTTCGTGCTCGACGCCTGGTATTTCGTCGCCCTGTCGCGCGACGTCGCCCCGGCCTCGCTGAAGCGCCACGAACTGCTCGGCGAGCCGGTCCTGGTCGGCCGGACCCGCGCCGGCCAGGTCTATGCCCTGCGCGACATCTGCCCCCACCGCGCCGCGCCCCTGTCCGCCGGACGGCTGGTCGAGAAGCCCGGCGAGGGCGAGACCATCGAGTGCTGCTACCACGGCTGGCGTTTCCGCCCCGACGGCGTCTGCGCCGCCATTCCCTCGCTGGTCGAGGACCAGGCCTATGAGGCCGACCGCATCCGCGTGCGGTCCTATCCGGTCCGCGAAAGCCAGGGGATGGTCTTCGTCTGGATGGCCTCGGACCCGCGCACCGCGCCCGATCCCGACCATGAGCCGCCGCTGTTCCCCGGCGTCGTGGGCGGCGAGGCGAAGATGGTCGAATGGATGGATTTCGACGCCCATGTCGACCACGCCGTCGTCGGCCTGATGGACCCCGCCCACGGCCCCTATGTGCATCAGCAGTGGTGGTGGCGATCCGAACAGTCGATGCACGAAAAGGCCAAGGCCTTCGAGCCGCGCGAGCACGGCTTCGCCATGGTGCGGCACGCCCCGTCTTCGAACAGCCGGGCCTACAAGATCCTCGGCGGCGCGCCGGCGACCGAGATCACCTTCCGCCTGCCCGGCTATCGCTGGGAGCATATTCAGGTCGGAGAGAAGCAGGTCCTGGCCCTGACCTGCCTGACCCCCATCAGCGAAACGAAAACCCGGATCACCCAGATCTTCTGGTCGGACCACTGGGTGTTCAGCCTCGCCAAGCCGTTCCTGCGCATGGGCGTCATCGCCTTCCTGAAACAGGACGGCGGCATGGTGAACCTGCAGAACGAGGGCCTGCGCTACGACCCGGCCCTGATCTGGATCGACGACGCCGACAAACAGGCCAAATGGTACCAGCAGCTCAAGCGCGAATGGACGAAGAGCCGCGCAGAGGGCCGGGCCTTCGCCAACCCTGTGAAGCCGGCCGTGCTGAGGTGGAAAAGCTGAAGGCCGCGACAGCGGTCGCGGCCTTCGGATCGTCCGGTCGATGGAACCAGCCTAGTTCCGGCTGATCTGCCCGGCCAGGATCACATCGATCTGCTTGCCGATCTGCGTCGTCAGCTGCTGGATGGTCCAGCCGTCATAGGCGGCGCGGCGGTAGTTCGACAGATAGGCGTCATAGATCAGTTCGCTGAGCAGGCGGACGTCGGCGTCCTGGCGCAGTTCGCCTTCGCGGACGCCGGTCTGCAGGGCGTCGGACACCACCATGACCAGCGGCTTGATGGCGACGCGGGTGCGCATTTCCGAGGCGACGGGCTGGAACCACGAGCGGGCGACGACGGCCTGGACCAGCGGCAGCTGCTCCAGCGAGCCGTGGTAGCCGGCGGTCAGGGCGGCGATCAGGCGGGCGCGCACCGAGGACTCGGCGGCGGCGGCGGCCTTCAGCGTCTCGGCCAGCCGGACCAGGTCTTCCGACAGGACGGCCTCGAACAGCTCGGCCTTGTCCTGGAAATTGGCGAAGACGGCGCCCGTCGACATGCCGGCGCCCTTGGCGATGTCGCGGATGGTGGCGGGCTCGTAGCCGCGCTCGGCGAACAGGGCGCGGGCGGCGTCCAGCACCTTCTGGCGGGTGCGGACCTTGGCGGCCTGGCGGCGATTCAGTCGCGGGGCCTCGCTGTCGGCGTCGTGGGTCTTGGTGGAGGTCAAGGCGATATCTCGCATGGAACGGTTACTCACTTGGCGGCGGCTGGACCCGCCGTTGGAACTGTACGCCGAAGCGATGGGAAATCCGGGGCGGGCGCGGGGCACGCAGAGCTATCGCCTGTCAGGCGAGAAGGGGGGCACACATCACGCAACGATGACCAAAATGGGGTAGGGGGATTAACGGCGCCGTTAGTCATTCGGTTAACGTGTGGCCGCCTGCACAGCGCTGCTGCGGCTCAGCGACGCAGGGTGGAGCGCAGGGCCCGCGGGCTGCGGGCGGCCTCGCCGACGGGCATGGCCTCCTGGAAAAGCTTGCGGAACTGGTCGCGGCGCTCATGGATCGAGGCCAGCACCAGCCCCATGGGCACGCCCAGATCGACCAGGGTGTTCTCGGCCAGCTGCAGGCTCGCCTCCGTGGTCTCCGGCACCGCGTCCGTGACGCCGAGGGCGTACAGACGGGCGGCGTGGCGGTGGTCCCGGGCGCGGGCGATCAGGATCAGGTCGGGCCGCAGGGAACGGGTGGCGACGACGACCTCGTCGACCTTGGCCGGCGCATCCATGGTCACCACCACGGCCCGCGCCGTATCGATGCCGCAGCGTTCCAGCATCTCGGTCCGCCCGGCGTCGCCATAGAAGACATTGGCCCCCTCGGCCCGCCCCTTGGCCACGGTCGTGTGATTGGCGTCGATGGCGAGGAAGGCCTGGCCATGCTCGGTGAGCATCTCGCCGACCAGCCGTCCGACCCGGCCGAAGCCGACGATCAGCACCTGGCCCGAGGTCGCCGTCGGCGGCTCCAGGGCTTCGGGCGACAGCTCCGGCGGGGCCGCAACCGCCCGCAGCAACAGTCGGTCGGCGATCAGGGCCATCAGCGGCACGGTGAAGATGCTGATCGTCGCGGCCATCAGAACCGTCTGGGTAAAGGCGGGCGAGGCGATCCCCTCGACCAGCCCGGCCCCCAGGATGACGAAGGCGAACTCCCCCGCCGGCCCCAGCACCAGCGCCGTCTCGACGGCGGTGCGGATGTTAAGGCCCCAGAACCGGGCGGCGCCGAAGATCAGGACGGCCTTGAGCAGGGTCAGCATGGCGGCGAGGCCGAACACCGCGACGGGGTCGGCGGCGACGGCGTCGAGGTCGAGGCCGATCCCGACCCCGACGAAGAACACCCCCAGCAGCAGTCCCTTGAACGGCTCGATCGAGATCTCGACCTCGCGGCGGAATTCGGTCTCGGCCAGCAGCAGGCCCGCGATCAGGGCGCCGAGACTCATCGACAGTCCGGCGGCCTGGGCCGCCACGCCAGCGCCGACGACCACCAGCAGGCTGGCGGCGATGAACATTTCCTGCCCCTGGCCCTGCCCCCTGGCCTTGGCCCGGGCCACCGAGCGGAACATCGGGCGCAGCACGATCCGGCCCAGCACGACCAGCAGGGCCAGGCCGATCGCGGCCGGGATCAGGGTGAACAGGGCTGGCCGCAGCACCGCGGGGTCGAAATCGCCGCTGCCGACTCCGCTCTGGGCGAGCGCCGCCAGGACGGTGACGGTGATCAGGATCGGCGCCACCGCCAGATCCTGGGCCAGAAGAATTGAGAAGGTCGCCCGGCCGGCGGTCGTCTTGATCCGCCCCCGCTCGGCCATGACCGGCATGACCACCGCCGTGGACGACAGGGCCAGGCCCATGCCCAGCACCGCCGCCGAGACCAGCGGTTGCCCCATCAGGACGAACACCGCCGCAAGGGCCACGGTGCACACGGCCACCTGGGTCAGGCCGAGGCCGAAGACCAGTTTGCGCATGGCCCTGAGCCGCTCCCACGACAGCTCAAGCCCGATCATGAACAGCAGGAAGGCGACGCCCAGCTCGGACAGGGACCGGATCTGGCCTGCGTCGGAAATGGTCAGCCAGGACAGCCAGGGCGCGCTGTCGGCCAGTCGCGCCAGGCCGTCGGGACCCAGCAGCACCCCGGCGGCGAGAAAGCCGAGGACGGGGCTGATCTTCAGGCGGTTGAACAGAGGCACGACCACGCCGGCCGCCGCCAGGAAGACCACCAGATCCTTGTATTCGCCGCCGCCGCCGTGAGTCGCCATCCGCCCTCCGTCCGGTTCAGCCTACAGGCTGAAACGCCGCCCTGTCTGGCTTTCCGTCGGAGATGACAAATAATTCAGGCGACAGCGCGGAACCGCGGCGTAGGGTCGCCGGCGACGCTGTCCCATAGAGAAGCGAAGTCGAGGAACTCCCCCATGAAGAAACTGCTGATCGGCGCCGCGCTCGGCGCGTTGCTGCTGCCCGCGTCCATGGCCTCCGCCCAGGTCGCCGACGAGCATGGCCACGCCTGCGTCGATGAAAGCTGCACCGTCTTCGAACTGTTCCAGGTCCCGGCCGAAGGGGCCACTGTGCTCGGCTACCAGGGCACGGACGCACCGAAATACGGAACCTGGGGCTTCGACCTCGCGGGCCGCGACACCTCTGTGAGCCCCGGCGACAGCTTCATGCGCTACGCCAACGGCAGCGCAATGAACCAGATGCAGATCCCGTCCGACCGCACCAGCTACGGCTCCTTCGCCCTGCTGCGCGAACTTTCGGACAACCGCGTCAAGGCGATGATCGAGGGCCTGGTGGCCCGCACCGATCTGACCCCCGGCTCGGACGAGCAGAAGATCGCCGACGCCTATCGCTCCTATATGGACGAGGGCCGTATCGAGGCGCTGGACGCCCAGCCGCTGCAGCCCTACCTCGCCGCCATCCGCGCCGCGAACACCCATGATCTCGCCGCCGTCTACATGGGCGAGACCCAGGGCCGGATCGGCGGATCGATCTTCGGCACCGGCATCACCACCGACCAGAAGGCGCCGACCCGCTATGTCGTCTCGACCGGCCAGTCGGGCCTCGGCCTGCCGAACCGCGACTACTATCTCGAGCAGCGCTGGGCCGAGAAGAAGGCCCTGTACCAGGCCTATGTCGCCCGCATGCTGGAGATGATCGGCTGGGACAATCCGGCGGCCTCGGCCGAGGCCGTGGTGGCCTTCGAGACCCGTATCGCCGAGGCGCACTGGACCCCCATCCAGAACCGCAACCGCGACGAGACCTACAACGAATACACCATCGCCCAGCTGGCGGCCGAGGCTCCCGGCTTCCCCTGGCAGGCCTATTACACCGCCGTCGGCGTGGGCGAGGTTCCCCGCCTGATCGTTCGTCAGGACACGGCCATGCCGCTCATCGCCGCCATCTACGCTGAAACGCCGATGGAGACGATCCAGGCCTGGCAGGCCTTCCACACCACCGATGACGCCGCCCCGCGGCTGTCGCGCCGCTTCGCCGACGCCCAGTGGGAGTTCCGCTCGCGCGATCTGAACGGCCAGCCGATGCAGCGTCCCCGCGACAAGCGCGGCATCAGCTTCGCCGAGGGCATGCTGGGCGAGGCCGTCGGCCGCCAGTATGTGGCCGAATATTTCCCGGCCGAGTCCAAGGCCAAGATGGAGCAGCTGGTCGCCAACCTGCGCCTCGCCCTGGGCGCCCGCATCCGCAACTACAGCTGGATGAGCGCCGAGACCCGCGCCGCCGCCCAGGAGAAGCTGGACAAGTTCACCGTCAAGATCGGCTATCCGAACACCTGGCGGGACTATGCGTCCCTTGAGGTCCGGCCCGACGATCTGTTCGGCAACGCCGAGCGCGCCGGCCTCTTCCAGTGGAACTACCGTCTGAGCCACCTGAACGAGCCGGTCGACAAGACCGAATGGGGCATGACGCCCCAGACGGTGAACGCCTATTACAACTCGACCAACAACGAGATCGTCTTCCCGGCCGCCATCCTGCAGCCGCCCTTCTTCGATCCGGACGCCGACCCGGCCGTCAACTACGGCGGCATCGGCGGCGTCATCGGCCACGAGATCGGCCACGGCTTTGACGACCAGGGCTCCAAGTCCGACGGCGACGGCGTCCTGCGCAGCTGGTGGACTCCCGAGGACCGGGCCAATTTCGACGCCCTCACCACGCGTCTCGGCGCCCAGTACGACCAGTTCGAGCCTATCCCCGGCTTCCACGTCCAGGGCGGGCTGACGATGGGCGAGAACATCGGCGACGCCGCCGGCGTGGCGGTGGGCCTGGAGGCCTATCACCTGTCGCTGAACGGCCAGCCCTCGCCCGTGCTGGACGGGATCACCGGCGACCAGCGCTTCTTCTACGGCTGGGCGCAGGTCTGGCAGTCGAAGATGCGCGACGACGCCCTGCGCAATCAGATCGCCACCGATCCGCACAGCCCGGCCGAGTTCCGCGTCATCGGCCCGGTGCGCAACGTCGACGCCTGGTACGAGGCCTTCGACGTCCAGCCGGGGTCGAAATACTACCTGAGCCCGGAAGAGCGGGTCCGCATCTGGTAGGCGCGCGCGCCTGACGGACGGAAGGGGGTCGGAGCCCGCGCTCCGGCCCCTTTTTCGTGGTTAGTGGCTAGTGGCTAGTGGCTAGTGGCTAGTGGCTAGTGGCTAGTGGCTAGTGGCTGGAGTTTGAACTCGGGTCATCCATGACAAGCCGTCTGTCCGCCCCTGACCATCAAGCGCTCCTGCTCGATCCGACCTGGCCACTAGCCGCTAGCCGCTAGCCACTAGCCACCGGCGCGCAGCGCAGCGCCCCGCTCCAGGCGCAAAAAAGCCCGCCGCGGGGGATACATCGCGACGGGCTTTCTTTCGCTCTTTGACGAGCGGACGTTTCCTCCCCGAAACGCCTCCGGGCCGCTGCTGCGTCGAAACGCTGCGCTTCCCGAGTGCGTCAGAAAGACGACATTTACCGTCTCAAGTCAATGAATGGGCGGGTGAAACGCGGGTTTTTCCAGACTTATCAATGATAAGTCACGAAGGTGTGCGCGCCTGGGCCACGATGCGCGCCACCGTGGCGACGAGGTCGGCCCGGGGCGCGATCTGCTGGCCCGGCCGTTCCGATTTCCACGCCTCATTGTCGCTGACGCCGGCGGCGAGGGCGCGTCCCGCATCCAGATCCTTGACCGTGACCTGACCGGCTGCGATCTCGTCCCCGCCCAGGATCACGGCGGCGGGCGCGCCGCGGCGATCGGCGTATTTCATCTGCGCCTTCATCCCCGCCCGGCCCAGATACAGCTCGGCCGCGATGCCGGCGTTGCGCAGCTCGGAGACGGCGTCGAGGTAGTGCTGCATGTCGGCGTCGGAGAAGACGATGACCACGACGGGCCCGCGCACGGCGTCCTGGTCTCCGCGGCCGGCGGCGCGCAGGGCCGAGGCCAGGCGGGACACCCCGAAGGAGAAGCCGGTCGCCGGCAGCCGCTCGCCGGTGAACCGCGCGACCAGGTCGTCATAGCGCCCGCCGCCGCCGATCGAGCCGAAGCGCACGGCCCGGCCCTTGTCGTCGACGGTGTCCAGCAGCAGCTCGGCCTCGAACACGGCGCCGGTGTAATATTCCAGCCCCCGCACGATGGTGGGGTCGAACCGCACCGCCGCCTCGTCGACCTTCATCGCCCTGAGGGCGGCGTCGATGGCCGCCAGCTCCTCGAGCGCCGCCTCGCCGGTCGCGCCGAGACCCCCGGCGCGGGCCACGGACTCGAGCGTCGCCGCCCGCGACAGGGCCGCGTCGCCCGCCGAGGCGAGAAAGGCCTCGATGGTCGCGGCCACGCCGATCGGCAGATTGGCGCCCTTGGTATAGTCGCCCGACTCGTCCAGCCGCCCCTCGCCGAGCAGGGCCGAGACGCCCTCCCAGCCCAGCCGGTCGAACTTGTCGATGGCGCGCAGCGCGGTCAGGCGCTGGCCCGGCTCGGTGACGCCGCCGGCCTCGAACAGGCCGTCGAACAGTTTGCGGTTCGAGACCCGGACCACCGCCTGGCCCGCGTCCAGACCCGCGGCGCGCAGCCCCTCGCAGGCCATGGCGATGATCTCCGCGTCGGCCTCGGGCCGGTCCGAGCCCACGGTGTCGGCGTCGCACTGGACGAATTCGCGGAACCGGCCGGGGCCGGGCTTCTCATTGCGCCACACCGGCCCGAAGGCGTAGCGGCGGAACGGCTTGGGCAGGGTCTCCCAGGACTGGGCCGCGAACCGGGCCAGGGGCGCGGTCAGGTCGTAGCGCAGCGCCATCCACTGGTCGTCGTCGTCCTGCAGGGCGAAGACGCCCTCGTTGGGACGGTCGGCGTCCGGCAGGAATTTGCCCAGGGCGTCGGCGTATTCGAAGGCCCCGGTCTCCAGCGGCTCGAAGCCCCAGCGCTCATAGACCTCGGACACGCGGGCCACGAGGCGGCGCTCGGCGGTCAGGTCGCGGCCGCGACGGTCGGCGAACCCCCGCGGATTGCGGGCTTCAGGGCGGGCGGGAGCGGCGGCGTCTGCGGTCATGCCGCGTCTTTAGAGGGACGCGGGGCGAGGGTCGACCCTACCGCTTCAGAAGCGGCACCATCCGCCCATAGGTCAGGCAGCGCCACAGCCATTCCAGCGGACCCAGCTGGAACATCGACAACCACAGGGGCGACCAGATCAGCTGGGCGAGCCAGACGGCGCCGACCACGCCCCACAACGGACCCGGCCCCATGGTTCCCATCCAGCCCGGCCCCCACGGCAGGTAGAACAGGCTGGCCATGATCAGGGACTGGGTCAGATAGTTGGTGAAGGCCATCCGCCCGACCGGCGCGAGCACGCTGGTGGCCGCCTTCAGCCCGAACCGGGTCATCAGGATCAGCAGGCTGGCGTAGCCGATGGTCACCAGCGGCGCCAGGCCCCCGGCCGCGGCGGCGACGCCGCGGGTCGGATCGGCGTCGGGGCCGGCGAGAATCTCCGCCCAGGCGCTGACGGCGAATATCCACAGATTGGCGGCGGCCGCGGCGACGAGCAGCAGATAGACCCAGACCGGCGACCGACCGGCGAGGAAGCCGGACTTGAACAGCCCCAGGCCGAGCATCATCAGGGGGATGGTGACCGGGATCAGGAACAGGCTGAGGCCCTGCACCATCAGCCAGGCCTTGGCGTTCTCGATCCACGGGCCGGCCCCGCCGGCGCGATAGGCGTCGACGGTGGCCAGGATGTCCTTGACGGTGACGCCGGCCTGTCCGGCCTCGGCCTTGGCCATGAAGCCGTCCGGCAAGGCGTTCATCGCCAGCGGCCCCGCGGTGGCCAGCAGCATCCAGATCAGGGTGACCCCGCCGCCGATCCAGATGAGCTTGCCGGCCTTCATCGACCGTAGCGTCATCATGATCAGGCCGCAGTAGGCGTAGTGCAGCAGGATATCGCCGCACCACAGCGCCAGCCCGTGGATCAGGCCGAACACGGCCAGCCAGAACAGGCGGCTGCGCAACAACAGGCCGCGGGCCTCGTCGAACCGCTCGCCGCCGACCAGATAGATCGAGACCCCGAACAGCATGGTGAACAGGGTGCGGAACTTGTCCTCGAAGAAGACGTCGGTGACCCAGTGCCCCCAGGCGTCCGCCCCGGTCAGGGCGTAGGGGCGGGAGGCCTCGCTCATCCCGGCCGTGATCGGCCAGGCGAAGGTGATGGCGTTGACCGCGAGGATGCCGAGAATCGCCCAGCCGCGCAGCATGTCGAGATTGAAGATGCGATCGCCGGGCGCGACCGGCGCCAGTCGGGCGATCGGCGCGGAGTCCCGGGTTTCCTGAGCTGCGGCCATGACATTCCCCCCATCCGGCGGGATCAAGCTTGGCCGAAGCCGCAGCGGCTTGAAACAGAATTCTGCGTCGCGCGCGGCGACCGCCGGCGCGTCAGGCCTCGTCGGGCTCGCCGCGCAGCACGCCCAGCCGGTCCCGGACCTCGGGCTGCGTCCGGAAGGCGATGAAGGCGGCGCACAGGCCGGCCCACAGGGCGTAGCTGACCCCGACCATCACCGCGACCGGCAGCAGGCCGACGCCATAGATCAGCAGGGTGGTCTCGGTGGCGCCCGCGGCCTGGGCGATCCCGCCGGCCTCGAACCAGCCCAGAATGCACAGGGCGAGAGCGAACAGGGCCTGAAGCCCGGCCGCCAGCAGGCCGCCGTAGAACATGAAGCGCCAGACCACGCCCAGCCGCGTGGACGGACGCCCGGTCCGGTCCCGCTCCCGCGCCAGCAGCCACAGCCCGCCCGGGACGGCGAACAGGCCGATCACCAAGGTCACCAGCCGCAGGTCGATCTCCAGCGAGGGCAGCCAGTTGTTCGGCGGCCAGATCAGCAGGGTGATCGGGATCGGCGGCCAGAAGGCGCCCGCCAGCGCGGCCAGCGCCAGCCGGTGCGGTTCGCGACGCCAGACCACGCGCTCCTGGCCGGGAAAGTCCTCGGCCTTTTCCGGAATCGGGATCATCGCGCCGGACTCACCGGGTCGGGGCCGGCGTTTCGCCGGAATAGTCGTAGAAGCCGCGCCCGGACTTGCGCCCCAGCCAGCCGGCCTCGACGTATTTCACCAGCAGCGGGCAGGGCCGGTATTTGCTGTCGGCCAGGCCTTCATAGAGCACGTTCATGATCGCCAGAACGACGTCCAGACCCATGAAGTCCGCCAGCTCCAGCGGCCCCATCGGATGGTTGGCCCCCAGCTTCAGCGCCTTGTCGATCGAGGCCACGTTCCCGACCCCCTCGTACAGGGTGTAGATGGCCTCATTGATCATCGGCACCAGGATGCGGTTGACGATGAAGGCGGGGAAGTCCTCGGCGTTGGTCGTGGTCTTGCCCAGCGATTCCGCGAAGGCGACCGCCGTCTCATAGGTGTCGGCCGAGGTGGCGATGCCGCGGACGATCTCGACCAGTTTCATCACCGGCGCCGGCTTCATGAAATGCAGGCCGATGAAGCGGTCGGGCCGGTCGGTGGCCGAGGCCAGGCGGGTGATGGAGATCGAGGAGGTGTTGGACGCCAGCAGGGTGTCCGGCCCCAGGTGCGGAACGAGGTCGGTGAGGATCGCCTTCTTGACCGCTTCGTCCTCGACCGCCGCCTCGATGACCAGGTCGGCCTTGGCCGCGGCGGCCAGCGAGGGCGCCGCGGAAATGCGGGCGAGGGCGGCGTCGGCGGCGGCGCGGTCGGTCAGGCCGCGGTCGACCTGACGGGCCAGACTGGCGGCGATGGCCGCCTGGGCCTGGGGCACGCGGTCGGCGGCGGCGTCGTACAGCAGCACCTGATAGCCGCCCGCGGCCACGGTCTGGGCGATGCCTGCGCCCATCTGGCCTGCGCCGATGATGGCGACGGATCGGATCGTGGTCATGGATTCCGGTTAGCTGGCGGGCGGAAGGCCCGGTCGGAGCGGCACCTTAGGTCCCCTGCGGGACGGCGCAAGCGCCGAACGCAGCCCGCCTCCGGAACCCGACTGCCCGTGGCGCCGCGGTCGCGCATGATCGCCTAGCCCAGGATCGCGATCAGATAGGGCGCGCTCATCCGGTTGAAGAGGATGCGGGCGAAATTGATCAGCAGGAGGACCACGATCGGTGAGATGTCGATGCCGCCCAGGGACGGAATGATCCGGCGGAACGGCTCCAGCAGCGGGGCCGTGATCCGGTCGAGGAAGTCGGCGAGCTGGTTCACGAACCGGTTGCGGCGGTTGATGACGTCGAAGGCGAACAGCCAGCTGATGATGGCCGACAGGATGATGGACCAGGTCAGGATCGACAGGATCGTATTGACCAGCCAGACGATGGCGTAACCCATGCAGGGCCTCCGGAAGCGAAATCAGTCCTGCTTCTAGCGTGACCACGCCGTCCGTCCAAGGATTCCGGCGTCGCAGGCGTCGCCGGGCAGCATGGACGTTGACACCCCCGCCCCGCCCCTCGTATGTCGCGCGCTCGCCTGCACCCCGTGGCTCAACTGGGTAAGGGGGGCCGTAGCTCAGTTGGTAGAGCGCGTCGTTCGCAATGACGAGGTCAGGGGTTCGACTCCCCTCGGCTCCACCACTCCCCGCCAAGGGACTGGAACCCGGGCAACCCCGGCGACCATGTGCCGGAAAGCTCCATCAGCGATCGGGGACAGGTGGCCGCGTGCCCGCGAGACCTTGAACGGCGGAGCTCAGGCGACCGGTCGCCTACTGTATGATTTCGACCCTCTCCAGCCGGCAGTTCTCGCCGATGTAGGGAATGCCCCGTATCGTGAGGTCTACCTTGATATTCTCGATTTCGCGATTGTAGGCGCAGGGAAGGACCACGGTCATCGGAATATCCTGCTCGCTCGACAGGCCGATGAAGAATTTGGCGATCGACTGGCGCATCATCTGCTTGTCCGCCTGGATGCCCCGGACACGACCATTCCTCGCGCCATACCCCTCGGTGGACAGGTCGCCATTCAGGACGTGCGGCCGCGGGACCCGTTGTTGACCGAAGAAGTCATTGCCGGCGACGAAGTTGAACGGACTGACCAGATCGAGCGGGACAAAGAGCGTCGACCAGAGCGTGGCCTGATAGCTCTGGCGCCAGGCTTTCGTCTGGTCCTCCGCCCCCGCGTAGTGGGTGAGTCCGGCCGCGGCGACGCCAAGCGTAAGCCAATAGGCAGCAGCCGCGTCCTCCTCCACCAGGCCAACGTAACGAGCCATGAAACCGGCATCGACGGACTGTTCCGAAATCACCCGACCGGTGCGGCGCTCCACGATCCTGTAAATCGCGCGACTCCGACTGTCGAAGTCGGCTCCGAAGAAGGATCCGCGCAGATCGCCGAACTCAATCTGCAGCCCATATCGCGCAGCCGCCGGCGACCTGGCCTGCAGCCCGGAGCGTTCCAGGGCTGTTTCCAGCATGGGTCTGAACTGGCTCTGGTTGGCCTCAGCAAACCAGAATGAATACTGAGACATGCCAGAGATGTAGTCGAGCGTGACCGCGCCATGCAGAGCGTGATGGTCTGGAATCCGGAAAGCCTGACCGGTTGGAATGTTCGGCCGTTGCAACGCAATCCGGGTCGCCTGCGACGCACATCCGCTGACCAGCAAGGCCCCGGCCAGAGCCGCCACAGTGGTTCGCACCATCATACATTTCATGGTCGTGAGCACTCCTACTACACAACTCGTAGGAGAACTTCGTCACCAAGGCTTTAAGGGGCGTCCGTTTCCGCGGGCCTGCGAGCGTCAGTCCACAACGGGACCAGGTTGCTCCCTTGTTTCGCTGAGACCGGCGGAGCCGGGCCACAAATACTGAACAGTCGGGCAGCCAGGCGGCGTCTCGCGTCTGGATCCGGCCACGCTTTCGCGCGAAAGCGTCTCTCGTGACCCCTCCCCCGCCCCCAACCCCAGTTCGCGTCGCCGCCCTTTACCGGTTCGCGGCCATCGCCGACTGCGAAGCGGTCCGCGGTCAGCTCGAGGCCATGTGCCGGCCCGATGTCCGCGGCACCCTGCTGGTCGCCCATGAAGGTCTGAACGGCACGATCGCGGGCCCCGAAGCCTCCATCGACCGTGTGCTGGCGGGCGTGCGCGCCCTGCCCGGCTTCGCCGCCCTCGACGTGAAATTCGCCGACGCCGCCCTCATGCCGTTCCATCGCATGAAGGTCCGGATCAAGCCCGAGATCGTGACCATGGGCCAGCCGGACCTGGATCCCGTCGCCGGGGCCGGAACCTATGTCGCCCCGGCCGACTGGAACGCCCTGATCCGCGATCCGGACGTCGTCCTCATCGACACCCGCAACGACTATGAGGCCGCCGTCGGCGCCTTCGAGGGCGCGGTCCAGCCCAATACGCGCGGTTTCCGCGACTTTCCCGACTGGTTCCGCACCGAGGGCCGGGCCCTGCTCGACCGGCCGAACCCGCCCAAGGTGGCCATGTACTGCACCGGCGGCATCCGCTGCGAGAAGGCCACGGCCTTCCTCAGGGCCGAGGGGGTGCAGGACGTCTTCCATCTGGAGGGCGGGATCCTGCGCTATCTGGAGACGACGCCCGAGGCCGACAGCCGGTGGCGGGGCGAGTGCTTCGTCTTCGACGAGCGCGTCGCCGTCGGCCACGGCCTGACGCCGGGCAGCCACAGCCTGTGCCGGGGCTGCCGCATGCCGGTCAGCGAAGCGGGGCGGGCGTCGCCGAAATATGTCGAGGGCGTCTGCTGCGAGCGGTGCCACGACGCCCGCACGGACGAGCAGCGGGCGCGCTACCGGGAGCGTCAGCGGCAGATGGAGATCGCCGCCAGACTGGCCATCGACCACGTCGGCGCCGTTCTGCCCGGACGGTCGAAGGCCTGACGGCGTTGGTGTTCCGGCGGCTCGCCTCCTGCGATCGCCGACGCTAGGCTGGGGCCCGGGATTCCGGGAGAAAGGTCGCCTGATGTTGTTGACGCTGATCGCCGTAGCGGTGCTGGGCCTGCAGGATGGGCCGCCTCCGATGCCGCCGATTCCGGGCCGGCCGCCGCCCCTCGCCGACGGCCTCGCCTACGGAGGACAGCTGGGACAGGCCTGCGACGACACCCTCGGCGGCGACGGGCGCTGGTTCAACGACCATGAGCATCCGATGGCGGCCGGCGGGATCACCGGTCTGAACCTCAGTTCGCCCGATTTCGCGCCCGTGCTCCAGGTGATCGATCCGGAAGGTCGCGTCGTCGCCACGGTCGAGGCCGCGCGCGGAGAGGCGGCGACCCTGGCCTTCACCGCCGCGGGCGGGCCGATCGACGGCGTCCGGCCCAACGTGATGTACCGCCTGCGGGTCACCACGGCTCAGCCCGGCGAGACAGGCCAATGGCGCCTCGAGGCGGTCTCCGGCGGGAGGACGGATATTGTCTTCCCCGGCGAGGCGGCGCCGTACCCGGTGCGAACGGGCTGCCGGCCCCTGCCGCCGATCAGGCTCCGTCAGAACGGCAGCTGATCCCGGATCACAATCGGGCTCCGCCGGTCCCCGGCGGGCGCCCGCCTACTGGTCTTCGTCGAATTTGCGGGCCACCAGCTCGGCCAGGCCCGCCACCGCGGCCTCGGCGTCCGGGCCCTCGGCCGAGATGTCGATGGTGCAGCCGTTGCCGGCGCCCAGCATCAGCAGGCCCATGATCGACAGGGCGTTCACGGTGACGCCGTCACGGGTGACATGCACCTCGGCGTCGAAGGTCGAGGCCAGTTTGACGAATTTGGCGGAGGCCCGGGCGTGCAGGCCGCGGGTGTTGCAGATGTTGGCGGTCGCCCGGGCGGGTGGGATCGGCGCCGTCATTTCTCGCCCTGGAGGACCCAGCTGGCGACCGAGATGTATTTCCGGCCGGCGTCCTGGGCGTGGGCGACGCAGGACTCCAGCGGCTCGCGGCCGCGCACGCTGGCCAGTTTGATCAGCATGGGCAGGTTCAGCCCGGCGATGACCTCGGCGTGGGTCTCCTCCATCACCGATATGGCCAGGTTGGAGGGGGTGCCGCCGAACATGTCGGTCAGCAGGATGACGCCGTCGCCGTCGTTCACGGCCGCGGCCGCGTCGACGATGTCGCGGCGGCGCCGCTCCATGTCGTCCTCGGGGCCGATGCAGATGGCCGCGACCCCGCGCTGGGGCCCCACCACATGCTCCATGGCCGCCAGAAATTCCGAGGCCAGACCCCCGTGGGTGACAATCACCAGCCCGATCATGAAGGCTTCACCAAGACTTTCGCCCCCGCGTCCGGCCGCCCTTGAGCGCGCCGCAAGCCGCGCGGAATAGCCCAAGTCCGCGCCGGGTTAAAGTCGGGCGATGGCCGCCGCGACCTTTTCGACCGCCGAGGCCTCGAATCCGTCCAGCCGGAGCAGCGGCAGGGTGCCGCCGGCGAGGGTGCGGGTTTCCGCTTCCGGCAGCCGTTCCGGCGCGCCCCCGAGCTCCACGGCCAGCACCAGCCGCGCCACCCCGCGCGCGCAGGCCTCGACGATCCCGACGCCCCGGGCCTCGATCCGCCCGGCGATGGTCTGCGGCGCCGCAGCCCAGAGCGCCTCGCCCGAGGCGAAGACATGGACATAGTCGTCGGCCACCAGCCGCCAGCCGCGCCCGATCAGCCGCAGGGCCAGGTCGCTCTTGCCGGCGCCGGAGGGCCCGGCGACGACAATGGCCCGCCAGCCGCGGCCGGGCGCCCACTGCGCCACCGCGGTGGCGTGGATCGGCTGGGCCGCGCTCACGCCCGCCGCCCCGGCGCCGGCGCCGCCGGCAGGGCGACCTCGAACCGGGCCCCGGCGATTCCGCCCGCCGCGTCCGCCCGGTTGGCGGCCGTGACCCGGCCGCCGTGCGCCTCGACGATCTGGCGCACGATCGACAGGCCGAGGCCGGAGTTGGCTCCGAAGGCCGTGCCCCGGGGGCGGGCGGTGTAGAAGCGTTCGAACACCGTCTCGAGATTCTCGGGCGGAATCCCCGGCCCGTCGTCGTCGATCCGCACCCGAACCGGCCGGTCGGGATCGATGTCGTCTCGGGCCAGCGACAGCCGCACCGTTCCCCCCGGCGGGCTGAACGAGCGGGCGTTGTCGATCAGATTGCGGAACACCTGCCCCAGCGGCCCGTCTCGGCCCATGATCTGCACGTGATCTCCGGTCGGGGCGGCGAGGGTCACATGGGCCTCGCCCGGCTTCAGCCCGGCCTCATAGACGCCGACGATCTCGGTCAGCAGCACGGTCAGGTCGATGGCGCGCGGCCGGTCGCGGTTCAGTTCGGCGTCCAGGCGGGAGGCGTTGGAGATGTCGGTGATCAGCCGGTCCAGCCGGCGCACGTCCTGCTGGAGCAGATTGGTCAGCTTCTCGCGCTGGGCCGCCGTCTTGACCAGCGGCAGGGTCTCCAGCGCCGAGCGGATCGAGGTCAGGGGGTTCTTGATCTCGTGCGAGACGTCGGCGGCGAAGGCCTCGATGGCGTCCATGCGGTCCGACAGGGTCTCGGTCATGGTCTCCAGCGACCGGGCCAGGTCGCCGATCTCGTCCTTGCGGCCCTCGAGATCGGGCAGGGAGATGGCCCGCGCGCGCTGCAGCCGCACCGCATCCGCCGCCGCCGACAGCCGCATCACCGGCCGGGCCACGAACAGATGCATCAGCAGCGAGCCGAGCAGGTTCACCGCCAGCGCCACCAGGGCGAAGGGCATCAGGGCGCGGCGCTGGGCCGACAGGGTCTCGTCGACGTCGCCCGCCTCCAGCGTCAGCACGCCCAGCACCTGCTGCACATGGCGCACGGGAATGGAGACGGACACCACCCGGTCGCCGCTCTCCGAGGGGCGCACCGTCGCCTGGGGCTCGCCGTCCAGCGCCTGTTCCACCTCGGCCGCCAGCGCCGCCCGGGCGCGTTCCAGGTCGGCGGCGTCGCGGCTCTCGGCCGCCGGGTCGGGCCGGTCCAGCGGCGTGCCGGCGGGGCGGGCGGGCGGCAGCGGCTGGCCCGGAATGACCTCGGTCACCGCATAGCTGTCGGCGACGATGATGCCGTCGATGTCGAACAGCCGGGCCCGCTGCCCCCGCGGGATGAAGTTGTCGCGCAGCAGCAGCGGCGCCTTTTCGACGTTGAACTGCGGCGTCGGCTCGCCGATCGTATATTCCTTGTCGGCCAGCACATTGGCCAGCAGCTCGGCCTGGGCGAGCAGGGTCTCCTGCCGCGCCTGGATCAGCCCCCGGCTCCATTCGTTGAGCAACAGGGCCCCGACGAACAGGATCAGCAGGCTGAGCAGGTTCAGGGCAAGGATCAGCCCGCCCAGCCGCGACCCGCCGAAGCGTTTCAGGCTCCGGCGGGGTTCGGCCGCGCCCGGCGGCAGGGGATCAGGTTTCGCGATAGCGGTATCCGACGCCATACAGGGTCTCGATGGCGTCGAACTCGGGGTCGACCACCCGGAACTTCTTTCGCATCCGCTTGACGTGGCTGTCGATGGTGCGGTCGTCGACGTAGACTTGGTCGTCGTAGGCGGCGTCCATCAGGTTGTCGCGGCTCTTCACGAAGCCCGGCCGCTGCGCCAGGGCCTGGAGCAGCAGGAATTCCGTCACCGTCAGCTTGACCGGCTTGCCTTCCCAGGTGCTCTCGTGGCGGGCCGGGTCCATCGACAGCTTGCCGCGCTTGATCGCCTTGGAAGCGCTGTCGCCGGTCGCCTCGGGTTCGGCGCCGTCGGCGCCGGTGCGGCGCAGCAGGGCCTTGACCCGCTCGATCAGCAGACGCTGGCTGAACGGCTTGTGGATATAGTCGTCGGCGCCGAGGTTGAAGCCGAGGATCTCGTCGATCTCCTCGTCCTTGGACGTCAGCATGATGACCGGGATCTGCGAGGTCTGGCGCAGGCGGCGCAGCACCTCCATCCCGTCCATGCGCGGCATCTTCACATCGAGGATCGCCAGATCGGGCGGATTGGCCTCCAGCGCCTCAAGGCCCGAGGCGCCGTCATGCCAGGCCGTGACCTTGTGGCCATGGCTTTCCAGCGCCAGCGAAACGGAGGCGACAATGTTCTCGTCGTCGTCGACCAGGGTGATGTTGGCCAAATCGGGCTCCTTGCAGGCGGTTCGCTCGCAACTCAACGCGCGGCAAGCGTTACCGTTCTAAAACATCTGGGAGAGATTACGGCGGAAAACATGGGGCCGCCGGCCGCAATGCGCAACGAAACGCGCCCTTAAAGCCTTGGCGCCATGCTGCGGGCTCACAGTGCGAGCGTATCATGGCCGGCCCCGTCCACTACGAAGTCTTTGTCCGCAAGACAGCCCCCGCCCCCTGGAGCCTCCAGATGGCGACGGAGGATCGCGCCCACGCGATCCAGACCGCCGAAGACATGCTGGCCGACGATCGCGCCGCGGCGGTCCGCGTGACCAAGGAAACGCTCGACCCCGACACTATGGAATTCACCAGCCTGACCGTGCTGACGCGCGGCGCGCCGGAGACCCAGCGCAAGCGCGTGGTGCCCGAGGACCAGGCCGGCCCGCGCTGCGGCGCGCCGCAGGATTTCTATACGCCCCACGCCCGCGAGACGATCGGCCGGGTGCTGGAGGACTGGCTGGCCCGCAACGGCGTCACCGCCTTCGAACTGCTGCACCGGCCGGACCTGGCCGAGAAACTCGACGCCTCCGGGGTCGAAATGCAGCACGCCATCCAGAAGATCGCCGTGCCCGAGAGCCAGGACGTCGGCCAGCCGGTCCACGATCTGGTCCGCCACTATCAGAAACTGTCCGACCAGGCCGTCGAGCGGGTCATCGCCGCCGGACGGCGCAACCTCTTCCCCAGCCTCGAGGACTGTTCGATCGCCGACCTGGCCCACCGCATGGCCGGCCAGGCCGAGCGCGCCTTCATCATGGGCGGGGTCGTCTCCGGCGCGCTCAGGGGCCTGCGCGGCGGCCGGACGCGGCTCGACCGGCTGATGGACCTGGCCGACCGGGCGCCCATGGACGGCGCGCCCCACGCCATGGTCATGGTGCCGATCGAACAGATCCTGTGCGAGATGCTGGCGGCCCGGACCAGCCTGGCCGACATCCTCGGGCCCTCGCTGGACCAGGGCGCCTCGCTGGCCGCCGTCGTCCGCATGGTGGCCCCGCGCGAGATCAACGCCCTGATCGCCCAGGACCCGCGGCTGGCGCTGCAGGTGCCGGCCGTCGACGGACCGGCGGCCCGGCTCGGCGCCCGGATGGAGGCGGGCCAGTTCCCCCTCCTGTCCGCCGCCCTGGCGCGGATGGTCCTGCGCGAGCTGATGAGCCCGCGCCGCCTGCGTCCGAATGATGCGGCGGGCGAGATCGACATCCTGCGCACCCTGGCCACGGCCCTGACCGTCACCGCCGGGCGGCTGCTGACCCTCGACGAGGTGCAGACCGCCTTCAACGAACGCTCCAAGGCCATCGTCACCGCCGACTTCGTGGCCAGCTACGTCAAGCCCTGCAACACCGTCCTGTGCGAGGCCGAGGCCCTGACCCGGCTGTGCGAGAATGTCACCGGCGCCGGCAACAAGCGGTCGGCGGCGCGCTGGCTGTCGGCCTGCGTCGGCTCGCTGCGCTTCGAAACCGAGATGCGGACCCCGTCCGCCGCCCAGACCGCCGCCCAGAAGCTCGGCGTGCTGGCCGGTCTGCAACGCGCCGTGCGCGCGTGCGGCCTGGGCGAGCGGGACGATGTCGAGATCAATGCGGCCATCGGCGCGATCGGCGGCGTGGTCGAGGCCGAGGCCCGGATCGTCATGATGCTGGCCCGCTCTCCCGCTCCGCTGCTGCAGAAGTTGACGGTGCTGTTGCGCCTCGCCGCCGGCGACACGGCGCCGCTCGGCCCCGCCGCCGACCGCGCCAAGGCCGAGGCCGTCAAACTATTCCGCGCGCCCGAGTCCCGCGCCGTCCTGTCGGCGGCGCCGGAGACGCTGATTCCGCTGAAGGGTCTGATGAAGGCCGCCGGCCTGGCCGCCTGACCTGCTCCCGGGCGGCGGTCACAAGGCTCCGCCTTGTCGACCCGACGCCGCCTGATCAGTCGAAGATGTCGAAGATGCTGTCGCGCTTCTTCTTCTTGTAGCGGTAGTCGTCGTCGTCGCGGCTGCGATAGCGTTCGTCGCGATAGGCGGGCTGGCCGCCCCATGGCTGCTGCGGGGGATAGGGCTGGGCTTGCGGCGGCGGCGCGGCCTGGGGCGCGGAGGCGCGCCCATCCTGGGCCGCCGACTCCATCAGCTTCTCCAGCTCGCCGCGATCCAGCCAGACGCCGCGGCAGGTCGGGCACATGTCGAACTGCACGCCGCCGCGCTCCAGCGTCTGCATGGCGGCGTTGTCGTTGGGGCACATCAAGAGCGGCATGGACGTCTCCAGTAGGGTTCAGCCGTAGAGCTAGGGCGCGCGTCCGGTTCCGCCAACGCGGCGATCGGCCGCGCGGCCGGCCGACTTCAGCCCGGCGTCCCGCCGCCGGCCGCGATCCAGGCGTCGACCTGGTCTTCCAGCACCTCCAGCGGCACGGAGCCGGACCCGAGCACGACGGCGTGGAAGTCGCGGATGTCGAAGCGCGCGCCCAGCGCCGCCTGCGCGCGCCGGCGCAGCTCCATGATCTTCAGTTCGCCGACCTTGTAACTGGTCGCCTGGCCGGGATTGGTCAGATAGCGCTCGACCTCCTTGACGATGTCGCGCTCGCTGAGCAGCGAATTCTGCTGGAAATATTCGATCGCCTGTTCGCGGCTCCAGCGTTTGGCGTGCAGGCCCGTGTCGGTGACCAGCCGCACCGCCCGCCACAGCTCCAGCGACAGCCGCCCGAAGTCCGAATAGGGATCCTGGTAGAAGCCCATCTCCAGCCCCAGCCGCTCGGCGTACAGCCCCCAGCCCTCGGCATAGGCGCCATATCCGCCGAAGCGGCGGAAGCGCGGCAGATCCTCCATCTCCTGGGCGGCGGCGATCTGGAAATGGTGGCCCGGCGCGCCCTCGTGATAGCTGATCGCCTCGATCTGCGGCTTCAGCACCTGGGTCATGTCCGACAGGTTGACGTAGTAGATGCCGGGCCGCGTCCCGTCTGGCGACGGCGAATTATAGAAGGCGACCGAGGCCGTGGCCTCGCGCCACGGTTCGACCGACCGCACCTCCAGCGCCGCCTCAGGCAGGTCGTGGAACAGGGCGGGCGCCGCCGCCATCACCTGGGCGATGAAGGCGCGCGAGTCGGTCAGATAGGCTTCCTTGCCCTCGGGCGTGTTCGGATACTGGAAGCGGGGGTCCGTCTTCAGGAAGGCGAACATCTCCTGCAGCGAGCCGGTGAAGCCGACCCGGGTCATGATCGCCTGCATCTCGCCGTGCAGCCGCGCCACCTCCGACAGGCCGATCTCGTGGATCTGGTCCGCGGTCAGGTCGGTCGTGGTCGAGAGCCGCAGGCGGGCGTTGTAGAAGGCCTCGCCCTCCGGCAGCCGCCAGACGCCGGCGTCGCGGTCGGGCTTGGCCGCCGCCTGGACCTCGACCTCGGCCAGGGCCGCCAGCACCGACTCATAGCCGCGCCGCCATTCGCCGGTCAGGGCCGACCGGCCTTCGGCCAGCAGCCGCTCCTTCGTCGCCGCATCGGCGTCCAGCGCCCCCACCTTCCGCTGGAAATCGGCCCAGACCGGATTGTCCGCCCCGTCGTCGAAGGGCGCGCCGGTGATGATGTTGCGGGTGTTGGCGATCGAGGGTTCGAACACGAAATGGGGCGAGACCACCCCGTGGGCGGCCCGGTCGCGCAGTTCGGCGGCGATCTCGCCCATGACCCGCTCGGAATCGCGCAGGCGCGCGACATAGGCCTCGGCGTCGGAGACGCTATCGACGCGGTGGTTGTTGATCATGAACACCGGCAGGCCGGTGGTCGGATTGCCGTTGGCGGCGAACTGATAGCCCCACTCGCGCCAGCGGTTCGACAGCCGCGCCTGCTCCACCCCGTATTCGAACAGCCGCCACGACAGCCGGCTCTCGTCGCTCAGGGTCCGCGGATTGAACTGGTCGTTCAGCTGCAGCAACTGGCGCTCGGCCAGGGCCAGCGACCGGTCCGCCGCCGCGTCGGTGGCGTCGTCCAGCCGGTCGTAGTCCGTCTTCAGCCCCAGGGAGGTCATGGTCTGCGGCGACAGGGCGATCCGCTCCTGGAAGGCCTGTTCGAAGAAGGCCGCCAGCCGCGCGTCCTCGCTCTGGGCGGCGGCTGGCGCAGTGTGACCGGCGTGGCCGGCGTGGGGGTCCTGGGCGGCGGCGGCCGAGGCCCCCGCCAAAAGGGCGACGACGGCGACGGACGAGACGAGCAGACGACGCATGGGAACCCCCGGTTTCACTGAGGGCGCGACCATCCCCGAGCGAGGGCCGCGGCGCAAGGCGTGGATGGGTCAGGTCTTGTCGGGCGCCTTGCGGCCGGCGGCGATCTTCGCGCTCTCGGCCTTGAGCGGCTTGGACACCGGACAGACCTCCTGGGCGTAGGCGTTCAGGGTGTTGGCCAGATGGTCGGGCACCAGACTGTAGTGGACGTACTGGCCCTTCTTCTCGCTGGTCACCAGCCCGGCGTTCTCCAGCACGGTCAGATGTTGCGACACCGCCGGCTTGGAGATCTCGAACCGCGCCGCGATCTCGCCCGCCGTCAGATCGGCATGGGCCAGATAGGCGAGAATCTTGCGCCGGGTCTGGGACGAGAGAGCTTCGAACACGCGCTGCATAATGCGTCATTTAAGCGATTTGCTAACCGCTTGCCAGACACTCATTTCAATGATTAAGTCATGACTTAAATACTAAAGGACTTGGCGATGCACGACGTCGACGATCCCTGCGCAGTGAACAGCCTGGTCGAAACCCCCGGCTGCAGCCCGGTCGAGGGCCGCGTCGTCTGGGACCCGGCGCATTCCCTGTGGAACGGCGGCATGCTGGCCGCGGCGCTGGTGTTTGGACCGCTGACCGTCAGCCCCGGCGCGCTGGCCGTCTTCGCCGTCACCACCGGCGGCGCCCTGTTGCTCGGTCATTCGGTCGGGTTTCACCGGCGGCTGATCCACGGCAGCTTCCAGTGTCCGCTGTGGCTGGAACATTTCCTGGTCTGGATCGGAACCGCCGTCGGCATGAGCGGCCCGTTCTGGATGATCCGCACCCACGACCTGCGCGACTGGGCCCAGCGGCAGGCGGAGTGCCACGACTATCTCGCCCATCGACGGCCGATGCTGATCGACGCCTGGTGGCAGATTCACTGCCGACTCGAACTGGCCCGGCCCCCGGCCTTCGACCTCGGCCGCATCGGCCGCGACCGCTTCTATCGCTTCCTCGAACGCACGTGGATGCTGCAGCAACTGCCCATCGCAGTGGGGCTGTACCTGATCGGCGGCTGGGGTTTCGTGATCTGGGGCGTCTGCGCCCGGGTCGCGGTCTCGGTGACCGGCCACTGGTTCGTCGGCCATCTGGCGCACCGGCGCGGCCCCCAGACCTGGCGGGTCAGGGGCGCGGGCGTCCAGGCCCACGACGTGCCCTGGGCCGCCATCCCGACCATGGGCGAGGCCTGGCACAACAACCACCACGCCTACCCCGGCTCGGCCCGCATCGGCCTCTATCCGGGCCAGAGCGACTGGGGCTTCCGCTTCATCCAGTTGTTGGAGCAGGTGGGTCTGGCGTGGGAGGTGCGGACGCCGGAAGGTATGGATCGGCAAGACGCATTGGAGGCGGTGGAGGCGGAACCTCGGACAGAGCCGCAAATGCTGTCTTCCCGCCCCGTATAATCTCGCCCCTATCGACCCTGATTCCACCCCTTCCGACCCTCGCCGCGGGGAATCATCCATCGTCCCGCACGACCGCGGTAAAATGATCCCGTCGCCCTCCGCGGAAGGCGGCGCGGTCTTTGACATCAGGGATTCACGGCGGCTCCGGCGCAGGAGCGGCTGACAGGCGCGGACGCCGGAAAGAGGCTCAACCCGCGCGATTCCGGAGCAGCGTCACGCCTTTCCGGGACACAGTATCTTCTCGACCCCCGGGCCTAGAACTCCCGCCAGCTGTCGCCGGGGTCGCGTTCGCCCGGGTCGACGCTCTGCTGGCCCCAGGCGACGATCATCAGCAGCTTGTGGCTGCGGATGCGGAATTCGCCGGTCATGGGGACGACGGCGCCCAGCGGCGCGCCGGTCTTCGGCTCGTAGAGGAAGCCCGAGAACTCGGCCACGCCGACCCGGTCCCGGCGGCTGTAGAGCGACAGCTCGGGCACGGAGACGACGTTGAAGCTGTCGTTGATGGGCACCCGCATCTCCGGCAGGCCGAAGACGCGGCGCATCTGCTCCAGCGACAGGGCGCCGGCGCGCAGTTCGAACACGGCGTCGGCCTCGAGCTTCGACGAAGCGAGGGCGTAGCCCGCCTCGGACAGGGCGGCGCGGATGGCGCTGACGGCATAGGCCGAGGTCTCGGCGCGGAACCAGGTGTCGTCGACGAAGACGCGCGAGCCGGACGGGATCGGCAGGGTCAGGCCCTCGACGGCGCGGTCGGCGGCGCGGCTGACCAGCAGCTGTTCGGTGGCGGTGCGCGACGGATAGGTCTCGGAGGTCGAGGCGCAGGCGCCCGCCAGCAGGGCCAGCGCCAGGATCGGACAGGCTTTCAAGCTCACCAGCTCCCGGTGTTGGGCATGGAGGCCCAGGGCTCGGCGGGGGCCAGGGCGGCGCCCTCCTGCAGCAGTTCGATGGAGACGCCGTCGGGCGAGCGGACGAAAGCCATATGGCCGTCGCGCGGCGGCCGGTTGATGACGACGCCGCCGTCCATCAGCCTCTGGCAGGCGGCGTAGATGTCCGCGACCTTGTAGGCCAGGTGGCCGAAATTGCGGCCGCCGTCGTAGGTCTGCGGGTCCCAGTTGAAGGTCAGCTCGACCTCGGGCGACCGTTCGGCCGTCGAGCGCGCCCGGTCGGCGGGGGCGGCGAGGAAGACCAGGGTGAACCGCCCGGCCTCATTCTCCATCCGCCGCATCTCCTCGAGACCCAGCAGGTCGCAGTAGAAATGCAGCGAGGCGTCGAGGTCGGCGACCCGGACCATGGTGTGCAGATAGCGCATGGAATTCCGTCCTGGGGAGAGGCGGGAGGCGGGCTTCTATAGCGACCCTTCGCCGCGACCGCGAATAACGGTCGGTTTCGGCGGATGCGCCCGCCGCCCGCGCCTGCTAGACGCCACCTTCGGCAATTCCGGGAAACACATGTTCCGCAAGCTCTACGACTGGGTTTTCGCCCTCGCCCGCAGCAAGCACGCCACGCCGGCGCTGGCGGTGGTCTCCTTCGCCGAGAGCTCCTTCTTCCCGGTTCCGCCCGACGTGATGCTGGCGCCGATGATCCTGGCGCGGCCCGAACGGGCCTGGTTCTACGCCGGCGTCTGCACCCTGGCCTCGGTGCTGGGCGCCATCCTCGGCTACGCCATCGGCTATTTCCTCACCGACGTCGGGATGATGATCCTGACCTGGCTGGGCAAGGCCGACACCTTCGAGGCCTCCAAGGCCCTGTTCCAGCAGCACGGCGCCTGGGTGATCCTGATCAAGGGCCTGACCCCGATCCCCTTCAAGCTGATCACCATCGCCTCGGGCATCTTCCAGTTCAACTTCCCCCTGTTCGTGGCCCTGTGCGCGATAACCCGGGGCGGCCGCTTCTTCGCCGAGGCCTTCGTGCTGAAACGCTGGGGCCCGGCCGTGCTGGCCATGGTCGAAAAGCGGCTGGCCATGTGGAGCATCATCGGCCTGGTGGTGCTGGTCGGCGCCATTGTCGCGGTGAAGCTTCTCTGATGCGGCGAGCCTCATCGACGCGGCCGTCCGGCCCCGCTATGAACGTCGTCCGATGAGAGGCATTTATCGACTCCTGACGCGGTGGTGGACCGCCTTCGCCCTGGCGGCCTCCCTGGCCCTGCTGGGCGCGGCGCATGCGTTCCAGCATTTCGGCGACCTCGCCCCCTGCAACCTCTGCCTCAAGCAGCGCGAGGTCTACTGGGGCGCCGTCGCCATCGCCCTGGTCGCCACCCTGTGGCACCTGGTCAGCCGCGGCAGCCGCGGCACGCCGCGCATCGCCGCCTTCCTGCTGGCGGTGGTTTTCGCGACCGGCGCGGTGACCGCCGTCTTCCACCTCGGCGGCGAAATGGACTGGTGGGACCTGCCCGCGACCTGTTCCGGCGGCGGCGAGGTCAATCTCGAAGGCCTGGCGTCCCTGGCCCTCGGCACGGGTCCGATCGAGCCGGCCGTTTTCTGCGACACGGTGACGTGGCGCTTCCTCGGCCTGTCCATGGCAGGATGGAACGCCCTGATCGCGGCGGCCCTCGCCGTGTTCAGCCTGCTCGCCGCCAAGAGGCCCAAGGATGCCAGAGCCCCGCGCAACTGATCCGGCGGACAACCGCCGCATCCCCCTGGCCCGCCCCGGCCGCGGCGCCAGCCGACGCCGGCGCGCCGAAATCCTGCGCGTCGACCACGCCGGGGAATACGCCGCCGTCCACATCTACCGCGCGCAGCGGGCCGTGTTCGAGGGCCGCAAGGGTCGCGAGGCCGTCGCCGCCGACATGGGCGAGATGCAGGCCCAGGAGGCCGTCCACCTGGCCCGGTTCGACGCCCTGCTGAACGCGGAGCGCGTGCGCCCGACGATCATGACGCCGGTCTGGCGGCTGGCCGCCCTGGCCCTGGGGACCGGCACGGCCCTGATGGGCGAAAAGGCCGCCCACGCCTGCACCGAAGCGGTCGAGAGCGTGATCGAGGGGCACTACGCCGACCAGATCGCCGAGCTTGACGACCGCGACCCGGCCCTGGCCGCCGAACTGTCCGTCTTCCGCGACGAGGAACTGGCCCACCACGACCACGCCGTCGCCCACGGCAGCCGCGAGGCGCCCGGCTACGGCCTGCTCAGCGCCGTGATCAAGGCCGGCTGCCGCGCCGCCATCCGGATCAGCGAACGGGTCTGATCTCACGCCGGGGTTGCGAAGTCCGCCCTGACCGGCATTATGCGGCCCAAAGTTCACAGGAGAGCCTGGTGTTGTTTCCCGTCGTAGTGTTCGCGTCCCTTGCCCTGATCCAGCAGGCCCCCGCGGCCGGTCAGACCCCGCCGCCAGCCCCCGCCGAAACGGCGGTCGCCACGCTTCCCACGGTCAACGCGCGCGACTCTGTCGCAGAGGCCACCCAGGTCTGCCGCACCGAGCCCGTCACCGGCTCGCGATTCGGCCGCCGGGTCTGCCGCAGTTCCGTGCAGACCGCGGAAGAGCGCGCCGCCAGCCGCGAGATGCTGCGGCGGATGCAGGGTGCCCGCATGCCGGACGGCGGCTGACCCTCAGCGCCCCGGCCTGACGTCGAAGGCCAGCAACAGGGTTCGCTGTTTCGGATTGTCGTTGTCGTCCGACAGGAGGTAGAGCCGCGTCGCCCCGTTGCGGGCGACGGCGGCGACGCCTTCGAAATTGTCGGTGGTCGACGGCAGGCTCAGCTCCACCAGAACCGGACCGAAGGTCCCCGCCCCATCCATGCGGCGGAGCCGGCCGCGCATGTCGATCGGCGCGCGGTACAACCGCTCCACCACGAACCACCCCTCGCCTGACGGATCGCGGTCCATGCCGGTGACGCGCCAGTCTCCGACATCGATCGGCGGCTCCGGCGGCGGCGCCCGTTCGCGGCAGGCCAGCGGGTCGCAGGTCCAGACCCCGCCGCCCTCCGCCGCCACCATCAGGCTCCCGCCATCGCCGATCGCGATCGCCTCCAGGCCGGCGTTGCCGTCCGGGACCGGCGGCGTCGCCCAGGGCGTCGGCCGCGCCTGCAGGGCGTCGAGCCGGCCGTAGGACCACAGTCGCGGCGTCTGTTCGAAGCTGATGAACAGCGTCTGGTCCGCGGCGACGGCCAGGCCTTCGGCGTCGCCCGCCGATTTCGTCGGGAACGGCGCGCCGTCGAGCCCTGTCAGGGGCCGCAGCCGGAGCCCGGAAAGGCCTGCGGGGCGGCCCCGCCGGTCCAGCCGCAGGGTCGCCCGGACCAGATCCCCGGCGTCGGTGACGGCGACCAGTTCGTCCCCGACCAGTCTGAAGTCGGACAGGCCGTGCAGACGATGTCCGGGCGGGCTGACGATCTGGAGCCCGCCGGCGAAGCGGACGCCCGGGGCCATCCGCACCCCGCCGGGCAGGCCGAGGCCGAGCGTGCGGGTCGCGGCGGCGACCGGGGTCCAGCCGGCGGCCGCCCCGGGCAGGGGCCCGGCGACGACCAGGGCGCCGGCGCAGCCCGGCAGCAGGAGGAGGGCGGCGAGGGCGGCGAGCCGCCTCACGCGGCCTTCCGCCGCCGCCCCGGCGCGGCCCTGGGCTCGTCCTCGAACAGTTCGGCCAGCTTCTCGATCATCACCCCGGCCAGCTGTTCGACATCGACGATGGTCACGGCGCGGCGATACCAGCGGGTCACGTCATGGCCGATGCCGATGGCGATCAGCTCGACCGGCGACCGGGTCTCGATCTCGGCGATCACCTGCCGCAGATGTTTGTCCAGATACAGGGCCGCATTGGCCGACTGGGTGGAATCGTCGACCGGCGAGCCGTCGGAAATGACCATGAGGATGCGCCGCGCCTCGGTCCGGCCCAGCAGCCGCTCATGGGCCCAGGTCAGGGCCTCGCCGTCGATGTTTTCCTTGAGCAGCCCCTCGCGCATCATCAGGCCGAGGCTCTTCTTCGCCCGCCGCCAGGGCGAGTCCGCCGACTTGTAGATGATGTGGCGCAGGTCGTTCAGGCGTCCGGGATTGGCCGGCTTGCCGGCGGTGATCCAGGCCTCGCGCGCCTGCCCGCCCTTCCAGGCCCGGGTGGTGAAGCCGAGAATCTCGACCTTGACCCCGCACCGCTCCAGGGTCCGCGCCAGGATGTCGGCGCAGACCGCCGCCACCATGATCGGCCGCCCGCGCATCGAGCCGGAATTGTCGAGCAGCAGGGTCACGACGGTGTCGCGGAACGGGCTTTCGCTCTCGGCCTTGAAGCTGAGCGGCGAGGTCGGATCGGTAATGATCCGGGTCAGGCGGGCCGTGTCCAGCACGCCTTCCTCGAGGTCGAAATGCCAGCTTCGGTTCTGCTGCGCCATCAGCCGGCGCTGCAGCTTGTTGGCCAGCCGCGCCACCACCGACGACAGGGCGGTCAGTTGCTGGTCCAGCAGGGCGCGCAGCCGCTCCAGTTCATTGGGATCGCACAGGTCCGCGGCGTCGACGACCTCGTCATAGGCGGTGGTGAAGACGCGATAGGCGTCGATCGGCCGGCCGTCGTCGCCGGTCTGCTGGCGGTTGGGCAGGGCGCCCTCGTTGACGTCGGGCCCCTCGTCCGAGGCCTCGCCGTCGGGCGCCCCCTCGGAGCCATCCGGCCGGGCGTCGCGATCGTCGCCCTGGGTCTGGTCGTCGGCCGAGCCGTCCATGGTCTGGCCTTCGCCGCCGCCGGCGTCGTCTTCCTCGTCCTGATCGTCGGCGGCGTCGGGCGCCTGGGGATCGGGGTCGTCCTCGCCCTGTTCGTCCGAGGCGTCGTCGCCCCGGCCGTCGCCGGGATCGAGATCGAGGGCGCGCAGCACGTCCTTGAGCCGGGCGGCGAAGGCGACCTGGTCGTCGGCGACCTCGGCCAGGGCGTTGAGCTTCGCGCCGGCCTTGTCCTCCATGGCCGTGCGGACGAGGTCCAGCATGGCGGCGGCGCCGTCGGGCGCGCGCTGGCCGGTCAGCCGTTCCCGCACCAGCAGGGCCACGGCCTCGGCCACGGGCACGCGCTCGGCCTCGGTCGCGCGCAGGGCCCCCATCTTCTCCAGCCGCGTCAGCAGGGCCGCGCCCATATTGGCGCGAACCCCCGCCAGCGATTGCGAGCCGACGGCCTCGACCCGCGCCTGCTCCACCGCCTCGAACACCTCGGCGGCCCGGCTGTCGATCGGCCGCAACCGGGCGTGCAGGGCTTCGTCGTGGTTGGCCAGGCGTAGCGCCAGCCGGTCGGCCTGGCCGCGCAGGGTCGCGCTCTCGGGCCCGGCCGGATCACGCGGCGGATGCGGCAGGGTCAGGACGCCGTTCGACAGTTTCGGCCCGTCGGAGCCGAACACCACCTCGAGCTCGGACTGCTCCGCCAGCGCCCGCGCCGCATGGGCGAGGGCGCGTTTGAAGACGTCTGCGGGGGTCTCGGCGGCGGCCATGGGGTTCGTTAGCGTGTCCCGGTGCGTGGGTGAAGGGAGTTGCGTTCTCCCTCCCCCTTGGAGGGAGGGAGAACGATGGCGCACGACTCTTCGCCGCCTGCTTTCGCGGCGGTCGGGGAGGGCGCGGGGCGGCCGGGCCTCGCCCGGTGCTGTTGTGTTGTTACCGTTTCGACGAAGCTGACCAGCCCCGCGCAGCCGTTTTCCACGCGCTCTCCGGCTGGCGGCCCTTGCTTCGGGCCTTGCCGGATCTCCGCCATGGGCATTGCTGACCATGACGCGCGGCGGACATGACGG
>SCVB01000101.1 GCA_004296955.1 Brevundimonas sp.
CGAGGCCGGCTCCTGCGAACGGGCCGTGTCGCCGGCCAGAAGCACTTCCACCTCGGCCTTGCCGCGCAACTCCTCCAGCAGCTGACGCACGCCTTCATAGGTCAGGTAGCGGACGATCTGGGGCCGGGCCTGTTCCAGGGTCGGCGGGGTTTCGCGGCGACGGTCCTCGACCCGCAGCACGGCCCAGCCGCCCTCGGTCTGGAACGGGCCGACGGTCGAGCCGGCGGGCCGGTCGCGCAGGGCGTTCTTGTAGGCCTCGGGCATGACGTCGATGGTCCGGTAGCCGAGGTCGCCGCCCGAATAGCGGGTGGCGTCGTCGATCGAGCTTTCGGCGGCCACGGCCTCGAAGGCGGCGCCCTGGGCGAGGATGCCGATCACCGCATCGGCCTCGGGCTTGGTGCGCGACAGGATCAGGCGGACGCGGATTTCCTCGGAGGTCTGCGCCAGTCGCACCTGCTCCTGGTAGATGGTCTCCACCGCGCGGTCCGAAATCGAGCCGTTGACCACGGTCTCGACCAGCATGTCGCCGAGGATGCGTTCGCGGGTTGCCTCCAGTCGGCGTTGGGCCAGGGCGGAGTTGTCGAGGCCGCGGCGCTCGGCCTCGCGGGCCAGCAGCTTCTGATCGATGACCTCGTCCAGCACCCGCCGGAACAGGTCGGAGGTGACATCCAGCGGCTCGCCCTCGCCGACCAGCCCCTGCGCCACGGCCTCGCGCTTCACATCGGAGGCCCAGATGGTCTTGCCCTGGACCTCGGCCACGGCGCGGTCGCCGGGCTCGGGCGCGCGATCGGCTCCACCGCCGCCCGAGCAGGCCGACAGGGCCAGAAAGGCCGCGATCAGGACGGGAATGAGGAGGCTGGAAGGCCGCATGGAAGCGCGCTCCGTCACGAGGGCGCAAAGCCCCTCGCGTTGACAGGGATAGGGTCGGTGCTTAAGTCCCGCCTGCGCCCAAGTCGAGGGGTTTTCGAACGATCGCGCGGCCCTCGCGCGCGCCTGTGACAGGCGCACCGGGCCGCTGTCGCCGGGACCTCCGCCACCGCGCAGCCGCCGCCGCTCCTTCGGGACCTTTCAGTACCAGAGCCTCTGTCGCTCGCCCGCCATCGGATCATCCATGCTCGGCATCGCCAAGAAGATTTTCGGCTCCTCCAATGACCGCAAGGTCAAGGACTTCATGAGCCGGGTCCAGAAGATCAATGCGCTGGAGGACAAGTTCGCCGCCCTGTCGGACGACGAGCTGCGGATGATGACCGACGCCTTCCGCGACCGGCTGGCGGGCGGCGAAACCCTCGACAAGATCATGAACGAGGCCTTCGCGGTGGCCCGCGAGGCGTCCAAGCGGGTTCTGGGCCAGCGTCAGTACGACGTTCAGCTGGCCGGCGGCATGATCCTGCACGACGGCGGCATCGCCGAGATGCGCACCGGCGAGGGCAAGACCCTGGTCGCCGTGGCGCCCGTGTATCTGAACGCCCTGGCGGGCAAGGGCGTGCACGTCATCACCGTCAACGACTATCTGGCGCGGCGCGACGCCGAATGGATGGGCCGGGTCTACCGCTTCCTGGGCATGGAGGTCGGGGTCATCGTCAACGGCCTGTCCTCGGGCCAGCGTCAGGCGGCCTATGCGGCCGACATCACCTACGGCACCAACAACGAATTCGGCTTCGACTATCTGCGCGACAACCTGGTCTATGACCGGCGCGAGATGGTGCAGCGCCCGCACCATTTCGCCATCGTCGACGAGGTCGACTCCATCCTGGTCGACGAGGCCCGCACGCCGCTGATCATCTCGGGCCCGACGGAAGACCGGTCGGACCTCTATCTGATCGTCGACGGCATCATCAAGGAACTGATCCAGGACACGACGACCTACGATCTGGACGAGAAGCAGCGCCAGGCCCTGCTGACCGAGGAAGGCTCCGAAAAGATCGAGGAGATCATGGAGCAGCGCGAGCTGTTCGCGGCCGACACCACCGGTCTCTATGACGCGGCCAACATCACCCTGGTCCACCACATCAACCAGGCGCTGCGGGCCAACACCCTGTACCAGCGGGACAAGGACTACATCATCAAGGACGGCGAGATCATGTTGATCGACGAGTTCACCGGCCGGATGATGCAGGGACGCCGCCTGTCCGAAGGCCTGCACCAGGCCATCGAGGCCAAGGAGGGCGTGAAGATCATGCCCGAGAACCAGACCCTGGCCTCGGTCACCATCCAGAACTATTTCCGCCTCTACGAGAAGCTGTCCGGCATGACCGGCACGGCTGCGACCGAGGCCCAGGAATTCCTCGACATCTACAAGATGGACGTCCTGGAAGTGCCGACCAACCGGCCGGTCAAGCGCATCGACCATGACGACGAGATCTTCCGCACCTCGGACGAGAAGAACCAGGCCATCGCGGCCCTGATCGCCGAATGCCACGTCAAGGGTCAGCCGATCCTGGTCGGCACGGTGTCGATCGAGAAGTCCGAGACCCTGTCGGAACTGCTCAAGACTTACGAATACGAGGTCACGCTGAAGACGCTGAAGCCCCAGCACGCCCATCTGCTGGAACAGGTCGCCAGCGACGACGAGAAGGTGCGACGCGAGGCCAAGAAGGCCTACCAGGCGCTGAAGGATGAGGATTTCGACATCGAGGTCCGCACCGGCAAGGGCATTCCGCACAGCGTGCTGAACGCCCGCCAGCACGAGCAGGAGGCCTATATCGTCGCCGACGCGGGCCTGCCCGGCGCGGTGACCATCGCCACCAACATGGCCGGCCGCGGCACCGACATTCAGCTGGGCGGCAACCTGGAGATGCGCCTGCAGAAATGGCGTCAGGACAGGCGCAACATGGCCGTCGAGGTCACGCCGGAGATGGAGGCCGAGGAAGAGGCCCGCCTGAAGGCCGACATCGCGGTGCAGAAGCAGAAGTCGCTGGCCGCCGGCGGCCTGTTCGTGCTCGGCACCGAGCGGCACGAGAGCCGGCGCATCGACAACCAGCTGCGCGGCCGCACCGGCCGCCAGGGCGACCCCGGCACCTCGAAATTCTTCCTCTCCTGCGAGGACGACCTGTTGCGCATCTTCGCCGGCGACCGGCTGGACGCCATCATGCGCAGCTTCGGCGTGGCCCCGGGCGAGGCGATCAGCCACCCCTGGCTGAACCGCGCCGTCGAGACCGCCCAGAAGCGCGTCGAGACCCGCAACTACGACATCCGCAAGAACCTGCTGAAGTACGACGACGTCGTGAACGACCAGCGCAAGGCCGTGTTCGAGCAGCGTCAGGAGTTCATGGACGCCACGGACCTGTCGGAACTGGTCGGCGAGTTCCGTAACGACGTCATCTCCGACCTGGTCGAGAAACATATGCCGCCCAAGGCATACGCCGAGCAGTGGGACATCGACGGCCTCGACGAGAAGGTTAAGTCGACCCTCGGCCTGGAGCTGCCGCTGCACGACTGGGCCGCCGAGGAAGGCGTCTCGAACGAGGAGATCGAGGAGCGGATCGTCACCGCCGCCGACGCCCGCGCCGCCGAAAGGCTGGAGCAGATCGGCGCCGAGCAGACGCGCGGCCTGGAGAAGCAGTTCCTGCTGCAGATGATCGACATGCAGTGGCGCGAGCACCTGGTCCATCTCGACCACCTGCGCGGCGTCATCGGCCTGCGCGGCTATGGCCAGCGCGATCCGCTGAACGAGTACAAGACCGAGGCCTTCAACCTGTTCGAGACGCTGCTGTACGAGCTGCGCCACAATGTCACCCGCTGGCTGATGACGGTCGAGTTCCGCTTTGAGCAGCCGCCGGCGATGGACCTGCCCGAGTTCCAGGAAATCCACCTGAACCCGGGCACGGGCGAGAACGAGATGACCAATCCGTTCGCGCAGAACCCGGAAGGCATGCTGCAGGGCGACGACCGCGCCCGCCTGCCGGTCGACGCCCTGCCGGCCGACTGGGCCCGCACCCCGCGCAACGCCGACTGCCCCTGCGGCTCGGGCCGCAAGTTCAAGCACTGCCACGGCAGTCTGGTCTAGGAGCGCTATCGCTCGCCGCTCGGCGGCTCGCTGCTTGAGCGCGTGACCGCGCCTCGCTATCGACCGTTGGCGTTCACCGACGGGAGAGACTGATGGCCGCTCGCAAGGACCTGTTCGCCCGCGCCCTGTCGCTGGATCCGGAGCGGCTGCATTTCGCGGCGCACAGCCATCACCTGTGGCCGGACGCCAGTTTCGACGGCCAGGTGCGGGCCTGGGTCGAGGCCAACAAATTCGCCGACCGGAAATGGGACCTGATCTTCGGCGAGGTCGTGCCCGAGGCCCAGGCGCATGTGGCCCGCGAGCTGAACCTGCCGGACCCCGAGACGGTGGTGTTCGCGCCCAACACCCACGATCTGCTGCTGCGCATCGTCTCCGGCCTCGAGCGCAAGCCGGTCCGCATCCTGTCGACGGACGGAGAATTCCATTCGTTCCGGCGTCAGGGCCAGCGCTGGGAAGAGGCCGGCGAGGCGGTGATCACCCGCGTGCCGCTGGAGCCGTTCGCGACCTTCGACGACCGGTTCATCGAGGCCGCGCGGGGCGGCGAATTCGATCTGATCCTCGTCAGCCAGGTCTTCTTCCGCACCGGCCAGGTCTTCGGCCGGATCGCCGATCTGGCGGCCCTGGCCGATCCGGCGGGGCCGTGGGTGGCGATCGACGGCTATCACGGCTTCATGGCCCAGCCGACCGACCTGTCGGCGGTGGCGGACCGGATCTTCTATCTGGCCGGCGGCTACAAATACGCCATGGCGGGCGAAGGCGTCTGCTTCCTGCATGCGCCGGACGGCTATTGCCCGCGGCCGGTGATCACCGGCTGGTTCGCGGAGTTCGGCGATCTGTCGGGGCCGCCCGGCGGCGTGCAGTACCGCGGCGACGGCGGCCGGTTCTGGGGCGCGACCTTCGACGTCTCGCCCCTGTACCGGTTCAACGCCGTGCGGCGGATGCTGGACGAGGCCGGGCTGAGCACCGCCGATGTCAGCGCCCACGCCCATGCCCTGATGGCGCGCTTCCAGGCGGCGACGGCGGCCGGCGAGACCGGGCGGCTGTCGACGGCGGAACTGATCAATCCATTGACCGGCGCGGACGGGCGGGCGCGGTTCCTCGCCTTCCGGCATCACGACGCCCCGGCGTGGAAGGCGCGGCTGCTGGAGGCGGGCGTGGTCACCGACGTGCGCGACGACGTGATCCGCTTCGGCTTCGGCCTGTATCAGGACGCCGACGACGTCGAACGGCTGATCGCCGCCTGCCAGCGCGTGCTTTGACGATCGGCCGACGTCAGAAGAAGGTCGTCTCGTCGCTCTTCTTCGCCTCGGGCGCCTTGCGCGGGACCGGCGGGGTCGCGGGGGCTGCGGGCGCGGGCGCCGGCGCGGCGCCGTCGGCCGGAGGGATGGCCGGCAGGGTCGGATAGGGCAGGCTCTCGGGGCTGCCGTCGCCCGGGTAGGTCAGCGGCTGGGGATCGCCGGGCGCCACGGCCGGCGGGTCGATCCGGTCCGGGGCGTCGAGATCGTCGCGGATGAAGACCCAGGAACGGCTGTCGGAACAGGCGCAGGCCTTCATGAAGCCCTCGCGGTCGCGCCAGATGATCAGCGGATAGCGCGTCTGCAGGCCGGCCTCGCGGAGGTCGGCGCTCAGGCTGGCGACGAAGGTGCGGCCGGCCTCGACCACCGCCCCGCGGGCGAGGTTGCCGTCGGCGGCGGGGATGCCCGCGGCGGTCCAGTTGCGCACCGGGGTGGCGGTCCAGCGCTGGTACAGGGTCCAGTCGCGGGTCAGCCACAGCTCGGCGATGGTGGCGCGCTCGGCCGCGGTCGACTGGGCCAGGCCCTCGCGGTCCGGGCGGGCGAAGAGGATGAAGCGGACCTCGACCCCGGCGGCGCGCAGCTTCGGCGCCTCCTCGCGCTCATAGCGCTGCATGGCGGCCGAGTCGCGATAGCCGATGATGTAGAGCGGCTCGCCGCCGCCGCCGGCCGAGACCCAGGACGATTCATCCAGCAGCCGCTGGATCGAGGCCTGGTTGCGCTGGACGGTCACCGGCTGGAACCGGGCGTAGTAGTTCCAGTACGCCCAGTAGGCGACGCCGGCGAGGATCAGGCCGATGACGGCCGCCAGGGCCGACCAGATGAAAAAGCGACGCATGCGGGGGGACGCTCCAGCTTCACGGTTCACACAGGTTAACGCCTACCACCGAATTGGGTTGTCGCGCACGCCTGGGAGGCGAGTGGTTCAGCGGCCCTGACGCGCGACGATCTCCACTTCCTGGCTGACCAGCAACTGGAAGCGCTGTTCGAAGGCGGTCGTGCGGTCGCCGTAGGTTACCAGAAGCGACTCAGTGCTCGCCCCCGCCAGCAGCGAGGCGCGCGCCTCATCCAGGATGGAGACGCCGCTCTCCAGCGTCGTGAACATGATCCGGTGCTGCGGCGCCAAGCCGTCCCGAATCTGCGCCAGCACGGGTTCCGTCATGGGCGCGACCGCTTCCCGCTCGACAGCCAGGCGGCCGCTGGCGACCCCTTCCGTCATGCAGGCGCTGGCCGCCGCCATGGCCGCGCCGGCCTCCGTCCGTTTGACCAGATCGAAAGCGCCTTCCTGCAGGGCGGCGAACCCGTCGTAGAAGCAGGCCAGGGTCGAAACCTGCGCGAACCCCGAACTGTCCGACGGCATCATGGGCAGGCGGGCCCGCAGCATCAGCGACTGTCCCTCAACAACGGCGACGGACCCCTTCATCAGGGACATCGCCAGTTGCTGACCGCGGGCCATATCATTCGCCAGCAGCGCGTCCCCGAGGTCTTCGATTACCTCCAGAAACCCGTCGATCCGCAGCGTGAAGGCCGAAATGTCGGTGACGATCTGGTCGACCATCCGGATTTCCGGCGGATCCGATGGGCTCGAGATCGTCGGGAGGGCGGCCAGTTCGGCCGATATCTGTTGTATTTCGTTGCGGCCGGCAGCCAGTTTGGGCCGCAGGGCGGCGATCGCGACGGACAGCTGTTCAGCATCGCGGGCCGAGGAATAGCCGGGGTCATTGACCGTCTGAATGAGGATCGCCGTCACCCGCTCGGCGGCGGACGTCGCCTGACGCATATGATCCAGCGCCATATCGCCTTGCGCCTGCGGGACCATCACCTGGGCCTGCGCCGCGGGCGCCGACAGGGCGGCCAGACCCAGTGCAACGGCGATCACCGCTGCAAAAAATACTCTGAGCATCGCGATCCCCCGGCCCCTGACGATTCCACCAAGACGCGCCGGCCCTGTCCCGTCAAGCGCGCAGGCCTACCCCATCGTGGGGATGACGAAGCTGGAGTCCGCATGCTCAAGGTCGCTGTCCGGCCACCGCGCCGTGACCGTCTTGACCTTGGTCCAGAATTTCACGCCTTCCATGCCGTGCTGGTTGGTGTCGCCGAAGGCCGAGCGCTTCCAGCCGCCGAAGGTGTGATAGGCGACCGGCACCGGGATCGGGACGTTGATCCCGACCATGCCGACATTGACCCGGGCGGCGAAGTCGCGGGCCGCGCGGCCGTTCTGGGTGAAGATGGCGACGCCGTTGCCGTACTGATGTTTCGACGGCAGGGCGAGGGCCTCCTCGAAGCTGGCGGCGCGGACGATCTGCAGCACGGGGCCGAAGATCTCCTCCTTGTAGGATTCCATCTCCGGCGTGACGTGGTCGAACAGCGACGGGCCGATGAAATAGCCCTCCTCGTGGCCCTGCAGGCTGAAGCCGCGGCCGTCGACGACCAGTTCGGCGCCTTCCTGGACGCCCTTTTCGATCCAGCCCTCGACGCGGGCCTTGTGCTGGGCGGTGACGACAGGGCCGTAGTGGGCGCCGGCGTCGGTCGAGACGCCGACCCGCATGGTCGGGATCTCGGCGACCATCCGCTCGCGCAGTTCGTCGGCGGTCTTCTTGCCGACCGGAACGACCACCGGCAGGGCCATGCAGCGTTCGCCCGCGCTGCCATAGGCGGCGCCGGACAGGTCCTTGATCACCTGGTCCATGTCGGCGTCGGGCAGGACGATGCCGTGGTTCTTGGCCCCGCCCATGGCCTGGACGCGTTTTCCGTGCGCCGCGCCGGTCTGGTAGACATAGTTGGCGATGTCCGACGAGCCGACGAAGCTGACGGCGTGGACCAGCGGGTGGGTCAGGATGGCGTCGACCGCCGTCTTGTCGCCGTGCACGACGTTGAGCACGCCCGCCGGGGCGCCCGCCTCCATCATCAGCTCGGCCAGACGCACCGGCACTGACGGATCGCGCTCGGAGGGCTTGAGGATGAAGGTGTTGCCGACGGCGATGGCCACGCCGAACATCCACATCGGGATCATGGCCGGGAAGTTGAACGGGGTGATGCCCGCCACCACGCCCAGCGGCTGGCGCATCGAATAGACGTCGATGCCGGGGCCGGCGCCCCAGGTGTATTCGCCCTTCAGCGCATGCGGGATGCCGCAGGCGAACTCGATCACTTCCAGACCGCGCTGGATGTCGCCCTTGGAGTCGGCGATGACCTTGCCGTGCTCGGCCGACAGCAGTTCGGCCAGCTCGTTCATATTGGCTTCGACGAGACGTTTGAACTCGAACATCACCCGCGCGCGGCGCTGGGGATTGGTCGAGGACCAGCCGTCGAAGGCGTGTCGGGCGGCCTGGACGGCGTGGTCCATTTCGGAGACCGAGGCCAGCTGGACACGGGCCTGGACCTCGCCGGTGTTGGGGTTGAACACGTCCGAGAACCGGCCCGAAGCGCCGGTGAAGCTGGCGCCGTCGATGAAGTGGTTGATGTCGCGCATGATCGGAAACGGTCCTGGAAAACGAAACAGTCTGTACGGATGGGCAGCGGTTTAGCCCCTGACCCGCGCCGGCGCCAGCGCCTCGGAGCCTGATCGGTGGAGGTGGAATCGCGGAGCGATTCCACCGAGGCCGTGAATCAGGCTCCTGCGGAATTCTGGACCGAAATCTGAGCCGTGTCGGACTGCGTCCGACACGACCGATTTCGGTCTAGACCGCGGCGTCGAACAGGGCGTCGCGAGCCACATCGGCCCGGAGCATGGGGAAGAAATGCGTCCCGCCGGAGACGGTGTCGACCGTCACATGGGGCAGGCCTCGGGGCGACTCCGCCAGATGGCAGGTCGAGCCCGTCCCGGCCCTGAGCACGCGCACGGGCCGGTCCAGACGCTTCAGGGCGCGCCAGGGATCGTGGCTCTGGGCGGCGTAGTTCGAGGCCTCCCAGGCAGGATCGCAGGCCAGGGTGTAGCCGTCGGGGGTCTCGATCAGGCCGTCGGCGAGATAGTCGGCCAGCATCATCTCCGGCCAGCCGCGGAAGGCGCCGCGGCCCAGATAGGCGACCATGGCCTGCTCGCGGCTTTCGAACACGGCGCGGCGCCGCAGGGCGGCCTTCACCAGCGGGATGCGCGAGGCGATCCGGTCGAGCAGCGGCAGCTGGAAGGCGGCCACCGCCCAGCGGCTCCAGATGACCGGATCGAACAGGACCAGGCTGGCGACGCGGTCGGGGCGTTCGGCGGCGGCCAGCAGGGCCGAGGTGCCGCCCATCGAATGACCGGCCAGAACCACCGGCGGCCCGTCCAGGGCGTCCAGCAGGGCGACAAGGTCGTCGCGGTGATCGTGCCAGTCGCGCCGGCCGGCCGCCTCGGTCGGCAGGGTGGTGGCGCCGTGGCCGCGCAGGTCGGGCGCCCAGATGCGCAGCGACCCGGACAGCGGCGCCAGCAGGGTGCGGTAGGTCAGGGCGTTGAAGCCGTTGGCGTGGACGAAGACGATATCGACCGGCCGCTTGGGGTCGCCGAAGTCCAGCACATGCATCTGGCCCTCGCCCCCGCGGTTCGACACCGGCAGGCTCAGGCGACGGGGCGGGGAGAGCCGGATCGCATCCATGGCCGGGAGATAGGCGGTGCGCCCGCCGAATGCCAGCGGCGCGCTATCGGCAGGCTGGACAGCGGCCATGGGCCTCGATGGTGGTGCGGTCGATGGCGTAGCCGGCCGACTCGGCCGCCCGGCCCAGGTCGTCGGCCACCGGCGCCGAGACCTCGGCGGTGGCGCCGCAGCAGTCGCAGATCAGGAAGGCGGCCGCGTGGTCGGCGGCGCCGGAGGTGCAGGCGACATAGGCGCTGATCGAGGCGATGCGGTGCGCCAGGCCCTTGCGCTCGAGGAATTCGAGGGCGCGATAGACCGTCGGCGGCTTGGCCGGCTGACCGTCCTCGCCGAAGCGGGCGATCAGGTCATAGGCCTTCACCGGCTCGCCGGCGGCCAGCAACAGCTCCAGCACCCGCAGGCGCGGCGGCGTCATCCGTTCGCCCTCGGCGGTCAGCCGCCGGTCGGCGTCCTGCATGGCGCGGGCGACCGCCGCCGCGGCGGGAGGACCGTCCGGATGGTGGTGGCCGCAGGAGTCGCTCATGGCCCTGAGCTAGGCCCTCGGACGCGGTCCTGCAACATCGGGCGCTTGACGTGACGTGATGTTATCTCATAACACCTCACCTCTGCTTTTCGACTGGATGCCTCCCATGAGCCTCGCCGCCGCCTCCCGCGCCGCCCTTCTGACCGCCGTGAGCTGGAGCGCCTTCGTCGGCGTCGCCGCCGCCCAGGAGGCGCCGCAGACGGCAGAGCTGGACGACGTCATCGTCACCGGCGCCCCCTATGGCATCAGCGCCCGGGCCACCACCATCGCCACCACGGTGATCGACGAGGAGACCCTGGCCGCCGCGCCCGCCGCCTCGCTGGGCGATCTGGTGGCCGGCCTGCCGGGCATGCGCTCGACCGATTTCGCCCCGGGCGCCAGCCGCCCGGTGATCCGCGGCCTGAGCGGGCCGCGGGTGCAGGTGCTGACCAACGGCATCGGTCTGATCGACGCCAGCTCGGTCTCGCCGGACCACCAGGTGGCGACCGACCCGGCCGAGGCGAACCGCATCGAGATCGTGCGCGGCCCCGCCACCCTGGCCTATGGCGGCACCGCCATCGGCGGGGTGGTCAATGTGCTGGACAACCGGATCCCGACCGAACTGCCGGACGGCGTCGACGGCATGGTCTCCACCCAGGCCTCCAGCGTCGACGGCGGCTGGTCGGTCTCGGGCCGGGCGACCTTCGCCCTCGGGCCGGTCGCGGTCAGCCTCGACGGCGTCAGCAAGCAGGCGGACGATTATGACATTCCCGCCCCCGCGATCTCGCAGCGGCTGGCCGATGCGGAGGGCATTCCGCGCGGACCGGGCGGCACCCAGCCCAACAGCTTCTCGGAACTGGACAGCCGCGGCCTCGGCCTGTCGTGGATCGGCTCGCGCGGCTTCATCGGGGCCTCGGTCAAGGACCTGTCCAGCACCTATGGCGTGGTGGCCGAGGAGGACGTCTTCATCCAGCTGGAGCAGACGCGCGAGGATCTGCGCGGCGAGCTGACCCTCGACGGCGGCCCGTTCCAGCGGATCACCGGCGCCTGGGGCCACGCCGACTACACCCACACCGAGTTCGAGGGGCCCGGCGCCCCCGGCACCATCTTCCAGTCCGACGGCTGGGAGGCCCGCGCCGACCTGGTGCAGCGGAGCCGCAACGGCTGGAACGGCGCGATCGGCGCCCAGACCCTGTCGCGATCCTTCGAGGCCATCGGCGACGAGGCCTTCGTCCCGGCCAGCGAGACCGAGGAGGCGGGAATCTACACCGTCCAGCGCCTCGACCGCGACCGCTGGGGCCTGGAGGGCGGGCTGCGCTACGACCGGCGCAGCGTGAGGGCCGCGCCGCTGTCCGGCGGGCCCGAGATCGATCGCGACTTCGACAACTGGTCCGGGTCGGCGGCGGCCTTCATCAAGCCCATGGCGGACCTGTTCCTCGGAATCAGCCTGGCCCACAACGAACGCGCGCCGTCCGAGGTCGAGCTGTTCGCCGACGGCCTGCATGTGGCGACCGGCGTCTATGAGACCGGCGACCCCACGCTGGACAATGAGACCGTCACCACCATCGAGGGCACGGTCCACTATGACGTCGGCCGGTTCCGCGGCGACCTGCACGTCTATGCGTCGAAATACGACGGCTTCATCGACGAGCGGGACACCGGCGCGGTGTTCGTGGACGGCGGCGAGAGCTTCCCGGTGTTCCAGTTCGTCCAGACCGGCGCCGATTTCCGCGGTTTCGAGGCCGAGGCGGCCTGGGATCTGTGGTCGGAGGGCGACCGCGGCCTGAGCCTGGAGGGCGCGGCCGACTTCGTGCGCGCCGAGACCGATCTGGGGCCGGCCGCGCGCATCCCGCCGTGGAGCCTGACGGCGCGCCTGGCCTGGACCTCGACGCCGCTGGACGCCGCCCTGGAGGTGCGCCGGGTCGCGGAACAGGACCGGCTCGCCGCCTATGAGCTGGGCACGAACGCCTACACCATGGTCAATCTGTCCGCCTCGTGGCGGCCGTTCGCCGACAAGGCGATCGCCGTTTTCGCGGAAGGGCACAACCTGACCGATACGGAGGCCCGCGAGCACGTCAGCTTCCTGAAGGACCGGGCTCCGCTGCCGGGCCGCAATTTCCGGGCGGGGATCAGCTACCGGTTCTAGCCGACGCCCGCGGGGCGAGCCCGTTTGCCGCCCCGACGCGTCTGCGCTAGACACGCGCCTTCCTTCCCTCACCAGAGCCCGTTTCGCGTCCATGACCGACACCACAGCCACCGCCCAAGCCGCCCTGTCCGGCAATGTTCTGTTCTACGGCAAGCCGGAGCCTCTGTCGGTCGAGGCCCATGGCGGCCTGGGCGTCGACCCGGTCGAAAAGCCGTACGGCTTCGTCGCCCAGACCAATCTGGTGCCGCTGACGGTCACGGAATTCGCCCCGGCGGCCCTGTCCTATCCGGTGATCTTCGTCGGCGACGCCCGGATGCCGGTCGCCGTCATGGCCCTGCGCGGCGGCGAGAACCTGTTCGTCAACGACGCGGGCGAGTTCCGCCCCGAGGCCTATATCCCGGCCTATGTGCGCCGCTACCCGTTCGTCTTCGCCAATGACGACGTCCAGAAGCGCCTGATCCTGTGCGTCGACCGCGACGCGCCCTTCATCCGCGAAGGCGGGGCCACCCCCCTGTTCATCGACGGCAAGCCCTCGCCCTACGTCGACCAGGCGATGGAGTTCTGCAACAATTTCGAACTGGAGCGTCAGCGCACGGACGCCTTCGTCAGACTGCTGACCGACCTCGACCTGCTGGACACCCGCGAGGCGGTGTTCACCCCGCGCAATCCGGACGGCACCGCCGCCGCGCCGCAGAAGATCGCGGAATATTTCGCCGTCTCGGAAGACAAGCTGAAGGCCCTGCCGGCCGAGAAGCTGGTCGAGCTGCGCGACAACGGCGCCCTGGGCCAGATCTACGCCCACCTGGTGTCGCTGCTGGGCTGGGATCGCCTGATCGCCATGACCTTCCAGCGCAACGCCGCGGTGGCGCAACCGGCGGCGGCGAACGCCTGACGCGTGGCTGGTGGGCTGGTGGCTAGTGGCTAGTGGCTAGTCACGGTCGCAGACAGCTTCTCGAAAACAGAAAGCCCCGTCCGGTTCGTCCGGGCGGGGCTTTTCCTTGGCGGGCGCAGATGTTCGGCTCACACTAGCCACTAGCCACTAGCCACTAGCCACTAGCCACCAGCCGCTCCCGCCGCGTCAGCGGCGGGCCAGCAGCGCCCTTGTCAGGCACGAGAAGACCAGCCGGCCGGCCTCGTCGAGCAGGTCGTGCTGGGCGATGACGATGCCCTTTTCGTCGCCGACCGGGTCCTTGCCCATGACGGTCATCCGGCCGCGCATCAGCTCGCCCGCCGGCGGATTGCGCATGTAGCGCAGGCCGTCGACGGCCAGCACCTTGGACTGGGCCCAGCCCGAGGCCCGGTCGGCGAACAGCCGGCTCCACAGGGCGTAGACCATGGCGTCCGGCGCGCCGTAGGAGGCGTCCCAGCCCGGCAGGAAACGTTCGACGAACACATCCAGCGCCGCGGCGTCGACCATACAGGCGCCGAGGGGCACGACCTCGCCCACGCCCAGATCTTCAAAATGGACGTGCAGCGGTTCGGTCATCCGTTCGGTCCTATCAGCCCGCAGGTTCTTCCGACACCCGGACCAGCAGCTTGCCGTCGTGGTCGCCGGTGAACAAGCGGTTCAGCGAGTCGAGCGCGCCTTCGAGGCCGTCGTCGACATGGACCTTCCACTTGACCTCGCCGCTCTGCAGCCACGGGCCCATTTCGGCGACCATCTCGCGGGCGCGGTGGGCGTAGTCGAGCACCAGGAAGCCCTGGATGTTGAGGCGGTGGGTGATGATCCGGCTGAAGTTGGGCGACGGCGGCATCTTCGTCGCATTGTAGGCCGAGATCAGGCCGCAGACGGCCATTCGCCCATGGACCTTCAGCCGGTTGTAGACGGCGATCATGATGTCGCCGCCGACGTTCTCGAAATTGAGGTCGATCCCGTCCGGAGCCAGCCGGTCCAGCGCCTCGCCGACATCCTCGTTCTTGTAGTCGACGGCGCCGTCGAAGCCGAGATCCTCGGTCAGCCAGCGGCATTTGTCGGCGCCGCCCGCGATGCCGATGACGCGGCAGCCGCGGGCCTTGGCCACCTGGCCCGCGATCGAGCCCACGGCGCCGGCGGCGGCCGAGATCACCAGGGTTTCCCCGGCCTTGGCCTTGAGCACGTCGGTGACGCCGAAATAGGCGGTCATGCCGGTCATGCCGAGGACGCTGAGGTTGGCCGTGAGGGGCATGCCGGGCGCCCGGTGCACCTGGCGCAGCTCCATTTCGTTGACGACGGCGTAGTCAGCCCAGCCGCCGGACATCGGGGTGACGACATCCCCGGCCCGGAAGCGGCTCGACCGGCTTTCCTCGACCACGCCGAGCGTCAGGCCGCGCATGACGCCGCCGATCGGCACCGGCGGCAGATAGCCCTCGGCGTCGTTCATCCAGGTGCGGTTGGTCGGGTCCAGAGACAGATAGACGGTGCGGACCAGCACCTGGGATTCGTTCAGGGCGGGAACCGGCGCCTCGACCAGCTCCAGATCGCCGGGCTGGATCAGACCCCGGGGCCGCTGGCGCAGCACCCACTGACGATTCACGCGAGCCATGGCCATCTCCGGGTCTGTATGGGGTTTTCTTTGTGAACCCGCATAGTCTGCAAGGCGCGGCCTGCTGTCCAGCCAGCGCAAAGAAAAAGGCGGACCATGGGGTCCGCCTTGAAGTGGCATCATCGAGAATGAGGCGCGGAGGCGGCAGACTGACTTTCGTCAGTCTCAAGTCGGGGGGGCGTCGCCGCCTCCGCAGACACAAAACGACGCACCCCGCCTCCGGTTCCCCGCCCCCGCCAGTTTTTTCGCGCGGCGGGCGATCCGGAACGGCCACGCCCGGGGAGGCGTTGAAGGGACTGCGAAATCCCCACGGAGCCAGCGCCATGACCCACCAATCGCCCCATGACAAGGCCGCCGACGCGGTGCACGAGGGCCGCCCGGTCGAGGCCCAGTACGTTCGCGGCGGTCGCGGCGGCGTGCGCATCCTGACCCTGCTGCTGGTGTCGCTGGCGGCGGTCGCCGTCCTGCTGCTCGGCATGTGGTTCGTCAGCCAGGGCGGATTCGCCGCCACCAACGCCAACACCGGCCAACAGGCGGTCGATGTCCAGGCCTTCGACGACACGCCCGCGCCCACACCCGCAGCCGCCCCCGCGCCGGCCCGCTAGACCCGCATGAGAAAGGCCCCGGTCGCGAGACCGGGGCCTTCTGTCGTGCCGGGCCGTGGCGTCAGGCCGCGGCCTTCTGCCGCGACGGATGGAAGAACAGGGCCTGGCTGATCGCCGCCTTCACCGTTTCCGGCTGGAAGGGCTTGGTGATCAGGAAGGTCGGCTCGGGGCGTTCGCCGGTCAGCAGCCGCTCGGGGAAGGCGGTGATGAAGATGACCGGCACATCGATCCGCTTGAGGATGTCCTTGACCGCGTCGATGCCCGAGGAGCCGTCGGCCAGCTGGATGTCGGCCAGGACCAGACCCGGACGATGACGGGCGACGGCGTCGACGGCCTCGTCATGGGTGGTGGCGGTCCCGGTGACGCGGTGGCCGAGTTCCTTGACCAGGCTTTCGATGTCGGCCGAGATGATGGCCTCGTCCTCGATGATCAGGACGTCCGTGGCCAGCTCGGCGTCGATGTCCGTCTGGGCCTCCGAAATCAGCCGTTCGATGTCATGGGCGTCGGCGTCGAGAATCTGGGCGGCCTCGGAGGGGGTGAAGCCCTCGAGGGCGGTCAGCAGGAAGGCCTGGCGCGAACGCGGGGCGATCCGCATCAGCCGCCGGGAGGCGTCGTCGTCGCGCCCCTCCATGCCGCTCTTGTCCTCGAGCTGCGCCCCGGTGGTGGTCCATATGGCGTGGAACACGTGATAAAGGGCCACCCGCGGCGTCATTTCCGGCGGCAGTTGCCGTTCGCCGGCGGCGAGCGCCTCCAGTGCGACGCGGACATAGTTGTCGCCCGTCGTCTGGTCGCCGGTCAGAGCCCGGGCGTAACGTCGAACGTAGGGCAGGTGCGGCGCAAGGCGAGCCAGCAAACTCATGTATCAAGATCCCCGACAGAGGCGGCTCCGACCACGGAACCGCAGCAGGCCGTCAACGTATCAAATCGGCCACGGTTCCGTTCGAGTCCGCAAGCTTGAGCATTTATCGTCCGGCGCCTAGGAACCCACCCCGCGGGCCGGCGTTCCGGCACTCGCAACAACTATCGTCAGGGTGGCGGCCGTTTTCTCGATGACAGACAATTCCAATCCCCCCGGCAAGCCTCCCAAGGGCGGCGCGAGCCTGGAGGAAGCCCGGCTTCGTCAGCAGGCTATCGGCGTCAAGCTTCGTCACATGTTCGACGAGGTGGTGAACGAGCCGGTTCCGGACGAATTCCTCGACATCCTGCGTCGGGCCGACGAGCGCTCGTCGGGGGGGAGCGGCGCATGAGCGGGGCCTCGAGTCCGCCGCCCAAACCCCCCTCGGCCGACGACGAAGCGTTCAAGCGGGAACTGGTCGTGCTGATCCCGCATCTGCGCGCCTTCGCCCGGACGCTGACCGGCGATCCGACGGCGGCTGACGATCTGGCGCAGGACGCCATGATGAAGGCCTGGGACGCGCGCGCCAGCTACCAGATGGGCACCAATATGAAGGCCTGGACCTTCATGATCCTGCGCAACCAGTTCTATTCGGAAAAGCGCCGCTCCTGGCGCCAGACCCAGCTCGACCAGGAGGCCGCGGAACGGACCCTGGTCGCCGTGGACGATCCGGAATCGCCGGTGGCGCTCGACGAACTGCGTCTGGCCCTGGCCACCCTGCCCGAAGAACAGCGCGAGGCCCTGATCCTCGTCGGCGCCGGCGGCTTCGCCTATGAAGAGGCGGCCGAGATCTGCCAGTGCGCCGTCGGCACGGTGAAGAGTCGGGTCTCGCGGGCCCGCAAGGCCCTTCAGGCCACACTGGAGAAGGGCGGCTACGCCCGCGACGGCCGCGCCGCCGGCGACGCCATGCGGTCCATTCTGGCGGCGGCCGACCGGCTGAGCAGCGTCCGGCAGGGCTGACGCTGTGGTCCAGATCGGACGCGCGTTCGCCAAGGGTCTCGGGCGAGGGCTCGGTCCTCCGAAATTCCAGGGCATCCGCTTCCGGCTTGGCTCGGCCATGGCCATCGCCCTGCTGCCGCTGCTGATCCTCGGCGGCCTCCAGGCCCAGTCGGCGTTCCGCGCCCAGGACGCCGAGCGCCGGTCCGACCTGCAACTGGCCGCCGAGCGTACCGCCGCCAGCGCCAAGGCCCGGCTGGACAGCACCACCATCCTGCTCCAGGCGCTGCGGCCGGAGGCCCTGGAAGTCTTTTGCGAGCCCCGCCTGAGCGATCTGGTCGGCCGGCTGGACGCCCTCGACGGGCTGGCGCGCCTGACGCCGACCGGCGTCACCGCCTGCGCCTCGCGCTCCCTTTCGACGTCGCCGCCCGCCTGGCTGGCCAATCCGCGCGCCAGCCCCTGGTTCGAACGTCTCAGGTCCGGCGAGAGCACCGTCCTGGCGCGGGCGCCGGCGGCCGCGGGCCGGGCGCCGGGACTGATCGTCGCCATCCGGCTGGAACGGCCGATGGGCCGGTTCGACGGGGCCATGGTCGCGGTCATTCCCCTGTCCAGCCTGCAGCCTGACATGGACGATCCCGCCCTGCCCGAGGGTTCGCAGGCGGCCCTGACCGACGCCGAGGGCCGGTTGCTGACCGCCAGCGACATCGACGCCTTCACCCTGACCCGGGGCGAGCCCTTGGCCGGCTGGGTGCAGCGCGCCCGCTCGGACGCCTCCGCCATCTTCGAGGCGGACGACGCCGACGGCCGGCACAGGGTCTACGCCGGAGCGGCGCTGGCGGGACGCGACGTCTACGCCCTGTTGTCGGCCCCGGCGCCGGGACTGCTGTCCTGGGCCCGGCTGAACCCGGTCGGCGCCCTGTTCATGCCGCTGCTGGCCTGGTTCCTGGCGTTCTCGGCGGTGATGCTGGTCAGCGAGCGGATCGTCATTCGCTGGCTGAACTACCTGGAACGGGTGGCGGCCATCTACGCCCGGGGCCGGTTCTCCGTGCGTCCGGTCCAGGCCATGAACGCGCCGGCCGAAATCCGGGTGCTGGCGCGAACCCTGGACGAACTGGCCGAGTCCATCGTCGCCCGTGACGCGGCCCTGACCACCTCGCTGAAGGAAAAGGACGCGCTGATGCGCGAGATCCATCACCGGGTGAAGAACAATCTGCAGATCATCTCCTCCCTGCTGTCGATGCAGCAGCGCGCCCTGACGGATCCGGCCTCCAAGGCCGCGGTCGGGGACACGCGCCAGCGCATCTCGGCCCTCGCCCTGATCTATCGCACCCTCTACCAGAGCGACGACCTGCGCTACGCCGACGCCCGCGTCTTCCTGACCGAACTGGTCGGTCAGCTGGTCGCCAGCGAAACCGGCCGCGGCCATCTGATCACCTCTTCGGTCGAGGCGGACTCCCTGGTGGTCGATCCCGACAAGCTGGCCCCGCTGGCGTTGTGGCTGGTCGAGGCCGTGACCAACGCCCAGAAACACGCCTTCGTGGGGCGCGGCGGCGACCTGAAGGTGCGCTTCTTCGTCCGCGGCGAGACCAGCGTGCTCGAGGTCCAGGACGACGGCCCGGGCGTCAGCGAAACCTTCCGGGCCGGCGTCGGCCGCACCCTGATGGGGGCCTTTGCCAAACAGCTTCGGGGGTCGGTCGAAATGGTCCCGGCCGAGGGCGGCGGCATGATCGCGCGGATGACCTTCGCGACGCCGGAGGCGGTGGCGCCGACCGATCCATCCGACCTTGGAACCGCCGAGACGGCGCGACGTTCCTAGATCAGACGCCGCCTCCCCGGCCTCATGGAGTTCGTTTGATGCGAAAGATTTTCGTCCTGTTCGCTGCGGCCGCCGCCCTGACCACTGCGGCCTGCAACACTGTCTCCGGCGTCGGCCGTGACGCCTCGGCCGCCGGCGACGCCGTCACCGGCGCCGCCGAAGACGCCAAGAACTAGACCTCCCCTTCCCGACCGCGGTTTCCCCCCGATACGCGGTTCGGTTGAAGAAGGCCCGCCGGCGCCCCCGCCGGCGGGCCTTCGCTTGTTCGGGCCCCGGCGTCGGGTCCGACGACGCAAGCGCCCGCCGCCTATTTGCGCCGCCCGCGACGCCGTCTAGCATTGCGCCACAGGCGTCCGCAGAGACGCCATGACGACGCGGGGAGGCGATCGATGACGGATGCTGTGGAAACCCGGGCGGACCCGGGCCTGAGGACGGTGGTCGTGGCCTCCGCCGCCGGCACCGCCTTTGAATGGTACGACTTCTTCGTCTTCGGCTCCCTGGCCACGGTCATCGCCCGCCACTATTTCGCCGACGCCGGCGAGACGGTCGCCTACATCCTGGCCCTGCTCACCTTCGGCCTCGGTTTCGTGGTGCGGCCGCTGGGGGCGCTGGTGTTCGGCTGGTTCGGCGACCGCACGGGACGCAAGACCACCTTCCTGGTCACCATCACCCTGATGGGCCTGGCCACGGTGGCCATCGGCCTGCTGCCCGACTACGGCCAGATCGGCCTGGCGGCCCCGATCCTGCTGCTGGTCATGCGGGTGCTGCAGGGCTTCGCCCTCGGCGGCGAATACGGCGGGGCGGCCATCTATGTCGCCGAGCATTCGCCGCCGGAGAAGCGCGGCCTGCTGACCGGCTGGATCCAGACCACGGCTGCCTTCGGCCTGATCGGCGCCCTGTCGGTGATCCTGATCACCCGCCAGATCGTCGGCGTCGAGGCCTTCGACGCCTGGGGCTGGCGCATTCCCTTCCTGCTCTCGGCCCTGCTGCTGGCCGTGTCGCTGTGGATCCGGCTGAAGCTGAACGAGAGCCCGGCCTACCAGCGGATGGAGGAAGAGGGCGGCGAGCGCCGGGCTCCGTACAAGGAGGCCTTCTTCCAGTGGGGCAACGGCCGCTTCGTGCTGATCGCCCTGTTCGGCATCATGATCGCCCAGGGCGCCGTCTGGTACTGCGGCTATTTCTACACCCGCTTCTTCATGGAGCGGGTGCTGAAGATCGACACTAATACGGTCGACCAGCTGGTGCTGATGGTGACCGTGGCCTCGGCCGGGCTGTACGTCTTCTTCGGCTGGCTGTCGGACCGGCTGGGCCGCAAGCCGGTGATGTTGTTCGGCATGATCCTGGCCCTGGTCGCCTTCTTCCCCGGCTTCCACGCCCTGACGAAGGCCGCCAATCCCACCCTGGCCGAGGCCCAGGCCGCCGCGCCCGTGACCGTGGTCGCCGACCCGGCCACCTGCGCCCTGCAGTTCGACCCGATCGGCAAGGCCGCCTTCTCCAGCTCCTGCGACATAGCCAAGAGCGTGTTGTCCAACGCCGGGGTCTCCTATGGCAACGCCGCCGCCGCGCCGGGCTCGGCGGCCATGGTCCGGGTCGGGGGAATCGAGATCCCCTCCGTCGAGGGCGCCGGCATGGACGCCGCGGCGCTGAAGGCCGCGCGCACCGGCGTGGAGACCCGGATCAAGGCTGCGCTGGTCGAGGCCGGCTATCCGGCCAGGGCCGATCCGGCGCGGATCAACATGCCGCTGGTGTTCGGAATCCTGATGATCTTCATGGTCGCGGCGACGGCCCTGTACGGGCCGCAGGCGGCGGCGCTGGTCGAACTGTTCCCGACGCGGGTGCGCTATACGGCGATGAGCCTGCCCTACAACATCGGCACCGGCTGGGTCGGGGGCCTGCTGCCCGCGGCCAGCTTCGCCCTCGTGGCCTGGTCGGGGAACATCTATTTCGGCCTCTGGTACTCCGTCGCCTTCACCGCCCTGGCCGCCATCGTCGCCCTGATCTGGTTGCCGGAGACGAAGGCGCGCGACCTGCACACGATCGGGGACTGAGGCGCGTGAAACGGGCCCCGATCCAGCCGCTGGTCTGGCCGGTCTCCCTGCTGGGCCTCGGCGCCCTCGGCGGCTGGCTGGCCGAGTTCGCCGTCGGCCGGTGGCAGGACTACCAGCTCTACGGCCTGGCCCGGCCGGTCGCAGATTTGCTGATGATCATCGGCGCGGTCTGGCTGGCGGCGGCGGTGATCGGCATTGCGCGCGACCGGCGCGGCTGAATTCAGACCTTCCTGAGGCCTGCGATGAAGGTTTGGACGTCGGGGGATGTCCAGTCCGCCCCGTCCCACCAGAAGGCGGCGAGCGCCTCATGATTCAGGGCGACCCAGGCGATCACGTCGGACGCCATGCGTTTCAGATCCCGGTCGGAGAGACTGTTGGCGACCACACGAGGCGTCGAGGCGACCGCCACCGAGAAGCTGGGCTGGTGACGTCCGGGCTTCAGAAAATATTTCACCCGAGGTCCGTGCTGACCCATCACCGTGGTGATCGTAATGATGCCCGGCACGCCTGTCTGGGACTCGACCAGATTGGCCATGTCGAAGATGTCCTCATCGCCCAGCGCGCCGATTTCCTCGTCGAGCGTGGGCTCGCGATCAGTCCAGACGGCGGGTTTTTCAGAGAAGCCCATCAGATCAGTATCCATGCAATGAATAGTTGTGTCAAACCGGCAGGGCGCCGCGTTTGACCACGGTGCGCATGGCCACGCTGGACGACACCCGGGTGACGCCCGGGATACGGGTCAGTTCGCGCGAGTGCACGCGTTCCAGGTCGTCGACGTCGCGCACCACCAGCCGCAGCAGATAGTCCGAACCGCCGGTCATCAGATAGCATTCCACAACCTCCGGGACGGTCGAGATGGCCGTCTCGAAGGCGGTCAGGGAGGCCTCGGCCTGGGACGACAGGGTCACGGTCACGAAGACGCTGATCGGCAGGCCGACGGCGCGTTCGTTGATGATGGCGGCGTAGCGGCTGATCACCTCCGCCGCCTCCAGGGCCCGCAGGCGACGCAGGCAGGCGCTCTCGGACAGGTTCACCGTCCGGGCCAGGTCGGCGTTGGTCATGCGGCCGTCGCCCTGGAGGGCGCGGATCATCTTGCGGTCGGTGTCGTCGAGGGCGACGGCGGAAACGGTCTTCAAAACGGGCCTCTTTCGCAGAGTCTGCGACTTTATGCCGTTCACTCGCCGAAAAGAACAGGAACCTGCGGCGTGACCGCCGCTAGATTGCCGGCCGAAACGCGGCCGGCGCAGACCGGCCCGTCACCCATCGGTCAGAGGAAACGATCATGCGCGTCGGCGTCCCGAAGGAAATCAAGAAGAACGAACACCGCATCGGCCTGACGCCGACGGCGGTGCGCGAATACGTCGCCCACGGGCACACGGTTTCGATCGAGACCGGGGCCGGTCTGGGCGCCGGCTTCACCGACGCCGACTACAAGAAGGCCGGGGCGAAGATCGTCGCCGACGCCAAAACCATCTTCGCCGACAACGACATGATCGTGAAGGTGAAGGAGCCGCAGAAGGTCGAGTGGGAAATGCTCCGCGAGGACCAGATCCTGTTCACCTACCTGCACCTGGCCCCCGATCCGGAACAGACCAAGGGCCTGCTGGCGTCGAAATGCGCCGCCGTGGCCTATGAGACCGTCACCGACGACCGCAAGGGCCTGCCGTTGCTGGCCCCGATGTCGGAAGTCGCCGGCCGGATCGCCGTCTTCTCGGCCGCCGAGACCCTGCTGAAGCACAATGGCGGCATGGGCCTGCTGTTCTGCGGCGTCCCGGGCGTGGCCCCGGCCCGCGTGCTGGTGCTGGGCGGCGGCGTCGTCGGCCTCAACGCGGCGCGGATGGCCATGGGCCTGGGCGCCGAGGTCGTGGTGCTGGAACGCTCCATCCCGCGCATGGCCTATATCGACGAGGTCACCAACGGCCGCGTCATCACCCGCTATTCCTCGATCGGCGCGGTCGAGGAGGAGATGGTCAAGGCCGACGTCATCATCGGCGCCGTTCTGGTCCCCGGGGCCGAGGCCCCCAAGCTGATCAAGCGCGAACACCTGAAGCAGATGAAGCCCGGCTCGGTGCTGGTCGACGTGGCCATCGACCAGGGCGGCTGTTTCGAGACCAGCCACGCCACGACCCACGAGGACCCCACCTATGTCATCGACGGCGTGGTCCACTATTGCGTCGCCAACATGCCGGGCGCCGCGCCGCGCACCTCGTCGGAAGCCCTGAACAACGCCACCCTGCCCTTCGGCCTGGCGCTGGCCGACAAGGGTCTGGAGGCGCTGAAGCAGAACCCGCACCTGGCGCGCGGCCTGAACGTGCTGAAGGGCGAGATCACCTATCCGGCGGTCGCCGAGGCGCTGGACATGCCGTGGAGCGATCCGTTCGGGGTGTGGGCGAAGGGCTGAAGCTCAGGGATTAGGGACTAGGGATTAGGGATTAGGGTGCGCCGCTGTCTGCTGGCGCTCCTTCTGCCCTCTCAGCTCTCAGCCCTAATCCCTAATCCCTAATCCCTCCCGCGCCTGTAATTCGCCGCTCTCTTGCGGCATAAGCCCGCGATGAAGTTCCTCGACCAGGCCAAGATCTACATCCGCTCCGGCAACGGCGGGGCGGGCGCCGTCTCGTTCCGGCGGGAGAAATTCATCCCGAACGGCGGCCCCGACGGCGGCGACGGCGGCCATGGCGGCAACGTCTGGATCACCGCGGTCGAGGGGCTGAACACCCTGATCGACTATCGCTACCAGCAGCATTTCAAGGCCCAGACCGGCGTCCACGGCATGGGCCGGCAGATGCACGGCGCCAAGGGCGAGGACGTGATCCTGAAGGTGCCGGTCGGCACCCAGGTGCTGGACGACGACAAGGAGACGGTGCTGCTGGATATGGATTACGCCGGCAAGACCGAGATGCTGCTCAAGGGCGGCAACGGCGGCTGGGGCAATGTCCATTTCAAGGGCCCGTCCAACCAGGCGCCCGCCTACGCCAACCCCGGCCAGGAAGGCCAGGAGCGCTGGATCTGGCTGCGGCTGAAACTGATCGCCGACGTCGGCCTGGCCGGCCTGCCCAACGCGGGCAAGTCGACCTTCCTCGCCGCCTCGAGCGCCGCCCGGCCCAAGATCGCCGACTATCCGTTCACCACCCTGGTGCCCAACCTCGGCGTGGTCGACCTGTCGCCGACCGAACGGTTCGTCATCGCCGACATCCCCGGCCTGATCGAGGGCGCCCATGAGGGGGCCGGCATCGGCACCCGCTTCCTCGGCCACGTCGAACGCTCGGGCTGCCTGATCCATCTCATCGACGGGACCCAGGACGATGTCGGCAAGGCCTACCGCATCATCCGCCACGAGCTCGAGGCCTATGGCGCCGGTCTCGCGGAGAAGGCCGAGATCCTGGCGCTGAACAAGATCGACGCCCTGACCCCCGAGGCGCGCGAGGAAAAGGCCGCCGAGCTGGAGGCCATCGCCGGCCGTCGGCCCATGCTGGTGTCCGGCGTCTCGGGCGAGGGCGTGACCGAACTGCTGCGCGCCGCCTGGACCGAGGTCCGCAAGGACCGCGGCGAGATCGCCCCGGCCGAAGAGGACGAAACGGTCATGGAGACGCCGGGCGGCTGGGCGCCGTAGCCCTGCCTGCGCCGGCGTGTTAGCTCCCTCGTGAGCATAACCCCCCGTGCGAGCCCTGCCGCCTTGCCCTTCTTCCACGCCGGTCCCGCGCCGAAACCCCAGGGCCCTCGCCCCGGCGCCCTGCGCGACGGGCTGGACCTGTCGCCGGGGATGGCCGTCGGCCTGTTCGGCGGCTCCTTCAATCCGGCCCATGACGGCCACGCCCATGTGGCCGAGACGGCGATGCGGCGGCTGGGGCTGGACCGGGTGGTCTGGCTGGTGTCGCCGCAGAATCCGCTGAAGGACGCCCGGGACATGGCCCCGCTGGCCGAGCGCATGGCCTCGGCGCGGGCGGCGGCGAAGCTGGCGGCGGACGGGCGGGCCATGCTGGTCTCGGACTTCGAGACCCGCGCCGGGACGCAATGGACCGTCGACACCCTGCGCGCCCTGACCGCCCGCCACCCGGGCGTGCGCTTCGTCTGGCTGATGGGATCGGACAATCTGGCCAGCTTCCACAGATGGCGCGGCTGGACCGACATCATGCGGATGATGCCCATGGCGGTGATCGCCCGGCCGGGCAGCCAGCTGGACAGCCGGACCGCCCCGGCCGCCGCACGGTTCGCCCCGGCGCGCGTTCCGGCCGCCCGCGCGCGGCTGCTCCCCGGTCTCGAAGCGCCCGCCTGGACGTATCTGACGGCCCCGCTGAATCCCCGCTCCTCGACTGCGCTGCGGGCCGCGCGTGACGCCGCCGCGCATTTGTGATAGGCTGCCGCTTTAGTAATCTCCCCGGAGCCCTCCGCTGACCCCCTCGCCCGCGCACGATGCGCAAGACGCCGCCGTCTCCGACACGGCGCACGAGATGGACGAATTCGACGCCATCCGCTCAGACGACGGTCCGCAGGCTCCCCTTCCCGTCGGCTCCACCGCTCTGGAAACGGCCATCCTGTCGCGTCTCGACGACGACAAGGCCCAGGACATCGTCCTCATCGACCTGAAGGGCAAAAGCCCCATGGCCGACACCATGATCATCGCCTCGGGGCGGTCGCACCGTCACGTCGGCGCCCTGGCCGACCACCTTCAGCGCACGCTGAAGGAAACCGGTCTCGGCAAGGTCAAGGTTTCGGGCCTGCCCCACTGCGACTGGGTGCTGCTGGATGCGGGGGACGTCATCGTCCACCTGTTCCGCCCGGAAGTGCGCGCCTTCTACAACATCGAGAAGATCTGGTCGGTCGAGAGCGGCCACCGCGTCGACGCCCGCGCCTGATCTCCTGATCGCCAAGTCCTGAACCCATGAAGCTGGCCGTCATCGCCATCGGCAAGCCGGGGCGGGGACCCGAGGCCGTGCTGGCGGCCGACTACGCCGAGCGCGCCACCCTGGCCGGGCGCGCCCTCGGCCTCGGTCCGCTGGAGCTGGTCGACCTCGAGCCGCGCAAGCCGGGCAAGGCGCCCGAGGCCGAACTGATCCTCAAGGCCGCCGAGGGCGCGCATCTGATCGCCTGCGACGAGCGCGGCAAGACCTTCTCCAGCCGGGCCTTCGCCGACCATATCGCCATGCTTCGGGACCGCGGCGAGCGCCGGCTTGTCTTCGCCATCGGCGGGGCCGACGGGCTGGACGGGAGCATCCGTGCGGCGGCGGGCTCGACCCTGGCCTTCGGGCCCCAGACCTGGCCGCATGCGCTGGCGCGGGCGATGCTGGCGGAACAGCTGTATCGCGCCGTGACCATCCTGGCCGGATCGCCCTATCATCGCGACTGATGCGTCCGCTCGTCCCGATCCTGTGTCTGAGCCTGATCGCCCTGCCCGTGGCGGCGATCGCGCGCCAGACGCCGCCTGCCGGCGAGGTCCGGCGGCTGCAGGCCGAGTTCCGCGACGAACGCGCCCGCGCCCTGCGTCTGCGGCAGGAGGCCGCCGGCGCCGCCCGCGAGATCGCCGGGCTGGAGCGCCAGCTGGCCGAGTTGCAGGCGGCCGTGGGCCAGGACGACGTGGTCATCGCCGGCCAGCGGGCCCGTCTGCGCGAGCTCAGCGCGCGCGAGGCCGCCCTGGTGGCGCGGCTGTCGCAGGCGCGGGGCCGTCAGGGCCGGCTGCTGTCCGCCCTGCAGATGATGAGCCGCCGCCCGCCGCCGCCGCTGCTGGTGCCCGCCGACAAGGCGGTCGACACGGTGCGGGCCGCCATCCTCATGCGGGCCATGGCCCCGGCCCTGCAGGACCGGGCCCAGGGGCTGGCCGACCGCCAGGCCGAGATCATCCGCGTGCGCCGGCTTAGCGCCCTGAACAGCGAACAGCTGTTCACCACGGAAAGCGCGCGCGGCGACCGCCGGGCCGGGATCGAGGCCCTGACCGCCCGCAAGACCGCGCTCCAGGCCGTATTACGCGCCGAGGCCGAGGCGGCCGAACGGGCCACGGCCGTGCTGGAGGCCCGGCTGCGCGCGCTCGGGGCGACCGTTCCGCCCGTCGGGACAGAGACCGATCCCGCGGCCGCGCGCCTGCCGGCCGGACGCAGCCGCCTGACCGCGCCGGTGGAGGGCGTTCCGTCGCGCCGCTTCGGCGAGGGATCCAGCGGCTGGAGCTGGCGGGCCGACCGCGCCGAGGTCCGCGCCCCCGCGACCGGGCGGGTGGCCTTCGCCGGTCCGCTGAGCGGCTGGGGCCAGGTGGTGATCCTCGATCTCGGCCCCGGCTGGCGGGCGGTGATCTCCGGCCTCGACGAGATCTCGGTCGAGACCGGGGCCCGCGTCGTCGACGGCCAGACCCTGGGCCGGACCGGCGAGGACGGCGAGGCGGCGTTCGAGCTGCGCCGCGACGAGCGCCCGATCGATCCGGCGCCCTGGCTGGGGTGAGGGGTTAGTGGCCAGTGGCTAATGGCTAGTGGCTAGTGATTGCTCGGCAGACACGCGCGCCTGCCTGATCCATCACCGGTTCACCCACTAATCACTAACCACTGACCACCAGCCACTTCCTTCCCGGCGAAACCGCTTCCCATCCCCCGATGACGCTGATTTTATCCGGGAATCGCCGGTCGGCCACGATTTCGTCGCCGACAGCCCCGTAACTGCCCTATCACGGGCCGCGTGCCGGCCTGTCGTCCGTTCGCTGAAAGAGACCCGATGCGTAAACTGTTGCTGATGGGCGCCGCCGTGGTGACCCTGGTGGGCGTCGGGGCCGCGACCGCGACCGGCCAGACGCCGCGCAACGAGGCCTTCCGCATGCTGGCCCTGTTCGGCGACGTGCTGGGCATCGTCGAACAGGCCTATGTGGTGCCGGTCGACGACAAGAAGCTGATCGAGGCGGCGCTGCAGGGGATGATGGGCGCGCTTGACCCCCATTCCAGCTATCTGCCGCCCGACGGTTTTGACGAGCTGCAGGAGCGGACGTCCGGCGCCTATTCCGGCGTGGGGCTGACCATCCAGGCCGAGGGCGGTCTGGTGAAGGTGATCTCGCCGATGGACGGCGGACCCGCCGCCCGCGCCGGGGTCAACGCCGGCGACGTCATCTCCTCGATCGAGGGCCAGAGCGCGGCGGGCCTGACGGTCAGCCAGGTTTCGGAGAAGCTGCGGGGCGCGGTCGGCACCTCGGTCAAGGTCACCTTCCTGCGCGACGGCGAGGAGCCGCGCGAGGTCACCCTGACGCGCGAGGTCATCAAGATCGAATCCGTCACCGGCCGGGTCGAGGGCGAGTTCGGCTATCTGCGGGTCTCGACCTTCAACGAGAACACCGGCCGCGAACTGGGCGAGACCATCGCCCGGCTCAAGACAGAGAACCCCGCCCTCAAGGGCTTCGTGCTGGACCTGCGCAACAATGGCGGCGGCCTGCTGGACGCGGCCATCGCGGTGTCCGACGCCTTCCTCGAGCGCGGCGAGATCGTCAGCCAGCGCGGGCGCAAGGCCGACCAGATCCAGCGCTACGGCGCCCGGCCCGGCGACCTGACCGGCGGCCTGCCGCTGGTGGTGTTGATCAACTACGGCTCGGCCTCGGCCTCGGAGATCGTGGCCGGCGCCCTGAAGGACCACCAGCGGGCGACGATCATCGGCCTGACCAGCTTCGGCAAGGGTTCGGTCCAGACCGTCATCCCGCTGCGCAACGGCGCCGACGGGGCCCTGTCGATCACCACGGCGCGCTACTACACCCCCTCGGGCGCCTCGATCCAGAAGATCGGCATCGAGCCGGACCTCGAGGTGTCGCGCTCGATGGCCGAGGCGCGGATCGTCTCGCGGTCCAACTTCATCTATTCCGAAGCCGCCTACGCCACGGCGCTGGACGCCTCGATCGGGGCCGAGCGCATGGGGCCGCACATCCCGCACGAGGCGCCGGGCGAGGCCTGGCCCGAGGACAAGGACTATCAGCTGGAGCGCGCCTTCGACGTGTTGCGCGCGGGCGGAAACCTGACCCAGCTGGCCGCCGCGCCCGAGGGGATCGTGGTCACCCCGCCCGGCACGGCCCTGGCCGCGACCGAGCCCGAGCCCGACGACGCGCCGGAAAACTGACGCCCGATGCCTAACGGCGCGTTAGGCTTTCTTAACCGACGCCGGGCACTGTGAGCCTCGAAGGAGTCCGCTTCGCGGACCCCCGTTCGAGCGTCCAGTCCTGCCCATGTTCGCCAAGCGCCAGTCCATACTCGCCACCACCGCCGGAGCCCCGCCCGTGCGCCGGTCGCTGCGCGGCAATTTCGCCCCCGTCGGCCGCATCCTGAAGAAGCCGCCCGTCGCCGTCGCCGCGGCGGGCCTGTTGCTGCTCGGGGCCGCCGCCCTGTTCATCACCGTGCTGGGCGATCCCCGCGCCGGCGCCCCTTCGGCCCGCGCGGCCCTGAAGCGCGAGGCCGCCGCCGTGGCGCCGCCGCCGACCGGCCTCGAGGCCTTCTCCGTCGGCGCCTATGGCTCGTGGCAGGACCTGGCCGGCGAAGGCGGCGCCGTCGATCCGAACCTGGCCGGCGAGGCCGTCATCACCCTGCCGAACGGCGCCACCGTGTCGGGCAACGGCGCCCCGGTGACCGCCCCGCGGGTCGCCGCCAGCCCCCTGCCCGCCGCCCCCATCGCGGGCCTGAGCCAGCCGGGGCCCAACGGCCCCCTGCCGACCATCGCCACGGACGGACGCGTGCCGGCCCAGGCCTATGCCCGGCCGTTCCGCTCCAACGGCCGGCCGCGCGTCGCCCTGATCGTCGGCGGCCTCGGCCTCAACGCCGTGACCACCCGCGCCGCCATCGAACGCCTGCCGGCCGAGGTGACCCTGAGCTTCGTGCCCTATGCCGAGGGCCTGCAGGGCTGGATCGACCTGGCCCGCGCCCAGGGCCATGAGGTCATGCTGGAAATGCCGATGGAGCCCTCGGGCTACCCCGACAACGACCCCGGCCCGCACACCCTGCTGGCCTCGGGCCAGCCGGCCGACATCCAGGCGCGGATGAACTGGCTGCTCGGTCGGGCGACCGGCTATTTCGGCGTCACCAACTATATGGGCGACCGGTTCGCCACCTCGGATTCGGGCATGAGCGCCTTCCTGACTATCCTGCGCCAACGCGGCGTCGCCTTCCTCGATGACGGCTCGATGAGCCGCCGCCCCGGCGCCTGGGCCCGGGCCAGCGCCAACCGCATCATCGACGAGGAACAGAACCCGACCGCCATCGTGGCCCAGCTGAACGCGCTGGAGGCCCTCGCCAAGGGTCAGGGCCAGGCCCTGGGCACGGGCTTCAGCTATCCGGTCACGGTCGAGGCCGTGGCCCGCTGGACCGCCGACATGGACGCCCGCGGCCTGCAACTGGCCCCGGCGAGCGCGATGACGCAGCGGCCCGGAAGATAAGGCAGTGGCGAGCGGCTTGTGGCGAGTGACGAGGACTCGCTGAACGGTTCTTGAGCCGCGCCTTGACTCGCCACTCATCACCCGCCACTCGCCACTCATGGACCTCTCCCGCCACCGCCCCAATGTCGGCGTCGTGCTGTTCCATCCGGACGGCCGGGTCTGGTACGGCCGCCGCGTCGGGACCGAAGGCCCCCACAACTGGCAATTTCCCCAGGGCGGCGTCGATGACGGCGAGGACCTGGAAGCCGCCGCGCGCCGGGAACTGTTCGAGGAGACCGGGGTGACCTCGGCCGAGCTGATCGCCCGGACCGAAGACTGGGTCGCCTACGACTTCCCCGCCGACTACGGCGGGTCCAAACAGGCGCGCGGCTGGCTCGGCCAGAAGCAGCAGTGGTTCGCCTTCCGCTTCACCGGCGCGGAGTCCGAGATCGATCTGGAAGCCCATGGCGAGATCGAATTCGACGCCTGGCGCTGGGGCGCGCTTTCGGACGCGCCCGACCTGATCGTGCCGTTCAAACGGGCCTCCTACGAGCAGGTCGTGGCCGCCTTCGCCCCGCTGGTGGTCTAGGGCGCCGCGCAGCCCTGCGGCTTGAGCACCCGCTTCGTCGAGGCCGGATATTTCGCCATCAGATGGGCGGGTCGGACGGGACGGGCGACGAAGCCCCCGCCGCAGTTGGGGCAGACGCCCTTCAGCACCCCCTCCGCGCAGTCGGCGCAGAAGGTGCATTCAAAGGTGCAGATGCGGGCCTCGGCGCTGTCGAACGGGAGGTCCCGGTCGCAGCATTCGCAGTTGGGACGCAGTTCGAGCATGCCGCGAGGCTAGCGCCGCTATTGGGCGGGGGCCAGACGCATCAGCACGATGCCGCCGACGATCAGCAGGGCCGCCAGCACCCGCATCAGGCTGAGGTGTTCCTGCAGGAAGACCACGCCGACGATGAAGGCCCCGACCGCGCCGATGCCGGTCCAGACCATATAGGCCGAGCCCATGGGCAGGGACTTCATGGCCAGAGCCAGCAGGCCGAAGCTGGCCCCCATGAAGGCCAGGGTCGCCACGCTGGGCCACAGACGGGTGAAGCCGTCCGACTGTTTCATGAAATAGGCCCACACGATCTCGAGCAGGCCGGCGATGATCAGATAGGTCCAGGCCATGGCTGCGCCCTCCTTGCAAAGGGCCGGGCCGTCCCGGACTTGATCCCGAACCACGGGAGCGAGGACGTGGCCTCGTCTTGCAGGGGCTATCTAGGGCCTGGAGCCGGAGGGTCAAGCGTCCCCGCCCTTGTCATCCCGGCCGAAGCGTAGCGAAGAGCCGGGACGGGTCGGCGCTCAAGAACGAAAAATCCCGGGCAGCTCGAAGAGCTGAACCGGGATCCGGGTGACTTCGTCCCTGCTCCCGGACAGTCGCTGCGCGCCTTCCGGGAGGGGATCGTAAGAGCAGGCGCGTCCCGGATCGCGGCTTCGCCGCGTCCGGGATGACAAGGGCCTAGGCCGCCGTCACTTCCGCGGCCTGTTCGGCCAGGATGGTCAGGCCGGCCGGGGTCACGTCGGCAAAGCCGCCGTGGACCTCGAACTGGCGGCGCGAACCGCCGTCGATGACCGTGACCACGCCTTCGCGCAGGGCGGTCATGAAGGGGGCGTGGTCGGCGAGGACGCCGAAATCGCCCTCGACGCCCGGCGCGTCGACCTGATCGACGAGGCCGTTGAAGACCTCGCGCTCAGGCGACACCAGCGAGAACTGCAGCTTGCCGGCCATGGATCAGGCCGCCTCGGCGGCGAGCTTCTGGGCCTTCTCGACGGCTTCCTCGATGGCGCCGACCATGTAGAAGGCCGCTTCCGGCAGGTGGTCGTATTCGCCGGCGACGATGCCCTTGAACGAGCGGATGGTGTCTTCCAGCGAGACGAACTTGCCCGGCGAGTTGGTGAACTGCTCGGCCACGAAGAAGGGCTGCGACAGGAAGCGGCTGATCTTGCGGGCGCGCGAGACGATCAGCTTGTCCTCTTCCGACAGCTCATCCATGCCGAGGATGGCGATGATGTCCTTCAGCGCCTTGTACTGCTGCAGCACTTCCTGGACCGAACGGGCCACGCGGTAGTGTTCCTCGCCGATCACCAGCGGGTCCATGATCCGCGAGGTCGAGTCCAGCGGGTCGACGGCCGGGAAGATGGCCTGGGCGGCGATGTCGCGGTTCAGAACCGTGGTCGCGTCCAGGTGGGCGAACGAGGCGGCGGGGGCCGGGTCGGTCAGGTCGTCGGCGGGGACGTAGATGGCCTGGACCGAGGTGATCGAGCCCTTCTTGGTCGAGGTGATGCGCTCCTGCAGGTTGCCCATCTCGGTGGCCAGGGTCGGCTGATAGCCCACGGCCGAGGGGATGCGGCCCAGCAGCGCCGACACTTCCGAGCCGGCCTGGGTGAAGCGGAAGATGTTGTCGACGAACAGCAGAACGTCCTTGCCCTCTTCGTCGCGGAAATACTCGGCCTGGGCCAGGCCGGTCAGGGCGACGCGGGCGCGGGCGCCGGGAGGCTCGTTCATCTGGCCGTAGACCAGGGCGCATTTCGAGCCTTCGGTCGAGCCGCCGTTCTTGGTCGGGTCCACGTTCACATTGGACTCGATCATCTCGTGATACAGGTCGTTGCCTTCACGGGTGCGCTCACCCACGCCGGCCAGAACCGAATAACCGCCGTAGGCCTTGGCGATGTTGTTGATCAGTTCCTGCATGGTCACGGTCTTGCCCACGCCGGCGCCGCCGAACAGGCCGATCTTGCCGCCCTTGGTGTAGGGGCACATCAGGTCGATGACCTTGATGCCGGTGACGAGGATTTCCGACGAGGTCGACTGCTCTTCGAACGAAGGCGCCTCGCGGTGGATCGGGCGGTACATGGTGGTCTTGATCGGGCCCTGTTCGTCGATCGGCGCGCCGACGACGTTCATGATCCGGCCGAGGGTGCCGGGGCCGACCGGGGCCAGGATCGAGGTGCCGGTGTCGACCACGGCCTGGCCGCGCGTCAGGCCTTCCGAGGTGTCCATGGCGATGGTGCGGACCATGTTCTCGCCGAGGTGCTGGGCGACTTCCAGCACCAGGGTGAAGGGCTGGCCGGTCTTCTGGTCGACGTTCTGCGTCTCCAGGGCGTTCAGGATCGCCGGCAGCTGGCCGGTGAACTCGACGTCGACGACGGCGCCGATGACCTGGGCGATCTTGCCCACGCCGGTGCCGGCGGTCACGGTCGCATTGCCGGTCGCGGCGGCGGCGGCCTTGGGAGCCTTGGAAGCGGCGGGCTTCTTGGCGGCGGGTTTCTTGGCGGTGGTGTCGGTCATCGGTTCGTTCCGTTCGGAAGGTCGTATCTGTGCGGGGGTCGGATCAGAGCGCTTCGGCGCCGGCGATGATCTCGATCAGTTCGGTGGTGATCTGGGCCTGGCGCTTGCGGTTGTACTGCAGGGTCAGGCTGTTGATCAGGTCGCCCGCATTGCGCGTGGCGTTGTCCATGGCGGCCATCTGGGCCCCGAAGAAGCTGGCCTGGTTCTCGTACAGGGCGGCCAGGATCTGGGTCGTGATGTTGCGCGGCAGGAGCGTCTCGAGGATCTCCTCCTCCGACGGCTCATACTCATAGGTCGCGCCGTTCAGATTGATCGGCTCGGCGCCGCCGTCGACGACGGCGGGGATCAGCTGTTTCGGCGTCGGCACCTGGGCGATGACCGACTGGAAGCGGCTGTAGAACAGGGTCACGACGTCGGCGTTGCCGGCCTCGAACTCCTCGGCGATCAGGGCCGCGACCGGCTCCGCCGCCGGCAGGCCGATGACCTTGTGGTCCGACATCTCGAACGTCTTCACCAACCGGTCGCCGTACAGGCGGGTCAGGCCGTCGCGGACCTTGCGGCCCACGGCGATGATCCGCACGTCCTTGCCCTCGGCCAGCAGGGATTTGATGCGCTCGCGCGCGGCGCGGATGACGTTGGTGTTGAAACCGCCCGCCAGACCCTTGTCGCCGGTGGCGACGACGATCAGGTGCTTCTGGTCCCGGCCCGTGCCGGCCAGCAGCTTCGGCGCCCCGTCGCCGGACACGCCGGCGGCGAGGTTGGCGATCACCGCCGCCATCTTGCGGGCGTAGGGACGCGCGCTTTCAGCCTGGTCCTGGGCGCGCTTCAGCTTGGCCGCGGCGACCATGTTCAGGGCCTTCGTGATCTTCTGCGTGGACTTCACGCTTCCGATCCGATTGCGCATTTCCTTGAGGCTGGCCATCCGGGGCTACTCTCTCGCTATCCGGGCCGGGCTCAGGCGAAGGTCTTGACGAAGGCGTCCAGCACCGACTTCAGCTCGGTTTCGAGCTCGGCGGTGAGGTCCTTCTTTGCGCGGATGCCGTCCAGCAGGCCGGCGTTCGACGACTTGATGCGGGCCAGCAGTTCGCTCTCGAAGCGGCCGATGTCGCCGACCGCGATGCCATCGAGGTAGCCGCGCGTGCCGGCGTAGACCGAGACGACCTGCTCTTCCATGGTCAGCGGCGAGTACTGGGGCTGCTTCAGCAGCTCGGTCAGGCGGGCGCCGCGGGCCAGCAGCTTCTGGGTCGAGGCGTCGAGGTCCGAACCGAATTTCGCGAAGGCGGCCATTTCCCGATACTGGGCGAGCTCGCCCTTGATCGAGCCGGCGACCTTCTTCATCGCCTTGGTCTGGGCCGAGGAGCCGACGCGCGACACCGAGATGCCGACGTTCACGGCCGGGCGGATGCCCTGGTAGAACAGGTCGGACTCGAGGAAGATCTGGCCGTCGGTGATCGAGATCACGTTGGTCGGGATGTAGGCCGAGACGTCGTTGGCCTGGGTCTCGATCAGCGGCAGGGCGGTCATCGAGCCCGAGCCGTAGTCGGCGTTCAGCTTGGCCGAGCGCTCCAGCAGGCGGCTGTGCAGGTAGAAGACGTCGCCCGGATAGGCTTCGCGGCCCGGCGGACGGCGCAGCAGCAGGGACATCTGGCGATAGGCCACGGCCTGTTTCGACAGATCGTCATAGACGATCAGGGCGTGCATGCCGTTGTCGCGGAAGAATTCGCCCATGGCCGTGCCCGAGAACGGGGCCAGGAACTGCAGCGGGGCCGGCTCCGACGCGGTGGCGGCGACGACGATCGTGTAGTCCAGGGCGCCGCGCTCCTCGAGCGTCTTGACGATCTGGGCGACGGTCGAGCGCTTCTGGCCGATGGCGACGTAGATGCAGTACAGCTTCTCGCCTTCCGAGGCGGCGGCGGCGTTGGTGCTCTTCTGGTTCAGGATGGTGTCGATGGCGACGGCGGTCTTGCCGACCTGACGGTCGCCAATGATCAGCTCGCGCTGGCCGCGGCCGATCGGGATCAGGGTGTCGATGGCCTTCAGGCCGGTCTGCATCGGCTCATGCACCGACTTCCGGGGGATGATGCCCGGCGCCTTCACGTCGACGCGGCGACGCTCGGTGAACTGGATCGGGCCCTTGCCGTCGATCGGCTCGCCCAGCGGGTTGACGACGCGGCCCAGCAGGCCCTTGCCGACCGGCACGTCCACGATCTCGCCGAGACGGCGGACCTCGTCGCCCTCGGCGATCTGGTTGTCCTGGCCGAAGATCACGGCGCCGACGTTGTCGCGCTCGAGGTTCAGGGCCATGCCCTTCACGCCGGCTTTCGGGAACTCGATCATCTCGCCGGCCTGGACGTTGTCCAGACCGTGGATGCGGGCGATGCCGTCGCCGACCGACAACACCTGGCCGACGTCGGACACGTCGGCTTCGACGCCGAAGGAGGCGATCTGCGACTTGAGGATGGCCGAGATTTCGGCGGCGCGGATGTCCATGACAGGCTCTCTGTTATCGTCTTGTCGGCGCGGCCCCGTCGGAGCCGCGAGCGTGGGGGTCAGGCGCGTTTAAGCGCAAACTTCATCTGGTCGAGTTTGGTCTTCAGCGAGGCGTCGAAAAGCTTCGAGCCGACCTTGACCTTGAGGCCGCCCAGGATCGACGGATCGACGCGGGCGGTCATTTCGGGGTCCTTGCCCAGCGAGGCGCGCAGCGCCGACTGGATGGACTTGAGCTGGGCGGCGGTCAGGGCCTGGGCCGAAACGACCTCGGCGGCGACCACGCCGGTCTTCTTCGCATACAGAAGGTCGAAGCCCGCGATCACCGCGGTCAGATCCCGCGAGCGGCCGTTCTGGGCCAGCAGGCCGAGGAAATTCCGGGTCACGCGATTGAATTTCGCCTTGTCGGCGATGGCGACGAGGCCCTTCTGCTGGTCCTCGGAGGCGATGACCGGCGACTGGGCCAGCCGGCGCAGGTCAGCGCTCTCGTTCCAGGCCGCACGCAGCGAGGCCAGGTCGGCGCGAACCGCCTCCAGGGCGCCGGTTTCATCAGCGAGGTCGAAGAGCGCCTGTGCGTAGCGCTCGCCGACTTCCGTCGTCCTGTAGTCGTCAGCCACTTGTCATGTCCGCGCGGTTGGCGTTCGGGTTGGCGACCGGCGGCGTATCCGCGCCAGTCAAAGGTCTGAAATGCTTTGAGAAAGCACTTGGGGGACGCGTCTTGCAACGCGCCCTCCGGCTCAGCCGGGCGCCTGATAGCATCGTAACCCCCCGACCGCAACCGAGACCGGCCGCCGCAAGCGGCCGCATTGCCGCACCTCTCAGTGGGCGGCGCGCTTGCCGCGGGGAATGAGATGCAGGATCGCGACGATGATCCCCCCGGTCGCCAGACCGACCACCGCCGAGGCGGCGGCCGTCGCCAGCCATTCGGTCACGGGACCGACGAGGGGGACCTGCCCGGCGGCGTGACCCAGACGCTCGACCAGGCCGGGCAGGAGGTCGAGATGGAATTCGTGCAGGCCGTGAACCAGAATCCCGCCGCCGACCCAGAGCATGGCCGCCGTGCCGATCGTCGCCAGTCCGGTCAGCACCATCGGCATGGCGTGGACCAGGCCTCGCCCCAGCGCGCGCGCCGACGCCGAGCGGCGCTCGACCAGATGCAGGCCGATATCGTCCATCTTCACGATCAGCGCCACGGCCCCATAGACCGCCACGGTAATCACCAGCCCGACAACGGCCAGGGCCGCCGCCTGGGTCGCCAGCGGCCGTGCGGCCAGGTCGGCCAGGGCGATGGCGGTGATTTCGGCCGACAGGATCAGGTCGGTGCGAATGGCCGAGCCGACCATCTTCTTTTCCTGTTCGACGGACGACAGGGCCAGCTCGTCCGGCGTGGTCTCGCCCCCGCCGTGACCCGCCAGCTTCTCCCAAATCTTCTCGGACGCCTCGAAACAGAGATAGGCCCCGCCGGCCATCAGCAGGGGCGTCAGCGCCCAGGGCGCAAAGGCGCTGATCAGCAAGGCGCCGGGCAGGAGGATCAGGAATTTGTTCTTCAACGAGCCGATGGCGATCTTGCCGATGATGGGCAGCTCGCGGGCGGGCGAAAAGCCCATGGCGTAGCCCGGCGTCACCGCCGCGTCGTCGACCACAACGCCGGCGGCCTTGACGCTGGCGCGCCCCGCGGCGGCGGACACGTCGTCGACCGAGGCCGCCGCCATCTTGGCGATGGTCGCGACGTCGTCGAGAAGGGCGGCAAGACCTGAGGGCACGCTTCACCTGACAAAACGGATGCAGTTGATATCTGGCTAGGGGAGCCCGCGGGCCGGGTCCAGAGGCGCCGTCGCGCGCGGCGCCCTGACGCGTCCCGCTGCGGCGGAAAATTCTGGCGCCGCCTCCCCGGCTGGCATATCCCAGTCCCATGACCGAAATCACCGCCCTTCTGTCCGATCCCGCCGCCTGGGCCGCCCTGATCACCCTTGTGGTCATGGAGGTGGTGCTGGGGATCGACAATCTGATCTTCATCTCGATCCTGTCGAACAAACTGCCGCCCGAACACCGCCAGCGCACGCGCCGGATCGGCATCGGACTGGCCCTGGTCATGCGTCTGGGCCTGCTGGCGACCATCGGATGGATCGTCGGCCTGACCAAGCCGGTCTTCGACCTCGGCTTCGCGGGCGCGGGCTGGGACACGGCCTTCAGCTGGCGCGACCTGATCCTGATCGCCGGCGGCCTGTTCCTGGTCTGGAAGGCGACCACCGAGGTCCACCACGCCGTCGACGCCAGCATCGGCGACGACCTGCTGGAGAAGAACAAGACCGATGTCGTCATCAACAATGTCGGCGCCGCCATCGGCCAGATCATCCTGCTGGACCTGGTCTTCTCGATCGACTCCATCCTGACCGCCGTCGGCATGACCGATCACGTGCCGATCATGATGGTCGCCGTGATCATCGCCGTCATCGCCATGCTGGTAGCCTCCGACCCGCTGGCCGACTTCATCGACAAGAACCCGACCATCGTCATGCTGGCCCTCGGCTTCCTGCTGATGATCGGCATGGTGCTGATCGCCGATGGCTTCGGCGTCCATGTGCCCAAGGGCTATATCTACGCCGCCATGGCCTTCTCGGCCCTGGTCGAGGGACTGAACATGATGGGCCGCGCGGCCTCGGCGAAGAAGGCCGCGGCCCTCGCCGCCCGGCAGGCGGCGTTGAACAAGGCCGAGACGGCCGAACCGGGCGTGTGACCATGCGGGCGGCCGTCCTTCTCCTCGCTGCGCTGCTGACGGCCTCGCCCGCGGCGGCCCAGACGACGGCCCCGCCCGTTCCTGCCTCTGCCCACCCCGCGCCCGTCCCCGTCTATGGCTTCGAGATCGTGCGCGCCTGGCCGCATGACCCGGGCGCCTTCACCCAGGGGCTGGAGTTCCGCGACGGCGTCCTGCTGGAAAGCACCGGCCGCTATCCCTCGACCATCCGCCGGGTCCGGCTGGAGGACGGCGTCGTCCTGCAGCGGCGCGAGCTGGACGACGAATATTTCGGCGAGGGGCTGACCGCCTTCGGCGACCGCCTCCTCACCCTCACCTGGAAGGGCGGCAAGGGCTTCATCTGGGACCCCGCGACGCTCGAGCCCCGCGGCGAGTTCGCCTATTCCGGCGAGGGTTGGGGCCTGACCCATGACGCGACGCGGCTGATCCTGTCCGACGGCACGGCGGAGCTCCGCTTCCTCGATCCCGCGACCCTGGCCGAGACCGGCCGCGTCGCCGTCACCCTGGAAGGCCAGCCGGTTCGCCGGATCAATGAGCTGGAATGGATCGAGGGCGAGGTCTTCGCCAATCTGTGGCGAACGGACTACATCGTCCGCATCAATCCGGCGTCGGGCGAGGTCACGGGCATCGTCGACCTGACCGGCCTGCTGCCGGACCGCAGCGGCCTGGACCCGGCCGACGCGGTCCTGAACGGCATCGCCTGGGACGCGGAGGGCCGCCGGCTGTTCGTGACCGGCAAGAACTGGCCGACCCTGTTCGAGATCCGCCTGACGGGGCCGCGCTAGCCTCGCTTCCTTGTTGGGCCGCGGTCACAGGGCTCCGCCCTGTCGACCCGACGCGGCCAGGCGCTCAAGCAGCGAGCCGCCGCGCGGCGAGCGGTAGCGCTCCAACCCGCGCTCAAGCAGCGAGCGACCGCGTCGCGAGCGTTAGCGCCCTAAAGGAAGCTGTACGGGTCCACGTCCACCGACAGCCGCACCGAGGCCGGGACCTTCACCCGCGCCAGCCAGGCGCGCAGGAAGCCCTGCAGATCGACGTCGCGGTCGGCGCGGACCAGCAGCCGCTTGCGCCGCCGGCCGCGCACCAGGGCCAGGGGGGCGTCGGCGGGGCCATAGACTTCCAGACGCTCCGCATTGGGAATGGAACCGGCCAGTTCGCGCGCCAGCTTCTCCACCGCGACCGCATTTTCACTCGACAGGATGATCGCCGCCAACCGGCCCCAGGGCGGCAGGAAGGCCGCCTCGCGTTCCGCCAGTTCGGCGGCGACGAAGGCGTCGCGGTCGCCGGCCGCCAGCGCCTTCAGCACCGGGTGCTCGGGGGTCCAGGTCTGCAGTATGGCCCGGCCCGGCCTGTCGGCCCGTCCGGCCCGGCCGGTCGCCTGGGTCAGCAGCTGGAAGGTCCGCTCCGCCGCCCGCAGGTCCCCGCCGCGCAGGCCGAGATCGGCGTCGACCACGCCGACCAGCGTCAGAAGGGGGAAGTTGTGGCCCTTGGCCGCCGCCTGGGTGGCGACCAGGATGTCGATCTCGCCGTCGGTCATGCGCTGGATCAGGGCCCGGGCGGAGCGGGCGTCAGGCGTGGTGTCGGAGCTGAACACCGCCGTCCGCGCATCCGGGAACAGCTGGCGCACCTCCTCCTCGACCCGTTCGACCCCCGGACCGACCGAGACCAGGCTGTCGACCGCGCCGCAGGCGGGACAGTGTTTCGGCCGCGCCATGGTGAAACCGGTCAGGTGGCAGATCAGTCGTCCGGTGTAGCGATGCTCGACCAGCCAGCTGTCGGTGTCGGGCGCCGTCAGCCGGTGGCCGCAGGTCCGGCACAGGACGACGGGGGCATAGCCGCGCCGGTTGAGGAACAGCAGGGTCTGCTCGCCCCGCATCAGGGTCTCGCCGATGGCCTCGCGCAGGGGCTGCGACAGCCAGGTCTGGGGATCGGGCGGGCACTGGCGCAGGTCCAGCAAGGTCACCTCGGGCAGCAGCGCCGCCCCGTGCCGCGCGGCCAGCTTGAGCCAGCCGTAGCGGCCCTGGTGCGCGTTCCACAGCGTCTCCAGCGACGGCGTGGCCGAGGCCAGCACCACCGTCGCCCCCTCGATCCGCGCCCGCGCCACGGCCAGGTCGCGGCCGTGGTAGACCAGCCCTTCGTCCTGCTTGAACGAACCGTCGTGCTCCTCGTCCACCACCAGCAGGCGCAGGTTCACATAGGGCAGGAACAGGGCCGAGCGGGCCCCGACCACGATGTTGCACCGGCCCGCGACCACGGCCTCCCAGACCTGGCGCCGGCGCGGCGGGGCGACCCCGGAATGCCATTCGGCCGGGGCCGCGCCGAAACGGGCGGTGATGCGGGCGATCAGGTCCTGGGTCAGGGCGATCTCGGGCAGCAGGATCAGGATCTGCGCCGCCGGATCGGCCTTCAGCGTCCGCGCCGCCGCCTCCAGATAGGCCTCGGTCTTGCCCGAACCGGTGACCCCGTCGAGCAGGAAGGGGGCGAAGCCGCCCTTGCCCGTGGCGTCTGCGATCGCCGTCGCGGCCGCCGCCTGGTCGGGGTTGAGCGCCGCCGGGGCGTGATCCGGGTCGGGCGGGTCGAAGGCGGCCACGGCCTCGATCTCGATCGTCTCCAGCACCCCCTCGTCCAGCAGACCCCTGACCACCCCGGACGAGACCCCCGCCGCCCGGGCCAGATCCGGGCCGGGCATCGACCTCTGGCCCAGCGCCTCGAGCACCGCCGTGCGCGCCGCCGTGAGCTTGGCGGGCGCGCGGTCGCCGACCCGCCGCACCCGACGTTCGGGCCGGGGCCGGGGCGCGCGCAGCCCCTTGAGCGCCGCCGCCGCCATCTCGCCCGGCGCGCTCAGCGTCCAGCGCGCGGCCCATTCGACGAAGTCCACGGTGCGTTCGGGCAGGCGCGGGTCGTCCAGCACATGGTCGATCGCCTTGAGACGCCGGTTCGAGCCGGTCGTCTCGCGCGCCTCGGACACCACCCCCCGCAGCAGCCGCGGCCCCAGCGGCACGGCGACCTGATCGCCGCGCGCCACGTCCATGCCTTCGGGCACCTCATAGTCGAAGGCCTCGGGCACCGGGAGCGGGATGAGGACGCTGGCGACTTTCACCGTCCTTCGCGCTCCGCTAGAGAGACCGACATGAAACTCTTCCTCGACACAGCCGACGTCGCCGTCATCCGGGACATGGTCCCCACCGGCATGGTGGACGGCGTCACCACCAATCCCTCGCTGATCGCCAAATCCGGTCGCAACATCGCCGAGGTCATCGCCGAAATCTGCGCCCTGGTCGAGGGCCCGATCTCGGCCGAGGCCGTGGCGACCGATTTCCAGACCATGGTGAAGGAAGGCGACAAGCTCGCCGCCATCGCCCCCAATGTGGTCGTGAAGCTGCCCCTGACGTGGGACGGGCTGCGCGCCGCGCGGGCGTTCGCCGACAAGGGAATCAGGACCAACGTCACCCTGTGCTTCTCGGCCGCCCAGGCCATGCTGGCCGCCAAGGCCGGCGCCACCTTCATCTCGCCCTTCGTCGGCCGGCTGGAGGACCACGGCGCCGACGGAATCGGCCTGCTGGAGGAAATCCGCGTCCTCTATGACGTGCACGGCTTCGACACGCAGATTCTGGCCGCCAGCCTGCGCAATCCGGGCCATGTCAGCGCCGCCGCGGTGGCCGGCGCCGACGCCGCGACCATTCCGGCCGACGTTTTCAAGGCCCTGGTCAAGCACCCGTTAACCGACAAGGGGCTTGATGCCTTCCTGGCGGACTGGGGCAAGACCGGCCAGTCGATCCTGTAGCGTCACCTCGAGGAGAGGTCTTTGAGCGGCAAGCCTGACCCCTCCCCGACGCCGCCGGCCGAGCCGCACTGGCCGGAGATCCGCGCCTGGCTGCAGGCCAATCCCCAGACCCTGCTGGACGACCGCTCCCTGCTCGAGGAGATCGGCCTGAAGCCGCACGGCCGCAATGTCGTGGAGTTCGGCCGCGCCGCCCTGACCAGGCTGGAGGAGGCCGCCGAGCGCGAGGCCGACGCCCGCAAGCGCATCGAATCCATCGCCCGGGCCAATTTCGCCGCCCAGACCCAGACCCATGTCGCCGCCCTTGACCTGATGGAGGCCCGCAATCCCTCCGATCTCGCCCGCCGCCTCGACGCGGTGGCGCAAGGGCGGTTCGGCCTGGCCGGCGCGGCCATCGCCCTGGAGAAGCCCGGCGGCGTGCCGTTCGGCTGGCGCGGACTCGAGGTCGGCGGGGTCGACGCCCTGCTGGGCGAGCATGGCCTGACCTGGCTGGGCCCCAATTTCGACGGCCTGAACCTGTTCGGCGCCGCCGAGGATCAGGTGAGGTCGGTCGCCCTGATCCGCATGGCGCCGCAATTCCCGGGGGCCGACGTTCCCGCCCGTCACGCCATCTGCGCCTTCGGCTCGCCCGAGGACGACGGCTTCACCCCCACCATGGGCTGCGAACTGGTGGCCTTCATCGCCCGGGTGGTGGAACGGACCGCCGAGCGATGGCCGATTCTCAACTAGAGGGGCCGCGCTTGACCGCGTCCGAGGCCCTGACGGCCTGGCTGGAGCATCTGGCCCACGAACGGCGGCTGGCCCCCAATACGCTGGAAGCCTACGGCCGCATCGGCCGGCTGTATCTCGCCTTTCTGGAGCAGCACCGCGGCGGGCCGCAGGGGCTGGCCGACCTTGGCACGGTGACCGCTGCCGAGGTCCGCGGCCATCTGGCCGAGCGCCGCTCCGGCGACCATCCCCTCGCGGCCCGGTCGATCAGCCAGACCCTGTCGGCCATCCGCGCCTTCCATGGCTTCCTTGACCGCCGCTGCGCCACGCCGGCGCCGCAGCTGACGCTGGTGCGGGGACCGCGGATCAAGCCGTCCCTGCCCCGCCCGGTCAGCGAGGACCAGGCCCGAGGCCTGTTGCAGGAGACCGACGCCGATCCGGACGCCGAGGCCTGGGAGGCGGCCCGCGACCGCGCCGTCCTGACCCTGCTCTACGGCTGCGGCCTGCGTATCTCGGAAGGCCTGTCCCTGCTCCGCTCGGACGCGCCCCTGCCGGAGACGCTGCGCATCGTCGGCAAGGGCGGCAAGACCCGGCTGGCTCCGGTCCTGCCGGCCGTGCGCGAGGCGGTGGACGGTTATCTGGCCCTGCAGCCGTTTCCGCTCTCCCCCGGCGACGCCCTGTTCCGCGCCCGCCGCGGCGGGCCGCTGGGGCCGCGTCAGGTCCAGGCCATGGTCCAGCGCCTGCGCGGCCGGCTTGGCCTGCCGGCCTCGGCGACCCCGCACGCCCTGCGCCACAGCTTCGCCACCCATCTGCTCGGGGCCGGGGCCGACCTGCGTTCGATCCAGGAGCTGCTGGGCCACGCCAGCCTGTCGACGACCCAGAAATACACGGCCGTCGACGCCCGGCGCCTGCTCGACGCCTATTCCGCCGCCCATCCAAGAGGCTGAACGGCCCCGGGCTGGTCAGCGTCCCTGAACGCGGTACAGTGACGCTCAAAACCGCTTGGGAGGCGGCGCTGAGCGTGAGTGATTTTCAGGGCCTTGACCGCCGCGGTCTCGTCGCCGGTTTGCTCGCGGCCTGCGGGCTCGGCGGCGCGTCGGCTGTCGCGGCGCAGGAAGCCGGGCCGGACGCCGGGACGCAGCCGATCCAGTTGCTGACCAACCTCTTCACCCGGGTCGGGGCGGCCGTCTTCATCAACGGGCGCGGGCCCTTCACCTTCGTCATCGACACGGGCGCCGGCACGACCTCGATCGCCGAAAGCCTGGCGGACGCCCTGGAGTTGCCGCCGCTGCAGTCCGTGCTGGTGCATGGCATCACCGAGGCGCGCATCACGCGCAGCGTCGCGGTGAGCCGGCTTCAGCTCAGCGGACTGGGCTTCCGCGACCTGACCTGTCCGGTGTTTCCGCGCGAACAACTGGGCGCCGACGGCCTGATCGGGCTCGACGTGCTGGGACGGTTCCGGCTGCGGTTCGACGTCGTGCGGCGTTCGGCCAGCCTGACCATTCGCGGCGTCAGCGTGGTCACGGGCGGCGACATGCAGACCGGCTCGCGCATTCGCCGCGAAGGCCTGCGCGCCGTGCCCGGCCGCTTCGGCCAGATGATGCTGACCCAGGTGACGGTCGACGGCGAGCCGACCGTCGCCTTCATCGACAGCGGGGCCCAGTATTCCATCGGCAATCTCGCGCTGCGGCGGGCCGTCGCCGCACGGCGAAGGGATGGCGGCCGGCTGGCGCGGCAGGTGCCCATCTACGGCGTGACGGGCCAGAGCCTGAGCGCGGACCTGGCCGGCATCGACGACCTGCGGCTGGGCGCGACCCGGCTGGGCGCCACCCCCATGCTGTTCGCCGACCTGCACTGTTTCGAGACCCTGGGCCTCAGCGACCGGCCGGCCCTGCTGATCGGCGCCGACCTCCTGGGCCGGTTCCGGGAAGTCGTCCTGGATTTCCCCGGCGACACGGTGACCTTCTCCGGCCTGCGTCGCCAGTCCACGCGGACGCTGGAGTTATCGACCCCCTGAGGCCGCTCAGGCCTGCATCGTCCAGCCCTCGACGCCCATGGCCGCCTGTTTGACGGCTTCCGAGCGCGTGGGGTGCGGATGGCAGATGCGGGCGACGTCTTCCGAGGCGCCGCCGAAGGCCATGGCCACGCAGGCCTCGCCGATCATCTCGCCGGCCTGTGGGCCCATGATGTGGACGCCGAGGATGCGATCGGTCGTCGCGTCGGCCAACACCTTGGCGAAGCCGTCGGTCTCGTGGTTGATCTTGGCCCGGCTATTGGCGCTGAACGGGAATTTCCCGACCTTGTAGGCGACGCCGGCGGCCTTCAGCTGGTCCTCGGTCTGGCCGACCCAGGCGACCTCGGGGGCCGTGTAGACCACGCTGGGGACCAGGTTGTAGTCGACGTGGCCGGCCTTGCCCGCGATCAGTTCGATGACCGCCACCGAGTCCTCCTCGGCCTTGTGCGCCAGCATCGGGCCGTGGGTGACGTCGCCGATGACCCAGACGCCGTCGGCGCCGGTGCGGAAATGGTCGTTGTCGAGGAAGCCGCGCTTGTCGGGCGTGACCCCGACCGTCTCCAGGCCCAGACCTTCGGTGTAGGGTCGGCGACCGATGGCCACCAGGACGACGTCGCCCTTCAGCGTCTCGGCGGCTCCGCCGGCGGCCGGTTCAACGGTCAGTTCGACGCCGTCCTTCGACGATTTCGCCGCCGTCACCTTCGACCCCAGTTTGAAGGTCATGCCCTGTTTGGTCAGGCTGCGCTGGAAGGCCTTGGCGAGATCGGCGTCCATGCCGGGGGTGATGCGGTCGAGGTATTCCACCACCGTCACCTGCGCCCCCAGCCGGCGCCAGACCGAGCCCAGCTCCAGGCCGATGATGCCGGCGCCGACGACGATCAAATGCTTCGGCACGGCCGGCAGCGACAGGGCGCCGGTCGAATCCACCACCTTGCCGTCCTCGAAGGCCACGCCCGGCAGGGGGGTGGGCTCGGAGCCGGTGGCGATGACGATGTCCTTCGCCGCAAGAATGCTTACCGAGCCGTCGGCGGCGGTGACCTCGACCTTGCCCGGGCCGACGATGCGGCCGCGGCCCCGGACCCAGTCGACCTTGTTCTTCTTGAACAGGAATTCGATGCCCTTGGTCAGGGCGGTCACGCTCTCCGACTTCTGGGCCATCATCTGGGCCAGGTTCAGTTTCGGCGTCACCTCGATGCCGAGGCCGGCGAATTCCTTGCCCGCCATCTCGTAGAGTTCGGAGGCATGCAGCAGGGCCTTGGACGGCATACAGCCGACGTTCAGGCAGGTGCCGCCCAGGGTCTCGCGCATCTCGATGCAGGCGGCCGTGAGGCCCAGCTGACCCGCCCGTATGGCCGCATTGTACCCGCCCGGACCGCCGCCGATGATGACGACGTCATAGGAGGCGCTGGGAGCGGCGGCTTCGGCCATGGGATCTCTCTGTCGTGGGCGCGGGAAGGCGCGCGGAACCTAGCGGTCCGTCCGCGAGGGTCAACCGCCGCGCCGCATATAGGCGGCTTCGCCGCCCTTCGCAGCCGAGGGATCAGAAATTCAGCTGGCCGGCTTCGCGCTTGCGCCGGATGCGCCGCCCCGCGACGACCACCAGCACGCCCAGCAGGAACAGGCCGCCCAGCACCAGCCAAAGCGGATCGACCGGCAGGCCGCCCATGCCCTCGGGCGCGGCCATGGTGGTGGGGCCGGCCGAGCGGGCGGCGTCGCCTCCGCCCTGTTGCATCGCCAGCCGGAGCACGGCGTCGGCGATGAAGCCGAGGAAATAGGCCACGGCGGCCTTCGGATTCCCGGCCCCCAGCATCAGGGCGGCGACCAGATACAAACCCACGGCCCCGGCCCACAGCGTCCAGGCGGGCAGGAAGCCGAACAGCTCGCCGCCGGACTGGGCCTCGGCGCCCATGCGGGACGCAGCCACGTCGGGTCCGGCGCCCTCGAGGAAGGGAGAGATGAACGGCCAGGCCAGCCAGCCGGCGTAGCCGACGACGGCCAGCGCCACGATGAATCGCAACAGCTTCATAGAGAACCTCCCGCCCCCGCGTTAACCACCATACCCCGCCCCGGAGAACAGCGAAAGGCGGCGGCTCAGCCCGCGCTGGGCAGGGTGATGGACACCTCGGCCCCCTCGCCCGGGGCGCTGTCGATCGACAGGGTTCCGCCGGACTGGCGGGCGAAGGCGTAGGCCTGGGACAGGCCGAGGCCCGCCGCGCCCTCGCGGGTGGTGAAGAAGGGTTCGACCGCGCGGGCGGCGAGGTCGCGGTCCATGCCCGGACCGCTGTCGCGGACGCTCAGACGCACCCCGCCCTCGAGCATGGTCTCCAGCCGGACGGCCACCGAGCCCCGGCCGGCGACGGCGTCGACGGCGTTCCGGGTCAGCCCCCGGACCGCGCCCTCGAAGGCGACGGGATCCAGCCGCACGGGAGCCTCTCCGGACGGCCCCTCGATCATCAGGTCGACCCCCGGTCCGCCCATGGCGCGCAGTCGCGTCTCCATGCCGCGCAGCAGGACGCCGGCGTCGAGGACGCGCAGCACCGGCTCGTCGTCGCCCTGCGAGAAGGCGGTCAGGCGCCGGGTCAGCAGTTCGCCCCTCTGGCCCGCGGCCAGGGCGGCCTGGCCGATGCGGCGCACCCGGGCCGGGTCGTCGGCCTGGCGCAACATCATGTCGAGCGCCCCGGTCATGACCCCCAGCAGGGCGTTGAAGTCGTGCGCCAGCCCCCCGGTCAGGCGGCCGACGCTTTCCATGCGGCGCCCCCCGGCCAGTTCGGCCTCGGCGTCCTCGGCGGCCTTGCGCGCGGCCTCGTGCGCGGCCCGGGCCTCCTCGCGGGCGGCGGCGGCGGCGGCGAGCGCCTCGGCGGCTTCGCGGCGGGCGGCCTCGGCGGCCTCGCGCAGGGCGAGGGTTTCGTCGGAGACGACCTCGGGCGCGTCCGCGTTCTCCACGATGACAGGTTCCGCCACAGCCGCGGCCGCGGGTTCGGCGCGTTCTCCGGCCAGCAGCAGGGCGTCCACGCGGCCGTCGGCGTCGGTCAGCGGCAGCATCGACCAGCGGATGCCCTCGTCGGCGCCCTGGCGCGAGATGAAGGGCTCGGCCTCGCCGGCCGGCGCCGACAGGGCGGCGCGCAGGGCCTGGCGGCCTTCGACGCGTTCTTCCTCGGCCAGGAACAGGTCGGCGAAGTCGCCGTCAGCCTCGTTGCGGCCCAGCACCAGCAGGGCGGTGCGGTTGGCTTCGCGGACCCGGCCGTCGGCGCCCACGACCACCAGGGCGCTGGACGCGGCGTCGAACACCCGGCGGGTCAGTCCGTCGGACGGCGCCGCCGCGGGCTCCGGCAGGATGACTTCAGGCGTCTGCAGGCTTTCGGTCTCGACGATGGCGGCGGTCGAGCCGGTGATCTGGCCCAGTTCGTTCTCGATCGGCATGGCCGTGACCGAGACCAGCATCTTGCGGCGCGAGGCCGGATTGGCGAGCAGGTGCTGGAAGCCCCGCACCGTCTGGCCGCGCAGGGCGCGGGCGCTGGGCAGCAGGTCCGGCGGCACCGGCCGGCCGTCGGGGAAGGTGATCCCCCATGTGGCCGAGTGGAAGCGCAGCCCGATCAGTTCGGCGTCCTTGCGGCCCAGAAGCTGGTGGGCGGCGCGGTTGGCGAAGACGAATTTGCCCTGTTTGTCGGTCTCGACGAGGGCCACGGGAATGGCGTTCAGGGTCTCGAACAGGCGCTTCTGGGAATCGTCGGCGACGCGCTGGACCAGATCGAGCTGGTCCGAGGCGCTGACATGGCGCGTGCGGTTCCGGAAGGCGAACCACAGGGCGACCAGCCCCACAGCCCAACCCACGGCCGCCGCCGCGCCCAACACCCACATCCAGTTCACCTGGCCTTCGAGAAACATGCGACCCGACTGTCCCGTTCTGGCGCCACGCGCGCCCATCCGGGAGACACCTTGCAAACGGCGAACCGAACCGGCCCGCTTTCGCCCCGAAGGCGACCTAGCCGGGCTTGGGCGCGCGGTCCAGCGTCCCGTGCCGGATCGGCGCAACCGAAAGGGGCCGGGGGTCGCCGCCCGGCCGGCCGGACATTCAATTCATCGACCGACGCGCCATCCGAACCGCCCCAGATCCCTGGGCGCCGCCCCAAGCTTCATCCCCAGCGATAAGGCAGGGCGACGGCGAACAGCTGTTCGCGATTGCCGACGCCGAGCTTGGCGTAGATGCGGCGCACGTGGGTCCGCGCCGTCTGGACCGAAACCGAAAGATCCGCCGCCGTCTGGGCGACCGTCGAACCGTCCAGCAGGCTGAGCAGGATCCGGGTCTCGGACGGCGTCAGTCTGAGATGGGCGCCGATGTCGGCCCACAGATAGCGATCGGGCCGGTTCATCGCCTGCCAGGTCAGCAGCCAGGTCCGCGGCGCCTCGGCCGGCGCAACCGGTTCTGCCCGCACCAGCCAGACCTCCTCGGCCGGAATCACCCAGACGCCAGCCGTCTCGCCAAGCCCCGCCAGGAAGGTTCTCAGGCCATCCTCCTGTCGACGCGGCGACAGGACGAGGCGGTTATCGCCCAGGCTGATCTGGCCCCGGCGCGCCGTGAGGGAGAGCGCGGCGGCATTCGCCCACAGGACATCAAGCTCGGCGCCGACCAGCATCTCGGGCGTCCGGCCGATCGCCGCGCGGTGATCGAAATAGCGGGCGGCTTCGGCCGAGGCATGCGGCGCCGGAGTCGGCAAGAGGCGCGGCGCCAGCATCAGATCCCCCAGGGTGACAGAAACCCTCATTTTACCGGCAATCGGGCGAGGCCCCATGCCCGTCCGTCTCATTCCCTTGCCTGTCCGTCCCAAATTGGGGCGGGTCAGGCGCTCCGGATATCGCGCAACCAGTCAAGCCACGCGTCATAGCGCACCGGGCTCGCAGTCCGGGGAGCCCCGGTCGCGGCCGGCTGCGGCGCCCCGGCGTCGCCCGGGGCGCAGCCGAACCGTTCACGGAACAGGCGGCTGAAATGGGCCTCGCTGACGAACCCGTGATAATAGGCGATCTCGGAGATCGGCGGATAGCGGCCGATGCGACGCCGCAGGGCCAGGCGGGCGCGGTCCAGGCGCAGGTTGCGGATCCGGCGATGAATGCCGCCCTGGTCGGCGAAGGCGCGGTAGAGGGTCGAGCGCGAGGCGCCCGTTGCCGCCGCGATCTCGCCGGCCGTCAGGGTCGGGTCCAGCAGGCGGGTTTCGATGTATTGCGTCGCGCGCGCGCGAACGGTGCGGTGGACCGCCGCGGCCTGCAGCGGCGTCGGCGGCCCGCCGCAGTCCATGGCCATGCCCGCGATCAGGAAGGCGGCCTCAATGGCGGTTGTTCCCTCCTCCTGCGTCAGGCCGGAGGCGACGTCGGACAGGACGGACAGGTGGCTGGACAACAGTCGCCCGACGGGGCTGCCGGCGTCGAGAACGAGGCCGTGAATCGCGCCGTCCAGCATCCAGGCGGGGGCCCGTTCGCGGGGCGTCATCAGATTGACGACATCGACGCTGTCCAGCGTCGACGTCGAGGGCCGCCCCAGATCGCGGAACTGGACCGCCCCCGGTTTCGCCCGGACATCGACGCCGTCGCAGTCGCCGACGACCCCGGTCCGATTCAGGACGATGCTGATCGTATCCAGGTTGGAGCGCCGGATCTGGGACGCCGTTCGCACCATCGTCTGCGGCGCAGAGCGGCCCCGGCCGATGGTGCCGTTCTCGAACAGGGTGATCGAGGTGCGGTTGGCGAATCCGCGCCCTCCGGCGCCGGGGCTTTCGATGACCTCATAGAGATCCGCCATACCCTCACGGTACGCCTCGAATGCGCCGGCATGGGTGTCGGACGAGATGGCCCATGAAAGGGTCGGCGGCGGGGCAAGCGTAGCCATTGCACGTTCACTGAGAGCCGGAGCGCGGGCTCAACTGAAACTAGATCAAGAACGCTGGAAGGCAAACTGACGGAACCTGTTCCCGGCCTAGCGCCCGGATGGCTGTCGCGCGCAAACCGCCGGCGGCCGTGTCGGAGGGGCGCTGAAAGCAAGAAAGCCCGGTCGCGGGGACCGGGCTTCCTGGGCTTCGACTGGAGCGGGCGAAGAGATTCGAACTCTCGACCCCAACCTTGGCAAGGTTGTGCTCTACCACTGAGCTACGCCCGCACTTCAGTCGGAGGCGGGCGTATACCGAGCGCCCCGGTCCCTCGCAAGTCCCCCGGCCCAGAATTCCGCGCTCAAGCAGCGAGGCTCCGCGAGCCGGGCGATAGCGCCCTGCCCGCGCGTCAGCGCGGCGCCAACCGGATCGCGCCGTCCAGGCGGATGCATTCGCCATTGATATAGACGTTGCGGGCCAGCTCCAGAACCAGGGACGCATAGTCCGCGGGCGTGCCGAGGCGGCTCGGGAAGGGGATGGCGGCGGCCAGGGCGTCCTGGATCTTCTGGTCCATGCCGGCCATCATCGGCGTCCACATGATGCCGGGCAGGATGGTGTTGCAGCGGACGCCTTCCTGGGCGAGGTCGCGGGCGACCGGCAGGGTCATGGCGTAGACGCCGCCCTTGGACGCCGAATAGGCCGCCTGGCCGATCTGGCCGTCCTGGGCCGCCACCGAGGCGGTGTTGACGATCAGACCGCGCTCGCCGTCCGCCATGGGCTCCAGCGTGACCATGCCTGCGGCCGATTGGCTCAGGACGCGGAAGGTGCCGAACAGATTGACCCGCACGGTGCGCTCGAACTGGGCCATGTCATGGGCGCGGATCTCGCCGGTGTCCTTCTTGCGCGAGACGGTCTTCTGGCCGGTGGCGATGCCGGCGCAGTTGACGGTCAGCCGCTCCTGGCCGTGGGCCGCGCGGGCCTTGGCGAAGGCGGCCGCGACGCTGGCGTCGTCGGTGACGTCGACCTTGCAGAAAACCCCGCCGATCTCGGCCGCGATGGCCTCGCCGCGTTCCTCGTTGAGGTCGAACAGGGCGACCTTCGCCCCCGTGGCCGCGATGGCCCGCGCCGTCCCCTCGCCCAGGCCCGAGGCTCCGCCCGTCACCACCGCCGCGATCGAACCGTCGAGTTTCATGGCCGGAGCCCCTATGTTGTTTGAACCTGAGAACGTCGCGGGGATTTAGCGGCCATGACCACGAATGCCAAACCGATCACGCCGGAAGACGCCCTGGACCCGTCCCGCGCCCTGGTGCCGTCGATCCAGCAGGTCAATGAGGTGCGGGTCCAGAAGGGCTTCTGGCCCAAGATCCGGCGCACCGCGGCCCGCATCCCGTTCGCGCGACAGGTGGTCAGCGTCTGGTATTCCGCCCGCGATCCCGAGACCCCGGCGGCGGCCAAGGGAATCATGCTCGGCGCGCTGGCCTATTTCGTCCTGCCGATCGACGCCATCCCGGACATCTTCGCCGGCATCGGCTTCACCGACGACGCAGCCGTGATCACGGCCCTGATCGCCACCCTGGGGGCCAATATCAAGCGCCGGCACAAGGACCAGGCCGACGCCGCCCTGAAACGGCTGCGGGACGACTGATCAGGCCTGCGGACCGACCGGCTGGCGGGAGCGCAGCCAGCCGGTGATCGACAGCCGGTCCCGCGGCGCGAAACTGGCCACCTGGGTCACAGCGTGCCGCATGGGCACGGCGAAGAGGTTCAGGGCGTTGAACGCCGGGGCGAAGCCCGCCTCGATGTGACCGTCCGCACCCTCGAAGGCCAGCACCCCGCCCCAGTCGGCCCGCCAGTCGCGCGTCAGGTTCAGCACATAGGCGTAGAGCCGGTTCTTGCCCGCCGAGGCGTCGTCATGGCCGGTCAGGACATGGCCGGGCCGGTAGCGGGTGGCCTGGGCGTCGGCGAAGTCGATGCGGTCGTCTCCGGTCACGCCCCGGACGAAGGCGATGAACTCGGGGCTGTTGAGGAAGGCGAGCACCTCGCCGACCGCGTCCCCGGGCGCATCCCCGGGCTCCAGATCCAGTCGCCGGGTGTCGAAGATGTACTGCATCCGGGGCTGGTCGCCGTCGACCCGCGCCTGGTCGATCCACGCCTGTTTGCCCGGCTCGGCGGCGAGGCGGCCCGCCAGGGGCAGTTCGAAGGCCTCGCCGCCGGCCGAGACGCTGACCTTCCAGCCGTCGAAAGCCTCCATGGCCGCCGTCAGCGCCTCGGCGGACTCCGGCGCGAGCACGCCGGGGATATGCAGCCGGCGTCGCGTCGCGAACGCCCCGTGGAGCGCCGCGACGTCCAGCAGGGGGGACAGGCGCAGGGTCACGATCCGACCGTCACCACGATCTTGCCCATCGCGGTGCGGTCGCCGAGGGCCTGGATCGCCTCGTGGGCGCGCTCCAGCGGGAAGGTGCGGCTGACCCGCGGGCGGATCTTGCCGTCCTCCCAGAACCGCAGCAGGTCGGCCATGTTGGCGGCGTGGGCGGCCGGGTCGCGCATCACCGCCGCGCCCCAGAACACCCCGATGACCGACACCGATTTGAGCAGGGTCAGGTTCAGCGGCAGCGAGGGAATGCCCGCCGGGAAGCCGACCACCAGATAGCGGCCGTTCCAGTCCATCGCGCGGATGGCCGGCTCGCAATAGTCGCCGCCGACGGCGTCATAGACCACGTCCGGCCCGTCGCGGCCCGAGGCCAGCTTCAGCTCGCCCGACAGTTCCTTCTGCGCCGCCTTGTCCATCTTGCCCGACGGATAGATCAGGCCGTTGTCGGCCCCCGCCTCAAGGGCGAACTGGACCTTTTCATTGGTCGAGGCGGCCGCCGTGACCTGGGCCCCCATGGCCTTGCCCAGTTCGACCGCGGCCACGCCGACGCCGCCCGCGGCGCCCAGCACCAGCAGGCGCTCGCCGGCCTTCAGCTGCGCCCGGTCCTTGAGCGCGTAGTAAGAGGTGCCGTAGGTCATCACCAGCGCCGCGGCGGTCTCGAAATCCATGGCGTCGGGGATCTTCATCACCGAGGCCGCGGGCACGGCCAGCCGCTCGACCATGCCGCCCCAGCCGGGCACGGCGATGACCCGGTCGCCCTTGCGGACGGTGGTCACCCCCTCGCCGATCGCCTCGACCACGCCCGCCACCTCGCCGCCCGGCGAGAAGGGGCGCGTCGGCTTGAACTGGTATCTGTCCTCGATAATCAGGGTGTCGGGGAAATTGACCCCTACGGCCCGCACCTCGATCACCACCTCGCCCTTCATCGGGCGGGGATCCATGACCTCCTCGACCACCAGGGTTTCGGGACCGCCGGGAGCCTTGGACAGGACAGCGCGCATGGGAGGGTCTTTCGCAAAGGCGTCCCGCCCCGGTGGCGCGCGCGTCGGCTTGAGGCTAATCAGCGCCACGCCCGTTTGAAAGAGGCGATGCGGAGACAAGTTGAATGACGGCCCTGATCCTGCACGGCGGCGCCGGCGCCCGACGCGAACGCGACTACACCCGCGAGATCGCCCATATGCGCGAGGTCGTCACGGCCATGAAGGCGCGGCTGGACGCGGGCGCCAGCGCCCTGGACGTGGCCGTCGAGACGACCGTGCTGCTGGAGGATTCCGGCCTCTATGTCGCCGGACGCGGCGCCTCGCCCAATCTGGCCGGCGCCTGGGAGCTGGACGCCAGCCTGATGGACGGCGCCACGCGCAAGGCCGGCGCCGTCGCCGCCCTGCAGGGCTTCCGCAATCCGGTGATCGCGGCCCGCGCCGTCATGGACCGGACCCCCCACGTCATGCTGGCCGGCGAGGGCGCCGCCCTGTTCGCCCTCGACCAGGGCCTGGAGCCCATCGCCGACGAGGAGGCCTGGTTCACCCGGGCCGGCCAGGGCGAGGACAATCACCCGCCGGGCACGCTGAGCCACGGCACGGTCGGCTGCTGCGTGCTGGACCGCGACGGGCGGCTGGCGGCGGCCACCTCGACGGCCGGGGTGTTCGGCAAGATGCCGGGCCGCGTCGGCGACACGCCGATCCCCGGCGCCGGCAGCTGGGCCGACGGCCGCGTCGCCGTCTCGGGCACGGGCCAGGGCGAATATTTCATCCGCGTCGCGGCCTGCGCCCAGGTCAGCTGGCGCGTCGGCGCGGGCCAGACCCTGGCCGAGGCCGGCCGCGCCGTGATCGACGAGATCGGCGGCATGGGCGGCGACGGCGGCCTGATCGCGCTGGACCGCGAGGGGAACATCGCCCACCCCTTCAACAGCCAGGGCATGAAGCGGGCCTGGCTGACCCCGGACGGCGAAATCGGGGTCGAGGTTTTCGGGCGCTAGACCCGCGCCTTACGGCGAATTAATCCTCTGACGAACGCAGTTCATCCGGCGTTCACCGTCCGCTACGCTAAAGCTTGCCGCGAAACCGGGGAGCCCGAACATGAGAAACGCTGTCACCGCCGCCGTCGCCGCCGTCCTGCTGTCCGCGACAGCCTGCGCGCCCGTGATCGAGGGCGGCCCGCCCATCGCCCTGCCGATCGGCCTGCAGGAGACCGCCCAGGTCGGCTCGATCACGGTGTCCACCGCCTGGCTCAACGCCGAGGACGACTTCGCAGAGACCTTCTCGGAGGAGGTTCATGAAGAGCTACGGCGCTGCATGTGGGGCACGGCGCCGGTCAATGTCCGCGTCCATATCGACCAGCTTCAGCGCGCCGGCCGTCTGGAGACCCTGCTGAACGGCGACGGCATGCACAGCCTGTCGGGCACGGTGGAGTTCGTCGATCCGGCCGACGGGAACCGCGTCCTCGGCCGCTTCCCGGTGACCGTGGCGACCAGCGCCCAGGGCCGTCTCGGCGGCCTGCTCGGCGACCGCCAGATGATGGTCTCGGAAGAGTTCGGCCGCGCCGTCTGCGAAGAGGCCTTCGGCCGCAACCCCCGCGACCCGGGCGCCCACAACGCCACGGCGGGATAGGCCTGATCGACATTCGAAAGCGGCGGGTCAAATCATCCTGGATGATGCCCGCCGCCCCATTAAAGAGGGCCGGCGGATCGCTCCGCCGGCCCTCTTCATATCGTCTGACGCCGAAGCCTACTCGGCCGTACCGCGCGCCAGGTTGCGCAGGACGTAGGGCATCACCCCGCCGGCCTTGAAGTAGTCCAGCTCGGTCTGGTTATCGATGCGGCAACGGACCGGGAAGCGGGCCATCTTGCCGTCCGAGGGGCGGAACAGCTCGACCCACAGGTCCTGACGCGGGCGCAGCTTGCCGATGTTGACGTCGGACAGGCCGCGGATGGTGACGATCTCCTCGCCGGTCAGGCCCAGACGGGTCCAGCCCTCGGCCTTGAACTGCAGCGGCACCACGCCCATCCCGACCAGGTTGGAGCGGTGGATGCGCTCGTAGCTTTCGGCCAGGACGGCGCGGACGCCCAGCAGGCGGGTGCCCTTGGCCGCCCAGTCGCGCGACGAGCCGGTGCCGTATTCCTTGCCCGCGAAGACGACCAGCGGCCGGCCCTCGGACTGGTAGCGCATGGCCGCGTCATAGATCGACATCGTGTCCTGCGACGGGAAGTGGCGCGTAACGCCGCCCTCGATGTCAGGCGTGATCTTGTTGCGGATGCGGATGTTGGCGAAGGTGCCGCGCATCATGACTTCGTGGTGGCCGCGGCGCGCGCCGTAGCTGTTGAAGTCGAGGGCGTCGACGCCGCGGCTGGTCAGGTATGCGCCCGCCGGCGAGGTCTTCTTGATCGAACCGGCCGGGCTGATGTGGTCGGTGGTGATCGAGTCGCCGAAGATGGCCAGCACGCGGGCCTCGACGATGTCGGCGACCGGCGCCGGCTCCATCGACAGGCCCTCGAAATACGGAGGGTTGGCGACATAGGTCGAGCTCTCGTCCCAGGCGTAGGTCTGGCCGCCCTCGACCTTGATGCCCTGCCAGTGCTTGTCGCCCTTGAAGACGTCGGCATAGCGTTTGGCGAACATGGCCGGGGTGACGCATTTCTTCTGGATGTCGGCGATCTCTTTCGAGGTCGGCCAGACGTCCTTCAGGAAGACATCCTTGCCCTTCTTGTCCTGACCGATCGGATCCTTCGAGATGTCGATCCGCATCGAGCCGGCGAGGGCGTAGGCGACGACCAGCGGCGGCGAGGCGAGGTAGTTGGCCTGGACGTCGGGGTTCACCCGGCCCTCAAAGTTGCGGTTGCCCGACAGCACCGAGGCGCCGACCAGACCGTTGTCGTTGATGGCTTTCGAGATGCTGTCCGACAGCGGGCCCGAGTTGCCGATGCAGGTGGTGCAGCCGTAGCCGACCAGGTTGAAGCCCATGGCGTCCAGATCGGCCTGCAGGCCGGCGGCGGTCAGATAGTCGGTGACCACCTGCGAGCCGGGGGCCAGGGAGGTCTTGACCCAGGGCTTGACCGACAGGCCCAGCTTCTTGGCCTTGCGCGCCACCAGACCGGCGGCGATCAGCACCGACGGGTTGGAGGTGTTGGTGCAGGAGGTGATGGCGGCGATGACGACGTCGCCGTCGCCGAGGTCGAACTTCTCACCCTCGACCTTGACGCGCGGGGCGTCGACCGGGCGGTTGAAGACCTCGGTCAGTGCGGTTTCGAAGGCCGGGGCGGCGACGGTCAGCTCGACCTTGTCCTGCGGGCGCTTCGGACCGGCGATCGAGGGCACGACCGAGGCCATGTCCAGCTCGAGGATGTCCGAGAAGACCGGGTCCTCCGAGGTCTCGTCGATCCACAGGCCCTGGGCTTTGGCGTACGCTTCAACAAGCGCGACGCGCGCCTTGTCGCGGCCGGTGGCGGTCAGATAGCCGATGGTCGCCGCCGAGACGGGGAAGAAGCCGCAGGTGGCGCCGTATTCCGGGGCCATGTTGGCGATGGTGGCCTGGTCCTCGATGGTCAGGCTGATGACGCCGGGGCCGAAGAACTCGACGAATTTCCCGACCACGCCCTTCTTGCGCAGCATCTGGGTGACGGTCAGCACCAGGTCGGTGGCGGTCGCGCCTTCCGGCAGGGCGCCGGTCAGGCGGAAGCCGACCACTTCCGGGATCAGCATGGGGATGGGCTGGCCCAGCATGGCCGCCTCGGCCTCGATGCCGCCAACGCCCCAGCCGAGCACGGCCAGGCCGTTGATCATGGTGGTGTGGCTGTCGGTGCCGACCACGGTGTCGGGATAGGCGACGGTCGCCTTGCCCTCGGCCACGGTCCAGACGGTCTGGGCCAGGTTCTCGAGGTTCACCTGGTGGCAGATTCCGGTGCCGGGGGGCACGACGCGGAAATTGTTGAAGGCCGACGAGCCCCAGCGCAGGAATTTGTAGCGCTCGATGTTGCGCTCATATTCGCGCTCGACGTTCTGGTTGAAGGCGCCGGGCGTGCCGAAATGGTCGACCATGACCGAGTGGTCGATGACCAGATCGACCGGATTCAACGGGTTGATCTTGGTGGCGTCGGCGCCGAGAGCCGACATTGCGTCGCGCATGGCGGCCAGGTCGACGACGGCGGGCACGCCGGTGAAGTCCTGCATCAGGACGCGGGCCGGGCGGAAGGCGATCTCGTGCTCGACCGAGCCCTTGTTCTCGATCCAGGCGGCGACGGCCTTGAGGTCGGCCTCGGTGACGGAAACCCCGTCCTCGTTGCGCAGGAGGTTCTCCAGCAGCACCTTCATCGAGCGCGGCAGGCGGGAAATCCCGCTCAGGCCCGCTTCCTCGGCGGCCGGAAGGCTGTAATAGGCGTATTTCTTGCGCCCGACGGTGATGTCCCGGCGGGTCTTGAGGCTGTCGACTGACGGCATGGAGAGGCTTCCTCTGGTTCACGCCGCCCGACAATCCGGTTGCACGAACGCGCGGTCGACGGCGGGGCGCACAGGTCCCCGACGCGCGCGGCGAACGCCTGCTGCGGCGAGGCCGGATATAACGAGGGTTCCGGGCCCCGTCCATGTATCCACGTCGGCGACAGGGCCATTGAGAAGGGCTCGCAACTGGAGGAGGCGCGGATGATTTCCGTCTCCGCCCTCACCGTCTCCCGTGGCGAACGGGTGCTGTTCCGCGACCTGTCGTTCCAGATCGCCGCCGGCGAGGCCGTGGCCCTGACCGGAGCCAATGGCGCCGGCAAGACCTCCCTGCTGCGCGTTCTCGCCGGCTTCATCCGCCCGGACGCCGGGACCGTGGCCTTCGCCGGCGCCGATCCGGCCGCCGCGCGGGCGAGCGCCATCCACTGGCTGGGCCATCTGGACGGGCTCAAGACCGGCCGCCGGGCCCGCGAGGAGCTGGAATTCCAGGCCCGCTGGGCCGGGGCCGAAGCGGACGGGATCGCCGCCGCCGTCGACGTGCTGGCGCTTGAGCCCCTGCTGGACCTCGAGGTGCGCAAGCTCTCGGCCGGCCAGCGCCGCCGCCTCGCCTTCGCCCGGCTGGTCGCCGCGCCGCGGCCGCTGTGGCTGCTCGACGAGCCCTTCGCTCCGCTCGACGCCCGCTGGCGGGCGGCCCTGGGCCTGCTGATGCAGGCGCATCTCGACAAGGGCGGGGCCATTCTCGCCGCCGTCCACGATCCCCTGCCGGTTCCGGCCCGCGCCCTCGACATCGGGGTCGGGCAATGAAGGGGCTGATGATCCTGTTCCGGCGCGAGCTGGCCCTGGCCTGGTCCGGCGGCGGCGGGCCGCTGCTGGCCTGCGGCTTCTTCCTGTGCCTGACGGCGCTGATTCCGCTGGCGGCCGGCGGCGACCCGGCCGGGCTGAGGCCCATCGCCGGGGGCATCGCCTGGCTGGCCCTGGCCCTGTCGTCGATCCTGTCGCTGGAGCGGCTGTTCGAACGCGACCTCGAGGACGGCGCGCTGGACCTGATCGCCCTGGGCCCCATCCCGCTCGAGCTGGTCGTTCTCGCCAAAGCCAAGGCGCAGTGGCTGGCGGTCGGCGTCCCCCTGGCCCTGACCGCGCCGGTCGCGGCGATCACCCTGGGCCTGCCGCCGTCGCTGGCCCCGCTGGTCGCGATGTCGGCCCTGATCGGTTCGCTCGGCTTCGCCCTGACCGGCGCGCTCGGCGCCGCGCTGGCCTTGGGATCAAAGCGCGGCGGCCTGCTGATCGCCGTCGTGGTCCTGCCGCTGTTCATCCCGCCGGTGGTGTTCGGCGCCGGCGCCCTGGAGCGGGCCGTCAACGGCCTCGACCCGACCCCGGCCCTCGCCTTCCTGGGCGCGTATGTCCTGTTCGCCGCCGTGGTCACGCCCTTCGCCGGGGCGGCTGCGATCCGCAACGCGCAAGGCTGAGCTCCACCCTCCGCTCATCCTGGCGAAAGCCGGGATAGGCGGAATGGAGATGGCCGGCCGGTCAGGCCTTCTTGACGAACTCCGTCCGCAGCACGAGGCCGCGGACCTTGTCGACATTGGCTTCGATCTCGTCCGTATCGCCGGTCAGGCGGATGTTCTTCACCAGCGTGCCGCGCTTCAGGGTCACGCCGCCCGAACCCTTGACCTTGAGGTCCTTGATCAGGGTCACGCTGTCGCCGTCGGCCAGGATGTTGCCGTTGCTGTCTTTTGTCGGATCGTCGGTCATGAAACCCGCCTAACGCCTGGCCGCCGCCGCGTCGAGTCCCGCAAGCCAGGCCTCGAGCCCCGCCGTGTCGCCCAGGGCGCCGGTCCATTCATGGGCGGGGACATAGGTCTCGTTGTCGCCGCGGGGCCGGCCGCGGTAGACCTTCATGGGCAGGCGGGCGACGACGCGGCCGCCGGGCAACGCCTCTTCCCGGATCTCCATATAGGCCGTGTCGCCTGAGGTCTCCTGGCCGACGTGGGTCGCGCCCAGGGCCTTGAGCAGATCGACGGCGTCGAGGCAGGCCGAGGCGCAGCCGGAATCGGTCAGCACCCAGGTCCGCGCACGCATCGGCGAAGGCCCGACAGGCGAGGCGGCCGCGGCCTCGTCCTCCTCCGGCTCGCGCCACAACGGCCGGCCCTCGGCCCGTGCGGCGCGCATCCCCTCGGCGGCCGTGGTCAGCCAGGTCACAAGCTCGGGGTTGGACGCCATCAGAACCTTGTATTCCTCAAGCTGGGCGATGTTCTTCTCCGAGGGCCGCCAGTCCACGGCCAGGGCGTCAGGCGCGCGGGCCCTGACCTCGGCCTCGCCCCACAGGGTCGTGGCCAGGGCGTTGATCCAGGCCGAGGATCCGCCGTCATTGCCACGCAGGTCGAAGACCACCGCCGGCGCCTCGCGAATCTCGCCGGCCCGAGCCTCGACCGCGGTCTGAAGGGCGGTCAGGGCGACCCCGTCGGCGCTGGACGGATCGCCGTTGAAGCCGCCCAGGCCGATCCACTGGCCGCCGCTCCACGTCCGCAACCCGATCGGGGCGGTGAAACGGGGGCTGCGCGCCGCCGCGAAACCCTCGTCGCGGACGGCGTTCGGCAGGTCGCGCCACGTCAGGGCGTAGCGGCGCGCGTCGGTTCCGACGCGGAATTCGCAGTGTTCAGCGCGCCGCACCCACGGATTGTGCTGGTCCACGAACAGGGTGGAGGCGAAGACCGCGCGGCGCGACGGCAGGGTCCAGCGGCCCGCGCCGCGACCGATGATCTCGGCGGCCAGCGCCTCGGCCGGGCGACCGTCGCAGCCGATCAGGACCGCACCCTCGGGCGGGGCGGCCGGGTCGCGGCTGAACACCACCTCGTGGCGTTCGCCGTCGGGTCCGGTTCGCAGGCCGGTCAGGAATCCGGGCCAGCCCGCAGTCCAGACGTGTCCCATACCGGCCCAGTTGGTCAGTCCCAGATGGCCGTCGTCGAACGAGGCGGCGTACTCCTTGAGGGCGAAATACCAGGCCTCGTAGCTGTCCGCCGTCCGCGCCCGGTCCAGCGCCGTCGCCAGGCCCGCCTCCAGATGGGCGTTGAATCCGGGGTTTTCGGGATCGACCGGGCCGGGGTGGCTGTCGAGAATGGCGTCGTGGAAGGCCCGGGCGTCCTGCGCCAGGGCCGTTCCCCAGTGGGCGGGGGCCGGCGTGGGCGGAGGCGCGGCGTCCTGGGCCAGGGCGGGCCCCGCTAGGGCGGAGAAGACGACGAGGGCGGCGGATGCGGCGGCGAGGTTTCGTTGCATGGCGAGGCTGGGTTGGATCATCGATCAGCCGCCTCTACGGCCAAGCCTGCGGTCGCGCCACTTAAGCCTTGGTAATGCACCGCGACCGCGCGCCGCTTGCCGCGCGCGCGGCCGGCGCGTATTCGGCGCGGCATGTTCGGCCTCGCCAATCCCGACCGGTTCCTGCGCTTCACCCGCCCGCTGACGCCGGCGCTGTGGGGGCTGGCCGTCGTGCTGCTGGCGCTCGGGACCTGGTTCAGCTTCGCCGCGCCCGAGGACTACCAGCAGGGCGACACGGTGCGGATCATGTTCGTGCACGTGCCCGCGGCCTCGGTCGGGCTGATGATCTACGGCGCCCTGGGCGTCTCCAGCTTCTTCGCCCTGGTGTTCCGCCACCCGCTGGCCGACGCCGCGGCCCGCGCCGCCGCCCTGCCCGGGGCGGCCTACACCGCCCTGGCCCTGGTCACCGGCAGCCTGTGGGGCAAGCCCATGTGGGGCGCCTGGTGGGCGTGGGGGGACGCGCGGCTGATGTCGGTGCTGATCCTGTTCCTCTTCTACCTCGGCTATATGGCCCTGCGCGCCTCGATCGACGACGAGGCCAAGGCCGCCCGCGCCGCCGCCGTGCTGGGGCTGGTCGGTCTGGTCAATCTGCCGATCGTCAAATTCTCGGTCGACTGGTGGAACACCCTGCACCAGCCGGCCTCGCTGATGCGGGCCGACGGACCGTCCATGCCGGCGGTCTTCCTGACGCCCCTGCTGGTGATGATGGCCGCCTGGGGCGTCCTCTTCCTCGCCATCTGGGTGACGTCCATCCGCACCGAGATCGTGCGCCGCCGGGTGTTGTCGATCCGCTCCCGCAAAGCCCTGGAGGCCTAGGATGTTCGATCTCGACATGGGCCGTTACGCCGCCTTCGTCTGGCCCGCCTGGGCCCTCAGCGCCGTCGTCCTGGCCGGGCTCTCGGCCCGCGCCCTGGTCGCGGCCCGCCGCTGGTCGGCCGAGCTGAAGCGGCTGGAGGCCGAGCCGAAGTCATGAGCCGCTGGCTGTCGCTGATCCCGCTGGTCGTTCTCGTGGCCCTGGCGGCGCTGTTCATCGGCTGGTCGCTGAAGCGCGATCCGTCGATCAAGCCCGACGCCCTCGTCGGCCGCCCCATCCCCGAGACCGTCCTGCCCCTGCTGGCGGGCGACCAGGCCGGCCCCGGCCATCTCGATCTGAAGACCGCGGGCGTCGGCAAGCCGATGCTGGTCAATGTCTTCGCCAGCTGGTGCCTGCCGTGCCGGGCCGAACATCCCAATCTGATGGCGCTCAGGGCGCGCGGCGTCGCCGTGGTCGGGGTGGCCTGGAAGGACCGGCCGGCGGACACCCGCCGCTTCCTCGACGAACTGGGCGATCCCTACGCCATGGTCCTGGTCGACGAGGACGGCCGGGCGGGCCTGGACCTCGGCATCACCGGCGCACCCGAGACCTTCGCCGTCAACGCCATGGGCGAGGTGGTCGCCAAATCCTCGGGCCCCCTGCTGGACGACGCCGAGATCGAGCGGATGGTCGCGGCCATCCAGGCGCCGCCCCGTCCCCTGCCGACGGCGACGCCGCGTTAACCCATTTCCGACGGTTTTCATTAACCCTGTCGGCATGAGCGCGATTCGCCCCGACCTGCCGTCCGTCCTGTTCCCGCCGCATCCCGGCGGCGCGTCGCCCGTGCGCGCCTCGCGCTCGGACTTCTTCAAGGCGGCGCTGGACGCGGTCCAGGGCGCGCCGGCCGAACCGACCCTGCGCGCCGCCGCCCCGGCCCCCTCGTCCGCGGCCTTCGAGGACCGGCCGGCGCGGCCCGGCGCCCTGCTGGACATCCGGGTCTGACGCCGGCTGTTCGGCCTTCACGCGAAAATGAGGGGCGTCCGTTCGCCTGGCGTGATTAACCTCTCGGCCATGCGCACGAGGGGCTGGCTCATCCCTGCGGCGGCCGTCGCGGCCGCCCTTGTCGCGGCGGGGTCTTCAGCCCAGCCGTGGTCGGCCCGCGCCGCCCGCGAAGCCGCGCCGCCGCCCGAGCCCGTGGTCGTCGAACTGTTCACCGCCCAGGGCTGCGCCGGCTGTCCCGAGGCCAACGCCCGGCTCGAGACCGTCGCGGCGGAGCCCGGCGTGATCGCCCTGACCTACGCCGTCGACTACTGGGACTATCTGGGCTGGGAGGACACCTTCGCCCGGCCCGAGTTCGCCCAGCGCCAGCGCGCCTATCGCAAGCCCCTGCGGCTGCGCGACGTCTCCACCCCCCAGGTCGTCATCGACGGCCGCCGCCAGGTCGCCGGCGCCCAGGCCCCGGCCCTGCAGGACGCCATCGATGAAGAGGCCGCCCGCCGGGTCTTCCCGCCGGAGATCGAATTCCGCGCCCGCGGCGATCGCGTCGGGGTCGGCTCCGGCCGGGTTCCGGCCGGCGGCGCCGAGGTGGTGGCCGTGACCTTCACCCCCGGGCCCCAGGAGGTCGAGATCGACCGGGGCGACAATCGCGGCCGCACGGTGCGGCACATGAATGTCGTCCGCTCGGTGCGTATCCTCGGGGCCTGGACCGGCCGGTCCGCCCTCTACGCCCTGCCCGACGCCCGGGAGCCGGGTCAGGCGGTCGCCGTCCTCGTCCAGGCGAAGGACGACCGGCGCATCCTGAACGCCGCGGTCCTGGGCCCGCACTGACGCCCGGCGGCGGACCGTGTCAGCTTCCGTCAGTATCCCCGTTCTCCCGAACGCAAGGACAGTGCATGATCGGCCCGCAGTCCGTGGGCCGGACTGTGAACGGGGACGGTGATGCGGATCGGCGGACGGACCTTGATCGGCGCGGGCCTGGCGGCCGGCCTGCTCCTCTGCGCGGCCGCCGCAGCGACGGCCGGGCAGGACGACGCCGCCGTGACCCCGGCCGCGCGCGGCGTGACCCAGGTCCTGACCGCCGCCGAACTGGCCGCCTGGGGGCGCGACCGCAATGACGCCGGGGCCCTGATCATGGCGGCCCGTCTGCTGGCCGAGGTGCCGCTGCGCCAGGCTGAAGGCGACGGCGACGACGAGACCCCCTTCCTGACCGCGTCCGGCCTGCTGGACGAGGCCGCCGCACTGGCGGGCGACAACCCCGGCCTGATCGACGCCATCGACCGCCTGCGCGACCCCCTGACGCGCGGCGTGCGGTCCTCGGTCTTCGGCGCCGGCCCCGTGCTGACGGTCAAGTCGCTCCAGGCCCGTGAGAACTGGGGCTTCGAGGTCGAGGCGCGCGGCGGCGAGATCCTGCGCGTCGCGGCCATCGGCGACGGCGACACCAATATCGACCTGACCGTGCGCGACGCCCGCGGGGCCGTGGTCTGCCGCGACGGCTTCGGCGACCACTATCCGGTCTGCACCGTCTCGCCGCGCACCGGCGGCCAGATGCAGGTCGACATCGTCAACCGCGGCGACGTCTGGACCAAGGTCCAGGTCCTGAGCAACTGAGGCGTGGAGGGACGATGACAGCCGGGATCGCGCGCCGCCTGGCTTCCGTCGCCGTCCTCGTCGCCCTCCTTGCGGCCGGCCCGGTCTCGGCGCGTCAGGATTCGCCCGCCGCCCTGCGCGCCGAGGCCTTCGAGGCGGCGCAGTGGGCCATCGCCTCCGACGCCGCCGACGCCCTGGCCCGGGTCTCGGCCCGCTTCGCCCAGGGCGACGACGCCCTCGGCCGGCTGGCCGAGGAGCGCGAGGCTCTGATCGAACGCCGCGACCGGCTGGAGCGTGAACTGGAACGCCTCTACGCCGCGGACGACGCCGCCGCCCTTCCGGAGCGAACCCGGACCCGCGCGGCCTGGGAGACGGCGGTCGAACGGCTGCAGGCCGTCGACGCCGACATCGAGGCCCGCTTCCCCGCCTATTCCGAACTGACCAGCCCCCGCGCCCTTTCGGTCGCCGAGACCCAGGCCCTGCTCGGCCCCGACGAGGCGCTCCTGCTGGTGCTGGTCAATCCCGAAGCGACCTATGTCTGGGGCCTGTCGCGCGAGCGGGTCGAATGGGCCCGGGCGGACAACCTCGGCGACGCGGCCATGACGGCGGCGGTGAACCGGCTGCGCGCCTCCCTGACCAGCGCGGGGACGGTGCGCGGCGGGCCGGAGGTCGATCCCCTGCTGTTCGCCGGCCCCCAGGCGACGCCGTTCGACCGCGCCACGGCGCATCGTCTGTATACGGAGCTCGTCCAGCCGGTGGAGGCCGCCTTCGCCGGCAAGTCGACCCTGATCTCGGTGGTCACCGGAGCCCTGACCTCGCTGCCGCTGTCGGTGCTGACGACCGCCGCTCCGACGGGCCCTGACGCCGCCCCGGGCGCGCTGGCCGCCACCCCCTGGCTGATCGACCGCTACGCGCTCGCCACCCTGCCGTCCGTCTCGAGCCTCGAGGCCCTGCGTTGCCATCTGGTCGCCGATCCGGCGCTGCGCAGCCCGGGCTGTCCGGCCCGTCGGGTCGAGGCGGTCCGCCGGGCCGAAGCCGGCGGCGCCCGACTGCACCTCGCCGCCTTCGGCGCCCCCCTGCTGACCGGCCGGCCGACGGACGCCGCCCGCGGTTCGCCGGGGGCCGACGAGATCATCGGCGAGGGCCGTCTGGCCGATGTCGGCAAACTGCGCGCCCTGCCCGCCCTGCCGGGCTCGAAGCTGGAGCTGGAGACGCTGAAGACCCGCTATCCGGACGCCCTCGTCCGCATCGGTTCCGAAGCCACCGAACATGCGGTCCGCGCCGTCGACGCCGACGCCCTGTCGCGGGCGCGGTTCGTGGTCTTCTCGACCCACGGCCTGATGGCCGGCTCCGCCGCCGCCGAGCCGGGACTGGTGATGACCCCGCCCGACCAGGCCACCGAGGCCGACGACGGCTATCTGAGCGCCTCGGAAGCGGCCCAGCTGCGGCTCGACGCCGAGTTCGTGGTGCTGTCGGCCTGCAACACCGCCGCCTCCGACGGACGGCCCGGCGGCGAAGGGCTGTCGGGTCTGGCGCGGGCCTTCTTCTACGCCGGGGCGCGGTCGGTGATGGTGTCGCACTGGGAGGTGTCGGACGCCGCCACCACCACCCTGATCACCTCGACCTTCGCCGATCTGGACGACAGCCGCGCCGGCGACCCGGGCGTCCGCGCCCGGGCGCTGCAGGCCGGCATCCGCGCCGTCCGCGCCGAACGCCGCTGGGCCCACCCCGCCTACTGGGCGGCCTTCACCCTGGTCGGCGAGCCGGGCTAGGCCCCCGCCTTCTCCGCGAAGCCCAGCGCCCCCGCCGCCAGCATCGGCACCTGGGCCGCCATGGTGCGGGCGTGGGCCGAGGCGGCGGTGCCGTCGCGGACCCGCCCGGCGATGCCCTGGCAGATGGCCGCCAGCCGGAACAGATTGTAGGCGAACAGCCAGTCGAGGTTCGCCGGCGTCGACCCGGTCAACCGGGCGTATCGCTCGACCGTCCCGGCCACCGACGGAATGCCCAGGGCCTCGATGTCGGCCCCCGCCAGCCCGTTCCGCGCCGTCGCCGGAATGACCCAGGCGATCAGCAGATAGGAGAAGTCCGCCATCGGATCGCCGAGAGTCGACAGCTCCCAGTCCAGCACGGCCCGGACCTGCGGCCCGTCCGGGGCGAGGATCAGATTGTCGAGGCGGAAGTCGCCGTGGACGATCCGGGTCGGCCCGTCCGGCGGCAGGGTGGCGGGCAGGAATTCGATCAGCCGGTCCATGGCCGGGATCGGATCGATCTCCGAGGCGCGATACTGTTTCGTCCAGCGCCCGACCTGGCGTTCGAAATAGTTGCCGGGGCGGCCGTAGTCGCCGAGGCCGATGGCGACCGGATCGAAGGCGTGCAGGGCCGCCAGCGCATCGACCTGGCTGTCATAGATGGCGCGGCGCTGCGCCGGCTCCATGCCGGGCAGTTTCAGGTCCCACAGCACCCGGCCCTCGACCTTGTCCATGACGTAGAACATCGAGCCGATGACGGCATCGTCCGTACACAGCGCATATGGGCGAGCGACCGGATATCCCTGTTTGTGCAGGGCCGAGATGACGGTGAACTCGCGGTCGACGGCATGGGCGCTGGGCAGCAGGGTCCCCGGCGGCTTGCGGCGCAGGACATAGGCATGGCCCGGCGTGACCAGTTCATAGGTCGGATTCGACTGGCCGCCCTTGAACTGGCGCACCGTCAGCGGGCCGGCGTAGCCCTCGACATTGGCGGACAGCCAGCGGTCCAGCCCGGCCTCGTCGAGGGCGTAGCGGGGATCGACCTCGCGGGTGCCGGAGAAGGTGGACTGGGCGTCGGCGTTTTGGGCGTCTTCGGGGGCGGGCTGGGTCATGCGTCTTCCGGATTCGCGGCGATGATGGCCGCCCGCACAGCGCCGCGCCAGCCCCTCAGCAGCCGGGTCCGTTCGTCGGCGCCCATGCGGGGCGTCCAGCGCGCGGGCGCCTCGACCGGATGATCCTCGAGATCGTCGATCAGGCCGACGCCCAGGGCCGCCAGCTTGGCCGCTCCCAGGGCCGTCATCTCCTGGAAGGCGGGGCGTTCCACCACCACCTCGCAGATGTCGGCCACGAACTGCATGGCGAAGGCGTTGGCGGTGACGCCGCCGTCGACCTTCAGCACTTCGAGCCGCGGCGCCCCGTCCCTGGCCAGGGCGTCGAGCAGGTCGCGGGTCTGGTAGGCCAGCGACTCCAGCGCCGCCCGCACCATCTGGGCCGGGCCGCTGTCGCGGGTCAGGCCGACGATGGTCCCGCGCGCCCCGGGCTCCCACCAGGGCGCGCCGAGACCGGTGAAGCCGGGCACCAGATAGACGCCGCCGTTGTCCTTCAGCCCCTGGGCCATGGCCTCGGACTGACGCGACTCGCTGATCACCTGGAGCCCGTCGCGCAGCCACTGGATCGCCGAGCCGGCCGAAAAAATGGAGCCCTCCAGCGCATACGCCGCCTGTCCTCCGGCATCGTAGCCGAGCGTGCCGAGCAGCCGGCTGGTCGAACCGACCGGCTCGCCCCCGACATTGGCGACGAGGAAGGCGCCCGTGCCATAGGTGATCTTGGCGTCCCCGGCCCGGAGGGCGCCGTGGCCCACCAGGGCCGCCTGCTGGTCGCCGGCCGCGCCATGGATCGGCAGGGCGGCGCCGAACAGGGACGGATCGCAATCGCCGAGATGATCGGCGCAACCGCGGATCTCCGGCAGGACCGCCATGGGGACGTTGAACAGGTCGGCGAGGTCCGGCCGCCACCGCCGGGTGGCGAGATCCATCAGCGAGGTGCGGCTGGCGTTGGTGGCGTCGGTGACATGGCTGGCGCCGCCCGTCAGCTTCCAGATCAGCCAGCACTCGATGGTGCCGACCTTGACCTCGCCCGCCCCGGCCCGGTCGCGGGCGACCGGCGCGGCGTCCAGCAGCCAGGCGAATTTCGAGGCCGAGAAATAGGGATCGAGGATCAGGCCGGTCGCGGCCTGCACCATCGGCTCATGGCCGGCGGCGGCCAGTTTCGCCGTCACATCCGCCGTGCGCCGGTCCTGCCAGACGATGGCGCGGTGCAGCGGCTCGCCGGTCGCGGCGTCCCACAGCACCGAGGTCTCGCGCTGGTTGGTGATGCCGATGGCGGCGAAGCGGCCGACCCCGCCGGCCTTGCGGATCACTTCGCGACAGGTCTGCAGGGTCGCGTTCCAGATCTCGGTCGCGTCATGCTCGACCCAGCCGGGCTTCGGAAAATGCTGCTCCAGCTCGATCTGGCTGACGGCGACGGGGCGCAGCCCCCCCTCCGGCGCGCACTCGAAGGCGATGGCCCGGGTCGAGGTCGTGCCCTGGTCGATGGCGAGGATCAGGCGGTTCATGAGTGATTAGTGGCGAGTGGCGAGTGGCGAGGCAAGCGTTGCCCGGACGCGCGATCGGCGAGGCGTGTGGGCGCGCCGGACCCGGTGGTTCGCCACCCGCCACTCGCCACTCGCCACTCCTCACCAAGCTGCGCTAAATGCGGATCGATGACCCACACCGCCTCCTTCGCCGGCGTCCGCGACGCCGCCCGCCAGATCGCCGGCCAGGCCGTGCGCACCCCCCTGATCGAGAGCCCGGCGCTCAACGCCCGGGTCGGCGGCCGCATCCTGCTGAAGGCCGAGACCCTGCAGCGCGCCGGGGCCTTCAAATTCCGCGGCGCCTGGAACCGCATCAGCCGGCTGACGGACGCGGAGAAGGCGCGCGGCGTCGTGGCCTATTCCTCGGGCAACCACGCCCAGGCCGTGGCCGCCGCCGCGCAGATCCTCGGCGTCGAGGCCATCATCGTCATGCCGGCCGACAGTCCGAAGGTGAAGGTCGAGGGCGTCATCGGCTTCGGCGGCGAGGTGCGGATGTACGACCGCTACACCGAGAGCCGCGAGGCCATCGGCGAGGAGATCGCGGCGACCAAGGGCTCCATCCTCGTTCGCCCGTTCGACGACCCCTTCGTCATCGAGGGTCAGGGCACCACCGGGCTGGAAATTCTGGAGCAGGCCGACGCGCCGCTGGACCAGCTGCTGTGCGGCGCCTCGGGCGGCGGCTTGATCGCCGGGATCAATCTGGCGATGGAGGCCCTGTCGCACGAGACGCGGGTGATCGGGGTCGAGCCCGAGGCCTATAACGACACCCTGCTGTCGCTGGCCGCGGGCGAACGGCTGACCCATGCGCCGGTCGAGCGGCCGTCGATCTGCGACGCCCTGATGACCGACCGCCCGGGCGAGCTGACCTTCCCCATCAACCGGCGGCTGGCCTCGGTCGTGACCGTCTCGGACGCCGAGGTGGCGGCGGCCGTCGCCTATGCCTTCAAGGTGCTGAAACTGGTGGTCGAGCCGGGCGGGGCCGTGTCCCTGGCCGCCGTCCTGGCCGGCAAGGTCGAGACCGCCGGCCTGACCACCGCCGTCGTCCTGTCGGGCGGCAATGTCGACCCGTCGCTGTTTTCCGCCATCATCGAAGACCGTTTCACCCCCAATTCCTGAACCCCGGAGCCTGACGCCCATGAGCCGCACCGAACGCAAGGGAACGCCCACCCCCGTCGCCGACCTGCCCGGCCTGATCGGTCACGAGATCGGCGTCAGCCGCTGGATCACCGTCGACCAGGCCCGCATCGACGCCTTCGCCGAGATCACCGAGGACCGACAGTTCATCCACATCGACCCGGTCGCGGCGGCGCAGACGCCTTTCGGCGGAACCATCGCCCACGGCTTCCTGACCCTCAGCC
>SCVB01000102.1 GCA_004296955.1 Brevundimonas sp.
GAGGATCGGCGTGTTCGGCGATTCGATGGCGGACGGCCTCTGGGCCGCCCTGTACCGTGATCTGCATGGCGAGAAGGGGGTCACTGTGACCCAGTTCAGCGCGGTCTCCACCGGCCTGTCCCGCTATGACTATGTGGACATCCAGGCCAAGACGGCGCGGCAATTGAGCGAGACGCCGGTCGATGCGGCGGTGGTGATGTTCGGGACCAATGACGCCCAGGGCATCAGCCTGGACGGGGTGATCCATGACTTCGGCACGCCCGGCTGGAAGGCGGCCTATGGGAAACGGATCGACGATCTGGTCGGCCTGCTGCGGGCCAATGACGTGGCCGTCTATTGGGTTGGGCTGCCGAAGATGAAACGGGCCGGGTTCGACGCGAAGATGGCGGTGATCAACGCCGTGGTGCGTGAACGGATGACGGCCCTGGGCGTGCCCCTGATCGAGACGACCGGCGTCACCGCCGATGCGGCGGGCGAATATGCGGCCTATCTGCCCGGCGCGAGCGGGCGGCCGCAGCTGATGCGGGCCAATGACGGGATCCACATGACCATGGCCGGCTATCGCCGCATCGGTGCGCCGGTGGCGGAGCGGCTGAAGCGCGACGCGGGCCTGGATGCGGCGGCGGCCCGGCTGCAGACGACCGGCTGACCATGAGCCTGGGGGCCGTGGGGGCGGCGGTGCTGATGCTGGGGATGCAGAGCGGGACCGAGGTCCCCTATGCGCCCATGCCCGCGCCGGGGCCGGGGGTGTCGGTCTGTCCTGAAGGCATCTGCGGCGTCGAGGCGCTGGAGGGGGTATTCGAGGCCTTGCGGGCGGCGGAGATCGGCCAGGGCGAGCGGCCGGTCCATATTCTTCAGATGGGCGACAGCCATACGGCCGGGGATCGGATCACCGGCGCCCTGCGCGCACGGTTGCAGGCCCGGTTCGGAGCGGGCGGGCGCGGGGTGTTGCCGCCAGGGGTTCCCTATGCCGGCTATGGACCGATGCAGGTCGAGGTGACGGCCAACAACTGGCCCATATCGGTCGCGCCCCTGACCGGGCCGGACGGGGCGGCGACGCTGAGGGCGGGGTTGAGCGGGGCGCGGTCGGAGGCGGTCGAGGGAGCGGTGCTGAGCCTGACCGCCGAGCCGGGCGCGGCCTTCGACATTGTGGGGCTGTGCGGCGACAGCGGGCCGCAGGCGGGACGGATCACGGTGACGACGCCGGAAGAGACGGTCGAGGCGGAGTTCCGCGCGACCGAGGCGGCCCCCCTGTGTCGGAGCCTGCGGCTGGGCGCTGCGACGACTTCCGTCAGGCTGAGTCCGACGGGGGCCGTGACCGTGCACGATGTCTGGATCGAGCGGCGCGGGCCGGGCGTGGTGGTGTCGAACCTGGGTGTGATCGGGGCGAAGTTGCGGGATCTGGCGGCGCGGGATCAGGCCGTGGTCGCGGCGGAGCTGGAGGCGTGGCGGCCGTCGCTGATCATTCTGGCCTTTGGCGTCAATGATGGATTTGAAGGGGTGGAGTCCGAGGCCTACGCTGGCATGCTGCGGGGCCAGATCGAGCGGCTGCGGCGGCTGGCGCCGGGAGCGTCGCTGCTGATCCTGGGGGCGCCGGAGGGGCTCAAGTCAGGCATGGCGGGCGGTTGTGGGGCGGACGGATCGCGGGCGGCCCCGGCGTCGCTGGCGGTGGTCCGGGATGTGCAGCGGCGAGTCGCGGGCGAGACGGGCGTCGCCTTCTGGGACTGGTACGGACGTATGGGGGGCGACTGTTCGGCGGAGCGGCTTGCGACGCTGCCCGAACCCTATATGCGGCCCGACCGGGTGCATTTCACCTCCATCGGGACGGAATGGATCGGCGGGGTGCTGAGCGAGGATCTGATTGGGGCCTATGACCGCTGGACGGCGGCCAAGGGGGAGACGGACTGATGCTGTTTCCGACCCTGGCCTTCGCGGTCTTCTTCCTGTTCGTCTATCTGGTCAGCTGGAGCCTGGATCGGGAGAACGG
>SCVB01000103.1 GCA_004296955.1 Brevundimonas sp.
AGGGTCGCAGCGTGATCTCCGCCGGGGTGGCGCTGAAGGACGAGAGGCGGCCGAGGTAGCTCATGCCGAGCAGGGAGTGGGGCAGGCCGTGCTCGACGACCAGGGCCTCGACGCGTTCGACGCGGGCGCCGGCGACGGCGACGGCGCCGAGCTCGACCGGGGCGGCGCGGACCGGGCCCGAGGCGGTGATGACCGTGCCGGAGAAGTCGTCGGCCTTGAGCCGCAGGCCGAGCCGGGCGGCGTCGGCGGGGGTCAGGGCCACGACGCTGGCCCCGGTGTCGACCATGACGCGCACCGCCCGGGGTCCGCTCCGGCCGTCGATCATGGCGTCGGCCCAGTAGTGGCCGTCGGCGGCCTTGAGCACCTGGGCGGGACCGCCGGCGGCGGGGGCGTGGACGGCCGGGGGCGTGGCCGCCTGGGCCTGGCCGCGCGCATCGGCGTGGTTGAGCCACCAGGCCGTGGTCAGGGCCGAGGCGACCGCCAGGGTCATGACGCCGAGGGAGGAAAGGTCGAAACGCATACGCAGCCCGTCGTGAACGCGCCGCTTCTGCGGCCCCTCCCCTGTCGCACACGGCGGTTGGGATGCGGTGAAGGGGCGTGGTTTGCGGGGGGTTAAGGGAGGGATGAGGGATGAGGGATTAGGGATGAGTGGACGGCCTGCGACGGAACCGTCGGCGCGCATGGCCCTCCCTGCCCTCATCCCTCATCCCTAATCCCTAGTCCCTCCCGCGCGCGCTTCGCGCGCGGGCAGTTCGGCCATGATCCGCGCCCGTTCCGCGTCCGTCAGCCCGCTCCAGCCGCCGATCTCGGACAGGGTGCGCCAGCAGCCGAGGCAGAGGCCCGAGGCGCCGTCGACGATGCAGACCTTGACGCAGGGGGTGGCGATGCTGCGCGGCGGGCCGGACGGGGGAGAAGCGGTTGATGACATGAATGCGAAATATGGTCCGGTAGCGGAGTAAAACCTGTTGCATTTTTTGCACGCCGCGGTTACCTTGACCATGACGCGAAACGACTATGACGGTGAGATTCCCGAAAAGCACGACGCGTCTCTTTTCATCAATCACTCGAAAGGAGACGCCAGGATGAAAGACAGAGACCGGAACCTGCAGCACGCCATGATGTCCTTCGCCCTCTGGGGCGGGATGCTGGTCAATACGAAGAACGGCTACGGCGCCGGCGACCGCGTGGTCAGCCACCCGTCCAACTTCGTGCCCATCAAGCTGCGCAAGCGCGACTAGACCGCCGCGCCGTCGCGACCCAGCCAGCCCCGGACCGCAAGGCCCGGGGCTCTGCAATTCCACCGTCAGGGTTGGTCATTCGCGCGTCCGCCGAACCTGTGCCACTATGCCCGTCTGAAGGGTGGGGACCATGTTCAGGCTGAAGACCACGCTGGTGACGACGACGCCCTTGCGGCCGTGGCGCACCGGCTGGTCCGTGGAGCGGGGGGTCGACTTCTCGCTCGCCGCCGCCGTCCGGCCGACCGTCGCGCCGCCCTCGCCGCGCGCGGATGCGGTCGCCGCCGAACGGACCTGTTTCATCGACGAGGACTGGACCACGGCGCCGGACGCGACGGCAGTGCGGCGCTTCGCCAGCCTCGCCGCCGAGGCCGGGCCGGACGCCGCCGGCGACGAGGCCGGCGATCCCCCCTCCCCGGCGCCCGGCCTGCGGGCCTGGTGGTCGATGGCCGGCAAGCCGTCGCGGACCTGAGGTCCCGGCATTGCGGCGGGCGCCCGCCTGCGGCACATCGGACGCATGACCCTGATCCGCCGAGACCGTCGCGACCACATCGAACTCTGGACCCTGGACCGGCCCGACCGGCTGAACGCCCTGCCCGACCCCGAGGACGGCGAGGCCTTCGCGGCGGCCTGCGAGGCGGTCAACGCCGACCCGGCGGTGCGCTGCGTGGTGCTGACCGGGGCCGGACGGGCCTTTTCGGCGGGCGGCGACCTGAAGGCGATGAAGGAGCGGCGCGACCTGTTCGCGGGCTCGGGCGCGGACCTCCGCGACAATTATCGGCGGGTCGTGCACCGGATCGTGCGCTCGCTGTACGGGCTGGAGGTTCCGCTGATCGCGGCGGTGAACGGGCCGGCCATGGGGCTGGGCTGCGACATCGCCGGCCTGGCCGACATCCGCATCGCCTCGGAAACGGCGAGCTTCGGCGTGCCCTTCCTGAAGCTGGGCATATTGCCGGGCGACGGCGGGGCCTGGCTGATGCCGCGCAACATCGGCTACGCCCGGGCCGCCGAAATGCTGTTCACCGCCCGGGTGCTGGACGCCCAGACGGCGCTGGACTGGGGCCTGGTCAGCCGGGTGGTCGCGCCGGAAGCGCTGATGACCGAGGCCATGGCGATCGCGGAGGAGGTGGCCGCACGCGCGCCCCAGGCCCTGCGCATGACCAAGGCCCTGCTGCGCCAGGGCCGCGACGCGACCTTCGACCAGATTCTGGAGATGACGGCGTCGATGCAGGCGCTGGCGCACCTGACCGGCGACCATCTGGAGGGGGTGACGGCGGCGCTGGAGAAGCGGGGGGCGGTGTTCTCGGGTCAGTAGGGCGCAGGCCGACCGTCAGGGCGCACATGGCGAGGCAGACGAGGCTGGAGGCGGCCAAGGCGACCCGCGGCGAGGCGTCCAGGGCGAGGGCATAGGCGGCGGGGGCGACCGCCTGGAGCCAGCGCGCCGGCGTCAGCAGCAAGGCCTGACGGGCCGCGTATCGTTCCGGTCCGAAGACGTGCAGCGGCAGCACGCCGGAGGCGACGGACAGCAGGCCGTTGCCGGCGCCCTGACCCACCGCGAGCAGCGGGGCGAGCCGGGCCCCGCCCCACGCCGCCAGACCTGCGCCGAGCGGGTGGAACAGGCTGGCGAGCCGCACCGTCGCCACCGGATGCGACCGGTGCAGGACCATGAGGTCGAACAGGCGCGCGGCGATGGCGCTGGCCGCCATCAGGCCCGCGGCCCAGGCGGCGTGCTCGACGCCGAGACCAAGCTGGCCCAGCAGACGCGGGAGATGGGCTCCCATGGCGGTGGAGACCATCCATCCCCCGGCGAAGACAGCGGCGATCTGCACCATGCGCCGATCCCAGCGGATGGGCTCCAGCGCGGCATTCGTCGGCGCAGGCGCGACCCGTCGCGGGAGGACGGCGAGCGTCAGCGGCAGGCACAGCGCCAGATGGACCAGCGCCCAGACGGCGCAGGCGACGCGCCAGTCGGAGGCCTCGATGATCAACCGGCTCGCCGGCCAGCCGAGACCCCCGCCCAGGGCGCCGATCAGCGAGACGGCTGTGATCGAGCGGCGGGCCTCGGCGCCGTGCAACTCGACGAGGACGGCGAAGGCCGTGCCGTACAGGCCGATCGCCATGCCGATCCCTAGGGCCGCGACGCCGGCCAGCAGGACGGCGGCGGACGACGACAGCGCCATCGTCAGCAGGGCGGCGGCGAAAGCGAAATGGGCCCAGACCTGCACCCGACAGCCGCCGCTGCGCTCGATCCATCGCCCCGCCGCCGGGGAGAGCGCCGCCGAGATCAGGAAGGCGACGGACAGGGCGGCGAACAGGGTGGAGGGTGCCAGGCGCAACGTCCGGGCCATCGGATCGGCGAGGACGCCGAGCAAGTAGTAGCTGGAGGCGAAGGCCACGACCTGGCCCAGGCCGAGGACAGGAACGATCAGACGGGCGCGCAGGGACATGGGCCGACGTCGCCTCATTGCGCCCCGGCCGGAAGCGACATATCGAGATTTTGATGTTCGAAAATCTCACATCCCGAACAGCCCTACCTTCGCTGAACGCCTTGCGGGCGTTCGAGGCGATGGGGCGGACCGGCTCGGCGACCCGGGCGGCGGCGGAGCTGAACGTGACTCACAGCGCGATCAGCCGGCAGGTGAAGGCGCTGGAAGCGGCCCTGGGGGTCCGACTGTTCGAGGGGCCGAAGCACCAGCTGCGCCTGACCGTGCGGGGCGAGGCCCTGCGCGCGAGGCTGGGGGCCGGGTTCGACACCCTGACGGAGGCGGTGCGCGCGGCGCGCGACGCCGCCGAAGTCCATGTGGCGATCCACCAGAGTCTGGCGGTCAAATGGCTGATCCCGCGGCTGGGCGCGTTCGAGCGGGACTGTCCCGGCATCACCCTGCACCTGACCGATCTGGCGCCCGCGGCGACCCGGCAGCGCGGAGCCGATCTGATGGTCCGCTATCTGGACGGTCCGGCCTTGAAGGACTCAGGCGTGGTGCGGCTCGCGGACAACCGGATCGGCCTGGTCTGCGCGCCGGCGCTGGCCGCCGGAGACCTTTCCGCGGCCCCGCGACTGGTGGCGCGCACCCGAATGGGCGGCTGGGGGGAATGGTCGAGATTGACCGGTCACGCCGAGCCGCGCGGCCCGACCCGCACCCTGACCCATCTGCATTTCGTACTGGATGCGGCCTCGGCGGGACTGGGGATCGCCGTCCTGCCCTGGATTATCGTGGCCGAAGACGTCGCCGCCGGGCGGCTGGTCGCGCCTTTCGGTTTCGTCGCCGACGGCGGAGCGTTGGCCACGATCCGGAGCGGCGGAGAAGCTGGACGGGCGGCGCGGACCGTCATCCGCTGGCTGGGCGAACAGGCGCAGGCGACGGCGCAAACCGCCGCCTGACCCTCTCCCTGCCTTACCCCGCCTGCGCCGGGGCCTGCATCGAGCGGTCGGCCGGGACGCCGACGGCGGCGGCGCGGGGGGCGCCGGCGGTCTCGCCGGGCTTCATGAATTTCACCAGCACGCGCTGACCGATCAGCAGGGGGGCGTCGCCGGCGGTGACGACGACCTCGACGACCCGCTCGTCGGAGCGTTGCGAGGGGTCGTCCGAGGCCAGTTTGCGGGCGCCGAAGACCGCGGCGCGACGCAGAACGGCGCCGACATAGACCTTGGACGGATCGCCCTCGGGCGTGATCTCGACGGCCTGGCCGACGGTGATGTTGGGGATGTCGCTCTCGACGATCTCGGCGCGGGCGATGCGCGGGGCGTCGGGCTCGAGATCGAACATGTTGGACACGTTCAGGGTCGAGGCGCCGGCGCCGGGGTTGGCGTAGCGGCGCACGATGCGGCCGTCCTGCGGCGCGCGGATCACGGTCAGTTCGACATTGTAGGCGGCCTGGTCGCGGCGGGCGCGGGCGGTCTGGACGGCGGCCTGCTGCGAGGCGAGGCGGGCCTGGGCCGTGGCGATGGCGTCGCGGGCCTGGTCCATGCGGGCGGCGGCGACGAAGTTGGACTCGACCAGGCGGGCGAGGCGGTCGTGCTCGCGCTGGGCGGTGCGTATGTCGACCTGGATGGCGCGCAGCTGGCTTTCGGCCTGGGCCACATCGGCGTTGGCGCTCTGCAGGGCCAGACGGGGCTCGTCGTCCTCCTGGCGCGCGAGGATCTGGCCGGCGACGACGCGGTCGCCTTCCTGCACCAGGACTTCGCGGACGACGCCGCCGCGACGGGCCGCGATCTGGATGATGCCGCCCTCGACGTCGACCTTGCCGTTGGCGATGGCCGCATAGGGGCTCTCGACCCGCGTCGCCGCGGCCTTCTCCTTCTCGGCCTCCTTCGCCTTGCCGGCGTTCTGAAGGGCGGTGAAACCGATAACGACGACGACGATCAGCACGAGGCCGATCCAGAGCCATTTGTTCTTGAGGAAGGCGGGCATGGCGAAGGGTCCTAAGGAAGTCAGTGCGAGGCCAGCGTGGCGTCGGGATTGGGGATGCGGCGCTGATCGTCGATGATCACGCCGTCTTCGATCTTGATGACGCGGTCGGCCCACTCCTCGAGGCGAGGGTCGTGCGTCACGCAGATGACGGCGGCGCCGTGTTCGGTGGCGGCGCGGCGCAGAAGGCGGATGACGATCTGGCCGTTCTCGCCGTCGAGGGCGGAGGTCGGTTCGTCGGCGAACAGAATCTGCGGATTCTTGGCCAGGCAGCGGGCGATGGCGACGCGCTGTTTCTCGCCGCCCGACAGGGCCGAAGGCCGCTGGTTCAGGCGTTTGCCGAGGCCGACTTCCTCCAGCGTGGCGGCCGCCTGACGGCGGGCGTCGGCCTTGGACAGGCCCTGGAATTTCAGCACCACCTCGACCTGTTGCAGGGCGGTCAGGGCGGGGAAGAGGTTGAAGCCCTGGAAGATGAAGCCGCAGTGGTCGAGGCGGAATTTGTCGATCTTGCCCGACGACAGCTTCCACAGGTCGTCGACGTCGAGGGTGTCGACCCGGCCCTCTTCCGGCCGGAGCAGGCCGGACAGGGCGGCGATCAGGGTCGACTTGCCCGAGCCGGAGGGTCCCATGACCATGGTCAGGTCCCCGTGGCGGGCGTCGAAATCCACGCCCTTCAGCACTTCGATGAAGGACTTGCCGGACTTGAAGCGCTTCACCAGGCCCTTGGCCTCGATGGCGAAGTCGCCGTGCTTTCCGTGCGCCTTGGTGTGAGCGGTCATCGCAGCAGATCCGCGGGCTGGCTGTTCTTGAGGATGCCGAGGGACAGCAGGCCCGACAGCATGGCGATGACGACCAGGCCGCCGCCGACGACAAGCAGCAGGATCGGCGGCAGGGCGATGATCACGGCGTTGGCCAGGGCCAGCATCTGCACCAGCAGGGTCAGGCCGATGGCGGCGGCGACGCCGACGAGCCCGACCCAGAAGCTGAGCTCCATGACGATGCGGTTCAGCGAGCCCATGCCGACGCCGAGGGCCCGCAGCGAGGCGAACTCCTTGATGTTGGCCATGATGGCGCCGCGCAGGGTCTGCCAGGTGATGGCCACGCCGATGATGGTGCCCAGCACCACGCAGCCGCCGATGATGATGATCAGGATGCCCTCCTCGAACATCGCGCCCGCGTTCGCGTCGGCCAGTTCGCGACGTGTCCAGGCTTTCCATTGCCCGTCACCCTGGGCATTCAGCTCGGCGGCGACTCTTTGCGCCTGCGAGGGGTCGCGAAGCTTGACCATCAGGGGTCCAACGCGTGGGCCAGTATCGGCTTGGCCGAGCATACGAAGTGTGTCGCGCGACATCACCACATTGGCCTGCATCATGTTGGGATAGCCGCGGGTGATACCGACCACCGTCACCGTCTGGCCGTTGTACAGCGCCTTGTCGCCGAGCTTGACGTCCAGCTTGGTCACGGCCGTCTCGTCGATGGCGACAGTGTAAGGCTGACGCAGGGCGTCGACCAGATCCTGCGAGTAGTCGGTCGGAATGGTCACCGCGCCAGGCGTTGTGTCGATGATGCTGACCTGAACAAACTCCATCCGCGGCGCGTCCTGCTTCGCGCGGTCGGCCTGGGTTTGTGTCTGGTCCACGTTCTTGACCGACTGGAACGTGCCTTGTGATCCGTCCAACGGTTTGACCTCGACCACGTCGGGGTTGCGATAGGCCAGTGGGATGAAGCGGCGCGGCACGCCGGACGGCCCGCCGATCAGGCTTTTGGCTCCGGGCTGCATGATGATGATGTCGGCGCTGGACCGCTCGATCGTGGCCGTGAAGCCCTTGCCGATGCCGATGAAGACGCCGGTCATGGCGAGCACGAGCAGGCCGGACAGCGCGAGCGCCATCACGGCGGCCATGTAGCGGCGCCACTCATAGAGAAGGGTTGAAAGTGCAAGCGACATGGAAACGGCTGGACCCCTGACGTTGACCGCTATCTGACGATGCAAGGCAGCGGGGCCAAGTTAAATCGGGGTAAGGCGATCGCGGTTACGCTTGCGCCTGTCCTTCCGTGTAGCGATGGACGGACCTCGTTCATCGTGTCTATGCAGATTGAAACGATCGGCGACGCCCGCCGACGCCCTGGGAGATTTCGCAGAATGCCGCTTCGTTCGCTCCGCGCCGCCGTGTCGGCGACCGCCTCGATCGCCGCCGTCGCCGGGGTGCTGGCCCTGATGGCCGCGCCCACCTCCGCCCGCGCGGACGAAGGCATGTGGACCTTCGACAATTTCCCGATCCAGACGGTGAACGACAAATACGGCACCCACATCGACCAGGCGTGGCTGGACCGGGTCCGCAACGCCGCGGTCCGCATCCAGGGTTGCTCGGCCTCGTTCGTGTCGGACCAGGGCCTGATCCTGACCAACTGGCACTGCGTCGTGGGCTGCGCCCAGGAGCTGTCCAGCCCCGAGCAGGACTATGTGAAGAACGGCTTCCTGACCGCCAACCGCGAGGAAGAGAAGCGCTGCCCGGGCCAGACCGCCGAGGTGCTGGTCGACATCGTCGATGTGACCGACCGCGTGCTGGGCGCCGGCGTCGGGCTCGAAGGCGCGGCCTTCAACGCCGCCCGCACGGCCGAGACCAATGCGATCCAGACCGAGGCCTGCGCCGGCGATCCGAAATTCAGCTGTCAGGTGATCAGCTTCTACCGCGGCGGCCGCTACGCGATGTACAAATTCCGCAAATACGACGACGTGCGGCTGGTGTTCGCGCCGGAAAACCAGGCGGCCTTCTTCGGCGGCGACCCCGACAATTTCAACTTCCCGCGCTACGCCCTCGATGCCGGCTTCCTGCGCGCCTATGAGGACGGCCGTCCGGTCGAGAGCCCCAGCTTCCTGCGCTGGAACCCGAACGCCCCGGCCGAGGGCGATGTCACCTTCGTGGCCGGCAACCCCGGCTCGACCTCGCGCCTGCTGACCATGAGCCAGCTGGAGCGTCTACGCGACCAGCAGCTGCCGATCACCCTGATCCAGGCCTCGGAGCTGCGCGGCCGGCTGCTGGAGTATTCGCTGACCGGCGACGAGGCCAAGCGGCTGTCGTTCGACCCGATCTTCGGCCTCGAGAACAGCTTCAAGGTCTATTACGGCCAGCAGGGCGCCCTGACCGATCCGGCCTTCATGGCCGCCAAGCGCGAGGCCGAGGCCGAGCTGCGCGCCCGCGTCGCCGCCGACCCCAGTCTGGTGCAGCAGATCGGCGACCCCTGGGCCGACCTGGAGCGGGTGCAGGCGACCGCCCGCGACCTCTATCTGCCGGCCCGCCAGCTGGAACAGGCCGCCGGCGGCGGCTCGACCCTCTACCAGATGGCCCGGGCCATCGTGCGGGCGTCGAAGAATACGGCGATGACCGAGGCGCAGCGCGCGCGCCTGGTCGCCATGGCCGGCGAGGAGACCCCCATCGCGATCGACATGGAGGAAATCCGCCTGCGCTACTGGCTGTCCAAGACCCGCGAATACCTGACCGTCGACCACCCCGACGTGAAGGCGCTGCTGGGCCGCGAAAGCCCGGAAGCGCTGGCCGACCGGCTGATCTCGGGGACCCGGATGGCCGACGCCGCCTTCCGCGCCGAGGCCGCGGCCATGACCACGGCGCAGATGGCCGCGGCCGATCCGCTGCTGGCCTTCGTCATCGCCAATGACGACGCCGCCAAGGCGATCGGCGACCGCTGGGCCGCCGAGGTCAACGCCCCGACCGCCCGCGCCGCCGAAAAGGTCGCCCAGGCCCGGTTCGCCGTCTACGGCACCAACCAGTACCCCGACGCCACCTTCTCGCTGCGCCTGTCCTACGGCCAGGTGGCGGGCTGGACCTATCGCGGCGTGACCGTGCCGCCGTTCACCTACATGGGCGGCCTGTACGAGCGGGCCACGGGCGCCGAGCCGTTCAACGCGGCGCAGGCCTTCATCGACAACGAAAGCCGGGTGAACAAGGACACGGTGTTCGACTTCACCTCGACCAACGACATCATCGGCGGCAACTCGGGCTCGCCCGTGATCAACGCCGCCGGCGAGGTCATCGGCGCGGCCTTCGACGGCAACATCCACTCGCTGGGCGGGTCGTTCGGCTATGACGGCGAGCTGAACCGGACGGTGACCGTGTCGACGGCGGCGATCACCGAGGCGCTGCGCAACATCTATCCGAGCCCGCACCTGCTGGAAGAGCTGGGGGTTCGGTAACGCCCCTTCTCCCCTTGCGGGAGAACGCAGCAGGCGAAGCCTGACGGATGAGGGGTGAAACGGGGTGGTCAGAGATGACTTGCCCGTTTCGCCCCTCACGTCTTTCATGGGTGTATCACCCCTCATCCGACCCGCTCCGCGGGCCACCCGTCGTCGGCTCGCCGCGCGAGCCTCCTCCACCCTCAAGGGGTGAAGGCAAGGAGACAAAGATGCGTCACCTCACCCCCGCCCTCGCCGCCGCCCTGCTGACCCTCGCCGCCGGCTCCGCCGCGCGGGCGGAGGAAGGCATGTGGACCTTCGACAACTTCCCCATCGCGCGGGCCAATGCGACGCTGGGGACCAATATCGACCAGGCCTGGCTGGACCGGGTGCGGCTGAGCTCGGTCAAGTTCGGCGGCTGTTCGGCGGGCATCGTCTCGGCCGAGGGGCTGGTGATGACCAACAACCACTGCGTCGCCACCTGCGTGGCCAATCTGTCGACCCAGGCGGTCAACTACGCCGAGACCGGCTTCACCCCGCGCACCCGCGAGGAAGAGCGCAAATGCCCGGGCGGGACGGCGGAGATCCTGACCGACATCACCGACGTCACCGAGCGGATGCATGCGGCCGGCGCGGGGCTGGAGGGCCAGGCCTTCACCCGGGCGCGCGACGCCGAGGCCGGCCGGATCGAGCAGGACGCCTGCGGCGGCGACGCCGGGAAGCGCTGCCAGGTCGTGACCCTGTACCGCGGCGGCCAGTTCAAGCTCTACACCTACAAGAAATACTCGGACGTCCGGCTGGCCTTCGCGCCCGAGGACCGGGCGGCGACCTTCGGCGGCGATCTGGACAATTTCAGCTTCCCCCGCTTCGCCATCGATGCGGCCTTCATCCGGCTGTACGAGAACGACGCCCCGGCGGCGACGCCGACCCATTTCGTGTGGAACGCCTCGCGGCCGGTCGAGGGCACGCCGGTGTTCGTCTCGGGCAGCCCGGGCGCGACGCAGCGGCTGCTGACCCAGGACCAGCTGTTCACCATCCGCGACGTGGTCCTGCCGATGGACCAGCTGCTGGCCAGTGAGCTGCGCGGGCGGCTGATCCGCTTCTCGGAGGAGAGCGAGGAGAACGCCTTCATCGCCATGGATCCGATCGTCGGGCTGGAGAACACCTACAAGCGCGGCCTCGGCCGGATGCGGGCGCTGGTCGATCCGGGCTTCATGGCCATGAAGGCGGAGCAGGAAGCCGACTTCCGCGCCCGCGCCGAAGCCGGAGCCGGCGACGCCGATCCGTGGACGACGCTGAGCGCCGCCCAGCCGATCGCGCGCGAACTCTATCCCGCCATGGCGCTGCTGGAGGGCGGCACGGGGATGGGGACCACGCCGGTCGCCGGCGGGTCGCAGCTGTTCAGCTGGGCCCGGACGCTGGTGCGCGGGGCGCAGGAACGGGCGAAGCCTTCGGCCGAGCGCCTGCCGGAATACGCCGACAGCCGGCTCTCGAGCGTGCAGTCCGGCCTGTTCGCCGAGCGGCCGGTCTATCCGGGGCTCGAACAGGTGCGCATGGAATGGTGGCTGTCGAAGACGCGGGAGTGGCTGACCGTCGACGACCCGCGGGTGCGCGGCCTGCTGGGCCAGGAGTCGCCGGAACAGCTGTCCGCCCGGCTGATCGAGGGGACCACCCTGGCCGATCCGGCCGTGCGCCGCGCCCTGTGGGAAGGCGGCCTGGCCGCCGTCGAGGCCTCGCAGGACCCGTTGATCCAGTATCTGCTGTCGGTCCAGGACGAGACCCGCGCCATCCGCTCGGAGTGGGAGGAAAAGGTCCAGGCGCCGACCGACCGCGCTTCGGAACAGCTCGCCGCCCTGCGCTTCCAGACCTATGGCGACGCCGTCTATCCGGACGCCACCGGCACGCTTCGCCTGACCTATGGCCGGATCGAGGGCACGGACGTTCCGGGCCAGCGCTGGGGCCCGTTCACCACCTTCGCCGGCCTTTGGGACCGGGCCACCGGCGCCCCGCCGTTCGACGTGGCGCCAAAGCTGCTGGCCGCCCGCGGGCGGATCGACGGCGACACGGTGATGAACATGGCGGTGTCCTCGGACACCATCGGCGGGTCGTCGGGTTCGCCGGTCGTCAATGCCACGGGCGAGATCCTGGGGGCCAATTTCGACTCCACCGTCCTGACCCAGCGGAACGCCTATGGCTATGACGTCAACGTCAATCGCTCGGTGATCGTGACCACCGGCGCGGTGACCACGGCGCTGCGCGATGTGTACGGGATGGACGGGTTGGTGGCGGAGTTGGGCGTCCGCTGAAGGGATGAGGGATGAGGGATGAGGCTTTCCGGGCCGTCTCTCATCCCTAGTCCCTAGTCCCTAGTCCCTAGTCCCTAGTCCCTAGTCCCAAGTCCCTAGATCTGGCTCATCTTCTGCTGCGCCTTGGCGAAATACTGCCAGCCGGTCCAGACGGTGACGATGGCGGCCAGCCAGATCAGGACATAGGCGAAGGTCTGGAAATGCGGCTGCCACTCCAGCGGCAGACCGAAGCCGTCCCAGAGCAGGACCAGTTGCAGGGCGCCGAGGGCGACCATCTGCAGGACGGTCTTCCACTTGGCCAGCAGGGTGACCGGCAGTTTGACCTTGCCGGCAACCGTTTCGCGCAGGGCCGACACGGCAAACTCACGGAACAGGATCAGACCGCAGGGGATGGCGATCTGCGGCAGGGCGCCCCAGGCCAGGACGCCGAGAATGGCGCCGGTGATCAGCACCTTGTCGGCGATCGGATCGAGGATGGCGCCCCAGCGGGTCGTGGAATGCCAGCGCCGCGCCAGGAAGCCGTCGACCCAGTCGGTCGAGGCCGCCACCATGAAGATGACGAAGGCCGTGCGGCCGAAGCGGAACTGGTCGTCCGGGCTCAGATACTCGGACAGGAACGGAATGCCCTGGGGCGCGGCCCCCGCCAGGATCAGGAACATGATCACCCCGGCGACCAGCCGCAGGCCGGTGAGGATGTTCGGGATGGGATTGGCGTGGGGATTGGGGGTCATGGGCGCTCCGGTACCTCAACGCGATCTGCCACGCTTTGCTCCCTGAAGCGAGAGTCCGGCCGCGCGGGCCTAGTCCAGAGCCTCGAACCGGCCCGGTCCGCGCAGGGAGCGCAGGACGCCGTCGGCGATGCCGAAATGCACGCCGCTGAGCGCCAGGGTCCCTGCGGCTTCGCGCTCGGCGATCCACGGGAAGGTGCGCAGGTTCTGCAGCGACAGGCGGACCACGGCCTCTTCGGCGACCTGTTCGACCTCTTCGGGCGAGCATTCCTCGCAGACCCGGCGCACCGCCGGCGCGCCCTGGGCGACCCAGGGGGCGACGAAGTCCTGGCAGTCGGCCGGAGCGCCGTGAATCATGGCGTTGACCCCGCCGCAGTGGGCGTGGCCCATGACCATGATGCGCGAGACATTGAGCACCTTGACCCCGAACTCGAGCGCCGCGGAGACGCCGTGCAGATGGCCGTCGGGCTCATAGGGCGGCACCAGGTTGGCGACGTTGCGGACCACGAACAGCTGGCCGGGAGCGGTGTCGAAGATCAGGGCCGGGTCGGCGCGGCTGTCGGAACAGGCGACCACCAGGGTGTGGGGCTTCTGGCCGTCGGCGGCGAGCGCCTCATATTCAGCCCGGGCCTCGGGCCAGTGGCCCTCCCGGAAACGGCGATAGCCGGAGAGCAGGGCGTCGCGGGATTCGTCGGTCATGGGGTCCCTATAGGCAATCGGCGGCGCTTGGGGGAGAGGGTGAGACGTCGTTCATACGTTCCAATCATGGTCCCGCCCTGGATTGCGCGCTGGCGCGTGCGACGGGGTCGCGGCAGGTTGCACAGCCACGGCAAGGGGGATTTTCGTATGAGAACTTTTGGTCTGGCGGCGGTTCTTCTGGCGGCGGTTCTCGGTTCCTCCTGTTCGGACGCCGACGCCCGGGCGACGCCGCCGCAGGCCGCGTCGGGCAACGGGTCGCCCTATGTGCTGCAAGGCACCCAGGTCTGGGAGGTTCCCGACCCTGTCTCGGGTCGCGACTATGAGGTCTTCGTCAGCCTGCCCGCCAGCTACGCAACCAGCCCGGATCGCCGGTATCCGGTGCTCTACGTCACCGACGCCGACTATGCGTTTCCGATCATCCGCCAGATCGCCCGCAGGGTGAATCTCAACGAGCCCATGGTCGAGGAGTTCATTCTGGTCGGCCTGTCCTATTCCCGTGGCGACAGCCCCATCGCCAGTCGAAACCGTGACTATACACCGACGCCGAACGGGCCCCGTAACGCCAGTTCCATGGTCCACGGTGAAGGCCCCGCCTACCAGATCTATCTGAAGACCCGGGCCATCCCCTTCATCGAGGATCGTTTCCGCGCTGACCCGACGCGGCGGGTGTTGCTGGGCCATTCCTACGGCGGTCTGCTGGGTGCGCAGATCATGTTCACCGACCCCGGCCTCTTCCAGGCCTATGTGTTGGGCAGCCCGTCCTTCTGGTTCGACCGACGCCACATCATGACGATGGAGGCGGACTATGCCCGCACCCACCGCGACCTGCCCGCGGATGTGTTCATGTACATCGGCGCCTGGGAGGTCCCGGGCGGCGACAGCCGTAACGCGCCGGTCGACATGGTCGGCGACCTGCGGACCATGGAACGGGTCCTGACATCACGCGCCTATCCCGGCCTTCGCGTGCGCTCGACGGTTCTCGAGGACGAGGATCATCTGACCGTGGCTCCGGTCGGCTTCACGCGGGCGCTCATGGCCGTCTTGCCCGCCCGGCCATAGGTCCGGGATCGGCGGCGCCCCTACGACCCCTTCGGAGCCTTTCCATCGATCAGGACGGCCTGTTGCCAGCGGCTGGGCGCCTTGTCGGTGCGGTGGATGCAGCCGGCCCAGCAGCAGGGGCGCTTCTTGCCCTCCTGCATTTCCTCGATCGTCCGCTGGATCCGGCGCTGCCGGGTCGCGGATTGTTTGGCGTCCTCGACCCAGCAGATGAACTCGTTGCGGCCCAGCGGCGTCAGCCCCTGCCACAGGGCAAGGACCTCCGGGTCGGACTGGATGGCGGATCGAAGGTCGTCGCCGGCGACGTGGACGACGCCCTGTGCAAACTCGGTCATGCGGCCTCCTCGCCGGGCCTCTACCTTAACCCCGGCCTTCCGGGTGGAAGAAGCCGTGAATCCGTTCCGCCAGCGGCTGGTTGATCCCGTCGACCTTGACCAGATCAGCCACCGAGGCGCGGCCGACGCCCTTGGCCGAGCCGAAGGCGTGCAGCAGAGCCTTCTTGCGGCCGGGACCGACGCCCTCGATCTCGTCGAGCGGGTTCTTCTTGATGTCCATCGAGCGGCGGGTGCGGTGGGCGCCGTTGGCGAAGCGGTGCGCCTCGTCGCGCAGGCGCTGGATGTAATACAGGGCGGGCGACTTCATCGGCAGCATGAAGGGCGGCTTGCCGGGCATGAAGAAATGCTCCTTGCCCGCGTCGCGGTCGGGACCCTTGGCCACGCCGACGGCGGTGATGTCGTCCAGGCCCAGATCGGCCAGAACGGCCAGCACCTCGGCCAGCTGGCCGGCGCCGCCGTCGATCAGCAGCAAATCAGGACGGACCACCTCTTCCCCCGCGTCCTCGTCCTTCACGAGACGCGAGAAGCGGCGACGCATGACCTCGCGCATCATGCCGTAGTCGTCGCCGGGGGTCAGGTCCTCGCCGCGGATGTTGAATTTGCGGTACTGCGACTTCTGGAAGCCCTCGGGCCCGGCCACGACCATGCCTCCGACGGCGTTGGTCCCCTGGATGTGGGCGTTGTCGTAGATCTCGATCCGCTCGGGGCGGCCCTCCAGACCGAAGGCCTCGCAGACCTCGTCGAGGATTTTGCCCTGGGCCGAGCCCTCGGCCATCTTGCGGCCCAGGGCCTCGCGGGCGTTGGTCAGGGCGTGATCGACCAGCGCCAGCTTGTCGCCGCGCCGGGGATTGGCGATCTCCACCTTGCGCTCGGCCTTCATCGAGAAGGCCTCCTCCAGCAGTTCCAGCTCGTGCGGCCGGACGTTGGACAGGATCAGGCGCGGGATCGGCTTGTCCTCGTAGAATTGGCCGAGGAAGGCGGCGAGGATTTCGGGGTCCGTGTCGGTCTTGTCGACGCGCGGGAAATAGGCCCGGCCGCCCCAGTTCTGGCCGCCGCGATAGAAGAAGACCTGAACGCAGGCCTGCCCGCCCTCGCTGAACAGGGCGAAGACGTCGGCCTCGGCGACGCCGTCGGCGCTGACGGAATTCTCCATGGAGATAGCCGACAGGGCGCGGATGCGGTCGCGGACGCGGGCGGCCTGTTCATAGTCCATGGCCTCGGCGGCGGCGCTCATCTCTTCGGACAGGCGGGCGATGACGGCGCGCGACTTGCCCTTGAGAAAGGCCGAGGCCTCGTCGACCAGGCCGGCGTAGTCCTCCAGCGAGATCAGGCCGGTGCAGGGGGCCGAACAGCGCTTGATCTGGTGCAGCATGCAGGGCCGGGTGCGGGACTCATAGACGCTGTCGGAGCAGGACCGCAGCAGAAAGGCCTTCTGCAGGGTGTTAAGCGTCCGGTTGACCGCCCAGGTCGAGGCGAAGGGGCCGAAATAGTCGCCCGGCGTGGTGTGGGCTCCGCGGTGTTTGCGGACCTGGGGGGCGCGGTGGTCCTTGCGGATCATCAGCTCGGCGAAGGACTTGTCGTCGCGCAGCACCACGTTGAAGCGGGGCTTCAGCTGTTTGATGAAGCTGGATTCGAGCAGCAGGGCCTCGGTCTCGGAGGCGGTGATGACCAACTCCATCGACCGGGTCAGGGAGACCATCAGGCCGATGCGCTGGGTGTGGAACCGGCCCTGGGCGTACTGGAGGATGCGCTTCTTGATCGAGCGCGCCTTGCCGACATAGAGGCAGGTCCCGTCCTCGCCGTACATGCGGTAGACGCCCGGCTTGTCGGGCGCGCGGCGGGCCTCATCGCGGATCAGGTCGGCGCCCTGCGGGACGGCGGTCTCGCTTGCGGTTTCGGGAATCGGCGCCTCGGTCATCCCGGCCAATATAGGCGGTTCGGCCGCCGGCGCCCGCCTGTTTCAGCTCATTCGGCGGCCATCGCCGGGGCGGCGTCGCGCCGGGCGATCCAGGCCTTGAAGTCCTCCGCCGCGTCGGGGTCCTGGGCCAGGGCCGCCGCCAGATCCGCCTCGCCCCCGGCGTCGCCCATGGCCTGGCGGACGAGTCCGCGGCCGTAGAGCGAGGCCGTCTGGGTCGGGGCCAGACGCAGCGCCTCGTCATAGGCGGCCCGCGCCTCTTCGAGCCGCCCGAGCTGGAGCAGGACCAGGGCCCGGCTGTCGATCAGCGCCGCCTGTCCCGGCAGGAGGGCGAGGGCCGCGTCGCAATCGGCCAGGGCCTGGTCGAGGGCGAAGCCGGCCGTGGCCTGGGTCCAGCACAGGTTGTTGAGCATTTCGGGGTCGGAAGCGTGCTGGTCCCGGACATGGGCCAGGTCGGCGGCGGCGGCGTCGAGGTCCCCGGTCGCGGCCCGCAGTTCGGCGCGGAGCAGGCGCAGGGCCTCATCGTCCGGCGCCGCCTCCACGCCGGCGTCGAGGGCCGGCAGGGCGGCGGCGGGCGCGCCGCGACCGGTCTCGATATCGACCTTCACGGTCAGGGCCCCGATGTCGGCGGGGTTCGCCGCCAGGGCGGCGGCGATTCCGGTCTCCGCCTCTGCGACCTGGCCCATCTCGACGAGGGTGGCGAGCACCAGTTCGCGCGCGCCCGCATCGTCGGGGCTCAGGGCCTGCACCGCGCGATGGTCCGCCAGCGTCCGGTCCAGGCGGCCCAGGCGGCGATAGGCCCAGGCGCGGCCAAGAAGGGCGCCGATGTTGGAGCGGTCCAGGCGCAGGGCCACGCTGTATTCGATCACCGCGTCCTCGAACCGGCCTTCCTGCACGGCGAGTCCGCCGAGGGTCTCGGCCGGCACCGAATCCGGATCGAGCTCAATGGCGCGGTCGAGATCGGCGCGGGCGCGGGGCAGGTCTCCCATGCGCCGGTACAGGCCGCCGCGATTGGCCAGCGCCTCGGCGTCCTCGGGCGCGAGTTCGATCGCCCGGTTGAAGGCGGCCAGGGCTCCTTCGAGATCACCGCGGGACAGGAAGACCCGACCGCGCTCGATGAGGGTGTCGATATCGTCCGTCTCGGCCGAAAGCCCGGCGGCGTCGCCGTCCGTGGCGCGATAGGCCAGCGGCGCCCGGATGCGGACCGGCGTGTCGTCGAGCGCGGCGGCCTGGGTGCGGGCGGCGGCCGTCTCGGCGGCGGTGATCTCGCTCGCCAGACTGCGGATGCTCAGCGCCATGGTCGCCACCCCGTCGTCGATGCGGCTGGTGCGCTCGAGGCTGTGCCCGCCGACTTCGAGCGCCACGTCCTCGCCGTCCATGGTGAAGCCCGCGCCCCCGGCGGGCAGGCGGACGGTTACGACCGAGCGGATGAAGTTGGGATGGACCACGACATAGGGCAGATCCTCGTAAGGACCCGCCGCCCGGGCCTCTGACACGCCCATCGTCGCGATCGAATTGGGAACCTCGAAGGCGCGACCGGGACCCGAGGCCTCCGACCACTGCAGCCGACCCTTTCCGGACATGGTGATGCGGAATTGCGCCGTGTCCGCATCATAGATGCCGTCGACGCTCTCGATCTCCATGCCGGGCGCCGCCCCGGCCCAGACGCCGCGGAGACCCTCGTCCCGCTGCTCCAGGGGGATGCTGCCGAACGAGGCCTGCATGACCGTGGCGGTTTCGCCGACCAGGGTCATCTCCGCCTCGATCCGCGCCTCGGCGTCGAGGCCGGCGGAGGCGTCATAGGCGAGGTTCATGCTGATCAGCGGCTCGGCGAGCGGCGGCTGGGGCATGGGCTCGAGCCCGGCCCCGCCCGGCCGCACCGGCAGGGACCAGCGATAGGGCGGCACGGCGGCGCCAACGAGCGTCCGGTCGCCCTGGCGTGTGCCGTCGATCCACCAGACCCGGCCGTCGACCGTGGCGCGGACCAGCACATGGTCGAACACGCCCAGCATGGGCAGGCGCTGGTCGAGCCCGTCGCCGAAATTGGTGCTGACGAGCGCCGGTTCGGCCTCGATGCCGAGACCGCGCAACAGGGCGATCAGCAGGGCGGTCTTGGCCTTGCAGTCGCCGAAGCGGCTGCGCCAGGTGGCGTCGGCCGAGGCGGGGATCAGACTGCCCTCGCCCATGGCCAGGGCGAGGTAGCGGATATCGTCCTGGACCAGCCGGAGGGCGGCCGAGGCGCGCTCGGCGGGGGTGGCCCAGGCCGCGGCGATGCGGTCGATCTCGGCCTGCAGGGGCGATCCCTCCTCCAGCGTCGAGGCGCGCTCGAACAGGGGCGACATCAGGACCGAGACCTCGGACCAGTCACGATAATCGGTCAGCTCCAGCTGGCGCACATGAAGGAAGCGCGCCGGCGCATCGGTCGGAAGGGTCAGGGGCAGCAGTGGGGATTCGTCGATCTCGACCACATAGTCGCCGCCCTGGCGCCGGGGGGAATTCGGCAGGGTCCAGGGGGCGATGGCGCGGGCGCGGACCCCGCGAGCCGCAGGCCAGCTCGCCCGGACGTGGTAGCGCTCGACCGGGCCGCCGAACTGGCCGCCCAGCAGGAATTCGCCATGGCTGCCGGCGACCGGGTCGTGATTGGTCAGGGTGAAGGCGACTTCGAGCACGTCGCCGACACGCAGGTCGGCGGGCTGGAGGGTCGCGGTCAGGACGCCGTCCAGCATGGCGGCTTCCAGGTTCTGCTCGCGCCGCAGGATGGCGAAATCCTGGGAGGCGAGGACGTCGATGGTCTGGTCGCCGCGGATGATGTTGATGGCGTGCACGCGCAGGGTCTGGGCCCCGGGCTTCCAGCCGCCCACCACCGTGCCGGCGATCGACAGGCCCTGCACCGACTGGATCAGGCTGCGCGAGCGCGAGAAGGCGTGAGTGACGTCGTCGTCGAACCGCAGCTGATGGTCGAACAGCAGGACGCGGACCGGCGCGCCCGTCCCGTCGGGGGTCGCGGCCGGTCCGGTGTCCAGCCACTGGACCCAGTCCGGAACCGGCGCCCGCTCCACCGTCTGCGCCGCCGCCGGAGCGGCCAGCAGGGCGACGGCGACCAGCGCCCAGATCAATCTCAACACAGTCATGCGCCGCCCGTCCCCAAACAACCCGTCCCGTCTAACACGGAACGCGCGCATGGCCAGAGGATGCGCGGGGACGGCGAACCGGTCTAGAAGCGGCGGACCATCAGGACGCCGCCCAGCACCATCAGCACGCCGGCGGCGCGGCCCCAGCTGATCGTCTGTCTGGGCACGCCCATGGCGCCGAAATGGTCGAGGCCGACGCTGAGCAGCAGCTGGCCGGCGACCATCAGGGTGATGGTGGTGGCCACGCCCAGACGGGGCACGCCCCAAGCCGCCGCGACCACGAAGATGGCGCCGTACAGCCCCCCGACCCAGGCGTACCAGGGCAGGCCCCGCGAGGCGGCCATGTCCGGCTTGGCCTGGAGCAGGACCGCGAGGATGCCGAGGGCGGCCGTGCCGACGGCGAAGGAGACGAAGGCCGCGTTCACCGGCGAGCCGACGGCGGTCATCATCTTCGCGTTGGTGGGCGCCTGAAGGGCGGTGGCGGCGCCGCCGAAGACGACGGCGATCATGGCGAGGAGGGTCGGGTTCATGGACGCAGGCTTAGCCGAACTGCGCAAATGACCAAAGCTTAACTGGTCGACCGCCCTGGTTGGTTTTTATTGGCCGACCATGATCCGAGCCCTCGTTCTCGTCGCCTCGGCCGCCGCCGCCCTGCTCGCCAGCCCCGCTGGGGCGCAGACTCCGCCCGACCGCGACTGGGCGGCGACCACCCGGACAGACGTCGAGGCCGCCTACGCGCTGCTGAACGACAACCATCCGGGCGCGCTGCCGCAGATCGGCGACACGGACTTCCGGCGACGGCTGGACGAGGGCCGGGCGCTGGCGTTGGAACGGGCGGCGCGCGTGTCGGGCGCCGGGGGGCATCGCGCCGTCCTGAACGCCTTCGCGGGCGGCATGGGCGATCGGCACATCGCCTTCCAGCCGGCCGGGCCAGCGTCGTGGACCTGGGCGGGCCTCGTCTTCCGCAAGGCCGGGGCCGAATGGCGGGTGTCGGCGCACGAGCCGGACCCGGGCGAGGCCGACCTGGCCGACGCCGTGCTGGTCGACTGCGACGGCGCAGCCGCGGAGGCGACGGCACAGGCGTGGCTCGACGGCTTCCAGCTGGACTGGTCGGTCGAGGCCCAGCGCGAGCGGCGCGGCGCCCTGCTGTTGCTCGACAACGGCAACCCCTTGCTCAACCGACCCGCGACCTGCCGCTTCGAGACCGCCGACGGCACGGTCGAGCGCGCGATGCGGTGGCGCGAAATCACGTCGCAGACCCTGCAGCCGCTGCTGAACGCCGCCTATCGCGGACGCCGCGCGGGCATGGGGCTGCGGCCCTTCGCCGGCGGCGACTGGATCGCCCTGCAGACCCTCGGCGACGGGGCCAGCGCCGTCGTCGAAGCCGTCCGGGCCGACGCCGCACGCCTGCGCGCCTCGCCGGTGGTGGTGCTGGACATGCGCGGCAACGGCGGCGGCTCCTCGATGCTGGGCCGCCAGATCGCCGAGGCGCTGATGGGACGCGCCTTCGTACAGGCCCGCACCGCGGGCAACGGAACCTGCGGCGCCGTGTGGCGAGCGAGCGACGACAATCTCGCCTCATTGCGGTCGTGGCGCGCGATGGCGGCCGAACGCGGCCCCGAATTCGCCGCCTGGCTGGAGGCGAGCATCGCGAGCGTGGAGCGGGCGAACGTCGCGGGAGAGCCGACCGACGCCCCGATCACCGACTGCGACCCGGCGCCCGCGCGGGCCGGGACCGGGCCGGCGTCGCTGATGCAGGGCCGGCTGATCCTGATCACCGATGAATCGTGCTTCAGCTCCTGCCTGATCGTCACCGATGACTTCCGGCGGCTGGGCGCCCTGCATCTCGGCCATGCCACCGACCGGGCCACCCGCTATATGGAGGTGCGCGCCGAGCCCCTGCCCTCGGGCCTCGGCGCGTTCAGCACCCTGCAGAAGATGGCCCTGGGCGAGATGGCGACGGGACCGTTCCCTCCCGACATCGTCCACGACGGACCGATGCACGACGACGCCGCGCTCGAGGCGTGGGTGATGGAGGCGGTCGCGGGTCGACGCTGACCTCGGCGGCGGCGGACGCGGGGACAGGCCGGAGAGGTTGGAGGTTGCTGCGGGCCGGCGGGCGTGGCCTGTTCGACCCATGACCGTCGTCCCGACCCTGCCCGGCATTCACCTGCTTTTCGACCTGCTGGGCTGGGCCGGCGGGGCCGGGCTGGGCCTTCTCCTGTACCGCTGGCGTCTGCGCGGGCTGGCGGACCGGACGGCGCGGGCGGTCGGGCCGGGCTACGCGGCCTGCCTGGCCGGCGGCGCGGCGATCGGCGCCTGGCTGTCGGGCTCGCTGAACACCCTGATGTCGACGACGCCGTCGCTGTCGCACAGCATCATCGGCGCCCTGGCCGGGGCTGTGGTCGGGGTGGAGCTCTACAAGCTGGCGCGCGGGGTGCGGGGCTCGACCGGCGGATTGTTCACCGGACCGTTCACGGTCGGCATCGCGGTCGGGCGGCTGGGTTGCCTGTTCCAGGGACTGTCGGACCGGACCTATGGAACCCCGACGGCCCTGCCGTGGGGAATGGACCTGGGCGACGGCGTGGCGCGGCATCCGGTGCAGATCTACGAATCGCTGGCGATGCTCGCCTTCCTGGCGGTCTATGTCGCCGGACTGGCGCGCCGGTCGCCGTGGGCCATGCGGCGCAGCTTCTACGTCCTGTGCATCTGGTACGGGGCGCAGCGGTTCGCCTGGGAATTCCTCAAACCCTATCCAACCGTGGCGGGACCGTTCAATCTGTTTCACCTGATCAGCCTGGGCCTGATCGTCTACGGGGCGGTGATGTATGGACGGGACCTCCGGCACGCTGACGCCGACGACGGAGATCGCGCCGCGCAAGGTCGCGCCCTATCTGTTCCACGGCCAGACCACGAGCCTGTGTGAGGTTTGCTACGGCCTGGTCCCGGCGAAGATCCTGATCGAGGACGACAAGGTCTTCTATCAGAAGCGCTGCCGCGACCACGGGGTGCAGAAGACGCTGATCGCCGACGACGTCCCCTACTGGAAGGCCCAGAAGGACTGGCTGAAACCCGGCGACCGGCCGTTCGCGCCGCAGACCCGCACGGACCACGGCTGCCCCTGGGACTGCGGCCTGTGCCCCGACCATGAACAGCATTCCTGCCTCGCCATCATCGAGGTCAATGAGGCCTGCAACCTGAGCTGCCCGGTCTGTTTCGCCGACTCCTCGGTCAAGCGGGAGGGACATCGGCCTCTGGCCGAGATCGAGACGATGCTGGACGTTCTGGTCGCGTCGGAGGGCGAGCCTGACCTGGTGCAACTGTCCGGCGGCGAGCCGACCATCCACCCGCAGTTCTTCGACATCCTCGACGCGGCCCGGCGGCGGCCGATCCGCCATCTGATGATCAACACCAACGGCCTGCGGATTGCGCGCGAGCCGGGGTTCGCCGAGCGGCTGGCGGAGTATGCGCCGGCGTTCGAGGTCTATCTGCAGTTCGACAGCCTGAAGCGCGAGGCGCTGATGGACCTGCGCGGGGCCGATCTGCGGGCGATCCGGGTCGAGGCGCTGGAGGCGCTGGAGAGGGTCGGGCTGTCGACCACCCTGGTGGTGACGCTGAAGAAGGGCGTCAATGACGACGAGATCGCGGACATCGTCCGCTTCGCCCTGAAGTGGCGCTGCGTGCGCGGGGTGACCTTCCAGCCGATCCAGGATGCGGGCCGCAACGACGGTTTCGATCCGAAGACGCAACGCATCGTCCTGACGGAGGTGCGGCGCCGGATCGCGGAGGCGGGGGTGTTCGCGCTGGAGGATCTGATCCCCCTGCCCTGCAATCCGGACCAGATCTGCATCGGCTACGGCCTGCGCGACGGCGAGCGGGTCGTGCCGGTGACCTCCCTGATCCCGCGCGAACTGCTGGTGGCGGCGGCGCCGAATACGGTGACCTTCGAGGCCTATCCCGAGCTGCAGAAGCGGGTGTTCGACCTGCTGTCCCTGTCGACGGCCCAGACCGACACTTCGGACAAGCTGTCGGCCCTGCTGTGCTGCCTGCCCGAAGCGGCCGTGCCGGAATCAGTAGGCTACGCCGACACCTTCCGCGTGGTGGTGTCGCAGTTTCTGGACCGGTTCAATTTCGACATCGGCACGGTCAAGCGGTCGTGCGTGCATTTCGTCCAGCCGGACGGGCAGATCATCCCGTTCGACACCTACAACACCTTCTACCGGCCCGGCGCGCCGGGGGCGGAAGCGTTGGCCCGGGGGAGGGCGCCGCGATGAGCGGACCGGAGCGCAGAGGTCCCGTGGTCCGGTTCCTGGCCTGGCTGATGATGGCCGCCGGGGCGCTGATCGCGGCGACCACGGGCGCATGCACCCTCTATGTGCTGACCGGTCTCGCCGCGAATGGCTCCGGCGGCTATGGCTCCACCGGCGAATGGGTCTTGCTTTCGCTGGTTGTCGGGGGCGTGCCGTGTCTCATCGGCATCGGCCTGTTCATTGTCGGCCGGAAGCTGAACCAGCCGAAAAGGTCCCTGACCGCAACCCCCGTCACGGAGCATGATGATGAACCCACGACCGGAGCGTAGCCCCGCCGTCGTCTTCTTCGGCTGGCTGCTGATAGGGATCGGCGGCCTGATCGCCGTCACCGCCGGCGCCTGTTCGCTCTATTTCCTCGCCGGCATGCTGGGCGGCGGCGACGGCCTCGACGGGCTGATGAGCGGGCTGGGCCTGATCCTGCTTTTCGGCGGCGTGCCGATCGCCGTCGGTCTGGCGCTGATCTTCGCGGGACGGGCGATCAGCCGGCCCCGCGTCACCAGACGGGATTGACCTCTGCGCCGCCGAACGCTTCGGCCAGCCGGTCGCGGGTGGCGCGGTGCGCGTCGTCCGGCAGGTCGTGAGGGTCGAACCAGCCGATGTCGGCGATCTCGCCGTGGCTGGTGCGGTCGGTCAGGGCGAAGCGGTCGATGCGGTAGACCAGCACATGGTCGCCGCGGAAATGGCGCTCGTTGGCGTGGACGCTGACCAGGGCCGGGCGGCCCTCGACGATCAGGCCGGCCTCCTCGCGCATCTCGCGGATCAGGGCGTCCTCGCAGGACTGGCCGCGCTCGACGCCGCCGCCGGGCAGCCACCAGCCGTGCAGATAGGTGTGTTTGACCAGCAGGACCCGGCCCCCTGCATCCACCGCCACGCCCCGCACGCCCAGGGTCATGCCGCGCGACGCCCGGGCGTGGGCGAAGAACAGCGGGCGGGTGAAAGGCTCGATCCGGGTGCGCCACGTCGTCATGGGGCGACGATAAGCCCTCGTGCGTTCTTGAACAGCCGGGCCGGGGCCTTTATTGGCGGGCCTCGAACAGGAGTTCCCCCATGCTGGCCCTCTACATCATCCTCGGCTTCGTCGCCGTCGTCGCCCTGATCAACTTCGTCGAGTTCGGCCGGGTTGACTGAGGCCGCGGCCCCCGTCCGTGAACAGGGGCGCGGCGCCGCCCTGGTGACCGGCGGGGCGAAGCGCATCGGCCGGGCGATCTGTCTCGAACTGGCCGCGGCCGGTTTCGACGTGGCCGTCCACCACCGCGACTCGCCGAACGAGGCCGCGCGGCTGATCGACGAGATCTCGGCCCTAGGCCGGCGCGCCGTCGACTTTTCCGCCGACCTTTCAGACGTCGTCGCCACCCACGCCCTGGTCGGACGCGCCGTCGAGGCCCTGGGGCCCCTGTCGGTGCTGGTCAACAACGCCTCGGTCTTCGCCGACGACCGGCTGGAGACCATCACCGGCGAAAGCTGGGCGGCGCATATGGACGTCAACCTGCGCGCGCCGGTGCTGCTGGCCCAGGCCTTCGCGGCCCAGGCGCCGGAGGGCTCGACCATCGTCAATATTCTGGACCAGCGGGTGCTCAAGCCGGACCCGCGCTTCTTCTCCTACGGCCTGTCCAAATCAGCCCTGTGGGTCGCCACCCGGACCATGGCCCAGGCGCTGGCGCCGCGGATCCGCGTCAACGGCGTCGGTCCCGGACCGACCCTGCCGTCGGTGCACCAGACCCCCGAAGAGTTCGAGGCCGAGGCGCGGGGAACGCTGCTGCAACGCGCCGGAAGCCCGGAAGCCGTGGCGGCGACCGTGCGATGGCTGGTGGACGCGGCGCTGGTCACGGGCCAGATGATCGCCGTCGACGGGGGCCAGCACCTGGCCTGGAAGACCCCGGACATCCTGGAGTAGGCCTTGACCGTTTCCCCCCTGCCCTTCCCCGCCGCCGACGGCCCCCGCCGCGAGGGCCTGACCGTGTTCGTGCGCGGCCTGACGGTCGAGGCCGGCATCGGGGTGCATGATCACGAGCTGGGCCGGCTGCAGACCCTGGTCATCGACGTGACCCTGGAGCTGGCGCCCGCGCCGGTCGAGCGGCTGGCGGACACCATCAACTATGAGACGGTGGCCGAGGCGGCCCTGGCCATCATCGCCGAAGGCCATGTCGGCCTGGTCGAGACCTTCGCCGAACGTCTGGCCGCCGCCTGCCTGAGCGACGGGCGGGTGCGACGCTGCACCGTGCGGATCGAGAAGCCGGGCGCCCTGGACGCCGCCGCCGCCGCCGGCTGCGAGGTGGTGCTGGCGCGCTGAACAGGCGCCCTGCGCGGTTGCGCCGACGACGAGGCGCGGTCATTACTTGGACCGGACTGAAGGATATCCGATGGCCGAACCCGGCGATCCACCCCCCACGAACGACCCCGCGAACGTCCTTGCGGACGAGCACGACGACGACCTGATCGGCTTCGCCTCGCCCGCGTCGCTGGAAGGTCGGCTGCGCCAGGAGCCGGAACCGGAACCCGAGCCGGCGCCGGCGCCGGAGCCGGAGCCTGAGCTGGAAGACGCTCCGGCCGGACCGCTCGACGAGGAACCCCTGCCGCCGGAACCGGCGCCGGTCACGGCCGAGTCCGTCTTCGCGCCGTCGCGGGAGTTCTCGACCCGCAAGCGCGGTCGTGATGCGGCCCCGGCCCTGCCCGGCGGCGGGCTCGGCCTGTACGCCGTCTACGCCCTGATCCTGTTCGCCGTGCCCACCGTGGGCGTGTCGGCGGCGATCGGCCTGTTCGCCGTCACCGGCCGCGCGGGCCCGGACGACGACCTGTCGTCGTCGCACTTCATCTATCAGCAGCGCACCCTGTGGGCGGCGGCGGTCGCGGCCGTGGCCGGGGTCATCCTGCTGGCGGCGCCGTTCGCTCTTGGCGTGCCGATCCTGTTTCTTCTCGCCCTGTGGATGGTGCTTCGCGGCGCCTCGGGCGTTTGGGCCCTGAAGTCCGGCCGGGCGATCGCCGATCCCCTTGGCTGGTGGATCTGACGGAGACAGACGGATGGCCGAGCCCACGCCCGAACGGCTCGATGAGCCCCGCTTCCGCCCGGGCCATGAGTCCGAGGGCAAGCCGGCGGCGCTGATCGCCTGGGGCCTGTACATCCTGTCCCTGCCCAGCGCGAACCTGCTGGTGATCGTCGGCCTGATCGTCGCCTACGCCGGACGCAGCGGGTCCGACGGCCTGTCGCGCGCCCATATCGACGCCCAGATCGCGCTGTTCTGGTCGGTGTTCTGGTGGACCATCCTGCTGTGGATCGGCATCGGCGTCTGCGTCGTGGCCTTTGTCGCCGTGCCGACCCTCGGCGTGGTTCTTGTGCCGGTCGGCCTTCTGCTGGGGCTGGGCCTGCTGTTCCTCACGGTCTGGTTCACCATCAAGAGCATCATCGGCCTGTTCAACCTGCTGGGCGACCGGGCGCCCTGAAACCGCCGCCCGCCGGTTTTCGGGGAACAATCCCGAAGGCCGCCGTGTTGGCTGGGGGTCCTATCCCGACACAGGCGAGGCCCGACCATGACCGACTTCCGCGACGTCCAAGCCGAGCAGCGCTTCGAGCAGGGGTTCACCGATCCGGATGGCCAGTTGCGCACCGTCTTCGCCGACTATGCCGTCCAGGGCGGGACGCGGGTGATCCTGCATGTCGAGGCCGACCCGGCCCTGCGCGGCACGGGAGCGGCGGGTCAGTTCATGCAGGCCATGGCCGAACACGCCCGGGCCGAGAAGCTCAAGCTCGCGCCGCGCTGCAGCTACGCCGTCGCATGGCTGAAGCGGCATCCGGATTTCGACGACGTGACGGCCTGACCGTCCGGTCGGACCCCGGTCCTAGCCGCCGCCGTAACCGCCGATGATCGGCAGAACCTCGCCGGTGATGTAGCTCGACATCTGGGGCGAGGCGAGGAAGACGAAGGCCGGCGCGATCTCCTCCGGCTGGGCGGGGCGTTTCATCACCGTCTGCGAGCCGAATTTCGCGACCTTGTCGGCCTGCTGGTCCGCGGGGTTCAGCGGCGTCCAGACGGGGCCGGGCGCGACCACGTTCACACGGATCCCCTTCGGCGCCAGATGCGTGCCGAGCGAGCGGGCGAAGGCGTGGATGCCGCCCTTGGTCATCGAATAGTCGAGCAGATTCTCATTGCCCATGATGCCGGTGACCGAGCCGGTCATGACGATCGCCCCGCCCGGCTTCAGATGCGGAACGGCCGCCTTCACCAGGTTGAAATAGCCATAGAGGTTGGTCTTCAGGGTCCGGTCGAAATGTTCGAAGGTCAGGTCCTCGAGCGCCTCTACGTGTTCCTGGAAGGCGGCGTTGGGCACGACCACGTCGAGGCGGCCGAAGGCCTCCAGCGTCGCCCTGACGGCGGCCTCGGAAAAGGCGGGGTCGGCGGCGTCGCCCTGGAGCACGATGGCCCTGCGGCCCTCGGCCTCGACGGCCGCCTTGGTATCGGCGGCGTCCTTGTCCTCATCGAGATGGCAGATGGCGACGTCGCAGCCCTCGCGGGCGAACAGGACGGCGACGGCGCGGCCGATGCCGGAGTCGCCGCCGGTGATGATCGCGGCCATCCCCTCAAGCTTGCCCGAGCCCTTCCAGAAGGGCGCGTCATACAGGGGCGCGGGGTCGAGAGCGGCCTCGTCGCCGGGCTTGGTCTGATGCTGCTTCGGAAAGGGCGGCTCGGGATAGGCGCGGGCGCCGGCCTGGACGGCCCCGTCCGTCTCCCCAGCCCCACCCTTCCTGGCCTTCGCATCGACGCCATCCTGAATTCTCCGTTCCTGATCGGCGATCTTTTCGGCGCGAGGTTCGAAGCGGTCGTCCATGGTCAACTCCTCTGGCGGCGATGATGGAAAAGGCGATGGAGCGGTCAGGCGTTCCCGCGCATTGTTCTGTTCGACCACACGGAGCCGCCCCATGCCCGACCTCGACCTGTCCTCGATCAGCGCGGCCGCGGGGCCGCTGCAGACCTGGGTCCTGCCGGCGCTGCTGGGGCTGGGGCTGGCCTCGGCGACCGGGCTGCGAACCTTCCTGCCCCTGCTGATGCTGGCGCTGGCGGCGAAGTTCGGACTGTTCGGCGTGCGGCTGATCGACCAGATGGACTGGCTGGTCTCCTGGCCGGCGATCGCAGCCCTGGCGACCGCGACCACAGCGGAATTTCTCGGCGACAAGGTGCCGGCCATCGATCACGGGCTGAACGCCATCGGCTATGTCACCCGCCCGGCGGCGGGGGCGATCGCGGCCGGCAGCGTGTTCTGGAATGTCGATCCGGCGGCGGCGGCCATCGCGGGCCTGATCGTCGGCGCGCCCGCGGCCCTGGCCTTCAACGCGGCCCAGACGGGGGTGCGGGTCGGGTCTACGGCGACCACCGGCGGCCTGGGCAATCCGCTGGTCTCGCTGGTCGAGGACGTCCTGGCCTTCGTGACCGTGATCATCGCCTTCCTCGCGCCGATCCTGATCCCGATCGTGCTGGTCATCCTGGCGGTCATCGTGTTCCGGCTGGCCCGGCGCATCCGCGACCGGGGCGAGCGGCTCCGACCGGCCTAGAGCGAACGGCTGGCCACGGCCTTCAGCGTCTGCGCCCGGGCCGGAAGGTCGGATGCCAGACGGCCGGCCAGCTCGCGGGCGCCGACCGGATAGGCCTCGCCGCCGTCGGCGATTTCCCGGGCCATGGCCGAGGCCTGCAGCAGCAGCTTCTCCAGCGCCTCGATCTGTTCGACCGCGAGGGCCCGGGCCTCCAACTGCAGCCGTTTGACCCGGTCCGCGGTGGTCGCGGGCGCGCGCATCAGGTCGTAGACTTCCGCCTCGGCGGACACGAGACGCAGATCGGGCTTGGCAGGCTGGGTCTTGGGCATGTGGGGGCCTCCTGCACGGGGAAATGCAGGGCGGCGCCGCAGCGTTCCCCTCACGAGCGAGACTCAGGCGGGTTGTTTCGCCGGTGTGTCTGCTGAATCACAGGACCGGCCCGGACCGGACTCAGGCCGCCTCGCCGCGCATCTCCAGCCGCGCCTCGGCCTCGCGGACGGCGTCCACGGCGCGGTCGACGACCTCCAGTCCGGCGCCCGGCGGGATCGACTCCACCGTCAGGATGCGGCGGAAGGCGCGGGCTCCGGGGCGGCCGTGCATCAGGCCCAGCATGTGCCGGGTCATGGCCGGCAGGTGAACGCCTTCCGCCAGCCGCGCCGCCATATAGGGGCGATAGCGGTCGATGGCGGCATAGGCGTCGACGTCGGGGGTCGTCGCCCCGAACAGCCGGCGGTCCGCCTGGCCGAGGAGGGCGGGCTCGTGATAGGCGGCGCGGCCCAGCATGACGCCGTCCAGTTGCACGCCGTCGCTGGCGTCCAGATGGGCCTCGGCCGCGTCCAGCGAGGCGATGCCGCCGTTGATCGAGACCGACAGGTGCGGCCGCTCGCGCTTCAGACGCCGCACAAGGGCGTAGTCGAGCGGCGGGACGTCGCGGTTTTCCTTCGGCGAAAGCCCCTTCAGCCAGGCCATTCGGGCGTGGACGATGAAGACCTCGATCCCGACGGCGGCGCAGGCGTCGACGGTCGCGAACAGCGAGACCTGAGGATCCTGGTCGTCCACGCCGATGCGGCATTTGACCGTGGCGGGGACCGAAACCGCCTCGCGGATCGCCGCCATACAGTCGGCGACCAGTTCGGGCTCGCGCATCAGACAGGCGCCGAAGCGGCCGGACTGGACCCGGTCGGAAGGGCAGCCGACGTTCAGATTGATCTCGTCATAGCCGAAGGCCTCGCCGATCCGCGCGGCCTCGGCCAGCTGGACCGGATCCGAGCCGCCGAGCTGCAGGGCGACGGGGTGTTCGACCGCGTCGAAGCCCAGCAGCCGGTCGCGGTCGCCGTGGACCACGGCGGGGGCGGTGACCATCTCGGTATAGAGCAGGGCCTTCGCCGTCAGGGCGCGATGGAACGCCCGGCAGTGCCGGTCGGTCCAGTCCATCATGGGCGCGATCGAGAGGCGGCGGTTCATGGCGCCGGGCTTCTACACCGAAAGCCGCCCTCTGCGCCAATGATGGAACCGGGCGGGCCCCTGGTCGGTTTTCCCGGCCACAAAGGAGGACCCGAAATGATCAGACCCCTTCTCGCCGGCGCCGCCTGCCTCGCCCTGCTGGCCGCCTGCAACCAGGAACGCTCCCCCGAGCCCGTCGACAAGGCCCAGGACATGGCCGCCGGGCCGGTGGGCCAAACCTCGGCCGCGACCATGGGGGCCAATATGCAGTCGGCCTATATCCCCGGCGCCACTGTGGGCGACATGTACGAAATCGCCGCGGCGGACATCGCCCTGGAGCGTTCGCAGAACGCCCGGATCCGCGAGCTCGCGACCATGATCAAGACCGATCACACCGCCGCGTCCAACGCCCTCAAGGCCCTGCTGCCGCAGGCGGCCCCGGACGCCACGGTTCCGACCGATCTGGACGAACGCCGCCAGGGCCTGATCGACAACCTGAAATCGGCGTCGGCGGAGAATTTCGATGCGACGTGGATCGATCAGCAGATCGCCGCGCACAACGAGGCCCTGACCCTGCACCGGGGCTTCTCGAACGAGGATTCCCCCTTGGCGCCGCACGCCCGCTCGGTGGTTCCGAAGATCGAGGCTCACCTGCGCGCGGCGGAGCAGATCAAGGCGTCGATGTAGGATCGCGCAGGGGCCGGGGCGTCAGCTTCCGGCCCGTTCGCGCTCGTCCTCGTCCTCCAGCGCCTCGGCGGCGTCCTCGTTGAGCGCCTGCCCCTCGCGACGGGGTTTGACATAGGGCTCGGGCCGGGTGGTGCGGATATTGCCCCGCATCAGCGACCGGCCGGCCTGGATGCCCTCGACCATCTGCAGCGACAGGCGTTCCTCGTCGCGGCGGCGGACGTCGTCGATGGTCTCCCGCGCCTGTTCGTGGGTGAAGCCGAGGTCGATCAGCACCTGATGGCCGAAGACCAGGGCGCTCTCGAAGGTCTCGCGCAGCTGGTATTCGACCCCGGCCTGGACCAGGCGGATGGCGTGGCCGCGATCGTAGGCGCGGACGAACAGCTTGGTCAGCGGGAACTCGGCCTTGACCAGTTCGACGATGCGGTCGGCGACCTCGGGCTTGTCGACGCAGACCAGGATGGTCTCGGCCTTGGCCGCCCCGGAAGCGTGCAGGACGTCCAGCCGGGCGCCGTCTCCATAGTAGACCTTGAAGCCGAAATTGCCGGCGGCCTGGATCATCTCGACGTCCATGTCGATGATCGAGACGTCGACGTCGCGGGCCAGCAGGGGCTGGGACACCACCTGGGCGAAACGGCCGAAGCCGATGATCAGGACCCGCTCGCGCAGATTGTCCGCGCGGTCGACGCCGTCGGCCTCGTCAGGCGACAGCGCCTCGTCCGGGCGCAGGCGGTCGGCCAGCATGACCCGCAGCGGCGTCAGGGCCATCGACAGGATGACCACCGCTGACAGGATCGCGGCGGTGCGGGCGTCGAACAGGCCGGCGGCGAAGGCGGTGGCGTAGAGGACGAAGGCGAATTCGCCGCCCTCGCCCATCAGGGCCGCGCGCAGCAGGCCCTCGCCGTGCTTCTGCCGGATGCGGGCGACGGCGTAGACCGCGACCATCTTGGCGGTCATGAAGGCGGCCAGCCCGCCCAGCACCCAGGCCCAGTCGGCGATCACCACCCGCAGGTCCAGCGACATGCCGACGCTAAGGAAGAACAGGCCCAGCAGCAGGCCGCGGAAGGGTTCGACGTCGGCCTCGAGCTGGTGGCGGAAGGTCGATTCCGACAGCAGGACCCCCGCCAGGAAGGCCCCCATGGCCATGGACAGGCCGCCGAGATTCATGGCCCAGGCCGCGCCGAGCACGACCAGCAGGGCGCCCATGGTCATCACCTCGCGGCCGCCGTAGCGGGCCAGCAGGCGGAAGAAGGGGTTCACGACCCAGCGGCCGGCGACATAGACCCCGGCCACGGCGGCGATGGCCAGGCCGACGGTCATCCAGACCGGATAGCCGGTCCCGACCGCGGAGCCGTAGGCGCCGGCCAGCACCGCCACCAGGGCCAGCAGCGGCACGATGGCGAGGTCCTCGAACAGCAGGATGGAGACCACCCGCTGGCCGCCCGGGTCGGCGTTCTCGTTGCGCTCCTGCAGGAGCTGCATGACGATGGCGGTCGAGGACAGGGCGAAGCCGAAACCGGCGATCAGGGCGGCGTGCCAGGCCAGGCCGGCCAGCATGGCCAGACCGGTCAGCAGCAGGGCGCAGGCCAGCACCTGCACCGCGCCGAGGCCGAAGATCTCCTTGCGCAGGCTCCAGAGACGGGCGGGCCGCATCTCAAGGCCGATGATGAACAGGAACATGACGACGCCGAACTCGGCGACGTGCAGGACCGATTTCGGGTCGCTCACCACGCCGAGGCCCGAGGGCCCGATCAGCAGGCCGGCGGCCAGATAGCCGAGCACGGCGCCAAGGCCGAAGCGGCGGAACAGGGTGGCGGCGACGACCATGGCCGCCAGCAGCGCCACCGCGTGGCCCAGGCCCATGCTGGTCGTCTCGTGCATCTCGCGTCCCCTGCGGCGTCGCTGAATAGTGGGGGGAGATGCGTCAATGCGCCACCCTTCGCCGCGTCAGGGTTCGTCAGGACGCCGCGCCACAGTTTCGCCCGAGGCCAGGCCGCCTCATGGCGATCACACAACCAAGGGGAGATGCGCGATGTCGATTCGTCCGTTGAAACCGGCCCTCGTCGGCCTGGTCAGCCTGGCCCTGGCCGCCCCGATGGCGCCCCTGCCCGCCCTGGCCCAGGAGGGTCGGACGCTGGACCCGGACAAGCCTTCGGACGGGGCGGTCTCGCCCGCGGCCTGTGCGGTGTTCGGCTTCACCCTGCCCCGGACGCGGACCGCCGACTACGGCAGCCCCGCGACGCAGCGGTACGCGAGCGGGGCGGCGCCGGCCTATGCTCCCGGCCCACCTCCGCCGCCTCCGCCGCCTCCGCCTCCCCCGCCTCCCCCACCTCCCCCGCCTCGCATCGCGCCGCCGCCGCCCGTTCTCGTCTCGCCCCTGCCGGCGCCGGTCGCCGGTTCCAGCGAACTCAACGACGTCGTGGTCTCCGGATCGCGGACGCCGCGCCCGTCCGGCCAGATCGTCGGCCCGCGGCCGCCGGTCGTTGCGGACACCGAACGTTACCCCGACGCCACCCCCAACCCGGTCCGCCGCGTCGCCGACGAGCCGGTCTCGACCTTCTCGATCGACGTCGACACGGCCAGCTATTCCAACGTGCGGCGCTTCATCGACGAAGGGCGGGCGCCGCCCGCCGATGCGGTGCGGGTCGAGGAGCTGATCAACTATTTCGACTACGGCTACGACCGTCCGACCTCGGCGACCCAGCCGTTCGCCGTGACCACGGCGGTGACGGAATCGCCCTGGTCGCCGGGACGGCAGATCGTCCATGTCGGCCTGCAGGGCTATGAGCTGCCCGAAGGCGAGCGGCGGCCGCTGAACCTGACCTTCCTGGTCGACGTCTCGGGCTCGATGGACAGCCCGGACAAGCTGGCGCTGGCGCAGAAGGCGATGAACCTGATCATCGACCGGCTGCGGCCGCAGGACACGGCGGCGGTGACCTTCTACGCCGAGGGGGCGGGCACGCGGCTGGCACCGACGCCGGGCGACCAGAAGCTGAAGCTGCGCTGCGCCGTGGCCAGCCTCTACGCCTCGGGCGGCACGGCCGGCGCGACCGGCATGACCAACGCCTATGACCAGGCCCAGGCGAATTTCGCCCGCGACCGGGTCAACCGCATCCTGATGTTCACCGACGGCGACTTCAACGTCGGGGTGACCGACAACCTGCGGCTGGAAGACTATGTCGAGGCCAAGCGGGAAACCGGCATCTATCTGTCGGTCTACGGCTTCGGGCGCGGCAACTACCAGGACGCGCGGATGCAGACGATCGCCCAGGCCGGCAACGGAACGGCGGCCTATGTCGACGACCTGAACGAGGCGCGGCGGCTGTTCGGCCCGGCCTTCGACCGCGGGGCCTTCCCCATCGCCGACGACGTCAAGATCCAGGTCGAGTTCAACCCCGCCCGGGTCAGCGAATACCGGCTGATCGGCTACGAGACCCGGCTGCTCAACGAGGCGGATTTCAACAACGACCGCGTCGACGCCGGCGAGGTCGGGTCGGGGGCGTCGGTGACCGCCCTGTACGAGATCACCCCGGTCGGCGGACCCAGCCAGATGGGCGAGCGGCGCTACCCTGAGAACCGCAACAGTGTCGGAGTCGGCGGCGGCGATCCGAACGGCGAGGTCGGCTTCGTCCAGGTCCGCTTCAAGCTGCCGGGCGAGCGCGACTCGCAGCTGATGTCGCGGGTCGTGTCCAACCCGGGCGGCGACCGGGTCAGCGCCCAGCCGCCGGAAAGCACGCGCTGGGCCCTCGCCGTGGCGGCCTTCGGCCAGAAGCTGCGCGGCGACCCCTGGCTGGGCGACGGCTTCGACTGGGACGCCGTTCTGGAGCAGGCCCAGGGCGCGCGCGGCGAGGATCCGTACGGCGAGCGGGCCGAGTTCGTGCAGATGATCCGGGCGGCGCAGGGGTTGCCGGCACGGGCGGCGCCGTAGCCGTTTTCCACCTCCCGGCGCGCTGGTCATCTGGCGCGCCGGGAGACTCCCGCTAGGTTGGCGGGGTGACCGAAACCCTCTCTTCGAAGACCGCCCGCCGCATCGCCCTTGCCGCCCAGGGGTTCGGCCGCGCGCAGCCCGTCGCGCCGGGCCGCAGCCATGTCCGCGACGTCGCCCGGAAGCTGGGCGTGATCCAGATCGACAGCGTCAACGTCGTGACGCGCACCCACTATCTGCCCGGCTTCTCGCGGCTGGGGGACTATCCGCGCGACGGCCTTGAGGCCGAAGCCTGGGGGCCGCGCCGCAGCCTGTTCGAATACTGGGGGCATGAGGCGTCGATGCTGCCGCTGGAGCTGCAGCCGCTGCTGCGCTGGCGGATGGACCGGGCGAAGGACGGGGCCATGTGGACGGGTCTGTCGCGGTTCGGGCGCGAGAAGGCCGACTATATCGAAGGGGTGCTGGCCGAAATCGAACGGCGCGGGCCGGTCACCGGCGGCGACTTCGCGGAGGGGCCGCGCGGCGCGCCCGGCTGGTGGTCGTGGTCAGACGGCAAGCGGGCGCTGGAGTGGCTGTTCTGGGCCGGGCTGATCACCACGAAGACGCGCAACGGCTTCGAGCGCGTCTACGACCTGACCGAACGCGCCCTGCCCGCCCGCATCGTCGACCTGCCCACGCCGACCGAAGCCGATGCGCAGCGGGAGCTGGTGCGCATTTCAGCGCGGGCGATGGGCGTGGCCACGGCGGCGGACCTGCGCGACTATTTCCGCCTGCCGCTGGCCGATGCGCGCGAGCGGGTCGCGGAACTGGTCGAGGCCGGTGAGCTGACGCCCGTCGCCGTGAAAGGCTGGCGGCAGACGGCGTATCTGGCGGCCGGGGCGAGGACGCCACGCAAGGTCGCCGGCGCGGCCCTGCTGTCGCCGTTCGACAATCTGATCTGGACCCGCGACCGCACCGAGCGGCTGTTCGGGGTGAAGGTCCGGCTGGAGATCTACACGCCGGCGCACAAGCGGGCCCATGGCTACTATGTCCTGCCCTTCCTCGAGGACGAGGCGATCACGGCGCGGGTCGATTTGAAGTCCGACCGCAAGGCGGGTCGGCTGCTCGTGCAGGCGGCCTGGCGCGAGCCGGATGCGACGCCGGAGACGCCCGCGAAGCTGGCGGCGGAGCTGCGCCGGATGGCGGGGTGGCTGGGGCTGGAAGACGTCGAGGTGGTCGGGAAGGGGGATCTGGCCGAGGCGCTGGGGGAGGCTCTGTAGCTCTCCCTCCCCTTCATGGGGAGGGATGATCGCGCAGCGATCCGGGTGGGGTTCGAAAGGGTCAGAGCGCGGACTAACGCGCCCCACCCTGTCGTCGCTTCGCGCCGACATCCCTCCCCATGAAGGGGAGGGAGAAGCCGAGATCACACCTCGAACTTCACCCCCTGCGCCAGCGGCAGGTCACGACTGAAATTCACCGTCTGGGTCTGGCGGCGCATATAGGCCTTCCAGGCGTCCGAGCCGCTCTCGCGGCCGCCGCCGGTTTCCTTCTCGCCGCCGAAGGCCCCGCCGATCTCGGCGCCCGAGGGGCCGATGTTGACGTTGGCGATGCCGCAGTCGGAACCCCAGGCCGACAGGAAGGCCTCGGCCTCGCGCACGCTGTCGGTGAAGACGCAGGACGACAGGCCCTGGGGCACGGCGTTCTGCATCGCCACGGCCTCGTCGAAATCGGACCAGGTCAGGACATAGAGGATGGGAGCGAAGGTCTCGTGCTGCACCACCGCGCTCTGGGCCGGCATGCGGACAATGGCGGGGCGGACATAGACGCCGTCACGGTCGACGCGGTCGCCGCCGACGACCACCTCGCCGCCCTGCTCAACGGCCTGGGCGAGCGCCGTCTCGAAGCCGTGCGCCGCCGCGTCGTCGACCAGCGGACCGACCAGAACGCCGGCCTCGCGCGGGTCGCCGACGGGCAGGGTCTCATAGGCGGCCGTGAGGCGGGCGACGAGGGCGTCGGCGATGCTCTCATGCACCAGCAGGCGGCGCAGGGTGGTGCAGCGCTGGCCGGCGGTGCCGACGGCCGAGAAGGCGATGGCGCGGACGGCCATGTCGAGGTCGGCGCTGGGCGTCACGATCATGGCGTTGTTGCCGCCGAGCTCCAGCAGAGAGCGGCCGAGACGGGCCGCCACCGTCTGCGCCACGGCCTTGCCCATGCGGGTGGAGCCGGTGGCGGAGACCAGCGGGATGCGGGCGTCGGCGGCGAGGGCCTCGCCGGCCTCGCGTCCGCCGATAACCAGCTGGGACAGCTCCTCGGGGGCGTCGCCGAACCGCGCGATGGCGCGGTCGAGGATGGCGTGGGTCGCCAGCGCGGTCAGGGGGGTCTTCTCCGACGGCTTCCAGATCACCGGGTCGCCGCAGACGAGGGCGAGGCAGGCGTTCCAGGCCCAGACGGCGACCGGGAAGTTGAAGGCCGAAATGACCAGCACCGGACCCAGCGGCTGCCAGGTCTCGCGCATGTGGTGGCCCGGCCGCTCGGAGGCGATGGTCAGGCCGTAGATCTGGCGCGACAGGCCGACGGCGAAGTCGCAGATGTCGATCATCTCCTGCACCTCGCCGAGCCCTTCGGAGACGATCTTGCCGGCCTCAAGGGTGACCAGACGGGCGAGGTCGTCCTTCGAAGCGCGCAGCTCCTCTCCCAGCAGGCGGACCAGTTCGCCGCGGCGGGGGGCGGGGACGCGTTTCCACTGATGGAAGGCCTCGACCGAGCGGGCGACGACGGCGTCGAGGTCGCTCGTCTCGGCCAGAAGCCCGGCGCTGGAGCCGTCGACGGGGGAACGGGTCGGCAGGGCGCCGCCCCAGACGGCCTCGCCCACGCCCAGCCGTTGCAGGATGGCCTTCGCCTCGTTCGCCGCCGTCATCATGGTTCTCCGTCTCCAGCGGGGCCGTTTAACCCTCCCCGTCGTCGGGCGAAAGCGGAACCCGGCCCGCGACCGGGGGTTCTGACCGCAACCCCATCGTTCAGGAGAGTCCCCGATGAAAGTTCGCGACGTAATGAGCAAGGACGTCCAGGTGGCCCGCCCCGGCGACAGCCTGCAGGACGTGGCCGGCCGCATGCGGGCCGGCGATTTCGGCTTCATGCCGGTGGCCGACGGCGACACCCTGATCGGCACGATCACCGACCGTGACATCGCCGTGCGCGCGGTAGCCGGGGGCGCCGCCTGCACGGCGCCGGTGGTGGAATATATCTCGCGCGATCCGCACACCGCCCGCGCCGACGACGATCTGAAGACGGTGCTGGAGGCGATGGGCTCGAAACAGATCCGTCGCCTGCCCGTGCTCGACAAGGACGACCGTCTGGTCGGGGTGGTCTCGCTGGGCGACCTGTCGACGCGGGTGAAGGAGAAATACGCCGGCGAAGCCCTGGAGGACATCTCGCGCGCCTGATCCGGGAGCGGCGTTAAGGTCTGCTTCACCCTTTCGCCAAACCGGGCGTTCACCGGCGCGTGTCAGGGTTCCCGTCGAATACGGGAGACGCCGATGGCGCGCGCGCAATTCCAGAAGGGTCAGAAGGTCTGGGTCGAGTGCGTCGGCGCATGGGCGCAGATCGAGAAGGTCCAGCCCGTCTGGGCCAAGGGATTCGAGGAGCCGGTCCGCGTCACCTATGACGTCGGTCTGGGCCGCGAATTCCTGGGTCACGAACTGCTGCTGCCGTCCGAGGACCCGGCGGTCAACAGCGGCGAGACCTGGCGGCTGATGCGGGCGCGCAACAAGTGGCAAACCGCCGACGACTGCCCGCATCATCCCTTCCCGGGCACCTATCCCGTGGTCGTGACGGACAAGGCCGACTGGGGCGGCTGGCGCGTTCCGGGCGCCGAATACGATCGCGACCCGGACCAGATCGAATTCCAGGCGCGGCTGATCGCAGCCGCCCCGCGGCTGATGGCCCTGGCCGAGCGGCTGACCGCCTCGGTCGACGAGGCGCCCGACGACGCGCCGCCGGAACTGCAGTCGCTCGCCCGCGAAGCCCGCGCCGTGCTGAAGACGGTCACCGACGTGCTGTCGCCGCCGGCCGAGGCGGCCGCCCCGCCGCGCGAATCACAGGCGGCCTGACGCCGACGACGTCCGACAAACGGTTGATGCTTTCCAACCAAGCCTCGACAGGAATCCGCGACGCAGCCTAGATTCGCGTTTCAACGTCGAATCCCTGGGGAGAGCGCCTTGCGGGGTGATGAGCGCCGCATAACCAACACGGGACGGCGCGCCGCCGACCGTCACAGGGGTCCGCCTCCGTGGCTTCGCATCGCCATCCTCGCGCTGGCGCTGGCGATCACCGCCCATGTGCTGCTGGTGGCGCGAAGCCTCGACGGCCCGGTCGCAACCGCTTCAGGCATCGGCTGGAGCGAGCTCTGGGTCCTCGGGCCTCCCATCGCGATCGGCCTGTTCACCCTCGCCCTCGTCCTGCACATGCAGCGCCGTCAGCAGGGCATCAGCCGCGAATGGGCGGCCTCGGAACGGCGGTTCCGCGGCGCCGTCGAGGCGGCCCGGTGCGGCGTCTGGGAATGGGACACCGAGACCGGCCAGGTCACCATCTCCGACTATATGGCCGAGCTGATGGGGCTGGATCGCAGCGGATCGATCCCGTCCGAGGAGGTCATGGCCCGGATCCATCCCCGCTATCATGACGCGGTCCAGCACGCGCTGCGCCAGGCCCAGACCTTCGGCGCCTTCGACGTCAGCTTTCCCGTGCCGGACGCACAGGGACGGGCGCGCTGGATCGACGCCCGGGGCCAGGCGCGCGGCGACCGCGGCGACGAAGGGTTCACCAGCGTGCTGGGCGTGGCCCTCGACACCACCGAGGCTCGTCGGGCCAAGAGCCAGGCCCAGGCGGCCGAGAGCCGACTGCGCGACGGCATCGAGAGCGTGTCCGACGCCTTCGTCCTGTTCGACAAGAACGGGCGGCTGATCCTGTCCAACCAGGCCTTCCAGGACGCGTTCGGTTTCGAGCCGGGCGTGCTGCGCCGGGGGGTGTTCAAACAGGACCTGAACCAGATCGCCGCCCTGGCCATCAAGTCCGACCAGCCGGCGACCGGCGGCCGGGCCGGGGCGCGCGAGGTCGAACTGCATGACGGGCGCTGGCTGCAGCTGGTCGAGCGTTTCACCTCGGACGGCGGCTCCGTGGTTACGGCGGCCGACATCACCGCCATCAAGCAGAAGGAGGCCGAGCGCCAGCGCGCCACCGAACGTCTGCACGTCACCATCACCGAGCTGGAGGACCGCGAGGAGAAGCTGTCGCAGTTGGCCCGGAAATACGAAGTGGCGATGACCCGGGCCGAGGCGGCGAACCAGGCCAAGTCCGAATTCCTCGCCAATATGAGCCACGAACTGCGCACCCCGCTGAACGCCATCAACGGCTTCTCGGAGATCATGGCCGGCGAGATGTTCGGCCCGCTCGGCGACCCCAAATACAAGGGTTACGCCGCCGATATCCTGAAGTCGGGCCAGCATCTGCTGTCGCTGATCAACGATGTCCTCGACATGGCCAAGATCGAGGCCGGCAAGCTGACGCTGCACTATGAGGCCGTGTCGATGAAGGACGTGGTCGACGACGCCGCCCGGCTGATGCGCGGCAAGATCGAGGAGGCGGGACTGAACCTGCTGGTCGACGCCCCCGAACTGCCAGAGATCGAGGCCGACTATCGCGGCCTGAAACAGGTGGTGCTGAACCTGATCTCGAATGCGGTGAAATTCACGCCCGAGGGCGGGCATATCGTGGTGGCCCTGTCGCGCGAGGACGACGACCGGCTGCGGATCGCCGTCACCGACACCGGCATCGGCATCGCCGCCGAGGACCTGGACCGGCTGGCCCGCCCCTTCGAACAGGTCGAGGGCCAGCATTCCAAGACGACACAGGGCACGGGGCTGGGCCTGGCCCTGACCAAGTCCCTCATCGAGCTGCACGGCGGGACGCTGAGCATCGAGAGCGAACCGGGGCGCGGCACAACGGTCAGCTTCGACCTGCCGATCAAACGGCCGGGGCAGCCGGCGCAGCGTCAGCCGAGCCAGGCCCGGGCCGCCTGAGGCCCGATCAGGCCGCCGGCGCGCCTCTGGACGGCGCCGGGTGCGCCGGCCGGCCGCCGCGATCGCGGCCCGCGGCGCGGCCGCGACGGGTCAGGATTTCCGACAGCGCCCGCCGGTCGTCCGGCTCCAGCGTCGCCAGCAGGGCGACGGCGTCGGCTTCCAGCCGGGCCCGCCCCCGCAGCTCCGCCGTGCGCGACTGCTCCAGAAGCGCCGCGGCCCGGGCCGTATCGAACGTGGCGGAACGGCCCATCTCGACGGCCTGACGCCGTTTCAGCCGCGCCTCCTCGAAATCGGGACGCGCCGCCAGGGCGGAAGCCCGCAGGGTGTCGCGCACCCGCTCGCGGACGGCGGGATCGAGCTGGTCGATCAACCGCATCGGCGAGCCGGCCCGGGCCGGGCGATGCTGGGCCTCAACCCGGTTCTCGACCTGGGCGCGGGTGATGACCAGGGTGGTCACGGCGGCGGCGGCGAACAGGTTGAGCGCGACCGAGGCGGCCAGGGCGATCTTCAGGGCCTTGGGGCTCATCCCAGCACCTCCGCGTCATCCACGCCCAGCAACGAAGCCTGGTAGAGCACGGCCTCGGCCTGGACGTCCGCGGTCAGCCAGCTGGTCATCATCACGCCCGCGATGACGCCGGCGCAGGCGGCGGCGGCCCAGCCGGCCCCCATGGCCAGCGCCAGACGATCCAGCCACCGGCGGCCCTCACGGCGCGCCTTGAGGCCCGCATCCGCGGCGGAGGCGATGACGCGATCGCGCAGGGCCATGGACGGCAGGGCGACGCGCGATTCATGCAGCAGGGCGTCGGCCGCATCCGCCTCGGCCAGGGCCGGGCCGGCCAGGGCCGGGTGCGCGGCCGCAAAGGCCCGGGCCGCCGCGCGTTCCGACTCGGGCCAGCGGCGCGCATCGGCGCCATAGGCCGCCACCAGGGCGAGGAACCGTTCGGACGTCATCTCAATCATGCTCCTTCAGCACCCGGCCGAATATCGGCAAGGGCCTGCCTCAACGCCCGCCGTCCTCGCGACAGCAGGCTTTCCAGCGCCTCGACGCTGATCTCCATCAGGGCCGCGGCCTCGATGTTGGTCATCTCCTGATAGTGACACAGGACGATGGCCTCGCGCTGGCGGTCCGGCAGACGCGCCAGGGCGAGGTCGACCCGCGCGCCGATATCCGCCGCCAGCAAACCCCGGTCCGGGGCCGGGCCGGGGTCGGGCCGGTCGGGCGGCGTCGCCGTGGGCGTCTCGCGCCGCCGCCTCAGCCGGTCGTAGCAGAGGTTCAGACCGACCCGATGCAGCCAGGTGTCGAACTTGGCCTGGCCCGGGGTCCAGCGCGGAGCCTGTTTCCAGGCCCTCAGCATGGCGTCCTGGGCCACATCCTCGGCCTCGGCCGGATCGCCCAGCATGCGCTGGGCGAGCGCCAGCATGCGCGGCAGCTTGCGCGCCACCATCGCCTGGATGGCCGCGGGGTCGCCCTGACCCACGCGACGCACCAGCTCCTCGTCGGGGTCGGCGATCAGCGCCAATCCGGCCCTCTTCCATCGTTACAGAAAGGGTCGCCCGGCTCATGACCGCCGTCCCCGACACCATCCTTACTCCGAAGCGGGCGCCGGGGGCGACGCCTGTCGCGCCGCGCGGCGTTCGACCATCCGCGCGCGGCGATTCTCGCGCATGGCCTGGCGGCCGGCGCGGCCCTCTTCAGCGGTGACGAAGCCGTCATGGTCGCCGTCGAGGCGGTCGAAATGCTGCCCGGCGCGGGTCTGGACCTCGGCGATCACCACCGGTCCCCGGCCGCCCTCCGTCCCGGCCATGCCGCGCGGTCCATGACCCGGACCGCGATGGGCGCGCATTTGACGCGGGCCGTGGGCGGCGCGGCCTTCGCCGCGGGCCGAGCGGGCGGCGTCGAATTCGGCGCGGCTGACGGAGCCGTCGTCATCAGCGTCCAGCCGGTCGAAGCGGGCGTCGGCGCGGGCGGCCATATGCGCCTGCATGCCGGCGCGGCGCTCCTCGGCGGAGACCGAGCCGTCGCGATCGGCGTCCATGGCGGTCAGGCGCTGTACCCGGCCGTCGACGAATTCGGCGCGGCTGAGCCGGCTGTCGCCGTCCGTATCGGCGCGCATCGCCCGGGCCGGACGGTCCGGAGCCTGTTGGGCGACGGCGACGCCGGCGGCGGCGGCGAGCGCCATGGCGGCCAGGCCGCTGACCAGAAGGGTCTTGTTCATCTCGATATCTCCATGGCCGCCGGGTGCGGCCTCTGTCCCTGTCTCGAGAGTCAAACGCGGATCGGGTCAGTCTCCGTCGCGGGGCGCCGGCAGGGCTGTTTCGAAGGCCGCGCGGGCCGCCGTCCGCACCGCCGCCAGCCGCTGTTTCAACTCGCTGAAATCGGCGAGGCCCGCCGCTTCCGCGAGGCGCCGCCGGAAGCCTTCGGGCTCCTGGTCGGGATCGGGACGGTCGTCGAAGGCCGCGCCGAGGACCTGGCTGAGCGCCTGCTGCAGTCGCCAGGCCTCGGCGAGATCCGGATCGGCGGCGAGGGCTTCCGGCGTTGAGACGGTCAGCGGCGCCCCGGCCGCGGCCGCCGTCAGCTGGCGGACCTGGGCGACGAATTCGGCGTCGACCTGGCCGCCGGGCGCGAGCTTGAGGTCCCAGGGACCCTGTCCGGGCCGCTCGCGCGCCATCAGATCCCGCATCCGCCGGGCGTCGGCGGCGACGCTCACGCCCGGCCGGGGCCGGCGCAGGATGGCCTCCAGCGACGCCGAGGTCCGGGCGCCGAAGGCGGGATCGTCGGTCCAGACCACGCGGGCGCGGGTCAGGGCCATGAACTCCCAGGTGTCGGCCTCGGTCGCATAATAGTCCTCGACCGCCGACAGCCGCAGCGACACCGGCCCCTTGGCCGCGCCGGGCCGCAGGCGCATGTCGACCTCGTACAGCCCGCCCTCGGCCGTATGCGCCGACAGGGCCGCGATCAGCCGCTGGGTGAAGCGGGAATAGAAGACGCCGGCGGCCCAGCCCTTGCCGTCGGACGCCGCCTCGGGCGGGGCGTCATAGACGGTCATCAGATCGAGGTCCGAACTGGCGGTCATCTCGCGCGATCCGGCCTTGCCGAGGGCGACGACGGCCACGGAACCGCCCGGCAGTGCTCCGCCCTGACGGACGGTCTCGGCCATGGCGGCCGGCGCCAGGGCGTCCATGACGGCGTCGGCCAGGGCGGTGTAGGCGCGACCGGCCGGCTCCGGCCCGATGCGGCCGGTCAGGGTCTGGACGCCGATGCGGAACATCTGGTCGCGATGGAGGCGGCGCACGGCGTTCATGGCGCCTTCGAAATCCGGCGCGGCGCGTGCTTCATCGGCCATCTGGTCAAACAGGCCCGTGTTGACGCCCAGCTGGGTATGGAAGCGGGCGTCCAGCATGCTGTCGAGGGCGGCGGGATAGCGGCCCAGGGTGCGCGCCAGTCGGGGGGCGAAGGCCATGACGCCGACCACCAGGTCGAACAGCTTCGGCTGGGCCAGGAACAGGGCCTGGACCTGCACGCCGCTGTTCAGGCCGGCGAAGAAGACGGCGAAGCGGCGGAAGGCGGCGTCGGCGGCGCCGGTGTCGGCCAGGGCCGTCAACAGGCGGGGGGCCAGCCGGGTGAACAGCTCCCGGCCCCGCGCCGAGCGGGTGGCCGGGATGCGCCCGTGGTGCCAGCTGCGGATCGTGTCGGCCACGCCCGCCGGCTCGGTGAATCCCATCCGCCCCAGGGTCGCCAGGGTTTCGGGATCGTTCTCGACCCCCGTGAAGACGAGGGAGCCATAGGGGGAGGACAGGGCCTCCTCGCCCTCAAACAGTTCGCCATAGGTGCGGTTGACCCCGACCAGCACGGCCTCGACCCGGCCGTCGAAGGCGGCGAGGTCGCCTTCCCCCGCCAGCGCAGCCACCGCCGCCCGCGCCGCGGGCTCGACCGGCAGGGTGTGGGTCTGTTCGTCGTGGAGCATCTGCACCCGGTGCTCCAGCCCGCGCAGCTCGACATAGGCGGCGGTCAGGGCGGCGCAGGCTCCGGCGCTGACATGGCCGGCGTCGCGCAGGGCGGCGAGGGCGTCGACGGTGCGCGGACTGCGCAGCGCCGGATCGCGGCCGCCGAGGATCAACTGCTGCGTCTGGGCGAAGAATTCGATCTCGCGGATGCCGCCGCGACCCAGTTTCAGATTGGAGCCGGCGGCGTCCATGGCCTCGCCAGTCTTGTGGACGTGGATCTGGCGCTTGATCGACTGGATGTCGAGGATGGCCGGATAGTCGAGGCTGCGCCGCCAGATGAAGGGCCGCAGCGCCTTGAGGAAGTCGGCGCCGGCGGCCAGGTCCCCGACGACCGGACGGGCCTTGATGAAGGCCGCCCGCTCCCAGTTCTGGCCGACGCTCTCATAGTAGGCGAGCGCCATGGGGGCGGCGACTACAGGCGGAGTGGACGACGGATCGGGCCGCAGCCGCAGGTCGAAGCGGAAGACATAGCCGTCGCCGGTCCGCTCCTGCATCAGCGAGGCCAGGGCGTGGGCGGCGCGATCGACGAATTTCTGCGGCTCCACCCCCTCGGCCAAGGCGCTCTCCAGCGCCTCCGGCTCCCAGAACAGGCTGACGTCGATGTCGGAGGAATAGTTGAGCTCGAAGGCACCGTGCTTGCCCATGGCGAAGCCGAACAGGCCCGGCACCGGGCCGCGGGGATCGTCGGCGGCGGACGCCAGCTTGCCCCGCTCCCGCTGGTCATGGGCCACGGCGCGCAGGGCGGCCTGGACCGAGGCGTCCGCGAAGCGGCTGAGCGCCCCGGTGACGGCGTCGAGGTCCCAGACTCCCCCGAGGTCGGCCAGGGCGGTGAGCAGGTGAAGCTCGGCCTTGAGCCGGCGAAGCGGGGCGCGGACCGCGTCGGCGCCGTCGGTCAGGGTCGAGGTGCGCGCGAGGATGTCGGCCAGCCGGTCCTGCGGATCGTCGGCCAGAACGGCGTCCAGACGGTCGGGCCAGCGCCGGGCCAGGCCGAACAGATAGGGCGAGGCGGCGAAAACCGGGGCCAGGGCGGGCCAGGCGGCCTCCAGCCGGTCGCTCCAGCCGGCCTCGCGCGCCGCTTCCGACAACCGCTCCCGGGCGCGGTCCGCGGCCTCGGAGTCGATCACTGGGCCGCAGGGAGCCAGCACGTCGCCCAGGGGCGCGCTCATTCCGCCGCCGGCAGGACCAGAGCCACGCGCAGGCCGGGGCCGAAGCCGCCGTATTCGCCAGGTCCCTCATCCAGCAGAATGCGGCCGCCATGGGCCTCCATCACCGCCCCGACCAGCGACAGGCCGAGGCCCGAGCCGGCCTCGGTGCGGCTGTTGTCCAGCCGGACGAAGCGTTCGATGACCCGCTCGCGATCCGCCTCGGGCACGCCCGGGCCGGTGTCGGTGACCGAGAATTCGATGTCGCCCGACGAGCGCCGCCGGGCGCGCAGCATCACGGCGCCCCCCGTCGGGGTGTATTTGATGGCGTTGTCGATGATGTTGGCCAGGGCCTGGGCGAGGAAGGGCTGGTTGCCCTCGATCATCAGGCCGCGCTCGATCTCGGCCGAGAACTCCAGACCCTTGTCCTCCGAGGCGGGCTCATAGAGCTCGGCCATGTCGGCGGCCAGGTCGGCGGCGTCGAACAGCTTCGGATCGGGCGTGCGTCCCGCGGCGGCCTGCAGCCGGGCGATGGCGAGGACAGTGTTGAAGGTCTTGAGCAGGTTGTCGGCCTCGTCGAGCGCCAGCTGGACCGCGTCGACGCCGTTGATCTTGCCGGCGTCGGCGTCCATCAGCGCCACTTCCAGCTTGGCCCGCATCCGGGTCAGGGGCGAGCGTAGGTCGTGGGCGATGGCGTCGCCGGCGTGGCGGATCGAGGCCATCGACCCTTCCAGCCGCTCGAGCATGGTGTTCAGACCGGCGCCCAGTTCGTCCAGCTCGTCGCCGGAGTTCCGCACTACGGCGCGGGCCTTGAGGTCGCCCTCCTGCACCGCCGTGACGACCTTGTTCAGCCGGCCCATGGCGCGTTCCAGATTTCGGCTGACCAGCACCCCGCCGGCCAGGCCGAGCAGGAGCACGATCCCCATGGCGGTCCACAGCGCCTGGGTCAGACGCGCCAGATAGGCTTCGGTGTCGCCCAGGGACTGGCCGACGAACAGCATCCCTCCCCCCGACAGACGCACCTGCACGCCGCGGACCTGGGGCCGGGTGACCCGTCCCTCAACGTCCGTGTCGGTGAAGGGGAAGGTGATCCACTGCTGGTCTTCCTGCAGCGTCTCGATGGGGAAGTTGGTCAGGCTGCCGGTGACCTGGCTGCCGTCGGGGTTCTTGAGCAGATAGAGGAAGGAGTTGTCGCGCAGGGTCCGGTCGATCAGCGCCATGTTGAGCGCGTCGAAGCCACGCTCCTTGTAGATGCCGGTCAGCACCTGCATCTCGCCGCGCACCTCGCGCTCGGCCTTGGTCCGCGCCTCGGAGGCCGAGGCGAAATAGACCCAGGCGAGGATGGCGCTGGCCGCCGCCGCGAACAGGGCAAGGAACAGCAGCGTCAGCCGGAAGGGCGTGCGGCGGAGTAGAGAGGGGAGCCGCATCGACGTCGCTTACGGCTCCAGCCGGTATCCCGCCCCGCGCACCGTCTGCAGCATGGCGTGGTCGAAGCCCTTGTCGATCTTGGCGCGCAGGCGGCTGATGTGGACGTCGATCACATTGGTCTGGGGGTCGAAATGATATTCCCAGACCTTCTCCAGCAGCATGGTGCGGGTCACCGACTGGCCGGCGTGGCGCATCAGGAACTCCAGCAGCTGGAATTCGCGCGGCTGCAGGTCGATCTCCTTGCCGGAGCGGTGAACCGTGCGGGCGATCAGGTTCATCTCGAGATCGCCGACCTTGAGCATGGTGGCCACGCTGCCGGACTCGCGGCGGCGCGACAGGGCCTCGACCCGGGCGATCAGCTCGGAGAAGGCATAGGGCTTGACCAGATAGTCGTCGGCGCCGGCGTTCAGCCCGGTCACACGGTCCTCGACCTCGCCGAGAGCGGACAGGAACAGGACGGGGGTCTGATCGCCGTCGCGACGCAGGGTCTCGACCATGCCGATGCCGTCGAGGCGCGGCATCATCCGGTCGACCACATAGACGTCGTAGCCGCCCTTCTGGGCCTCCAGCAGGCCGAAGGCGCCGTCGACGGCGTGGGTCGGCTCGTGTCCGGCCTCGGTCAGTCCCCGGACCATGGCGGTCGCGGCTTCAGCGTCGTCCTCGACCACCAGAATGCGCATGGAATCAGCCCCTCAAACGTGAATCGCCGCCGATGTTAGCGCATCGGCGGCGAAGGGGGCAGTTAAGGCTTATTCAGACTTCGGAAGGTCAAGGGGGAAGGGCACATTGCCTCTCGGCGTCCAGATCATCAGGAACAGCGAATCCCGGTCGGCGGCCCGCGCCGCCTGGACCGCAGCCTGAAGATCGGCGATCGAGGTGACCGGGGCGGTGCCGGCCCGGAAGATCACATAGCCGGGCTGGAAGCCCTGCGTGGCGCCCCGGCCCGCCTGGGTGACGACGACGCCGTTGACGTTGGCCGGGATTTCATAGCGCTGGCGCAACGCCGCCGACAGGGGGGCGACATTGATGCCTGCGACGGCGGTTCCAGCCTGGGCCGGCGCCGGAGTCTCGAGATCCTCGGCCCCGTTGCGCCCGGCCTGCAGGTCAGTCTCCGACGGCCGGGTGCCCGAGCGGACGTTCACCGTCTGGCGCCGTCCGTCCCGAAGGATGTCCAGCCGCAGGGTGTCCCCGGCCCGCGCCCGACCGACGCGACGGGTCAGTTCGCTGGAGGTGGCGACCGCCTCGCCGTTCATGGCCGTGACGACATCGCCGGCCTGCAGCCCGCCGCGATCGGCCGGTCCGCCGGGGGTGACGCTGTTGATCAGCGCGCCCCGGGTGTTCTCGGGCAGGCCCATGGACTCGCGATAGGGGGCCAGATTGCCGATCTCGACGCCGAGATAGCCGCGCTCGATCGCTTCGCCGCGCATCAGCCGGTCGGTGATCGGCTTGGCGATCGCGGCCGGAATGGCGAAGCCGATGCCGACCGAGCCGCCGGTAGGCGAATAGATGGCGGAGTTCACGCCGATGACGCGGCCGTAGATGTCGAAGGTCGGGCCGCCCGAATTGCCCCGGTTGATGGCGGCGTCGATCTGCAGATAGTCGGTATAGGGCGTCGAGGCGTCGACGTCGCCACGCCCCTGGGCCGAAACAATGCCCGCCGTCGCCGTGCCGCCAAGGCCGAAGGGGTTGCCCACGGCGATGACCCAGTCGCCGACGCGCGGCTGGGCGGCCTCTTCGAAATTGACGAAGGGGAAGTCGCTCCCGTCGACCTTGATGACCGCCAGGTCCGTGGCCTCGTCGCGGCCCACCAGACGCGCTTCGAGCTCGCGCCCGTCGGCCAGTTTGACCGTAATCTCGGTGGCGTCAGCGACGACGTGGTTGTTGGTGACGATGAAGCCGTTGGCGGCGATGAAGAAGCCCGAACCGGCGCCCATGGCGACCGCGCCTTCGCCTTCCGCGCCCTCCTCGCCCTCTTCGGCCCCGTTGGGATTGGGGATGGCGAAGGGCAGGCCGGGGACCTGGATCATGCTGGGCTGGCGCACCCGCGTCTTCACATCGATCTGGACCACGGCGGGAGCGACCTGGGAGAAGATGTCGGCGAAACTGAGCGGCGCCCCCTGCGGCGGAGCGAAGGCGAGGCCGGAGCCGCCGGCGTTGGGCGCCAGCCGCCCCGAGACGCCCGCCACCGGGCCGGCTGCGGCCGAGGGCCAGTCGATGACGCCGCCGGCGGTCGCCGCGGCGGCGAAGGTCAGGCCCGCGATGGCCCCCAGCATGAATTCCTTGCGCTTCATCATAGGCGTGTCTTGCGATCCTCTCGTCGGGCGCGGGACGCCCGTTGGGCCTTACAATATAGGGCTGCGGCCCGTTTCACCAAGGCGACGGCGCGATGACCGGTCCGCAGACCCTAGTGGTCAGACGGCTTTGCGTCAGGATCGGGGCGAACGGCCTGATCGGCGAGAATCCGCGCCAGTTCGGCCTCTTCGGCGGCGGTCAGGGGCGGCGTCTCGGCCGGGCGGCGGCGGCGCGCGACAAACAGCAGGCCGGCGCCGGCGGCCGCCAACGCCGCGACCGGCCCGAACCAGAGCAGCCAGGTGCCCCCCCGCAGCGGCGGGGTGAACAGGACGAAGTCGCCGTAGCGGCGGACCAGATCGTCGCGGACCTGTTGGTCGCTGCGTCCGGCGGCGATCTGCTCGCGCACGAGGGCGCGCATGTCGGCGGCGATGCCGGCCGGGCTGTCGGCGATGGCCTCGTGCTGACAGACGACGCAGCGGATGTCTTCGAACAGGGCGCGCGCCCGCGCCTCCTGGGCCGCGTCCGGCAGGGGACGGTCCGGCCGGGGTGCCGGTTCGGCGGCGACCAGACCCAGGGCCGCGACGGCGATCAGCAGGGCGCGCTTCATGCGGCGGTCTTCCGGTTCACACCCAGCCGCAGACGCCGGTCCAGCAGCGACAGCAGGCCGCCCAGGGCCATGATCTCCGGGCCGAGGAAAATCAGCCGCGCCCAGGGGTTCCACCAGACGCGGACGGTCCAGCCGGCAGCGCCGGCGTCGTTCCGGCCGCGCTCGCCCAGCACCACATAGACGTCGTCCAGCCCGCGGAAATCGAGACCGACCTCGCTGGTGGTCTGGCCGCCGGCGGGGAAGAAGCGGCGCTCGGCGGTGATGGTCCTCGCAGCGCCGCCGTCGCGCAGGGTGACGGTCAGCCGCCCCTGTTCCGCCAGATAGTTCGGACCCTCGACGACGCGGACGGAGTCCAGACGCACGGCCCACCGGCCGGCCTCGACGGTCTGGCCGGGCGCCAGCAGGCGGGCGGCCTCGACGCGATAGCCGGTCTCGACCACCGCCCCCAGGACGAAGACCCCCAGTCCCGCATGGGCGAGAGTCGTGCCCCAGGAGCCGAGCGGCAGGTTCCGCGCGCGGCGCAGGCTCTCGGCGAGGGGCGCGCGGAACAGGCGCACCCGCTCGACGACCTCGGCCAGGGTTCCGAGAATCAGCCAGGCGCCCAGCCCGACGCCGGCGGCGGACAGGGCCTTGCGGGGCTCGAAGGCCATCCAGCCGAGCAGGGCGACCAGCAGGGCCAGGCCCGCGGCCAGGCTCAGCCGCTGGGCGACGCCCTTCATGTCGCCGCGCTTCCACGCCAGCAGCGGCCCCGCCGGCAGGATCAGGAAGGCGACCGCCATCAGCGGGGTGAAGGTCAGGGCGAAATAGGGCGGGCCGACCGAGATGGCGGCCCCGTTGGCGGCCTCGAGGATCAGCGGATAGAGGGTGCCGAGCAGGACAGTGGCGCACGCCGCGGTCAGGAACAGGTTGTTCAGCACCAGGGCGCCCTCGCGGCTGACCGGCGCGAACACGCCGCCGCCCTTCAGCCCGGGCGCCCGCCAGGCGAACAGGGCGAAGGCTGCGCCCGCCGTGCCGCCAAGGATGGCCAGCAGCATCATGCCGCGCTGGGGGTCGACGGCGAAGGCGTGGACGCTGGTCAGCACGCCCGAGCGGACCAGGAAGGCCCCCAGCATGGAGAAGGTGAAGGCCAGCAGGGCGAGGAAGGCCGTCCAGCCCACCAGGGCGCCGCGCCGCTCGGTGACCACGGCGGAGTGCAGCAGGGCGGTCCCGGCCAGCCACGGCATGAAGCTGGCGTTCTCGACGGGATCCCAGAACCACCAGCCGCCCCAGCCGAGCTCATAATAGGCCCAGAAGGCGCCGAGGGTGATGCCGATGGTCAGGAAGGACCAGCTGGCCAGGGCCCACGGACGAACCCAGCGGCCCCAGGCCGGCCAGAAGCTGGAATTGGCCCGTCCCTCGATCAGGGCGGCGACGGCGAGGGAGAAGCAGACAGAGAACCCGACGTAGCCCGCGTAGAGGAAGGGCGGATGGGAGGCGAGTGCGGGATCCTGCAGCAGGGGATTCAGCGAATTGCCCTGGAAAGGAACCGGATCCAGCCGCGCGAAAGGGTTGGAGGTGAAGACAGCGAAGGCCAGGAACAGCACGCCGAGCAGACCCTGGGTCCCCACGGCCGAGGTCTTGAGGCCGAACGGCAGGCCGCGCGCCCGCGAAAGGACGGCGCCGAAACCGGTCAGGACCAGACACCACAGCAGCAGGGAGCCCTCGTGGCTGCCCCACGCCGCGGCGACCTTGTAGAGCATCGGCTTGTCGGTGTGACTGTTGGCCGCGACATTGGCGACCGAGAAGTCCGAGACCGCGAAGGCCCAGACCAGGGCCGCAGCAGCCAGGGCGACGGCGACCGCTCCGGCGAGGGCCGCGCCCTCGGCGGCGCCCGCCAGCACCGGACTGCGGCGCAGCCGGCCGGCGGCGGCCATGGCGGTCTGCAGCACCGCCAGGGCCAGACCCAGGATCAAGGCGAAGGAGCCCAGCTCAACGATCACGTGACGGGCGCTCCCGCAGGGGACTCGCCCTCGGGGCGCCACTCGCCCTTGGCCTTGAGCCGGTCGGCGACCTCGCGCGGCATATAGTTCTCGTCATGCTTGGCCAGCACCTGGGTGGCGCGGAAGCTGCGATCGGGCTGGAACGCGCCCTGGGTGACCACCCCCTGCCCCTCGCGGAAGAGGTCCGGAAGATCGCCGTGGTAGACGATGCGGGTGGTCGCGACATTGTCAGTGATGGCGAAGGCGACCTCGCCATCGGCGCCGCGCACCACGCTGCCGGCCTCGACCAGTCCGCCCAGGCGAATGACCCTTCCCGGGGGCGCCGTCTCGGCGGTCGCCTCGGACGGCGAGAAGAAGAAGGTGACGTTGTCGCGCATGGCGTACAGCGACAGGCCGACCGCCAGGGCCAGCACCGGCGCCACCGCGGCGACGACCCAGAGGCGACGGCGCGCCTTGGGAGATTTCGGCAGCCAGTTCATTCGTCTTCCCCCGGCATCCGCCGTTGCAGGTCGGCCCGGCGCGGATCGGCCGGGTCGAGGGCGGCGATCAGCGGCCCCCACATGGCGCGCACGGTCCCGGCGTCGCCGCGGGCCAGGGCCGCCTCGCCGAGGAAGTAGCGGGGGCCCAACTGGTCGGGATCGTGGCGCAGGGCCTGGGCGAAGGCGGCCTCGGCCTCGCCGCCGACCACGCCGCTGTTGGCGCGCGTCAGGCTCTCGCCCAGCCGGCCCCAGCTCTCGGCGTCGTCCGGCCGCAGCGCCACAGCCCGACGGAAGGCCGAGGCGGCGCCGATCGGATCGCCCGCCTCGAACCGGGCCGCGCCCAGCATGGTCAGGGCCTCATGATCGCCGGGGCGCTGTTTGACGACGCGAGCCGCCACGGCGGCGATCTGCGGGGCCTGGAGCGTCTCCAGTTCATTCGTCCACTGATCCACGCGGCGCTCAAAAGCCTGGTCCGGCGCGCCCGGCGTCCCGATGACGGCGTACAGGCCGAGCGCGGCGGCGGCCATGGCCGCCATGCCGCCCAGCACCCAGACCCGGTCCCCGGCGCGGGCCCGGACGGGCGCGGCCTCGCGGCTGGAAACCAGGATGCGGCGTCCGGCCTCCGCGCGGGCGGCGGTCCAGGCGGCCTCGTCGAGCAATCCGCGCGCCTTCAGCCGGTCCAGTTCGGCCAGTTCCGGAGAGGCCGAGACCGTCTCGTCAGTATCCGCACCCCGGCGCGCGCCGGTCAGGGCGGACAGACCCGCCAGGGCCGTCAGCAGCGCCGCCATGATCCAGAAAATCGTCATGACCGGCGATGTAGCCGATCAGGCGGCCCGCGACGAGGCCTCGTCGTCCTTTGGAGGGGCCCCGGCGACCGCGGCCCGACGCCGCACCGTGCGGGCGGGGTCGACGGCGTCGATCAGGTCGAGGCAGCGGGCGGACAGTTCGACAAGGACCAGGGCGTGGGACTCATCCGTCGCCTCGCCGTCATTGATGAGGCGCAGCGCCTCATCGGCATAGTCGGACAGGCGGACGGTCAGCAATTCGACCAGGGCCTTTCGGTCAGCCTCGCAGCCGAACGTCGAGGCCGGTCCGCGGGCCGAGCCGACAAGTTTCAGCAGGCTGAGCGCCGTCTCGACGGTCGGTCCCGTGGCCGGCGCCGCAAGGGCGGGCGACTTGCGCGTCATACGGCCCGCGATCTGGACCCGCTCCAGCGGCAGGGCCTCGTCGACCGCCTTCTCGGCCGCGCGCAACAGGCCCGACAGCCGGCGGGCGATGGCCACGCGCGCGTCCCGCACCGACTTGCCCCAGACGCTCTGGGGATTGAGCGTCAGGGTCACGTCCAGTTCGCCGAGCACGCTGGCGCACCAGTTGAAGTCGGCGATGACGGACTCAACGCGATCGAGGTCGACCGCCGGCTTGAACGCCTCGATCCTCCTGGTCCGGACGTCGACCCCGGCGATCAGCCGGTCGACGAAGCCCGCCAGCTCGGAATCGCTGAGAAACCCCTCGCGGCCCGCGGCCAGGGAGGTCTGGATGACGATCCGCAGGATCAGGACGGCGTCATCGAGGTGGGCGAACAGCATCTCCAGCACCCGCTGGGCGCCGTCGACGTGAACGCTGGCGCAGTCCTTGAGCAGCAGCCGGAGTTCAGCCACCTGGTCGCCGTCGGGGCGTTTGAGCCACACGTCCAGCGACGGCAGGCCGCGCCGCGCCAGATGGGTCAGGTCGAGACAGCGGGCCAGATCGGCGAGTCCGGCCTGGCGCCCGGCTTCATCGCCCTGCGCCGGCCATACGAGGTCAGGCTGGTCCCGCACCGCGGCGGCCGCTGACTGGCAGATGCGGTCAGCAACGGCGGCGACCTCCGGTCCGTCGCCATCGAGGCGATCCAGCAGTTCCGGCTCGCGCGCCGTCGCGGCCTTCCACAACCGCGGCAGGACCCGCGGCGGAAAGGTCATGGCCGTCACGCCGTCAGCGCGAGGGCGGAACATGGGGGCGAGGGGCGCCATGACGCGACCGCGCCGTTGCCGGTCGCGGACCTCTTCCGCCAGCATGAAGCGAAGCTCGGCCGCTTTTCCGCCCGCCAATGGCGCAACGGCGGCGGACACGGTCCGAAGCATGGGATCGGCGCACCGCGACAACAGGTCAGCCAAGGCGACGCGATGAACGACAGACAGCCCTGCCATGCAAGAATTCCAGCCCCGGCTCGATCCGACTACCCCACTATGGGTAGGCAGGGTTAACAACGACTGTCCAGCGCGACCGTCAGGCCTCCGCCGTCGGCAATTCCAGCAGCACCTTGAGTCCTCCGAGGTCGCTGTCCGCCAGGGTGATGCGCCCGCCATAGGCGCGGGTCAGCTCCACCACGATCGACAGGCCGAGGCCGGACCCCGGCGTGGTCTCGTCCATGCGGGCGCCGCGTTCAAGGGCCGCCTCGCGCTGACCCGCCGGCAGGCCCGGCCCGTCGTCCTCGACCACCACCACCATCTGGCCCAGGCCAGTCGCGCCGGCCGTGACGCGGACGCGCCGCTTCGCCCATTTACAGGCGTTTTCCATCAGATTGCCGAGGATCTCCTGCAGATCCTGCCTTTCGCCCCGGAACCCGAGCTCGTCGGGCGCGCGCCAGTCGATCTCGACGCCCTTCTCCTCGAACACCCGCTCGAGCATGACGGCCAGTTCGTCGAGCACCTCGGCGATGGGCGTCCGGTCGCCCAGCAGCTGGGCGCGGGCCGCGGCGCGGGCGCGCCGGAGGTGATGGTCGACCTGGGCCTTCATCACCTCGGTCTGCCTGCGGACCATGTCGGGCAGCGCGCCCTTCTGCGAGCCGGCCTCGGCCAGCATGACCGACAGGGGCGTCTTCAGGGCGTGGGCCAGGTTGCCGACATGGGTGCGCTGGCGCTCCACGGTCTCCTGGTTCTGGTCCAGCAGCCGGTTGACCTGTTCCGCGAGCGGCTGGATCTCCAGCGGGTAGCTGCGGGCGATGCGGGCCGCCTTTCCCTTGCGGACGTCGGAGATTTCATTCCTGAGGCTGAACAGCGGCCGCAGTCCGATCTGGACCTGAAGGAAGACGGCGATGACCAGGCCGAGGCCCAGGATCAGCAGGGCGATCCAGGTGAAGGTCGCGAACTGTCGCGTGTCGGCGTCGATGTTGGCGCGATCGATCCCGGCCATGAAGACCACCGGCTCCGTCCGGCCGGGCAGCTGTTTCATGCTGGCCGCCACCCGCAGGGGCTCGCCGCGCGGGCCGGTGGCGTTGTAGCTGATGATCTGGCCAAAGGCGGCGTCCAGCCGTGCAGGCAGCTCGCCCGGCACGGTCAGGTCCGAACCGGCCAGCGAGGGGGACCGCGCCAGCACCCGCAGCCGGCCGCCCGGGGCCCGTTCGGCCACCGCCCAGTATTCCCCTGACAGCGGCCGCAGGGTCGCCGCGTCCTTGATCTCGGCGACCACAATGCCGTCGGGCCCGGCGTTGGTGGCGACCACGACTTCGTCGATGGTCGCGGACAGTACATTGCCGAGCCGGCGCAGGGCGGATTCCTGGTACTGGCTGGTCAGGGCCCAGCCCGTCAGCACCAGGGCCAGAACGATCCAGGCGGAGGCGAGCCAGATCAGGCGCCGGGTCAGGCTGCGGCCCGGCCGGCCGAACCAGCGCCCCCAGGACCTGTCTTCGGCCAGAGCCGGTTCGCCCCCCGCCGCCTCCGTCACGCCCCGTCGGACTCCCCGGCCAGCGGCGTCAGGCGATAGCCGAGGCCGCGCACCGTTTCGATGCGGTCGGGGCCGATCTTCTTGCGCAGGCGGCCGACGAAGACCTCGATGGTGTTGGAGTCGCGGTCGAAATCCTGGTCGTACAGGTGCTCGACCAGTTCGGTGCGGCTGATCACCCGGCCCTGGTGCATCATCAGATAGTGCAGCAGCCGGTACTCCAGCGAGGTCAGGCGCAGGGGCTCGCCATTGACCGTGGCGCGGGCCGCGCGGGGGTCGAGACGCAGGCCGCCGCACGACAGGGTCGCCGAGGCGATGCCCGCCGAACGGCGCAGCAGGGCGCGCAGGCGGGCCAGCAGCTCTTCGGTGTGGAAGGGCTTGGTCAGATAGTCGTCGGCGCCGGCGTCGAAGCCCGACACCTTGTCGGACCAGGCCCCGCGGGCGGTCAGGATCAGCACCGGCGTGGTCTTGCCGTCCCGGCGCCAGCGCTCCAGCACCGAGACGCCGTCGATCTTGGGCAGGCCGAGGTCCAGAACGACCACGTCATAGGGTTCGGTGTCGCCGAGGAAATGCGCTTCCTCGCCGTCCGCGGCGTGGTCGACGGCATAGCCGGCGTCGCCCAGGGCCAGTTTCAGCTGGCGCGAGAGATCGACGTCATCCTCGACAAGCAAGATTCGCATTCAGCGTTCTCCCACGACCCGGCCGGTGCGGGCGTCCACCATGATGTCGGCGACCCGACCGCCGGGATATTCCCAACGAACGACGATAGTGTCGCCCCGGTTGCTGGCGCCCAGGAAGCGGCCCGGTCGGCCGGCTGAAGCGCGCTGGACCGCCTGGCCCATGCTGACCTGGGGGCGCTCGAGCTGACGGTCCTCCTCGCGGCGCAGAGGCGGGGGACGCTCACGGTCCTGCGCCGCCGCCGATCCCAAGGGGGCGGCGGCGAGCAGGGCGGCCAGGAATGCGGCGGCGATACGGGTCATGAACGTCGGTCTAGGGCCCAGGCTCTGAACGATGGCTGAACGGCGAGTGTAGACATGTTTCACCCGCGGCGCGCCCCTTGCCTGCCCCGGGCCGGCGGGGCCATGGACGCGAAGTCATCGACATGAATGAAAGCTGACGCGAGCCGTTCAGATCGCGCTCAGCCGGGGGATGGTCATCTCGCATCAACGCCGGCCGGCCGGTCAGCGTGGAAACCGCCAAGGAGACGACAGATGAAGAAGTTCCTCATCCCCGCCATCGCCCTGGCCGCGGCCTCCGTCGCGGTCCCCGCCATGGCCCAGAATTACGGCCCGCAACAGCGCGGAGAGCGCTACGAGCGCCCTTACGAGCGCGATAACCGCGGCGGTCGCTACGACGACGATCGCGGCGGCCGCAACTGGATGAACATCAGCCAGCGCAAATACCAGCTGGATCGCCGCATCGACGTGGGTGAGCGCAACCGCCAGCTCAGCCGTCGGGAAGCGAGCCGGCTCCGGGCCGAGCTGAACGCACTGGTCCGCCTGGAGCGGAACTTCATGCGCGGCGGCCTTTCGGTTCGCGAGCGGGCCGAACTGGACCGCCGCTACGACCGGCTCTCGGTCCAGGTCCGCGCCGAACGCCGCGACCACGACAACCGCCGCTACTAGGGCCTGACTTTCCTCCCCGGAAGTCCGAGGGGCGCGATCCGGGAGGGTCGCGCCCCTTTCCTTGTGTCAGACGCGGAGCCTGCTCTCGATCACGGTGACAGCGCGGCCGCGCAGCAGGAGCCGATCGCCTCGGGTTTCGGTTTCGATATCCCCGCCCCGCCCCGGGAAAACCTGCCGGAACCGCACGGTCGTGCGACCCAGTTTGTCGGCGTACAGCGGCCCGAGGATGCAGTGGGCCGAGCCGGTCGCCGGGTCCTCGTCGATGCCGCAGCCGGGCCCGAAGAAGCGGTCGACCACATCGACGCCGTCCGGGGGGTCGGCCGGTGCGCAGACGATGACCTGACCGATCTCGCCCGCCTCTCCCTGGAGGGTCCCGAGCGCGCGAATATCCGGCGCCACGGCCCGCACCGCCGCCGCATCGGCCAGCACCGCAACCAGATAGCGTCCAGCCCAGACCTCGACCGGCTCGACGCCCAGGGCCTCGGCCAGACCAGCGGGCGCCGGTGTCCGGCGCGGCGGGTCGGCCGGGAAGTCCATCTCATAGCCCTCGCCCGCGCGACTCACGGTCAGCGGGCCGGACCGGGTTTCGAAGGTCAGGGCCGCCGCCTCGATTCCCAGCTCGGCCGACAGCGCATGGGCCGAGGCCAAGGTGGCGTGGCCGCACAGATCGACCTCCATGCCCGGCGTGAACCAGCGCAGGCCGAAGCGGGCCGGATCCGCCGTCCTGAGCAGAAAGGCGGTCTCGGCCTGGTTGTTCTCCTTCGCCAGCGCCTGCATCCAGTCGTCGGAGGGCCAACGGTCGAACGGCTCGACCACGCAGGCGGGGTTGCCCCTGAACGGGGCGGCGGCGAAGGCGTCGATGGTCCACTGGCGCATGGCGCGGGTGTTACGCCAGCGCCGCCGGTCGCGCTATATCCCGCCGATGACCGATCTGCGCACCACCCTGACAGAGTCCGAGCTTCGCATCGCCTGGCGCTGGATCGCCGAGGAAAGCTATTGGGGCAAGGCGATCCCCTGGCCGGTGTTCGAGCGCGCCTGCCGGGGCTCGATCTGTTTCGGCCTGTTCGAGAGCGACCGCCTCGTGGCCTTCGCCCGGGTGGTCACGGACCAGGCCAGTTTCGCCTGGCTGTGCGACGTCTTTGTGGACGCCGACGCGCGCGGCCGGGGTCTGGGCAAGGCGCTGATGGACGGCGTGCTGGCCGAGCCGCGCCTTCAGGATCTGAGGCGCTGGGGACTGGCGACGGCGGACGCTCATGGCCTGTACGCGCAGTACGGATTCGAGCCGGCCGATCCCTTGAGACACATGGAAAAGGTCGACCGCGACATCTATCCGCGGCTGGCGGGCTCGATGACCTGAATTTCCGGCCACCGCGCCCGGGCGCTGGCGACGGCCTTGTCCCACCCCTTCGCAAGCGGCCGGTCCGGATTGGGGCGCAGGGTCATGGAGAAGACGTCCTCCAGCCCGAAGGGGGCGGCGATGCTGATCGTATCGTCGGCCTCCAGCCGGACCCCGACGGCGAAGGCCGGGGCGACGAAACGGGCGAGGGCTTCGTCCGTGCCGGTCAGGGCCTCGTAGGGTTCGCCGAACCGGTCGGGAAACCAGATGTGGACCCGGGCCTGGTTGCGGACCTCGACATCGGTGCGGAACGGCTCGTCGAAGGCGGCGGCGACGCGTTTGATCACCACGTCCTCGGCGTCCCAGCTGACATCCGGATCGAAATAGCCGAGGTCATAGTCCTTGCGGCCGTAGCCGGCCGGGCGGCCGGTCACGGCGTTCCAGACGCTCTGATAGACGGCGCCGGAAAAGACCCGCCAGTCGTTCAGGCCGAGGCCGCGCACCGTGGTCAGGACGTGCATCAGGCCGGGGTCGGCGCGAACGATCCCTGCCAGCCTTGTCTCCAGATCGCTCATGTCCGGCCCCGCACCGGCCAGCCGTGGTCCAGCGGTCCGTGCCCGGCGCCCAGCCCGGGCGCCCGGCGGATGGCTTCGGCGACATAGGCCCAGGCGTTCGCCACCGCGACCTCCAGCGGCAGGCCGAGGGCCAGGCCCGTGGCGCAGGCGCTGGCCAGGGTGCAGCCGGTGCCGTGGGTGTTGCGGGTGTCGAACCGTTCGCCTTCCAGCAGGGTCTCGCCGGTCGGGGTCAGCAGCAGGTCGACGACGCTCTCGCCGGGCACATGACCGCCCTTCATCAGCACCGCCCGCGCGCCCATGGCCAGCAGGGCCTCGCCGGCCCGGCGCTGACCGTCGAGATCGGCGACGGCGATGCCGGTCAGGGCCTCGGCCTCGGGGGCGTTCGGGGTCAGCAGGGCGGCGCGGGGGATCATCAGCGACCGGACGGCGGCGATGGCGTCGTCCGCCAGCAGGGCCGCGCCGCCCTTGGCGATCATGACCGGATCGACCACTGCCGGGGCGCCCGACGAATCGAGAATGGCGGCGACGCGCTCGACCACGGAGGTCGAGCCGAGCATGCCGGTCTTGATGGCGTCGGCGCCGATGTCGTCCAGCACCGCCCGCGCCTGGGCCTCGATCAGGTCCAGCGGCAGCGGATGCACGCCGTGGACGCCGAGGGTGTTCTGCACGGTGATCGCCGTGATCGCCGTCGCGGCGTATCCGCCGAGCATGGTTACGGTCTTGATGTCGGCCTGGATCCCGGCGCCGCCGCCGGAATCCGAGCCGGCAATGATCAGGACGCGTCCGCGGAATCTGGGTTGTTCAGGCATGGCCCTCCCATGCGGCAGACCGCGCGGACGGACAAGTCAGTCGCATGCGGCGGCCCCCGCCACCGCCGCCTGAACCGCCAGCGCCTGCACGGTCTCGCGGACATCGTGGACCCGGAGGATGGACGCCCCTGCCCGCGCCGCCTCCTGCGCCAGGGCCAGGGAGCCGCCGAGCCGGTCGGCGGGGTCGGTCGCCGTCGGGTCGATCGCCTGAATCGTGCGCTTGCGGCTGGCGCCGTAGAGGACCGGGAAGCCGGTTGCGGCCAGCCGGTCGAGATGCGCGGTCAGGGCCAGGTTGTGCGCCGTGGTCTTGCCGAAGCCGATGCCGGGGTCGAGCCAGATCCGCTCGCGCGCCACGCCCGCCGCCATGGCTGCATCGGCCCGGGCGACGAGCCAATCCGTCACCTCGGCGACCACGTCGTCATAGCGGGGATCGGCCTGCATGGTGCGGGGTTCGCCCCGCATATGCATCAGCACGACGTCGCAGCCGAGCCCGGCGGCGGTCGCCAGGCTGTCGGGCGCGTGGCCGAGGGCCGTTACATCGTTCCACATCGTCGCGCCGGCGGCGACGGCGGCGCGGGCGACGGCGGGCTTCATCGTGTCGATGCTGATCGGGCCGTCCCAGACGCTGCGCAGGCCTTCGATGACCGGGACGACGCGGACGATTTCTTCCGCCTCGGCGACCGGGGCGGCGCCGGGCCGGGTGCTCTCGCCGCCGATGTCGAGGATGTCGGCGCCCTGTTCGACCTGCGTCAGGCCGTGGGCGACGGCGGCCTCGGCCGAGGCGAGGCGTCCGCCGTCCGAGAAGCTGTCGGGCGTAACATTGACGATGCCCATGACGCGCGGCGGCATGTCAGTCCCTGCCCCCAATCAAGCTGCCGATGGCGTCCAGATAGGCGCCGAAGGCCTTGCGGCCCTCGGGCGTGATCGAGACCCGGGTCAGGGGCTTGTTGTCCCTGAAGCTCTTGGCGATGGCGACGAAGCCCGCCTCCTCGAGCTTCTTCAGATGCACCGACAGATTGCCCTGGGTCGCCTCGAGCACGGTCTTCAACTCGGTGAAGTCGGCGCTGTCGGCGTCGGACAGATAGACCATGATCCCCAGCCGCATGCGGCCGTGGATGACCTCGTCGATCCGTCCGAGATCGGCCAGTCCCATGGCGCGCTCAGGCCCCCTTCGGGGCGGCGCGGGCGTCGCGGAACAGGATCCAGCCCGGCAGGGCGAACAACAGGAACAGGGCCACGGTGCAGACCCCGAGATACCAGAAAGGCTCGCGCACCAGCAGGCCGAGCGCCACCGCCGTGACCCAGCCGCCCAGCGCCGTGGCCAGCATCCAGCCCTTCCGCTTCAGCGTCCAGGCCATGTACCAGGCCGCGGCCTGGAGGGCGAAGACGATGGCCGCGTAATAGAGCCAGATGGCGAAGTCCTGGTCCCGGTACGCGCCCACGCCGAAGACGATGATCACGGCGCAGTTGGCCATGCCGGTGGCGCTGAAGGCGGCGTTGAGCGTCCGCGTCGCCACGGGCCCGCGATTGGACGTGCCGGTCTTGCGATCCTTCAGAATCGCCCAGGTCAGGATCGACAGGAAGGTCGCGCTGATCCCGACCACGAAGACCAGATTGGCGAGGTCGGGCCAGCGGATCAGGCCTGTGGCCTGGCCGACGTGGAACAGGCACTGCAGGCCGTACAGCAGCCCGCCCGCCAGATAGCAGATCGCCAGGGTCATCGGCGGTCGTCCGCCGCCCTCGACGATGGAGCGCATGAAGGCGAGGTCGTCCTCGGCGGAATGCAGGCGGGGCTTGGCGGGCATGGCGATTCTCCGGGGCCGGCTCGCCCCTGGGGTGGACGAGCCGGCTGGTCTTGGCAAGCTATTCGGCGGGCGCGAGTTCAGGGTCCGCATGACGGCGCCACGGGACGCGTCGGCCGTTCAGCCAGCGGCCGACGAAGCTGTGCCGGACGAGCAGTTCATAGGTCAGCAGGCTGACCGCCATGGTTCCCGCGATGACCGCGCCGAACTTGACGAACCAGGGCCAGGTCTCGTTGACGACCAGGATCTGCCCGACGAGGACCAGCGGCAGGTGGACGATGTAGATCCAGTAGGAGGCGTCGGCGAGATAGCGGCGGACGGCGCTGTGCCCGGAGGCGAAACGCAGCGCCAGCGACAGGACCGCGAGGGTCGAGGCGAAGACGGCCAGGGCCATCACCGCGGCCAGCGGCGCCTTCAGTTCGGGATCGGCGACCGGCGTCAGCTCCGGGACCGGCCCGCCGAGCATGACCATGGCCGCCGCGCCGACGCCGAGGGCGACCACGGTGAACACCGGCCACAGCCGTTCGATACGAACGAGAAGGTCGCGGCGGCGATCCAGCAGGAAGCCGAGGCCGAAGGCGGTCCCGAAGGCGGTCAGGGCCGTCGCATTCGGAACCAGTCCGGTGTCCGGAGTCGGAATGCCGAAGAAGGGGACCCAGTCCGGCGCCAGCCAGAAGGCGGCCGCCAGGGGGGCGGCGAGGACCGCGGGCGTCCAGGGCCCGATCAGGGCGCCGGTGATCCGGTCGACGAACCGGCCCCAGCCGCCGTCGCGATCGAGAAGGGCGAAGGGCGCGCGCAGGACCAGCATGGCGGCGTAGAGGATCAGCAGCACCCAGAGGAACCACAGATGGGTCAGGGGGAAGGTTTCGATCGTCAGCGGCGGCGGGGGCGGACCGTCGGTCGGAATGGCGCCGCCGTTGCGGATCGCCGCCATCCAGACCAGCCCCGCGATGATGGCGGCGAGGGCCGGGAACCAGAAGGCGGCGAGCGGGCCGGCGATGCGGCTCATGCGATCCTTGATGAAGCCGGTCGTCCCGCGCCTGTGCAGCATCATGTGGGCGAAGAGGCCGGCGATCAGGAAGAAGCTGGTCATCCGGAACAGATGGATGGCGAAGAAGACGGCGCTGGCGACCGGCGAGTTATCGGTGTCCGGCACGATCCAGATCGTGACCGGGAAATAGGACATGGAGGCGTGCAGGACGACGCCGAGCAACAGGGCGGTCGCCCGCAGGGCGTCGAGGCCGTGCAGGCGGCCGGACGGGTCGGTTTCGTGTGAAGACATGGAAGGGCTCCCCTCTTGATGAGAAGCCATATCTCATAGACTTGTTTACAATGCAAACTAGTTCATCAGAATGAACCCGCCGCAAGCCTGGCTCACGGCGGGTTCGTTCGTTTCAGCCGATCAGTGAACCGTCTGGACCTCGACCGAGGTTCCGTCCGACACCGGGGTGATCGGCACGGAGACCGACGGACCGGCGTTGGGGAAGTTGCTCTCGTCGCGGTTCGGGGCCTGCCCCTTCTCGAGCAGGTCCTTGATCTCCTGACCCGAGAGGGTCTCGTACTCCAGCAGGGCCTGGGCCAGGGTCTCCAGATCGGCGGCCTTGTCGGTCAGGATCTGGCGGGCTTCGTCCCAGCCGGCGCCCACGATGCGCTTGACCTCGGAATCGATGATCCGGGCCGTCTCTTCCGAGACATTCTGGCTGCGGGCGACCGAGTGGCCGAGGAAGACCTCCTGTTCGTTCTCGCCATAGGCGACGGTGCCGAGGATGTCGGAGAAGCCCCACTGGGTGACCATGCGGCGCGCCAGTTTGGAGGCCTGCTGGATGTCCGACGAGGCGCCCGAGGTGATGTTCTCCTTGCCGAAGATCAGCTCCTCGGCCACGCGGCCGCCGGCCATGATGGCGATGCGGTCGACCATCTGCTGGTACTTCATGGAATAGCGGTCGCCTTCCGGCAGCTGCATCACCATGCCGAGGGCCTGGCCGCGCGGGACGATGGTCGCCTTGTGCACGGGATCGGCCATCTTGACGTTCATGGCCACGATGGCGTGGCCGCCCTCGTGATAGGCGGTCAGGCGGCGCTCTTCCTCGTTCATGGCCATGGATTTGCGCTCGGCGCCCATCATGACCTTGTCCTTGGCGTCCTCGAAGTCGCGGTGGGTGACCATGCGACGGTCCTTACGGGCCGCCATCAGGGCCGCCTCATTGACCAGATTGGCCAGGTCGGCGCCCGAGAAGCCGGGGGTGCCGCGGGCGATGGTCTTGACCATGACGTCCGAGGCCAGGGGCACGTCCTTCATGTGGACGCGCAGGATCTTCTCGCGCCCATTCACGTCCGGGTTCGGCACCACGACCTGGCGGTCGAAGCGACCCGGACGCAGCAGGGCCGGGTCCAGCACGTCGGGACGGTTGGTGGCGGCGATCAGGATGATGCCTTCATTGGCCTCGAACCCGTCCATCTCGACCAGCAGCTGGTTCAGCGTCTGCTCGCGCTCGTCATTGCCGCCGCCGAGGCCGGCGCCGCGGTGACGGCCGACGGCGTCGATCTCGTCGATGAAGATGATGCAGGGGGCGTTCTTCTTGGCCTGTTCGAACATGTCGCGCACGCGGCTGGCGCCGACGCCGACGAACATCTCGACGAAGTCCGAGCCCGAGATGGAGAAGAAGGGCACGCCCGCCTCCCCCGCCACGGCGCGGGCCAGCAGGGTCTTGCCGGTGCCGGGAGGGCCGACCAGCAGGGCGCCCTTGGGAATCTTGCCGCCCAGACGCTGGAATTTGGCCGGATCCTTGAGGAAGTCGACGACCTCCTGCAGTTCCTCCTTGGCCTCGTCCACGCCGGCGACGTCGTCAAAGGTCTTGCGGCCCTTGTGCTCGGTCAGCAGCTTGGCCTTGGACTTGCCGAAGCCCATGGCCCCGCGCGCCCCGCCCTGCATCTGGCGCATGATCAGGATCCACAGGCCGATGATCAGGACGAAGGGCAGAAGGCCGATCAGGGCGCTGACCCACAGCGACTGGCGCGTGGTCCTGACGTCGACCGCGGCGCCCTTGGCCTGGATGCTGTCGACCAGGGCGGCGTTCGGCACCGGGGTGATGACAGTGACCACGCGGTTGTCGCGCAGGGTCGCCTTGATGGTCTCGCCCCGCACCTCGATGCTGGCGATGCCGTTGGCGTCGCGCGCCTTCAGCAGCTCGGAATAGCTCATCTCGACCGGGCGGGCCGCCGCGGCCTTGGCGCCGGTCGGGGCCGCAAGCCCGCCGGGGCGGCTGACGCCGACATAGAGCGCCATCGCGCCCAGAATGATGACGCCCCAGATGGCCAGATTGCGCAGGTTCATTCTCGTCTCGGTCCCTGGGTGCGCCCTGGCGCCCCGTCGTCAATGATCTTCAGCCGGAAAATAGGTGGTTCCGGGGCGATGCGCCATGGATGACGCCGCCAAGGTCCCTTTCGTGCGTCATTCGGTCCAGCGCCAGGGCCAGTCTCTCCTCGACCAGCGACGTCGCCTTCGCCGTCGTCCCTGCAAGAACCGGGACAGTCGCATCGTTCCGGATCAGCACAGGGACGGACCCGCGCGCGGCGGGCGGCAGGGGCTTCAGCGCCGCCCGGTCCGCATCGGACAGGGCCGCCATCCGGCCCGCGGCCGGCGCGACCGACCAGCCGGGCGAATCGACGGTGACCGCCCAGCGGCCGTCCCAGACGGTCTCCACGCCGGGACCCAGCGGGAGCGGCGGGCGGGGCCGGCGGACGAACTCCCCGGCCTCGCGGGTCACAAGGACGCTGTCGCCGGTCGCTTCGATACGGGCGCCGCACAGGGTGGCGGTGAAATCCTCGTGGGAAAGCAGACGGTAAACGATCGCGGAGAGTCGGTCTCCGCGTGGAAGCCGGTCGCCGCCCCCGACGCAGACCAGGAGGGCGGCGAGAGTGGAGGCGTCGATGCTCCGGTCGAAGTTCAGCGTTCCCTCTCCCATCGGGAGAGGGCTTGAGCGCACGGCGGCGAAGCCGTCGTCCTTGCGCGAAAGGGTGAGGGTCGGCTGTCCCAGGGCGGCTTCGCCGCTTCTACCGTCGACCCTCATCCGGCGCTGCGTGCCACCCGTCGTCGCCTCGCGTTGCGAGACTCCTCCACCCAACGGGAGAAGGAAAGCGCGGGCCCGGCTCCTTGCGAACCGCACGTCCTCATTGGCCGGATCATCAATCCAGTCCGCCCCCTGCCCCGCCAGCCAATCGCGTACCTCGCTACGCCCCGCGCCCAGCATCGGGCGTAGCAGCATCAGCCCGCGCCCCTCGGGCCAGACGGGCGAGGGCGACCAGTCGCGCAGCCGGCCGAGCGTGGAGCCTTCGGCCCGCATGACCTCGCCCTCGGCGATGTCGTCGGCGGTGTGGGCGAACAGGACGACCCGCGCGCCGGCCGTCCGCGCCGCCGCGGCGATCAGGCGATGGCGGGCCGTCCGGGCGGCGGCGGGCAGGCCGACGGCGGGCTTCGGACCAGTCCAGGCCAGGCCGCGCCAGTCGGCCCCGGCCGCGCGGGCGGCGCGTTCGGCGAAGTCGGTCCAGCCGGCGCTGGCCGGGCTGAGCCCGTGGTCGACGGTCAGGGCCAGCAGGCGGCGGCCGTGCGCCTTCGCCCAGTCGGCGGCGAGGCGCAGCAGGGCGACGGAGTCGCCGCCGCCGGACAGGGCCAGGGCGAGCGGTCGGTCGACGTCGGTCTCCAGACGCGCGGACAGGGCGGCCCGCGCCGGACCGGTCCAGCCGGCGGGGTCTGGGGTCAGCCCGGTCTCCGGGCCGGCGTCGCGGCGGGCGCGGGGCAGCCGATGCGGGTGCGGGCCTCGGTCGCCCGGGCGCGTACGGCGGGGCTGGCGGCCTCGGCGTAGCGGCGGGTGAATTCAGTCAGGGCCGTGCAGGCCTGGGTCTTGCGGTCGGTGGCGTTGAGGGCGTTGGCCAGCTCCAGCGTCGTCGAGGCGGCCCAGGGCGCGGCAGGCCAGCCCTGCAGGGCCGTGGCGTAGGCCGAGACGGCGCCCGCGTGATCGCCGGCCGAGACGCGCAGGTCGCCGAGGCGGCTCGAGGCCTCGCGGGCCTGGGGGGTGTCGGGCCAGGCGGCGATGACGGTCTGCAGGGCGCGATCGCCGCGCGCCGGATCGCTGGCCGCCAGCCGGGCGGCGGCGGTCAGGTCGCGCGCCGGGTCGCCGGTCGGCGAGGTGGTCGGGATCGGCGAGTTCAACTCGGCCTCGCGCGCCGCCGCCGCCTCCATGGCGCGGATGCGTCCCTCGGCGTCGCGGACGCGGGCGCCCAGGGCGACATTGTCGCGACCCGTCTCGTCGAGCTGGAAGGTCAGGCGCTCGATGTCGCCGTTCACTCGCCGGACCGTGGCCTCGAGGTCCTCGACCCGGCGGTCCATCAGGCCGACGCGGCCCTGCAGGGCGACGACCTCGGGATCGGGCTCGATGATCACGGGCTGGCCGGCGGCGTTGCGCTGGGTCACGGCGCGCTCGAGACGGCGGACGTTGCGGTCCAGCTGGTCCAGCCGGCGCTTGTCCCACTGGATCGGCTCCAGCGGCGTGGTCTGGGCCACGACCGTGGTCGTGCCGGCGATCAGGACGACGCCCAGCACCGTGACCAGGGCGTTACGCGAACGGAGGGCGGCGGGAAACTTCAGCATGGTCGTTGTCGTCCCACCGTTTTGAGGCCGGTTCAAGACAAGGGAGGATCAACGAGGGGGCGGCCGCGCCGCCCCCTCGCAGGATTCCGTCCTAGCGCACGGCGCCCGAGACGATGGCGGTGTGGGCGTTGCGGTTGCGGGCCCAGGCCTCTTCATTCGAGCCGGCCGCGATCGGGCGTTCCTTGCCGTAGCTGATGGTGTCGATGCGGCCGGCGGAGACGCCGCGCTCGACCAGATAGGCGCGGACCGATTCGGCGCGACGGGCGCCGAGGGCCAGGTTGTATTCGCGGGTGCCGCGCTCGTCGGCATTGCCCTCGATGCGGATGGTGACCTGCGGATAGCGCTGCAGCCAGGCGACCTGGGCGTCCATGCGCGGATAGGCTTCCGGGCGGATGGCGTAGCTGTCGAGGTCGAAATAGACGCGGTCGCCGACGTTGACGACGAAGTCCTGTTCCGAGCCCGGAGCCGCGGCGCCGAGGTTGCCGCCCGAGACCGGGGCGGCGCCGTTGTCCGTGTACTGGTCGTTCGCGGGCGGCGGGACCTGGTTGCCGGCGCCGGTGTCGGCCGGCGTGCGCGGGGTGCAGGCGGCGATCGCGGTCACGGCCAGGCCGACGGCGGCCAGACGGACGAGGTTCGAGGTCTTCATCATCGGGTCGTCTCCTTCAGTGGAGGCCATCGCCTCCAGCTTGGCTGTAAAGGGTTGCTACTGACGCGCCAGCGGTTTCGCCAGTCGCGATAACGCGGGTTTGAGCCGAAAGGCTCCTTGGGCAGTCAGGTCGGGCAGCCGTCCGGGCCGCCGCCGCCGAGGTTGACGGGTTGTTGGTCGAGCAGGGGCGACCAGGCCGGATCGGTCCCGCGGCCCGAGTATCCGGCCTGGGAGACGACGCGACCCGACAGGTCCACCGTCCACAGCCGGGTGTCGCCGCCCGGCGACTGGCGCGCGAACATGATGTAGCGGCCGTTTGGAGCCCAGGACGGGCCCTCCTCGAAATAGCTCGACGACAGGATGCGCTCGCCGGAGCCGTCAGTGTTCATCACCCCGGTCGAGAACCGCCCGCCGCCCTGTTTGGTGAAGGCGATCAGGTCGCCGCGGGGGCTCCAGTTCGGAGCGGTGTAGATGCCGCCGCCGCGCGAGATCGGCCGCTGGCCCGAACCATCGGCCCGCATGGTGTAGAGGCGCGCGCTGCCCGAGCGGTCCGAGGTGAAGACGATCTGGCTGTTGTCCGGGCTGAAGGAAGGCGAGGTGTCGATGCCGGGGTCGTTGGTCAGACGGCGCAGCTGGCGGCTGGCCAGGTCCATCACATAGACGTCGGTGTTGCCGCCCCGGATGATCGAGAAGGCCATCTTCGACCCGTCGTTGGAGAAGCGCGGGGCCAGGACCTGGCCGTCGAACTCGCCGAGACTCTCGCGCCGCCCGGTCGACAGGTTGAACAGATAGATGCGGCTGTAGTCCCGGCCGAGCGCCACATAGGTGATCTCATTGGGGTCGTTCAGCGAGAAACGGGGCGACATGATCACCTCGTCGCCCTGGGTCAGATAGACGGGGTTGAAGCCGTCCTGGTCCGAGATGGCGAGGCGCGACAGCCGGTTCAGCTGGGTGCCGCTTTCCGAGACGAAGACCACGCGGCTGTCGAAGAAGCCGCTTTCGCCGGTCATGCGCTGATAGATCAGGTCGGCGATCTTGTGGCCGATGCGGCGCCACTGCTCGGGCGTGGCGGTGAACTGGTACGAGGCCAGCTGGCACTGGCGATAGGGGTCGTAGAGGCGGAAGCCGAAATCGTTGCGGCCGTCGGGCCGGCGGGTCACCGCCCCGTACAGGACGGCCTGGGCGCCGATCGAGGTCCACTGCGGGAAGTTGGGGGCGTTGGCCAGGGTCAGGCCGGTCTCGACGAAGCCGGCCGGGTCGAGCGGTTCGAAATAGCCCGAGCGGCGCAGGTCGGCGCGGATCACGCCGCCGAGGTCGGCGCCGTTCTCACCGTTGAAATTGACCACGGCGATCTGCATCGGCCGCAGCACGCCCTGGTCGATCTCGACCTCCACCGGGTCGGTCGACTGCGGCGGAACCGGGGGCGTCTGGGCGGTGGCCGCGCTCACCGTCATCGCCAGGACGGCGACGCTGGCCAGAAGTCGGTTCAATCGCATCAGGGGCTCCCGCAAGTTTCGATCCACGCCGCTCCTTATCGCCAGAGCGTGCGCATAAGACCAGCATGGCCGCGAATGGGGCGACTTTCAGGCCCCGTCACGCTTTGTCAGGATCGCAGCGCCGGTCCTATCGACCGCGGCAGGCCCGTTCTGTGATGAAGGTCGGGCGGAAGCGGCCGCCCGGGAAGCCGGTCGGGACGTCGAACGGAGCCGTCTGACGGATCGCCCGCACGGCGCCGTCGGCGGCGGCGCGGTAGACCGGGTCCGAACGGGCCCCGATCAGGGTCGGGCCGGCGGTGATGCGGCCCTGTTCGTCCAGGGTCACGTCCATCTGGATGCGCAGGGCGTTCGCCCCGGGGATGTCGCAGGGCAGGATCCAGTTCGGATAGACCTGGTTGAAGATGGCCGTGATCTGCGGCCCGGTGGCCTGGGAGGCGGCGCCGACGCCGCTCTGACCGGTGGGCGGGCGCGGACCGGGGCGGGGGCCGGGACGGGGCGGACCGGCCAGGGCGTCGAGATCCAGGGTCGGTTCGCGCGGCGGGGTCGGACGCGGCGGCTGGGGCCGGGGCGGCGTCGGGCGCGGGGGCGTGGGCCGCGGAGGCGTCGCCTTCTTGACCGGCGCGGGGGTCGGCGTCGGCCGCGGCGGCGCGGGCTCGGGCGGAGCCGGTTCGGGCGGCGTCTCGGCGACCGGCGCCGTGGCGGCGTCCCCGGTGACCAGTTCATCGTCCGGATTGTCGGCGGCGGCGGCCTCGATGACGGTGTCGGAGACGATCGACACCGGCACGGCGGTCTCGACGTTCATCGGCGCGCGCGTATAGCCCAGCAGGCCGTAGCCCAGCACGCCGAGGATCACCGCCGCATGGACGGCGATCGATGCGGCGAGTGAGGAACCGGGCCGCTCCAAGCCGTCAGCCCTCCACGTCCGTCGGGGCGCCGCCGGCGGTGTCGGTGATCAGGTTCAGCTTGGTGAAGCCGGCCGAGGACAGCCGCGCCATGACGCGGGCCACGGCCTGGTAGGGCGCCCGGCCGTCGCCGCGCACGGACACGGCCTTCTCCCGCCCGTCGGGACCGGCGGCCTGGGCCACGGTCAGCACCAGACGGTCGAAACTGACCTCGCTCTCGCCGACATAGATGGCGCCGTCGCGCTTGATCGAGATGACCACCGGATCGTCGGAGGAATCGACGGCGCTGGCGTCGGTCTTGGGCAGTTCGACCGGCACCGCCACGTTCAGCAGCGGCGCCGAGATCATGAAGATGATCAGCAGGACCAGCATCACATCGACCAGCGGCGTGACGTTGATCTCGCTGAGGGGCCGCTTGCGCGCCCGCCTGCGGCCCCGGACGTGTCCGCCGCCGCCGCCGCCTGCCAGGGCCATGCTCAGAACTCCCGGGTGGACTGGGGCGCCGGGGCGGACGGACCGGCGAGACGGCGCGCCACGGCGGCCTGCAGGTCGTCGGCGAAGCTTTCCAGCCGGCCGGTGAACTTGCCCGCGTCGATCGAGAATTTGTTGTAGGCGATATAGGCCGGGATGGCCGCCGCCAGACCCAGGGCCGTGGCGAACAGGGCCTCCGAGATCGCCGGCGCCACGGTCGCCAGATTGGTGTTGCCCGACGAGGCGATGGCCCCGAAGGCGTTCATGATGCCCCAGACCGTGCCGAACAGGCCGATGAAGGGCGAGGAGGTCGCCACCACCGACAGCACGCCGAGGCCGTTCTCGACCCGCTGGCCCTCGCGGGCGATCAGGCTGTCGAGGGCGCGGTCGATGCGCGACATCAGCAGATTGGCCTGGTTCTCGGTCAACGGCCCGCGCGTGCGCGCCTCGCGCCAGTCGGTGAGGGCGATGGCCAGCATGCGCGGCAGCGGATGGGCCGGATTCGGTCCGGCCTGGGCCGCGACGTCCTCGAGCGAGCGGCCCGAGCCGACGGCGTCCTCAAAGGCGTTGGCCTGGCGGTTCAGCGAACTGAAGCGCATCGCCTTGTCGATGATCACGGCCCAGGACCACAGCGAGGCGATGGCCAGGCCGATCATGATCGCCTTCACGACAATGTCCGCTTCGAGGAACAGGGTCACGGGGTTCAGCATCGAGGCGTCGGCGGCGAGGGTCATGCAAGGCGTCCCTGAAGTCTGTCGTCCCTGTCCACCGGACAGGCGTGGCGGTTGTGTGGCGGATGACGCCGGGTCTAGCGAGGTGTGGCCGCGGCGTCACCTGTCTGCACGTGACAGGAGGGCGAAAGGCTCAGGCTTCGCGCGCCAGCCACGGTCCGACCTTGTCGCGCAGCGCCTGGGTCGGCCGCCGCGGGCGGCCGTCCATGTGGATGCAGACCACCTCGACCTCGGCCCGGCACAGCACGTCCTCCCCACGGGTGACGGCCTGGGAGATCAGCAGGCGCGGGCCCTTCACGGCGTCATAATGGGTGCGCACCACCAGCTGGTCGTCGATCCGCGCGGGCTTGAGAAAGCTCAGCCCCATCTTCGTGACCACAAAGGCCATGGGCTGGTCGCCGTCGAGCAGGTCGGCGTGGCCGATGCCCATCAGGCGCAGGCAGTCCGACCGCCCGCGCTCGAAATAGCGCACATAGTTGGCGTGATAGACCAGGCCGGTGAAGTCGGTGTCCTCATAATAGACCCGGACCGGCAGCCGGTGCTCGCGGCCCTCGAACCGGCCGGCGGTGGGGAGGTCGGACGGGCTCAATTGACTACGACGCTCCCGGCCGGCGGCTCCGGAAAGCCGGGGCAATCGGCCTTGATCATGGCCCGGAACTCGGCCTTCAGCGGCCCTTCGCCCAGTAACATGCGATTGGGCCGTGAGATGAAGCCCACGCCCAGATAGGTCCGCCCGGCGGCCACATAGCCGCACACGACCCGCCCGCGGCCCGGCTCGATCAGCCGGACCTCGGCCGTCGGCCCCAGTTGCTCGCGGGCCTGGCGCAACACCCGACGCGAGACCGGCTCCTCGGTGAAGCCCGCGCCGGCGCCCTGGGTGACGAACCACAGCACGAGCGCGCCGAGGGCGATCACCGCCACGCCCAGGACGGCGATCAGTCTGTCGGTTCGTATCGCCCGTCGCGCCATGCGGCCTCCCTGCCCGGCGACCATGCCGGGGTTCGCAGCGGAGGTGAAGGCCTCACTTGCCGCCGAACAGGCCGCCCTGCTCCACGGGCTTCGGCGGTTCGGTCAGGCCGAGGTGGGCGTAGGCGCGGGCGCAGGCCATGCGGCCGCGCGGAGTGCGCTGGATGAAGCCCTGCTGCAGCAGATAGGGCTCGATCACATCCTCGACCGCGTCGCGGGCCTCGGCGATGGCGGCGGCCAGCGTGTCCATGCCGACAGGACCGCCGCCGTAGTTCTCGATCAGGGCCTTGAGGAAGCGGCGGTCGTTGGCGTCGAGGCCGGCCTCGTCGATCTCCAGCCGGGACAGGGCGCGGGCGGCGACGATGCGGTCGATCACCGGCGACCCTTCCGCCTCGGCGAAGTCGCGCACCCGGCGCAGCAGCCGGCCGGCCACGCGGGGGGTGCCGCGCGACCGGCTGGCGATCTCGCGCGCGCCCTCGTCATGGATCGCCACGCCCATCTTGCGGGCCGCCCCGCCGATGACCCGCATCAGCTCCTCGGGCGTGTAGAATTCCAGCCGCAGCGGAATGCCGAACCGGTCCCTCAGCGGCGTGGCCAGCAGGCCGGCCCGCGTGGTCGCCCCGACCAGGGTGAAGGGCGCCAGGTCGATGCGCACCGACCGCGCCGAGGGCCCCTCGCCGATGATCAGGTCCAGCACATGGTCCTCCATGGCCGGATAGAGGATCTCCTCCACCGTCGGGGCGAGGCGGTGGATCTCGTCGATGAACAGCACGTCGCGCGGTTCGAGATTGGTCAGGATGGCGGCGAGGTCGCCCGCCTTGGCCAGGATCGGCCCGCTGGTGGCCCGGAAGCCGACGCCGAGTTCGCGCGCCACGATCTGGGCCAGGGTGGTCTTGCCCAGCCCGGGCGGGCCGAACAGCAGGACGTGGTCGAGGGATTCGCCGCGGCCGCGGGCGGCGTCGATGAAGACCTTGAGATTGCCCTTGGCCTGCTCCTGGCCGACGAATTCGGACAGGGTCTGCGGCCGCAGGGCGCGGTCGAAGGTCTCCCCGGGCGCGGGGGCGCCGGACACGATCCGGTCCTCGCTCACCGTCCCAGCTCCTGCAGGGCGGCGCGGATCACGGCGGACAGTTCAGCCTCGTCGCCGAGCCGGATCAGCGCCTGGTCCACGGCGCGGCGCGCATTGATCTCGGCCACGCCCAGACCCAGCAGGGCCGACACCGCCTCGCCGGTGATGCTGGGCGCGGGCGGGGCGAGTTCGGCGTGGACGCCGGCGGCGGAGGGGGTGAAGGAGGCGTCGCCCAGCGGCTTGCCCTTCAGCTCGGTGACGATGCGCAGGGCCAGTTTGGGGCCGACGCCGTTGGCGCGGGCCACCGCCGCCTTGTCCTCGCGCGCCACCGCCGCCGCCAGTTCGCCGGGCGGCAGGACATCCAGCACCGACAGGGCGGCCTTGGGGCCGACGCCCTGGATGCCGTTCAGGGTCAGGAAGGCGCGGCGCTCGTCGCGGGTCAGGAAGCCGTACAGCCGCGGGCCGCTCTCGGCGTTGAAGGTGGCCTCGATCTGCAGGGTCGCCTCGTCGCCGGGGGCGGGCAGCCGCTGCAGGGTGCGCGCGCCGCAGAACACCACATAGCCGACGCCTGAACAGTCGATCAGGCAGTGGTCCGTCTCGACCTCGGCGAGGACGCCCCTGAGCCGGCCGATCATGCCGCCCCCCGCAGGACGGTCAGCAGGGCCCGCTTGCGCAGCTGGGCATGGGTGATGGCCACGGCGAGGGCGTCGGCGGCGTCGGCCTTCACATCCCCGGCGGCCGGCAGCAGCCGTTTCACCATGAAGGCGATCTGGGTCTTGTCGGCATGGCCTGCCCCGACCACGGCCTTCTTGATCAGGTTGGGCGAATACTCCGCGACCGACAGGCCGTGCCGCGCCGGGGCCAGCATGACCGCCGCGCGCGCATGGCCCAGTTTCAGCGTCGAGACCGGGTTCATATTGACGAAAACCTCCTCGATGGCCGCCTCGTCGCAACCCTGGTCGATGCAGACCTGGCCCACGGCCTCGAGCAGGAACAGCAGACGCTCGCTGAACGGCGCCGTCTCGGGCGGACTGATGACCCCGTGCGCGATCCAGTGCAGGCGCGATCCCTCGGCCACGATCACGCCCCAGCCGGTGCGGCGCAGGCCGGGGTCCAGTCCCAGGATTCGAGTCGCTGCGTTCGTCATTCGTTCCAGTCATGCCTCAAACAAGGTTGACGGACAATGACCGGCCGTCACTCCTCGCGCGGCAGGATCGAGAAGCCGGCGAGGCCGGTCTGTTCCCCGAGGTGGGAGACCAGGCCGTCGACATCGATCGGGACATGGCCCTTCACCTTGAGGTGATGCTCATGGATGGCTCCGTCGTGGCTCATCACATGGCCGAGACGCACCACCTTGACCCCCTTGGCGCGCAGCAGGTCGCGCACGGCCAGGCCGCTGGGCGCCTCGCCCCGTTTCCAGCGCAGGGTCACGTCCATGACGCCGACGTGGGGCAGTCGGGCGTCGAGCAGGCGCAGCACGCCGAGGACGCCGAGGGTCGCGCCCGAACCGATCAGGGCCAGCTCCGTCATGCCCACGCCGTACAGCACCCCGATCGCCGAGGTGACCCACAGCGACGCCGCCGTGGTCAGGCCATGGACCGAAAACCCCTCGCGGAAGATCACCCCGGCGCAGAGGAAGCCGATGCCCGTTAACAGGCCGTGCGACATCCGCGTGGGGTCGATCACCACCGTCTGTCCGGGCAGGGCGGTGAAGGCCCAGGTCGACTGGTGCATGGCCGCCAGCATCAGCAGGCAGGAGGTCAGGCAGACCAGGATGTGGGTGCGGAATCCGGCCGGGTGCCCATGGTAGGTCCGCTCGACCCCGATGAGACCGCCCGCGACCATCGACGCGGCCACCGGCCACACCAGCTCAGGATTGATCAAGAATTCGCTCCGCTGACTGACGAATCTTCAACCTAGGCCGGGGCGAGCTTTCCGATCAAGGACCGGGGTCTATTCGGTCGTTGCGCCGTCGAAATGCTCTTCCTTCGCATCGGCCTCGGCCTTGGTGGCGCGGACCACGCCTTCGCGATGCTCGGGCGGGCCGTAGAGGGTGTAGAGCGTCAGCGTCGCCTCGCCGGTATTGATGATGTTGTGGCGGGCGCCCGCGGGCACGATGACGGCGTCGTCGTCCTTGATGGCGGTGCGCTTGCCGTCGATCAGGACCTCGCCGGAGCCGCTCTCGATGCGGAAGAATTGGTCGTGGTCCTCATGCACCTCCTCGCCGATCTCCTCGCCCGGCTTCAGGGCCATCAGCACCAGCTGCAGATATTTTCCAGTGTAGAGCACCCGGCGGAAGTCGGCGTTCTCCGTCGTCAGGGTCTCGATGTTGTCGATGAAGCCTTGCATGGGGTTTCCTTCGGAAGCGGGGGGAGCGACGCGGTTCAGATCGTCATCGGCGGGGACAAGGTCAAGCGGCGCGCAGGGGGCGGGGCTCAATCGTCGCGGGGATCCAGGCGGAAGCCGGTCACGCCCTCGACCGCCCCGAGGCGGCCCGCCAGCGCCTTTAGCTCCGCCTCGCCGTCCAGCCTCAGGCGAAAGGTGCGACGCAAACAGGCGCCGCCGTCGAGCAGTTCGAACCGGTCGGCCCGGCGCTTACGGTCGAGGTCGGCGATCACGGATTCGATGCCGGCCTCGGCGCCGGGGTCGGCGCGGCGCCAGACCACCTCGGCGTCGACCACGGTCTTCTGTCGCACGCCCCGGCTGATCAGCCGGAGCAGGACCAGGATGGCCAGGGTCAGCATCGCGCCGGCGGCGCCGAGGGCGTACAGGCCGGCGCCGAACAGCAGGCCGATGCTGGCGGTGATCCAGAGCGACGCCGCCGTGGTCAGGCCGTGGATCGAGAAGCCGGCCCGAAAGATCACCCCGGCGCAGAGGAAGCCGATTCCGGTCAGCACCCCGTGCGCCATCCGCGTCGGATCGCTGACGATCTCGGTCCCGGCCAGGGGGGCGAACCGCCAGGCGCCCTGGGACACCGCCGCCTCCATCAGCAGGGCCGAGGACAGGCAGACGAGGATGTGGGTGCGGAACCCCGCCGCCCGGCCGCGCCATTCGCGCTCGAAGCCGATCAGGCCGCCGGCCAGGACGGCGGCGAGCAGAGGCAGGGCGAAACCGGGCAGATCGGTCAGATCCATGCCCACGGCAACGGTCGCGCCGACCGGCCGTTCCGGGCGGACGGATCAGCCGGCGTATTTCGCCAGGTCTTCGTCCGAAATGTCCTCGTTCGAATAGACGTTCTGGACGTCGTCCTCGGCGTCGAGCGCATCGAGCAGCTTCATCAGGGTGCCGACCGCCTCGCCGGTGACGGGAACCTCGGTCTGCGGACGCCAGACGAGGGCCGTGGACTTGGCGTCTCCGAGGATTTTCGACAGGGCCTCGGCCACCTCGTTGAGGTCCTCGAAGGTCGTCCAGATGGTGTGGCCCGGCGCGTCCTCATAGATGTCGGGCTTGACCAGATCGCTCTCGACGTCCTGGGCGCCGGCCTCGATGGCGGCCTCCATGACGGCGTCCTCGGTGCCGGCCTCGGCGGGATAGACGATGCGGCCCACACGGTCCCACATGAAGGCGACCGAGTTCATCTCGCCCAGCTGCCCGCCGTTCTTGGTGAAGCAGGAGCGGATGTTGGAATTGGCGCGGTTGCGGTTGTCGGTCAGGGCCTCGACGATGATGCCGACCCCGCCGGGGCCGCGGCCCTCGTAGCGGACCTCTTCCATCATATCGACGTCGCCGCCCGCGGCCTTGTTGATGGCGCGCTGGATGACGTCGCGCGGCAGGCTCTCGGCCTTGGCGTTGTTGACGGCCAGGCGCAGGCGCGGGTTCATCGCCGGATCGGGCAGGCCCAGCTTGGCGGCGACGGTGATGTCGCGCGACAGTTTGGAGAACAGCTTGGACCGCTGCGCATCGGCGCGCCCCTTGCGGTGCATGATGTTCTTGAACTTGGAATGGCCGGCCATGTGAGTCTCTGTTCTGGGCGCTATCGCTCGCGACGCGGTCGCTCACTGCCTGAGCGCCCTCAACGCGGGTGAGCCGGGCATCTAGCCGATGGCGCGGCGGCTGTCACGGCGCAGGAACCGGGACGGTTCGCGGGGATTACGGTTGCAACATCACCGGAGCCCGATCCATGACCGCCGAAGACGTCCTCTACGACGCCGAAGCCTATGCCGACGACGATCTCGACGACGCCGACATCGTCGAATGGTATGAGGCCCGCCCCGTCACCGTCCCGACCGCCGTCGCCACCGGCGCCATCGTCGCTGCCTTCGCCCTGGGCGTGCTCACCGCCGTGGGCGCCCTGGCCCTGATGGGCAGGCTGGACGACTAGGGAGTTCGGCGGCTCAGGTCCGCCAGCCGGGCTTTGTCGAGACTGAGCGCCATGCCCGCGTTGCGTCCGGCGAGTGTGACGACCCGGTATTCAGCCGCCACGCCCAACACCAGTGAGCTTTCGGCGACGGTCAGGCCGTAGTCCTGGGCCAGCCACTGAACCATGCCCGAGGTCGCCGCCTTCAGTGCGTCGCCCAGCGAGCCAGCCTGCCCGATGACTGTGATCGTGTCCGTCGTTTCGATTCTCGGGCCTGAAAGCTGACGCGCAGGCAGCACGGTCACGCTGAATTCGACGTCCAGCGAGGTCTCAAGCGCCCATTGGGTCGTTTCGCCATCCCCCTGCAGAGCGTGGCCGTCACCCATGAACAACATGGCGCCCGGCTGGTAGACTGGCAGGTAGATCGTGGAGCCCTCCCCCAGACCGTTGAAATCAATGTTGCCGCCAAACCGCCCGGTGTCGCCGGCCGAAAACGGCGCGAAACCGAAGTCCGGCGCGACCCCGATCCCGCCGAGCATCGGCCTGACCGGCACGACGAAATCCCGCAGACCAGCGGGCGGATCAGCCAGGCGGGCCGTTCCAGCCGCGCGGTCCAGCCGCCATTTGACACGCTGGCCCAGGTCTCCGGCCCGGTCCGCGAGAGCCGGGGTCATCGCCGATCCGACAAATCCGTCCAGACTGTCGGCCCAGTCGCGATTCAGCCGGAGCCGCCGGATCTGGACGGCGAGGACATCTCCCGGCCTGGCGCCCACCACATAAAACGGCCCGATCTGCGGATTGCCGTACATCGCCCGGGTCACCCCCGCCGAATCGACGCCGCCCGAGTCGATCGTGCTCGTCACGATGGTGTCGCCTGGCCGGATCAGCAGCACCGGTTCTCGATGAGCGGTGAACTCGTTGGAATAGGATTGCGGCTCGAAAGCCACCCGGGCCGGACCGTCGCCGCCCGGAAGGTTCAGTCGGACGCCCGAGAAGCCATGGACCGTCCGCGCGCCGGCGACATTGATATCGGGATAGTCGGCCGTTCCGTTCATTCGACCGTCGGCGACCGTGCCGGAGAAGCGATAGACATCTCCATCGGCGTCGGTGGCCGTGAAAGATATCCGGTCGCCGTCGCGGAAACCGGCTAGCGACCATCGCCCCAACTGCCCTGTCAGGACGCCTTCCTCGGCCTCGATGATAGCCTCGGCATATTCCGGATTGCCCCAACGGTCGATTGTCAGGAGCCATGTCTGGGGCCCGGCGAACGCCGGAGGGGCGATCAGAAGAATCAGGGCGAAGAGAAGCGTGCGCATGCAATTCTCGCTACATTTGTAGCGGACCTAACCCGGCGAACGGTCGAGGTGTAGTGAAACTTCCGTAACACGGTGGCCGGACGTGCGCGGTCAGGTCTTCAGGCTCTCCAGGAAGCCGCGCATCTTTTCGTCCACCGGCACGGGCCGCTTCGTCTCGCGGTCGACATAGACGTGGACGAAATAGCCCACCGCCGCGGCCTCCTGCTCCTTGTTGCGGAACAGGCCGATCTCGTAGCGGACCGACGAGGTTCCGACGTGGGCGACCCGCACCCCGGCCTCGATCTCGTCCGGGAAGGCGGTCGGCGAGAAATAGCGGCAGCCCGTTTCGACGACGAGGCCGATGGTGCTGCCTGCGTGGATATCGATCACGCCGTTGACGACCAGCAGCCGGTTCACCGCCGTGTCGAACCACGAATAATAGACGACGTTGTTCACATGCCCGTAGACGTCATTGTCCATCCAGCGCGTCGAAATGGCCTGGAACCGGCGATAGTCGCTCCGCTTGGTCCGTTCGATAGTCCCCGTCACGCACGCTCTCCCGTTATATCGTTGAGACAAGCCTTGGGCTTGGCGGACGCGGCGTCAAGCGCCTAGCCTCCCCGACATGCAGACCCTCGCCGCCGTTCTCCGGACCATGGGCGCCGCCCGCCCCTATGCCGACAGCCGGCCGCTGTCGCTCGAGACGGTGACGCTCGATCCGCCGGGCCGCGACGAGGTCCTCGTGGCCGTCAAGGCGGCGGGCCTGTGCCATTCGGACCTCAGCGTCATCAACGGCGACCGGCCCCGGCCCCTGCCCATGGCGCTGGGTCATGAGGCGGCGGGGGTGGTCGAGGCGCTGGGCGAAGGCGTGACCGATCTGGCGGTCGGGGATCATGTGGTCATGGTCTTCATGCCCAGCTGCGGCCATTGCGATCCCTGCGCCGGCGGCCGGCCCGCCCTGTGCGAGCCCGGCGCAGCAGCCAATGGCAGGGGCGAGCTGCTGGGCGGCGGGCGGCGGCTGCATGAGGGGGCGGAAGAGCTTAATCATCACCTCGGCTGTTCGGCCTTCGCGGCCCACGCCGTGGTGTCGCGGCGGTCGCTGGTGAAGGTCGACCACGACCTGCCGTTCGAGCAGGCGGCCCTGTTCGGCTGCGCGGTGCTGACGGGGGTGGGGGCCGTCGTGAATACGGCGCAGGTCCGGGCCGGGCAGAGCGTGGCGGTGGTCGGGCTGGGCGGGGTCGGGCTGTCGTCGGTGCTGGGGGCGCTGGCGGCGGGGGCCAGTCCGGTGATCGCCGTCGATCTGAGCGAGGAGAAGCTGGCGCTGGCGCGGTCGCTGGGGGCGGTCCAGACCGTCAACGCGGGCGATGCGGACGCGGTCGAGCAGGTGCGGGCGCTGACGGGGGGCGGGGCGGATTTCGTGTTCGAGATGGCCGGCAGCGTTCGGGCGCTGGAGGCGGCGTGGCGGATGACGCGGCGGGGCGGGACCACGGTCACCGCCGGCCTGCCGCCGCCCGAGGCCGCTCTGGCGGTCAACATCGTCCAGCTGGTCGCCGAGGAGCGGACCCTGAAGGGCAGCTATATCGGCACCTGCGTGCCCGCCCGCGACATCCCCCGCTATGTCGCCCTGTTCCGCCAGGGGCGGCTGCCGGTCGACCGGCTGCTCAGCGGGACGATCCCCCTGGCCGACATCAATGCGGCCTTCGACGATCTGGCCGAGGGGCGCACCGTCCGCACCGTCGTCACCTTCTAGCGCCCTCCCCTCAGGCCTTGTCGCGGATCCGCATGGCCCCGCCGGCGGCGCCGGTCTGGACCTCGAAGCGGCCGGTGGCGCGGATCAGGTCGGACAGTTTGGCGTAGCCGTAGGTGCGCTGGTCGAAGTCGGGATAGGCGTTGCGCAGCCGGTCGCCGAGGCCGCTGACCGTGACCCAGCCGTCGCCGTCCTCGTCCATGTCGGCGATCACCGCCGCGATCAGCCGCGCCGCCTCGACCGGCTTGCGCTTGCCCGAGGCCGCCAGGGCCGGGTCCGGCGCAGAGGCCGTAGCCGCCGCCCCGCGGCCGCCCCGCGACGGCGCCGTCTCCTCGGCGGCGGGCGTGCTGAGGTTCTCGGTGTAGATGAAGCGGGTGCAGGCCTGGCGGAAACTCTCGGGCGTCTTGCGCTCGCCGAAGCCGTAGACGTCGACCCCCTCCTCGCGGATGCGCGACGCCAGCCGGGTGAAGTCTGCGTCCGAGGAGACGAGGCAGAAGCCGTCGAACCGGCCGGAGTGCAGCAGGTCCATGGCGTCGATGACGAGGGCGATGTCGCCCGAATTCTTGCCCTTGGTGTTGGCGAAATTCTGCTGCGGCTGGATGGCGTAGCGGGCCAGGACCTTGGTCCAGCCCTGGATCTGGGCCGAGGCGAAATCGCCGTAGATGCGCCGCGCCGAGGCCTCGCCGAGGGTGGCGATCTCCGTGAACAGGGCCTCGGCGATGCGGGCCGAGGCGTTCTCGGCGTCGATCAGCACGGCGAGGCGGGGGGCTTTGGACACGACGGTCATCGGGACGCTTTCGGAAATGGACCGGTCAGGGTCCGCTGCGCCGGGCCGCGGGTCAATGCGCCGGGCTCAGACCACCGGCGTCGCCGCCTTGACCAGCAGGGCGTCGACCGGCTGGACCACGCCGTTGCTGGCCGCGGCCTCGCCGCCGGTCAGCCGCGCCCGCGCCCCGTCGGCCGCCGTGACCACGATGGTCTCGCCGTCGAGCGTGAAGGTCACCAGGCTGTCGCCCATGGTCCGCATCCGGGCCCCGCCCGGCCCCGCCCGCGCGATGGCGTCGCGGATGTCGGCCCGGGTCAGGGCGCCCGGCAGGATGTGGGCGCGCAGCAGGGCCGCGGCGGCGGCCCGCTGGGTCTGGTCGGTGAAATGGGTCCCCGCCGCGTCGGCGGCGAAGGCCGGGTCGGCGGGGGCCAGCACCGTATAGGGACCCTTGCCGGCGAGCACGGTCGACAGGCCGGCGTTGTCCACCACCCGGTCGAGAGTGGCCAGATCGGCGGCCCCGTCCAGCGTCGCCGCCAGCGTCCGGGTGGACGGCTCGGGCGCGCCGCCGGCCGCGGTCTTGTCGTCGCCGCCCCCGCAACCCGCGAGCGCCAGAACAGCGAGGGGCGCCAGGGCCCAGTGCAGTGTGCGGGTCATGTGGATGCCTTTTCGCGAGCGGATCAGGTGAGAAGCTGGATGACGGCCTGGACCAGCTGCGTCGTCGGATCGACCTGGTACACATGGCCGTCGTCGTAGCGGTACAGGGCCTGCGGCGTGTCGACGTAGCGGTCGCGGTAACCGTAGGGCAGGTTGTAGACGTCGTAGCCGGCCGGCATGCGCTGGCCCACGGCCCAGTCCTGGCCGGTCAGCAGGGCGGCCACCTGGGAGATCGCCTGGGTGCGCGGATCGACGCCGTACAGGGCCCCATCGACATAGCGGTATTCGAGGTCGCGGTTGAGGCCGAAATAGTCGCTGTAATAGGCGGGGGCCGGGGAGAAACGGGCCTGGCCCGGCCACGGGGCGCCGGGCGACAGGGCCCCGCCCAGCACCGGCAGCCAGCCGAGCAGGGAGCCCTGCGGCGTCACCCGGTACAGATAGCCGTCGCGGTAGCGATAGTCCCAGCCGTCGGCGCGCGGGCCCCACAGGGAGGCGTAGCGCGGCGTCTCATAGACCACGCGGTCGAACTGGCGCGCCTGTCCCGGCGGCAGGCAGCCGTTGTTCTTCTTGGCCAGTCCGGGCGGGCAGCCGGCGATCAGGCCCCGGTCGGGCGCGCGGCGCAGGAAGACGATATCACGGCCGTCGCGGGCCTCACCGGCGGGACGGACGACGGCGCGCACAGCCCCTCTGTCGGCTTCGCGGCGGTCCTCGCGGCGGTCCTGGCGGGCTTCGCGCAGCGGCGGCGCGGGCGGCGCGACGGCGCGCTCGCGGCCAGCCCCGCGGTCCTGACCCCGACCCCGCTCCGGGCCCTGTCCCCGGTCCTGAGCCTGTCCCCGGTCCTCACCGGCTCCGCCGCCCCGCTCCTGGCCGCGCGGCTCGCGGGCGGGCGCCCCGGCGCCGTGGTCGTCGCTCTTGCCGTGGCCCTTGCCGTGGTCCTGCGCCGCCACAGCCTGCGGCAGGGCGAGGGCGAGGGTCAGGGCGGCGGCCGTCAGGGGGATCAATCTGGACATGGGAGGCCTCTTTTCAGCCCGTTCAACGTGTCCCGCCGGGCGACGTTCCGGCGCCGGTCGTCGGCGGGCCGTCGATGCGCTAGACATCGGCCATGACCCAGCCTCCCCTGCGCCGCCTGATCGATCTGCCCGGGATCGACGATCTGGAGATGAAGGCGCTGATGAAGCCGCGCGCGGCCGATCCGGACGAACTGTATGAGTTCCCGGAGATCGCCGAGGCGATCGACGCGGCCGCGCGAGCCGCCTTCGGGCTGACGCCAGACGAGGCCGCGGCGGTCGCCCTCCCCGCCGACTGGGACGGGATCGAGCGGCTGGCGCCGGCCGACATGGTCGAGGCCTTCGCCGCCGAGGGCTGGGACGTGCTGGACGGGCGGCGCAAGCCGCTGCGCATGCTGGCGCACTGGGCCCTGCCGCTGGCGCTGGCGATGCGCGGCGTCGCCGGCGCCCTGCCCTTCCACGCCGAGCCGGACCAGCCGGTCACCGACTGGGGCTCGAACCTCAAGGCCGAGGCGACGCGGTTCCGGAAGCGGTAGCGGGATCACCGGCCGCACCAGCGTCGCCCTCCTCCGCGATCGCCTCATCCGTCAGTTCGACCCAGCGCACGGTCTCCGCCTCCGCCGCGCGGCCCGCCTCGCTGACCGCGACGGTCCCGCCCGCCTCGCGCGCGATCCGCTCGGCGTCCCAGACGCGCCGCATCAGCGCCGTCTGGGTCTGGCGGGCGGCGGTCATCAAGGCCCGGCGGTGGTCCCAATAGGCCGCCTTCACCGCCCGGTCGGGATCGTCGCCCTCCCGGACCCAGAACCGCTCGCGCAGGATCTCCGGGTCGCAGTGGATGGCCTCGAACAACAGCTTCAGATCCATCGTCTCGACGGTCAGGTCGAGCCGCTTGGCCCGCTCGCCCAGCCGCGCATAGCTCTCGGCCAGCCCGGCCAGGGCCCGCGCCTCGGTCCACAGCCGCCTTCGCATCGCCCGCCCCGAGGCCAGGGTCGCCGCCCGCGCGAGGGCGGCAGGATCGGCGGCCTCGGGGTCGTCGACCGGGGCCGGGGCGAAGAGGTCGGGCCGCTCGGGCGGCGGTTCGGAGGCGGGGCGGCGTCGCGAAGTGCGGTCTTTCATGGGCGCTCTCGTTTCTCCCTCGCCCGGAAGTGGAGGGGTGGTTGGTGGTTGGTGGCTGGTGGTTGGTGATGGGATTTGGCGCACCGGCGGCGACGCGTCCGAGGCGCCAACCACCAGCCACCAGCCACCAATCACGCAGGACTCTTCGCCGCCTGTTTCCAGGCGGGTGGGGAGGGCGCGGGGCGGCCGGGCCTCGCCCGGTGCAAGTTTCACATTCCGTTTCGACGAAGCAGACCTGCCCCGCGCAGCCGTTTTCCACGCGCCCTCCGGCTGGCGGCCCTTGCTTCGGGCCTTGCCGGATCTCCGACGCTGACATTGCTGCCAGCACCGCGCGGCGGACATGACGGCCTGC
>SCVB01000104.1 GCA_004296955.1 Brevundimonas sp.
GAAGCAAGGGCCGCCAGCCGGAGGGCGCGTGGAAAACGGCTGCGCGGGGCAGGTCAGCTTCGTCGAAACGGTAACAACACAACAGCACCGGGCGAGGCCCGGCCGCCCCGCGCCCTCCCCAACCGCCTGGACACAGGCGGCGAAGAGTCATGCGCGCTCGTTTCTCCCCCCGAGAAGGGGAGGAGTCCCGGTCTTTGAAAACCGAATATGCGACCGTCAGGCCAGTTCGACCGCCACCGCCACGGCCTCGCCGCCGCCGATGCACAGGCTGGCCACGCCTTTCCGGCCGCCGCGCGCCTGCAGCGCCGCCAGCAGGGTGGTCAGGATGCGCGCGCCCGAGGCGCCGATCGGATGGCCCAGCGCCGTGGCGCCGCCGTTCACGTTCAGCTTCGCGTGGTCGATGCCCAGTTCCTGCATGGCGATCATCGGCACCACGGCGAAGGCTTCGTTGATCTCCCACAGATCGACGTCCTCGACGGCCCAGCCGGCCTTCTTCAGCGCCTTCTGCATCGCCGGCACCGGGGCGGTGGTGAACAGGCCCGGTTCGTGGGCATGGGCCGAGTGGCTGATGACGCGGGCCAGGATCGGCAGGCCCAGCGCCCTGGCCACGCTCTCGCGGGTCATGACCACGGCGGCGGCGCCGTCCGAGATCGAGGCCGAGGAGGCCGCGGTGATGGTGCCGTCCTTGGCGAACGCCGGCTTCAGGTTGGGGATCTTCTCCGGCATGGCCTTGCCGGGCTGCTCATCCTCGCTGATCGTCTCGACGCCCTTGCGGGTGGTCACTTCGACGGGGGTGATCTCGGCCTTGAAGGCGCCCGAGGCGATGGCGTGACGGGCCCGGGTGAGGCTTTCAACCGCATAGGCGTCCTGGGCCTCGCGGCTGAACTGATAGGTCCCGGCCGTGTCCTCGGCGAACGACCCCATCGGCTTGCCGGGCGCATAGGCGTCCTCCAGACCGTCCATCATCATCGAGTCGACGATGACGTCATGGCCGATCCGCGCCCCGCCGCGGTGCTTGTTCATCAGATAGGGAGCGCCGGTCATGCTCTCCATGCCGCCCGCCACGATCACGTCGGCGGTGCCGGCGGTCAGGGCGTCCGAGGCCATCATCACGGCTTGCAGACCCGATCCGCACATCTTGTTGACGGTGGTCGCCTCGACATGCTGGCCGAGGCCCGCGCCGATCGCCGCCTGGCGCGCCGGGGCCTGGCCGAGACCGGCCGGCAGGACGCAGCCCATATAGATCTGCTCGATCTTGTCGGAGGCGATACCGGCCCGCTCGACCGCGGCCCGGACGGCGGTGGCGCCGAGCTCGGTCGCCTTGACGCCGGACAGGGCGCCCTGGAAGCCGCCCATCGGCGTGCGGGCGAAGGAGACGATGACGACAGGATCGGACATGAAAGCGCTACCCTTGGAAGGAGGAATTGCGCGGCTGGATGGGCCGCGCCGGATGGATTGGCAAGAGGCTCAGGCGGCCTCTTCGTCGGACCGCTCGCGGGGCATCATCTCCCCGACGGTCGGCCGGTTCTCGGCCGTGGTGAGCAGGATGTCCCGAGGCTTGACGATCTCGTTGCAGTGGCCGCAGGCGATGCGCGGCGCCAGGTCGTGGCCGCAGGCCTGATGGATCATGGAGACCCCGGAATCCGCATCGCCATAGACGTGTTTGGCGCCCCAGCCGTGCAGGGTGACCAGCACGCCGTACAGATCCTTGCCCTTGGCGGTCAGGACGTACTCATTGCGCGGCGGCCGTTCGGAATAGAGCTGCGGTTCGAGCACGCCGTGCTGGACCAGGCTCTTGAGACGGGCGGCCAGGACATTGCGGGCGACGCCCAGCCGCTCCTGCCACTGCTCGAACCGGCTGACGCCGTTGAAGGCGTCGCGGATCACCAGCAGGGTCCACGGATCGCCGATGACCTCAAGCGTCGCGGCGATCGAACAGCTCTGTCGTGAGTAGTCTGCGGTGCGTCCCATGGTATGAAAGTGACCTTGCGTCAGCCATTTGGCAAGAGGGTTGCCAATCTGAACGGACTAGGTCAGTCTTGTTTGGCTACGGACTCGCGACGATCCCGTCGAAGCGGTTCCCTGGTCCCTCGACTCCGGGCGGAAGCGGCCCGCCCTTCCGCCCGCCTTTCGAACGCGATAGCTCCCGCCGATGACCCACCAGACCCTGACCGAGGCCCTGTCCCTGACCGACGACGGCGCCGGCGGACTGACCGCCCGCCTCAGCGGCGACTTCTCCAATGCGCCGCTGTCCCTGCCGCAGGAGAAGGGCGCGCCCTTCGGCGGGCTGATGGCGGCCCTCGCGGCCGGCGCCATGCGGCAGGGACTGGCGATCCAGACCCCGCTGCAATCCCTGACCATCCAGTATCTGGCCGCGGCGCGGTTCGAGGACGCCAGCTTCAGGCCGGGCCTGAACCGGGGCGGGCGCAACATCGCCTACGCCAGCGTGACCGGCGGCCAGGGCGACCGCACGGCCGTCCAGGCGCTTGGAACCTACGGTCGCGACGGCCACGGGCCGGTGCTGACCCCGCTGGTCGCATCCCCGCCGCCGGTCGACAGCCTCGAGGACACGCCGCTGGACCCGCGCTTCGGCCCCTGGTTCACCCGTTATATCGAGCACCGTTTCGTCGACGGCCCGCGCCTGTTCGGCCAGAACGCCGGACGGGCGCCGGAGCTGGGCTGCTGGATGCGGACGACTGACCGGGCCCCGCTGGACGAGGCGCGGCTGCTGTTCCTGCTGGATGGCCTGTATCCGACGTACTGGACCGCCCTGCCGGCGCCGCCGGCCATCGCCGCCAGCATCGACCTGCGCGCCGACCTGCTGGCTGAGCTGACGCCGGAGACATCGCCGGAGGGCTGGGCGTATTTCCACTTCACCAGCCGCGATGTCGGCAATGGCTGGGCGGTCGAGGACGGGGTGGCCTGGACCCCCGACGGCCAGCCCCTGGCCCTGGTGCGCCAGCGGCGAAGGATGATGCCCTCACGGACGCCGGCCGGGACCTGAGCCCGCCGGCGCCCGCTCGCCGCCGCTAGCGGCGGACGTGCTGGTCGAGGAATTTCAGATAGGCTTCCTGGGCGGTGATGCGGTTGTCGCGCCGCTGGAAGCCGTGGCCCTCGTCCGGGAACAGGACGTATTCGACCGGCACGTCGTTGGCGCGGACGGCGGCGACCAGTTCATCGCTCTCGACCTGCAGGACGCGCGGATCGTTGGCCCCCTGCACCACCAGCATGGGCCGGCGGATGTTGGCGGCGTGGAACAGCGGCGAGATGCGGCGATGGCGCTCGGCGTCGACGGCGGGATCGCCCATCTCGTCGAACAGGGCCTCGCGCTGGGCTCCCCACCAGGCGGGAATGGACTGCAGGGTCCGCACCCAGTTGGTCACGCCGAAGATGTTGATCCCGGCCTCGAAGGCGTCCGGATGGAAGGCCAGGGCCGCGGCGGTCATATAGCCGCCGTAGGACCCGCCCATCACCGCCACCTGGTCGTCCGCCACCCAGTCCTGGGCTCGCAGCCAGTTTCCGGCGTCGACGATGTCCTGCAGATCGGCCTCGCCGTGGGCGCGGTCGTCCATGTGGAAGAAGGTCTTGCCGTAGCCCGACGAGCCGCGGTTGTTCGCCGCCAGCACGGCGTAGCCGTGGTTAACGAGATGCTGGATCATCGGCGAATAGCCGCGGGTGCTCTGGCCGCCCGGGCCGCCGTGGACAAGGACGACCGCGGGGGCGGGATGGGCCGCCGAGGCGCCGCGCGGGCGGTAGAGGATGCCCGGGATCACGGTTCCGTCGGAGGCGGCGTAGCGGACGACGCTCGACTCGACCAGATCGGCCTCGTTGATGACGGGGTTGAGCGCGGTCGCCAGCCGGCGCGCCTGTCCGGTCGCCAGATCGGCGGTCCAGACGTCATTGGGCGCCGTGTCGGAGGAAACGGTGAAGGCGATGCGGGTCTCGTCGGCGTTGAACCGCACCTGGCCGATGTCGCCGCCCGGCAGGCCGGTCAGGCGGGCCGGGCGGCCCGTCGTGGTGTCCAGCAGGGTCAGTTCGGTGGAGGCGTCGGCGTTGAGCGCCGAGACCCGGTAGCGGCCCGAGGGCGACCAGCTGACGAACAGGACGTCCCAGTCCGCCTGGATCAGGGGCGCCTTGGCGCCGGTCGCCAGGTCATAGGTCCAGGCCTGGTTGAACTCGCCGTGCTCGTCCGTGCCATAGACCAATTGGCGGCTGTCGGGACTGAAGGCGTAGGTCCCGTGCGAGACCGCGCCCTCATGGGCCGTGATCAGGCGCGGTTCCCCGCCGGCCTGCAGGTCGACCAGATAAACGTCGCTGTCGGCGCTGGTGTTCGGCTTGTCGATGGCCAGCCAGCGGCCGTCCGGCGAGACGTCGGCGATGAACATCCCGGGGTTCTGGTAGACCAGCCGGCTCTCGTAGGTGACGGTGTCATAGGCGTAGAGGTCGAAGAATTCCGGGTCGCGGAGGTTGGAGGTGACCCAGAAGGTGTCGCGCGCCGCATTCCAGCCCAGCAGGTCGGCCTTGACGTTTTCGCCGGGGGTCAGGTCGCGGATGGTCCCGTCCAGCTCCCGCACATAGACGTGGGTCAGTTCGCTGCCGCCGCCGCCGCTGTCGGCCGCCAGCAGGACGCGGTCGTCGTGCGGGAAATAGCTGAGGCCGCGCGTGGCGACCGTCGTCGATGCGCTGAGCGGGACGGAATCGCCGCCGGCGACGGGCAGGGCCCGGGCGTTGAACACGCCGGTCTCGTCGCTGCTGATCAGGATCGACCGGCCGTCGGCCGAGAAGCCGAGGCCCGCGGGGCTGGACATGCCGTAGCTGCGGGTCTGGAAGAACTCCGCCGCGGTGTAGGTGCGAAGCTGGGTCGCCGGGGCGGCGGCCGGGGCGGCCGCGGCCGGGGCGGGCGTCTGGGCCAGGACCGCCGGGGCGGCGGCCATCAGGGCGAGGACGGAGACGAGGCAGACGGTCGGGCGCATGGCGGATCCTTGCTGGGTGCTGAGCATGGATGAGGCGTCGTCAGGTCTCCGCAGATGCGACCTGTCCGCGATTTAATGCCCGTCCCGGGTCAGATCGCAAGCGGATCGCCGCGCAGGGCGATCAGGGGGATGACGATATCCTCCTCATCGTCGAGGTGCCGCGCCAGCTCCGGCCGGGCCCTGTCCAGCGCGTCGGCCAGTCGACGCAACCGGTCGTCGGCCTCGGCGCCGCCCGTCGTCACGGCCTGGTGGAAGGCCCGGCCGGTGGTCACCAGGGCGTCGATATGGGCGTGGATGGCGTCGTGGTCGCGGTCAAGAAGGGCGACGCCCGCCTCGATGCGCGGCTCGATGCGCTGCATGGCGGGGAAATAGTGGCCGCTCTCGATGCGGTGGTGGGCGTCGAGATGCTGCAGGAACTGCTGCAGGGCGGGGATCAGGGCGCCGTGCAGCTCGCGGATTTCGATGCCGCCGCTCCGCCAGCGCACGACCAGATCCGCCATCCCGGCCTGCTGGGAGCGGAATCCGGCGTGCATGGCCAGCCAGTGACGGGCGACCGGGTCCAGGCCGGCCTCGGCCCAGCGGGGCGCGGGAAGGCCTCGCGCAGATACAGGAATTCGGGCGGCAGGCCGGCGCGGGCGGCGAGCGCCAGCGCGTCCGCCGGCTCAGACAACGGCCGAGGTCGTCTTGATGAAGCCGCCGCCCAGCAACCGGTCCGGGTCGGCCGGGTCGTAGAGGGCGCAGGCCTGGCCGGGGGCCACGCCTTCCTCGCCCGAGGCGAAGGTCACCGCCACAGCGCCGTCGACCATCGACAGCCGCGCCGGGGAGGGCGGCCGGGTCGAGCGGACGCGGGCCAGCACCGGAGCGCCGGCTTCAGCCGCCGCCTCGATCGAGGCCTCGTCGCCCAGCCAGTTGGTCTCGTCCAGGGTCAGACCGGCGGTCAGCAGGGCCTCGCGCGGGCCGACGATGACGTGGCGCTTCACCGGATCCAGTCGGGTCACGAACAGCGGCTCGCCGACGGCGACGTTCAGGCCGCGACGCTGGCCGATCGTATAGTCGGTGATGCCCGAATGGCCGCCCAGCACCCGGCCGTCCATGTGCACGATCTCGCCCGCTTCCCGCCCCTGCGGGCGCAGCTTGTCGATCAGGGTGCGATAGTCGCCGTTGGGCACGAAACAGATGTCCTGGCTGTCCGGCTTGGCGGCGATGCGCAGGCCCAGTTCGGCGGCCACGCCGCGGACCTGGGGCTTTTCCAGATCGGCCAGGGGGAAGCGCAGATAGTCGAGCTGCTGCGCCGTGGTGGCGAACAGGAAATAGGACTGGTCGCGCGAATGATCGACCGCCTTGCGCATCTGGGCCCGGCCGTCGACGACCGAGCGGCGGACATAATGGCCTGTGGCCATGGCCTCGGCGCCGAGGTCGCGGGCGACGTCCAGCAGGTCGCGGAATTTGACCGTCTGGTTGCAGCGGATGCAGGGCACGGGCGTCTGGCCCGCCAGATAGCTGTCGGCGAACTGGTCGATGACGGCGTCCCGGAACCGGCTCTCATAGTCGAGCACATAGTGGGGGATGCCCAGCATCTCCGCCGCCAGCCGCGCGTCGTGGATGTCCTGACCGGCGCAGCAGGCGCCCTTCTTCTTCAGCGCCGCCCCGTGGTCGTACAGCTGCAGGGTCACACCGACGACGTCATAGCCGGCCTTGTGCAGCAGGGCGGCGACCACGGTGGAGTCCACGCCGCCCGACATGGCCGCCACCACGCGTGAACCGACCGGCAGGCCGACCGCCGCGCGCGCGGCCTCGATCGCCGCGTCCATGTCGGCCTTGCCGGTCATGGGGGCGATGGTCGGAACCGGGCAGATGTCCTCGGCGAGCGTCATGGCGCGCTATCTAGTGCGAAAGCAGCGCGATTTCGAGGCCGGACCGCAAAACGAAAACGGCCGCCCCCGGGGGAGCGGCCGTGATCTCGTTCAGGGAAGGTCGCCTTACGGGCGGCCGTAATGCTGGATGCGCGTGGTGCGCAGGCCCTGCATGCCCCATTTGTCGATCGCCTTCTGCCAGGCGAGGAATTCCTCGGCCGTCAGACGATAGCGCGCGAGCGCGTCTTCCAGGCTGATCAGCCCGCCGCGAACCGCGGCCACGACCTCCGCCTTTCGACGGATCACCCAACGGTCCGTATTGGCCGGAGGAAGGTCGTGTAGCGTCAAGGGAGTCCCCGTCGGCCCGACCACGTATTGTTCGCCTCGATTATTAAGGCGTCGCTCTTGCAACATGGGCTTATGCCTCATTGACCACCACCACTATGAGTGAACGGTAGCGGTCGGCGGCTAAGGGCCGTTTAAGCGTCGTGGTGAAGGAAAGGCTAAAATGCCGTCCGTCCACAGTCTCAATATTCAACGAAGGATTCATTGAGGTTTACGGCCTGTTACTCAAGTATCAGCGTTTGATGCTGATCAGCTCGGCGAGCATTTCGTCGGCGGTGGTGATGATCTTGGATGAAGCGGAATAGGCGCGCTGGGTGGTGATCAGCCCGGTGAACTCCGCCGACAGATCGACCGTGGAGGCCTCCAGCTGGGACGCGCCGATCAGGCCCGCCCCGCCCGTACCGGCCGCCTTGAGGTTGTAGGTGCCGGACCCCTGGCTGACGCGATAGGCGTTGCCCGAGGTCTGGGTCAGGCTGTCGGGGCTCGGGAAGGTGGCAAGGGCGATCTGCGCGATCTGGCGGGTGACGCCGTTGTCGAAGATGGCGGTGACGAAGCCGCTGTCGTCGATCTTGACCTCGGACAGGTTGCCGAAGGCGGTGCCGTTGGTCAGCACGGCCTGGACCACCGAGCCGCTGTCGTACTGCGTCAGGCCGCCGGTGGCCGCCGTCAGGTCAAAGGCCAGGTCCTGGCTGTCGATGCCGAGGCCGGGGGCCCAGGTCACCTCGCCGGCGGCCGGCGCGCCCGCGCTGGACGAGCCGAAGCTGAGCGTGGCGTTGTTGACGTCCGCGAACAGGGCGTCCGCGCCCAGGGCCGCCATGGCGTCGGCGTCGAGGCGGCCGTCCTGGGTGAAGGCCACCATGCCGCTGCGGATCTGGCCGTTGGTCAGGCCCGCGCCGGTGACCACGTCCGAGGCCGGAATGGCGCGGATCTCGGCGTACCACTGGTTCGGCACAGTGCTCTTCAGGAAGGAGATGGCCACGGTCCGCTGGCCGCCCTTGGAGTCCGACACCGGAATGGTCAGCTCGAAGTCGGGCTTGACCCCGGCGCCGCTCTCGGCGTCCCACATCGCCATGGAGTTGGTCGTGGGGTCATAGGCGTTGGCCCCGGGCGGCACGGCGGCGGCGTCGGTGGCTTCGGCCGAAACCAGCTGGCTGGACTTGATGTTGGCGTTCAGCTGGATGCGGGTGGTGGCCTCGGCCGTACCGCCGACCGAGCCGACGTTGATGGTGCGCAGGCGGTTCAGGTCGGACGGGTCGGTGGCGATATTGCCTTCCGCATCGACCGGCCAGCCCTGCAGATAGAGGCCGGCGGTGTTCTTCAGATAGCCCAGGTTGTCGACGCTGAAGGCCCCGGCCCGGGTGAACAGGCGGCTGTCGGTGACCTGCAGGTTCTCGGGCCGCTCGGTGACGACGAAGAAGCCCTGGCCGGCGATGCCGAGGTCGGTGTTCGACGTCGTGCGCTGCAGCTGGCCGTTCTGGCTGGTGAAGTGGCGGGCCGTGGCGAGCACGCCGCCGGCGGAATAGCCCGCCCCCTGCGACTGGCTGTTGATCACCGTCTGGAACTCGCCCGCGGTGCGCTTGTAGCCGACCGTGTTCACGTTCGCGATGTTCTGCGAGATCGCGGCGAGGGCGGCGGAGTTGGCGGTCAGGCCGGACACGCCGGCCAGAAGGGCGCTGTTGATGCTCATGACGCGAGGCTCCTTACGAGAACAGTTTCAATGGGTTGAGTGACGACGCGAGGGAGGCCAGAAGACCGGCGTCGTCGTCGTTGGCGGGGGCGGGCGTGGCCGCGGTCTGCGCTTCTTCCAGCGCGATCACGGTGGACAGGGGCAGGATGGAGTTGCCCACGGTGAGGTAGGGCTCGCCGTCGTACATCTCGACGCCGGTGATGCGGCCCCGGGTCAGGACCTGGCTGTCGATGGCGCCGCCGGCGGCGTCCTTGGCGACGATCTTCAGCGTATAGACCTGGCCGTCCTGGCCGTCGTTGCCGGTGGTGGCTCCGCCGTCCCAGGTGAAGTCATGCACGCCGGTCGTCTTGTCGGGCGCGTCGCCGGACCAGACCACATTGCCCGAGCCGTCCAGCACCTGCAGCGTCGCCGAGTCCGCATTGGACGCCAGCTCATAGCTCCAGGTCGCCTCACCGTCGGTGAATTTGGTGGCCGACCAGGCCGCGGTCGCTTCCTTGCCGATATAGGTGGCGGCGCCGGCGAGGCCGCCGCCGCCCTGGGCGGCCAGAAGCCCCTTGAGCAGGTCGTTGGTCAGCAACTGCTGCTCGACGCCGGCCATCTGGGTCAGCTGGGCCGTGAACTGGTTGGAGTCGACCGGGGACAGCGGGTCCTGGTTCTTCAACTGCGAGGTCAGCAGGGTCAGAAAGGTCTCGAAATTCGAGGCCAGCATGGTGGAGCCGGCGCCGATCCGGTTGGTGGCGTTGGCGGTCGTATTGGCGACAGAGTCGACCATCGGATCAGACCTTCATGTCCACGCCCGAAGGCGAGAGGGAGAGCGCCAGCCACTGCGGCGGCTGGGCGACGTCGATTTCATTGTTCAGGCGCGAGGCCGCCGCGAAGGCGCGTGACGAACCGTTCCGGGCGTCCTGACCGCGGTCGAACGCGCTGGAGCCGCTGTCCCGCTCGGCGAATTCGAAGGCGTCAGCGGCCAGGTGGAAGCCGGCGTCCTCCAACTGGCGGCGCAGTTCGTCGGCCCGCCCGCGCAGGTCGGTGGCGGCGACCGGATTGTCGAAGGCCAGACGGGCGTTCAGCCGGCCCTCGGAATCGATGTCCAGCTTGACGTCGACGCGGCCCAGTTCGTCGGGGGTCAGGGCCATTTCGAACCGCGTCGAGCGGCCTTCCAGTCGACGCAGGATCTGGGCTGCGATCTGTGCGGTGGCCTCGACCGTGGCGCGCGACAACTGGGAGACGACGGTCTCGCGCGCGGCGGCCGGAGCCTGGGTCTGGGTCGAGCTTCCCTCGCCCGGCGGCAGGAGTTCGGAGGCGGGCGCCTCGGCCTCGCTGCCGTCGGCGGCGGCGGCCTCCCGGGCCGCGGCGGCGATGAAGTCCGCCGGACCGGCCGGCGGGGCGACGGGGCCAGGCGCGGCGGTTGCGACCGCAGCCGTCGGCCGGGCCGGGGCCGGATCGTTCGGGCGGGGGCCGTCGCCGGTCGCGCCCGCGGGGTTCTCCTGGGGCCGCGAGGTGCGTTCCGCCAGGGCGCGCAGGGGCGGCGGCGGCGGCGCGGCGGGGGGCGGGGTCGAGGGAGCCGGAGCAGCGCCGGTCCGCGCCTGGGCCTCAAGGGCTTCGGTCGCGGCGGCGGCCTCGGCCAGAGTGGGGGGCGGGGTCTCCCTGACCAGCTTCGGCGAAGGCCGCGCATCGATCACGGCCGGCTGCACCTGCGGATCATCGGTCTTGGGGGTCGGGCCCTTGTCCACCGGCGGAAGCGGAGTCGTGCGCGCCTCGTCGACGAGGTCGTCAGCGGGAGGAAGCGTGGCGGGGGCCGCGCCGGACTTGTCGCCTTCCGCGGCGACAGCGTCCCCGTCGGCCGCGGGCGCCGCGCCCTCTGCCGGCAGGACCAGCGGAACCGGGACAACCGCCGGCGGCGCCGGCGCGGTGAGAAAACCTGCGACGTCCGTGGCGTCGCCGTCGGCGTCGGCGTCCGGCCCGGCCGCGGTCTCGACCGGCGCCGGTGTTACGGCGCCGGATTTCGTCACCGGCGCCGCATCCGGCTCGCCCGACAGCGCCGCCAGCAGGCTCTGGAATCCGGACGCGGCCTCGCCCGACGACCCTTGCGGGGCGTTGGGGACGGCTGGCGCGATGACGGACAGCAGGGTGAGGGCGGACATGATCCTGGAGTGGGCGGCTCGCCGCAGCGAGGGGGACGGGGGCGCCTGCTGCGCCGGACATTCGGACCGACTGGCGCAAGTCGCGGGCCAACTGAGCGAATTCCATCAAGTGACGGAATAACATCAGGAAAGATGACGGCTTGAGTGGACGAGCCGCCCTGCGCCTCAGTCGAAACTTGCCGCGTGAAGACGATTCTTGCCCGGCGCCCGGCGCAGGCGGCGGGCTGGCGTCAGGGGGCCGACGCGCGGATGGCCCGGTGTTTGCGCCCCTTGCCGCTCATGACCCAGGCGCGAAACGCAACAGCGCGTAATTTCAGTAACTTGGCCGGCGAGCCTGCGGGCGACGCCGGGCAAAAAACGCGCGTCGGCTGGCAGGCCTTGCCGGGTGCCGCCGACCTGGAGACCTTCGGATGTCGCTGAACGCCATCATGAACACGGCGAGTTCCGGCCTCGCCACGGCGCAGACCCAGCTGCGCGTCGTTTCGGACAACGTCTCCAACGTCAACACGCCCGGCTATGTCCGCAAGGTCGCCGAGCAACGGACCCTGACCAGCCAGGGGATGGGGTCCGGGGTCGAGGTGGCGCGCATTCGCCTCGCCACCGACCGGTTCCTGCAGGCGGCCAGTCTCAACGCCGGCGCCGAGTCCGCGCGTCAGGGCGTCCGCTATGAACTGTACGACCGCATCCAGTCGCTGTTCGGCGACCCCGGCGGCGACGCGGGCTTCTTCTCGCAGGTCGACGGCGTCTTCTCGGCCTTTGCCGCCAGCGCCGAGGACCCCACTTCCTCGCCCCGCCGCCAGGAGGCCCTGTTCCGGACCCAGGCGCTGTTCGATGAGGCGGGACGGATCGGCAAACAGATCCAGGCCGTGCGCGAGGATGCGGACAGCCGCATCCAGAGCGCGGTCGAGCGGACCAACAGCCTGCTGGAGCAGATCGAGGGCCTGAACCTCGAGATCGCCCGCGCCACCGCCATCGACGGCGACGCCTCGGGCGCGGAGACGGCGCAGTCGGCGCTGATCGGCCAGCTGGCCGAACTGGTCGACATCCGGGTTTCGGTCCGGCCGGTCGGCGGCGTCTCGATCCGGACCGGCGCGGGTACGCTCCTGGCCGGCGAGGGGGCGGCGACGCTCAACTACAGCCGGGCCGGGACGATCACCGGCGAGACGGCCTTCAACGAGATCTGGGTGACGGAGCCCGGCGGCCAGAGGCGTTCGCTGCTGGACAGCATCACCTCCGGCGAGATCAAGGGGCTGGTCGAGTTGCGCGACGTCGAGGCCCCGGCGGCGGCCGAGCGCCTGGCCGAACTGGTCGCCCACGTCGCCGACGAGCTGAACCGCGCCCACAACGCCAATTCCGCGGTGCCGGCCCCGACCAGCCTGACCGGCCGCAACGTCGGCCAGTCGTTCGAGAGCGCGATCGCCGGCTTCTCGGGGCAGACCACCGTGGCGGTGACCAACGCCGCGGGCGTCGTCCAGGCCCGGGCGGACATCGTCTTCTCGGGCGCGACCATGACGGTGAACGGCGCCGCGGCGACGCCGGCCACTTTCCTGGGCGTGCTCAACGCCCAGCTCGGCGGAACCGCCACGGCCAGCTTCGTCGACGGCAAGCTGAGCCTGACCGCCGTCGGCGCCAACGGCGTGGCCGTCGCGGACGATCCGACCAGCCCGTCGGCCAAGGCGGGGCGCGGCTTCTCGCACTATTTCGGCCTCAACGATCTCATCTCGACGGATCGCCCGGCCTTCTATGACAATGGTCTGACGGCGGCCTCGCCGCACGGCTTCACCGCCGGCGAGACCATGAAATTCCGCTTCACCGGCGAGGCCGGTTCGCGGCTGCGCGATCTTGAGGTGGCCGTGCCGGCGGGCGGCACGGTGGGCGATCTGGTCGCCGCCCTCAACGATTCCGCCACCGGGATCGGCCGGTTCGGCTCCTTCTCCCTGGCCGCCGACGGCTCGCTCGCCTTCACCGGCTACGGCAATCCGCCGCCCACCCTGTCCGTGCTGGAAGACCGCACCACCCAGGTCCCGTCCGGCGTCTCCGTCACCGAACTGTTCGGCATCGGCGGCGGCGTGCGCGCCTCGCGGGCGGACGGCTTCGCCCTGCGGTCCGACATACGGCAGAGCCCGTCCCGCCTGGCCCTTGCCCAGCTGGATCCCGCCGCGGCGGTGGGAAGCCAGGCGCTGAGCACCGGCGACGGGCGGGGCGCCCTCGCCCTGGCCGACGCCGGCGAACGGGCCGCCAACTTCCAGCCCGCAGGCGGATCGTCCGGCGGCTCGACCTCGGTCTCGCGCTATGCCTCCGAACTGTCCGGCGAAATCGGCGGCAAGGCGGCGGCGGCGAAGAACCGCAAGGAGACGGCGGACGCCCTCTACACCGAGGCCGGGGCCCGCCAGACCGCCCATGAAGGCGTCAACCTCGACGAGGAGCTGGTGCTGATGACGACCTACCAGCAGGCCTTCAACGCCTCGGCCCGCCTGATCCAGGCGGCCAAGGACATGTATGACACGCTGATGGGGATGGTCTGATGACCCGCGTCGCCACCTTCGGAAACTACCAGTCCGCCCTGATGGATCTCATGCGGGCCCAGACCCGGGCGGCCGACGCCCAGGAACGGGTCTCCTCCCAGAAGAACGCCACTGATCTGACCGGCTTCGGCCGTCAGTCGGAGACGCTGACGGCGATGAAGGGCGCGCAGAGCCGCATCCAGGGCTTCATCGACACGGCCGCCGCGGTCAGCGCGCGCCTGACGACCCAGGACCTGGCCATGGGCCAGATCAACGACGCCGTCTCCGGCGTGCGCGAGGCCCTGGGCGGGGCGATTTCCGCCGACGCCGCGGGCGCGCTGATGCTGGATCTGGAGGGGCAGTTCCAGTCGATCCGCGGCGGACTGAACATGCGGCACCATGGCGGATATCTGTTCGCGGGGGCCTCGACCTCGACCGCGCCGCTCGACGCTGCCAACCTGACTGAACTGGCGGCGGCGCCGACGGTGGCCTCGCTGTTCAACAATGACACGCTCAAGACCGCCAGCCGGGTCGCCGAGGGGACGACCCTCGAGACCGGCTTCCTGGCCGACGAGCTCGGCACGGACATCCTGACCATCCTGCGCGACATCCAGACCTACCACAGCACGGCGGGGTCCGGCCCGCTGAACGGAAAGCTCACCGAGGCGCAGAAGACCTTCCTGTCGGCCCAGCTGACCCGGCTGGAGCAGGCGGGGACGGCGGTGGTCGACAAGATGGCCAAGACCGGCTCCCTGGCCAAACAGGTCGACAGCATCACCACCGGCCACGAGGCCCAGAAGAGCGCGCTGGACGAACTGGTCTCGGGCCGCACTGACGCCGACATGGCGGTGGCCATCACCGATCTGCAGCTGTCGCAGGTCGCCATCGAGGCCTCGGCCCAGGTGATCAGCCAGCTGCGTCAGGTGTCCCTGCTCAACTATCTGAGCTGACACGGCGCCCCCGCGCCCTCGCGTAATCGGTCCGCTTCGTCGACGACCTGAACCGCGTCCGGACTCTGCTCTGAGGCGTAAACACCTGAAACCGTGGCTGAACGAATACGCTTGCGTCGCGTTCTGGGGTCTGCCCCACCTTTGCTGTTTGGCCGGCGTAGGCAAAATGGACGGCGCAATCTAGGTAGGGGCATGGCCGCAGCGGATTTCCAGATCGACGACGGCGGGCCGGGTCTGACCCTGCGTCTGACCGGCGACTGGACAGCGACCGAACTCGGTCGCGTCTCGCGTCGGCTCGATGACCAGTTGCGCGAGCGCTGCGTCGACGCCGTGGACCTGACGGATCTCGGTCGGTTCGATACGGCCGGCGCCCTGGCGATCGTCCAGGCGTCGAACTGCGTCCTGCCCGAGACCGCCTGGGTGCAGCGGCCCGAGGCCGGCCGTACCTACGCCATGGTCGAGAAGCTGGAGCGCGAGAGCGCAGGCCCGCCGCACCGGTCCCCCGCCTGGGTGCGGGGGTTCGCCAAGGTCGGGCGCGGCATCCAGGACATCTACGACGAAGCCACCCTGTCCCTGGCCTTCCTCGGCCGGCTGGTCGTCGCCGTGGGCTCGGCGCTGCGCAATCCGGGCCGCATCCGCTGGGCCGCCTGGTTCAGCCAGGGCGAGCGGGCCGGTCTCGACGCCATCCCCATCATCGCCACCACCAATTTCTTCATCGGCGCGGTCATCGCCTTTCTCGGGGCCAATCTGCTGACCCAGTTCGGGGCCGGTGTCTTTACGGTTCAGCTGGTCGCCGTCTCGGTGCTGCGCGAGTTCGCCGTGGTCATCACCTCGGTCCTACTGGCGGGCCGGTCGTCCTCGTCCTTCGCCGCCGAGATCGGCTCGATGCGGATGAACCAGGAGGTCGACGCCATGCAGGTGATGGGCGTCAATCCGTTCCAGGCCCTGGTGATCCCGCGACTGGCCGCCATGCTCGCCATGCTTCCGCTGCTGACCTTCATCGGCATGATCGCCGGCCTGTTCGGGGGGTTGATCGTGACCTGGGCCGAACTGGGCTACGGCCCTTCCTTCTTCATCCAGCGTATGACCGACGACCCGAAGATGAGCACCCACCTTGGCGTGGGCCTGCTCAAGGCCCCGGTCTTCGCCGTGGTCATCGCGGCGATCGGCTGTCGCCAGGGCATGGCCGTGGCGGGCGATGTGGAGAGCCTCGGCCGCCGGGTCACCGCCGCCGTGGTGCAGGCCATCTTCGCCATCATCTTCCTCGACGCCGTCTTCGCGATGATCTTCCTGGAGCTGAACTGGTGACCGCCCCGGTCGCGAAGCCGGAGACGGCGCCCGAAAACCTGATCGAGGTGCGCGGCCTGCTGAGCCAGTTCGGCGACCGGGTCATCCACGAAAACCTGGACCTCTCGCTGGAGCGCGGCGAGGTCCTGGGGGTGGTCGGCGGCTCGGGATCGGGCAAGACGGTGCTGCTGAACTCGATCATCGGCCTCAAGGAGCCCGAGGACGGTACGGTCAGGATCCTCGGCTACGACCGCGCGACCATGACCGCCGAACAGGAGGCCGACGTCGAACGGCGCACGGGCATACTGTTCCAGCAGGGCGCCCTGTTCTCGGCGCTCAGCGTCATCGAGAATGTCGCCTCTCCGCTGGTCGAACACACCCGCCTGCCCAAGGACGCGATCCGCGAGCTGGCCGAGATGAAGATCGCCATGGTCGGGCTGAAGCCGGAGTCCCACCATCTGAAACCGGCCGAGCTGTCCGGCGGCATGCGCAAGCGCGTGGGCCTGGCGCGGGCGCTGGCGCTGGATCCGGAGCTGCTGTTCCTTGATGAGCCGACCGCCGGCCTCGACCCCATCGGCGCCGCGGCCTTCGACGCCCTGATCCGCCGCCTGTCCGACGATCTCGGCCTGACGGTGTTCATGATCACCCACGATCTCGACAGCCTCTACGCCATCACCGACAAGGTGGCGGTGGTCGCTGACAAACGCATTGTCGCCAAGGCCACGGTTCAGGAGCTTGAGCGTTCTGATCATCCCTGGATCAAGGAATATTTTCTGGGGCCGCGCGGTCGCGCCGCCCACAGAGCCGCCTGAGGAGAGCGGACCCGATGGAACGAGACGCCCATTACGCCGCCGTCGGCATCGCCACCATCGCCCTGATGGCGGCGCTGGCCGTGTTCTCCATCTGGCTGGCCCGGCTGCAGTTCAACAACGACTATGACGTCTACGACATCGTCTTCTACGGCCCGGTGCGCGGGCTGTCGGAGGGCGGCGAGGTGCATTTCAACGGCATCCGCGTCGGCGAGGTCACGGACCTGAACCTCGATCCGAAGAAGGGCGACCAGGTCATCGCCCGGATCCGCGTGGACGGCACCACGCCCGTGCGCGTGACCTCGCGCGCGCAGCTGGAGCCGCAGGGCATCACGGGCCTGAACTACATCCAGATCACGGCCGGCAATCCGCAGAGCGCCATCCTCAAGGATCAGTATCCCGCCAATGTCGTGCCGGTGATCCAGAGCCAGCCTTCGCCGATCGCGGAACTGCTGAGCGGGTCCGGCACCGTTCTGGCCCAGACGGTGGATGCGCTGAACCGGATCAACCGGGTGCTGTCGGACGACAATGTGCGGTCCTTCTCCACCAGCCTGAAGAACATCGAGAGCCTGTCGACCGAGCTTGAGGCCCGCAAGGGCATGCTGGAGCAGCTGGAACAGGCCCTGACCAAGGCCAATTCGGCGGTGGCCGAGTTCGAGGCCCTCGCGGTCAGCACCCGCCAGATCATCGACGGCGATGGACGCGAGGCCGTGGCCAACATCAACGCCGCGGCCGAGGAGGCGCGAGCGGCGGTGAGCTCGATCAACCGCACGGCCACCAACGTCGAGGGCCCGTTGAACGAGTTCGCCACCACCGGCCTGCCGCAACTGCAGCAGTCGATCCAGGGGCTGGAGGACGCGACCCGGTCGCTCGAGGGACTGATCGACGAGGTCCGGTCCAGTCCGCGTGATTTCATCAGCCGCCCGCCGACCAAGGAAATGGAGGTCCAGCCGTGAACCCCTTCTCGCTGATCCGCCCGATGGCGGCGACCGTGGCGGTGATGGCCGTGACGGCGACCCTCGCCGGCTGCGCCCTGCTGTCGACGCCGGATCCGGTGCAGACCTACCGCTTCGGCGGAACCGTCGCCCCGACGCCCGCCGCCGCGGCGACCGCGAGTCCGACCCAGGTGACCCTGCGCCGGGTCGAGTTCCCGGAGGCCGTCGAGGGCGACAAGCTGCTGGGCGTCACCGGGACCGAAACCGCCTATATCGCCGGGGCCCGCTGGGTCTCGCCGGCGGCGGACCTGTACATGGAGAGTATCGAAAACGCCTTCGCAGCCCAGGCCACGCGGGTCCGGCTGATTGGCGCGCGCGAGCTGACGCGGAGCCGGAGGTCGCTGGACATCGATGTGCGCACCTTCGAGGCCCGCTACGACGCGCCGGGCATGGCGCCGACCATCGTCGTCACCGCCCGCGCCCGCCTTCTGGCCCTGCCTGAGCGGACGGTGGCGGCCGAGCGTCTGTTCACTGTCGAACAGCCGGCGACGGCCAACCGGGTGTCCTCGATCGTCGAGGCCTTCGACCTGGCCACGCGCGACCTGAACACCCAGATCGTGGCCTGGACGGACGCCAGCGCCGGCTGAGCTAGAGCGGTCGACGCAGCTCGGCCATTCGGCTCTCCACCTCGGCGCGGCGCCCCCGCGAGGCCGTGAGCTCGGCCAGGGCGCGGTCGATGCGCGCCCTGAGGTCATCGCGGGTCCGGGCCAGGCGGTCGCGGTCGGGGCGGATCGATTTCGGCCGCTTGCCCGAAAGGCCGAGGGCCTCCTTCCAGTCGTCGCGCCAGGCGGTCACGCCGTCGGCGCAGGCCTTCAGCGCCTCCGAGGCGCGGGCGTCGGCGTTCTGGGCGCTGCGGATCAGGGGCAGGGCCTGCAAGGCGGCGGCCCGGCAGGCGTCCAGCGTGGCGCGGCGGGCCAGCAGCGGATGCGGCGCTTCGCCTTCCGCGGGCGCATGGCCCGTCAGGCGGCCCGCGGCGGCGGCGAGATGGGCGTCGAGGTCGGCGAGCGCATCCCGGATCTCGGTCCAGACGCCGTCGAGGGCGCCGGAGCGGCGGCCCGCGGCCTCGACCCGGCCGACCAGTTCGGTGGCCGTGCCGGTCAGGCCGGCGGCGGCGCGGGCCCAGGCGTCGCGGAAGCGTTTCAGCCGGGTGCGGCGGCTGTCGAACAGGCCGGCGAGGCCGCGACGCGGCTCCAGCGCCGCGGGGTCCAGGTCGTCCAATACCGAGCGGGCGTGGGTCAGTTCGGCGGCGGCCTCGGTCAGGTCGCCGGTGCGGGCGGCGGCGAGGGCGCGCTCGATGCGCTCCACGGCGGCGGCCCGGACCGGTTCGGCGAAGGCGCCGACCCCGGCCTCGTCCCAGCCGGCGTCGATTTCAGCGACGCGCGCGGCGTCAGGCGAGGGCCAGTTGCCCTGCCAGCGATAGGCGCCGTCAGCCATCACTCTTACTCCACCCCTCCGGTTCTGCGACCGGTGGAGAGAGTATGACTACGACTTGAGCCCCTCGGCAACGGTGTAGGTCGCCTCGGTCTTCGACGCGACCTCCTCAAGGGTCACGCCGTCGGCCAGTTCGATCAGCTCGAGGCCGGCGCCGTCCGGCTTGACGTCGAAGACGCAGAGGTCGGTGATGATGCGGCTGACCACGCCCGTGCCGGTCAGGGGCAGGGTGCAGGCCTTCAGGACCTTGGACTGGCCGTGCTTGTTGGCGTGATCCATGACCACGACCACGCGCTTGACGCCCGCGACCAGATCCATGGCGCCGCCCATGCCCTTCACCAGCTTGCCGGGGATCATCCAGTTGGCGATGTCGCCGTTCTCGGCCACTTCCATGGCGCCGAGGATGGACAGGTTGATGTGGCCGCCCCGGATCATGGCGAAGCTGTCGGCCGAGCTGAAATAGCTGCTCTCGGGGATTTCGGTGATGGTCTGTTTGCCGGCGTTGATCAGGTCGGCGTCGACCTCGTCCTCATAGGGGAAGGGGCCCATGCCCAGCATGCCGTTCTCGGACTGGAGGGTGACCTCCATGCCGTGCGGGATGTAGTTGGCCACCAAGGTCGGAATGCCGATGCCCAGGTTGACGTAGAAGCCGTCCTGCAGCTCCTTCGCGGCGCGTTCGGCCAGTTGTTCGCGGGTGCGGGCCATTATGCGGTCTCCCGGGCACGGACGGTGCGTTGTTCGATGCGCTTCTCGGGCACGGTCAGGACGATGCGGTCGACGTAGATGCCGGCCGTGTGGATCTGGTCGGGGTCGAGCGAGCCCGTCGGCACGATCTCTTCGACCTCGACGACGCAGGCCTTGCCGGCCGTGGCCATCATCGGGTTGAAATTGCGGGCGGTCTTGCGGAAGACGAGGTTGCCGCGCTCGTCGGCCTTCCAGGCCTTGACGATCGACAGGTCGGCGACGAGGCCGGTCTCCATGACGTAGTCGCGGCCGTTGAAGTTGCGGACCTCCTTGCCCTCGGCGACCAGGGTGCCGACGCCGGTGGCGGTGAAGAAGGCCGGGATGCCCGCGCCGCCGGCGCGGATGCGCTCGGCCAGGGTGCCCTGGGGGTTGAATTCCAGCTGCAACTCGCCGGCCAGATACTGGCGCTCGAACTCCTTGTTCTCGCCGACGTAGGACGAGATCATCTTGGCGATCTGGCGGGTCTCCAGCAGCTGGCCGAGGCCGAAGCCGTCGACGCCGGCGTTGTTGGAGATGACCGTCAGCCCCTTGGCGCCGCTGTCGCGCAGGGCGGCGATCAGATGCTCGGGGATGCCGCACAGGCCAAAGCCGCCGGACATGACGGTCATGCCGTCGAAGGTCAGGCCCTCCAGGGCGGACGCCGCGTCGGGGAAGATCTTCCGCATCGCTTCCTCATATTTTCACCGCCTGATGAATAT
>SCVB01000014.1 GCA_004296955.1 Brevundimonas sp.
GCTGGCCTTGGCCAGAACCATCGTGATCGCCGCCGTCAGCGTCGTCTTGCCGTGGTCAACGTGACCAATCGTGCCGATGTTGCAGTGCGGCTTGTTACGTTCGAACTTTTCCTTGGCCATTCTCTTCTCTCCGTCCCCTGAACAGGGGGCTTAGTCCTAGGTTTTCAGGGGTCCGGCGGACCGCGATGGCCCGCCGGGATTGGTTGGGTTAGGCGGAATACTTCTTGATCACTTCGTCGGCGACGTGTTGCGGCACCGGCTCGTAGTGGTCGTACTGCATGGTGAAGGCCGCGCGGCCCTGCGACATCCCGCGAAGGGTGTTCACATAGCCGAACATGTTGGCCAGCGGCACGAAGGCGTTCACGACGGTGGCGTTGCCGCGCATGTCCTGACCCTGGATCATGCCGCGACGGCCGTTCAGGTCGCCGATGACCGAACCGAGGTAGTCCTCGGGGGTCACGACCTCGACCGCCATGATCGGCTCGAGCAGCTTCGGCGCGCCCTTGTCCTTCAGTTCGCGGAAGGCGGCGCGGGCCGCGATTTCGAACGCCAGCACGCTGGAGTCGACGTCGTGGAACTTGCCGTCCGTCAGCGTCGCCTTGAAGTCGATCAGCGGGAAGCCGGCCAGCAGGCCGCCGTCCTTGATGGACTCGAGGCCCTTCTGGACGCCGGGGATGTATTCCTTGGGCACAGCGCCGCCGACGATCGAGTTCTCGAACACGAAGCCCGAGCCGGGTTCGCCGGGCTCGAAGGTGATCATGACGCGGGCGAACTGGCCCGTACCGCCGGTCTGCTTCTTGTGCGTGTAGTCGATGTCGACCTTGCGGCCGAGCGATTCACGGTAGGCCACCTGCGGCTGGCCGATCGTCGCGTCGACCTTGTAGGTGCGGCGCAGGATGTCGATCTTGATGTCGAGGTGCAGTTCGCCCATCCCCTTGAGGATGGTCTGGCCCGACTCGTGGTCGGTCGAGACGGTGAAGGAGGGATCCTCCGAGGCCAGTTTGGCCAGGGCGACGCCCAGCTTCTCCTGGTCGGCCTTGGTCTTGGGCTCGACCGAGATCTCGATCACCGGCGCCGGGAATTCCATCTTCTCGAGGATGACGGGCGACTTCAGGGGATCGCACAGGGTGTCGCCGGTGCGGGTGTCCTTCAGCCCGGCCAGGGCGACGATGTCGCCGGCGTAGGCTTCCTTGATGTCCTGGCGGTCGTTGGAGTGCATCAGCAGCATGCGGCCGACGCGCTCTTTACGATCGCGGCTCGAGTTCAGCAGGCCCATGCCGGTTTCCATCTTGCCGGAATAGATGCGGCAGAAGGTCAGCGAGCCGACGAAGGGGTCGTCCATGATCTTGAACGCCAGAACCGACAGGGGCTCGTCGTCCGAGGCGCGGCGCACGACCGGCTCTTCCGTCTTGAAGTCGATGCCCGGGGTCGGCGGGATGTCGATCGGCGACGGCAGATAGTCGACGACGGCGTCCAGCAGCGTCTGCACGCCCTTGTTCTTGAAGGCCGAGCCGCACAGGATCGGATAGAAGGCGCCGGTCAGCACGGCCTTGCGGATGCATTTCTTCAGCACTTCCAGCGAGGGCTCGGTGCCGTCCAGATAGGCTTCCATCGCCTCGTCATCGAGTTCGACGGCGTTGTCGATCAGGTACTGGCGAGCGGCGACGGCCTTCTCCATCAGGTCGTCCGGGATCGGGCCGACGGTGAAGTTGGCGCCCAGGGCGTCGTTGTCCCAGACCACCGAGTTCATGGCGACGATGTCGACCAGACCCGACAGCGAGCTCTCCGAACCGATCGGGAACTGGATCGGCACGGCCTTGGCGCCCAGACGGTCGCGGATCGACTGCACCGAGGCGTCGAAGTCGGCGCCGATCTTGTCCATCTTGTTGACGAAGACGATGCGCGGCACCTTGTACTTGTCGGCCTGGCGCCAGACGGTCTCGGTCTGCGGCTCGACGCCGGCGTTGCCGTCCAGCACCGTGACGGCGCCGTCGAGCACGCGCAGCGAACGCTCGACTTCAATGGTGAAGTCCACGTGGCCGGGGGTGTCGATGATGTTGAGGCGCTTGCCCTTCCAGTAGGCGGTCGTCGCGGCCGACGTGATGGTGATGCCGCGTTCCTGCTCCTGGTCCATCCAGTCCATGGTCGCGGCGCCGTCGTGGACTTCGCCGATCTTGTGGGACTTGCCGGTGTAGAACAGAATCCGCTCGGTCGTCGTCGTCTTGCCCGCATCGATGTGGGCCATGATGCCGAAGTTGCGGTAGTCCTCGATCTTGTTTTCGCGGGCCATGATGAGCGTGCCTTGAAGTGAGTTCAGGACGCGTCAGGCGCCCTCGGGGAGATCGTCGATGTTCGGATAAGCGGGCGCGGGCGATTTAGCTCAAACCGCCCGCCCCGGATACCCTGCAGATAGTCACCGCCGGTGGCGGTTTGAAGGCGTTACCAGCGGTAGTGGCTGAAGGCGCGGTTGGCCTCGGCCATCTTGTGGGTGTCTTCGCGCTTCTTGACCGCGGTGCCGCGGTTGTTCGAGGCGTCCAGCAGTTCGGCGGCCAGCTTTTCGGTCATGGTGTTCTCACCACGCTTGCGGGCGGCGTTGACCAGCCAGCGGATGGCCAGGGCGCGACGACGGTCGGGGCGGACCTCGACCGGCACCTGGTAGGTGGCGCCGCCGACGCGACGCGACCGGACTTCAACGGCCGGAGCCACATTGTCCAGCGCAGCGTGGAAGGTGGCGACGGGCTCCTGTTCCTTCTTCTTGTCGGCCAGGATCTCGAACGCGCCGTAGACGATGTTCTCGGCGACGGCCTTTTTGCCCTCGTACATGACGTAGTTCATGAACTTGGTGACGATCAGATCCTTGTATTTGGGATCCGGCAGAACTTCGCGCTTCTGTGCGCGGTGACGACGGGACATGGGCTTGGCCTTCTAAAGCGGTGTCGGACGGCCGGCTCTCGCCGGCGAATGGAATGGGGCGGTCGCTTACTTCGGACGCTTGGCGCCGTAGTGCGAACGGCGCTGCTTGCGGTCCTTGACGCCTTGCGTGTCGAGCACGCCGCGCAGGATGTGGTAGCGAACGCCGGGAAGGTCTTTCACGCGGCCGCCGCGGATCAGGACCACCGAGTGCTCCTGCAGATTGTGGCCCTCGCCGGGGATGTAGCACACGGCCTCGATGCCGGTGGTCAGACGCACCTTGGCGACCTTACGAAGCGCCGAGTTCGGCTTCTTCGGGGTCGTCGTATAGACGCGGGTGCAGACGCCGCGGCGCTGCGGGCAGCCCTTCAGGGCCGGGACCTTGTTGCGGACCGGCTTGGGTTGGCGCGGCTTGCGGATCAGCTGGTTGATAGTCGGCATGGAGTCTCGGTTCTCTTCAATCGATGGAGGCGTGTGCCTTTCGGCCGGAGCGCCTCGGTGAGCCTTCTTTTCGGACGACGCTGACGCGCCGCCCCGGGTTTGGTCTCGAGCCGACAGCGCGACGTCCAAACGAAAAAACCGGAACGCGCGCTTCGGGCGTTCCGGCGGGCGCAGCCCGTCCGTTCAATTGTCACGATCCCGGAACCCGGCGGACCGGGAACCTCGAAAGTGGGCGGCTTCTACGCGCGAGGGGGCTGAAGGTCAAGGGCGGCGGGTTCGTCGAGCCGGAAGCGGATATTGTACTGGACTTTCGCCCCCGGCGGCCTGAGCGCATCCGGCTCAAGCCGGGCCTGACGCGCTGCGCTGAGCGCGGCTTCCCCGAACCCTTGTCCGGCGGGCCGCTCCGACAGGACATTGCAGTCCGTAAGCCGTCCATCCTCCTGAATGCTGCATTCCAACCGCACCACGCCCTGCCCTTCCGCCAGAACGGTCGGTTCGACACTGCCGCAAGCGCCGACCAGGGCGGTCATTCCAGGGATCAACCATCGCATTGAAACACTCCCGTCGGCCGGCCGGTCATCGGCGCAACGAATAGCACTCCCGTCATCTCGATACAGGCCCCAATACCGCCACGCTCGCCCCATCCTCTACGCGCATGGCGGGTGGATGGCGATTTCGGGGAGCCGCGTGGGTTTGGCCCGCCCGGGCGGAGCGCTGGCGCAAGCCGGCGATCGTCGCCGCCTCCGTCCTGGGCCACGTCGCCCTGTTCTCCTACCTCGGCCTGCGCTCCATGGGGCTCGGCCTGCCCGTCATGGTCGCGGCCCCCGAGCCGGTCCTCTATGTCCAGATGGAGCCGCGCCCCCTCCTGCCCGGCGAGGTTGCCCGCGTCCGGCCGCCGCCGGAACGGGCGCCGGATGTCGCCGCCCCCGCCCTGCCCGGCTCGCCGACCGCCGACCGGGACCGGCCCTTCCGCGATCCGACCGAGGATGAGGATCAGCCCGCGCCGCCCGCGCCCCGCATCGGCGTCCCCGCGCCCGGCGCCCCCGCCCCGCCCCCGAGCGTCGAGGGCTGGTCCGTGCGGCCCGAAACCATGGGCGACCGGGTCGGCCGCGGCCTGCGCACCCGCGGCCCCGGCTGCGCCAGTCCGGCCCTGCTCAGCGCCGCCGAACGCGCCGTCTGCGACGACCGCTTCGGCCAGCGCGCCGCCGCCGCCGCGCCGATCGACGCTGCTGCCGGCAGCCCCTTCGCCGCCGAGGGCGCGCGCCGTCTGGCCCAGTACGAGGCCCGCCGCCGCCCCCTCGCCGGCGGCAGCGGCAATGTCGCCCCCCAGGACGGTCCGGGCTCCAATTTCGGCATGGGCGTCGCCGGGGCCCACCTCGACCCCTCGTTCAGGCCCGATTCGACCCAGAACATCCGCACCGACCGCCGCGACGGGCCGCGCTGAACGCCGGCCTCCGTCCCGTCAGCCGGCGGTCCAGCCGCCGTCGACCATGACGGAGCCGCCCGTCATCAGGGTGGAGGCGTCGGAGGCCAGCAACAGCAGCGCGCCCGTCAGTTCCTCCATCCGCCCCAGCCGGCCCAGCTTGATCCGGCTCAGCACGAAGTCGCGCGTCCCCGGCGTGTCGAGGATCGGTCGGGTCATGGCGGTGTCGATGAAGGTCGGACAGATCGTGTTCACCCGCACCCCGTGCGGCGCCAGGTCGATCGCCATACAGCGGGTCAGGCCCTCCAGCCCCCATTTCGAGGCGCTGTACAGGGAGCGGCCGGCCCCGCCGACATGGCCCATCTGCGAGGAGACATTGATGATCGACCCCGGCCGGCCCGCCTCCAGCAACCCCTTCGCCACCGCCTGGGCCACGAACAGGGCGGACTTCAGATTGAGGTCCAGGACGACGTCATAGTCCTCTTCCGTCACCTCGGTGATCGGGCGGATGCGGTTCACGCCGGCGTTGTTGAGCAGGATGTCGAACGGGCCCCGCGCCGCGATCTCGCGCCGGACCGCGGCGATGTCGGTCACGTCCAGCACGAAGGCCTCGGCCTCGAAGCCGGCGTCGCGGATTTCACGCACCCGGTCATCCAGATCGCCGGCGGTGCGGCCGCACAGGGTCACCGCGGCCCCGGCCTGGGCGAAGACCTCGGCCCCGGCCGCGCCGATGCCGCGCCCGCCTCCGGTGATGAGCGCGCGCTTGCCGTCGAGACGGAAGGACGGAAGGGGCGTCAGGGTCATGGCGGGGTCTCCGTGCGGACCGCCAGCTTCGGCAGGAAATCGCCAAAAGAAAAGGCCGGCCCCGTCAACCTGCCTGTTTCGATGCGCCTTGCCGCGAGGCCCGGAACAGCGCCTCTACCGAGCCCCCGCGCGCCGCCAGCTCCCGCTCGACCCGCTTGCGGCTGTCGTAATAGAACAGGGCGGGCGCGGCGCTGCCCTCGGCCCGGAGACGGGCGGCCTCGGCGTCGGTCAGGGTGCCGCCCCCGGCGACGTGGTCGCAATAGCCCTCGCGGACCCAGACTGGATACAGTCTGTCGGCGATCAGGCCGAAGCGGGCGCGGATGAGCATATGCGTCCGCTCATGGGCGATCACCCCGCTCAACGACCGGCTTCCCGCGACCGCGGAGCCGTTCCAGACCCGGTCGTCCGCGATGCTGGATCGATTGACCACGACATGCTCGGCGAGCGGGCGGGTCACGCCGAAGGCCCCGCCGCTGCCCAGCGAAAGGATGCGCCATCGGAGTCCGCCGTCCGTCAGGAAGATCGGGCGGCGCAGGATTCCGGGCCTGAAGAGCGGGCTGGCGCGCACCCGCTCGTCCGCCCGGGCGATGACGTCGGCGACCCCGGGCGACAGGGGGGTCGAGGAATAGACCGGCGTCTCCCCGACCATCGTCCGGTAGGGAAAGGCGAGCAGCCGCGGATAGGACACGCTGGCCGCCGGCCAGACGACCGCTGTGACGCCCAGCACGGCCGCCACGCTCCACAGCGCACTCTTCGCCTTCATGACGTCCCCCGAGGCCTTACCCGGCGAGCCTAACCGGAAAATCGGGCGCCGCCCAAATCGCCGTTCCGGCCACGGAGGGCACAAGGCCGCCACCTCCTGACGACGTCTGCCCCCCTCCATCCGCATCGTCCGCAGAGCCGTCCTGAATGACGCCGGCCAGCGACCGTCGCATGCTGCGTTCGATCTGGTTCTGCTGAACGCCGAATCTCTGGTCTGCGCTCATGGCGTAGACGCCCTCGACGAAGGCGCGATCCCACGCCGTCAGCCCGGCCGGAACCGGGCTTTCCGCCCCCTCGTCGAAGAGATCGAGGATGCTGGGATTGCCGGCGGCATCCGGAAACGGCTTCAGATCTATGAGCAGGGCGAACGCCACATAGCTGACCAGGGACGCCGTCGGGACCCGACTGACCCGCTCCGGATCGATCACGATGACCGCCCGCGTGATCTTGTCTGCCGTGCTGCGTCTCAGGCGCGTATTGGGCAGTGCGGCGGCCTCGCCGCCCCGACCGCCGACGCCGGCCTCGATCAGGGGCGAACCGTCGATCGCGCCCGTTCCCGTACGGTGCTGCCAGCGAATCGCACGGGGCGGCGTGAGGAAGGCGTCGATCTCCGCGCGCCGGTTGTCGAAGAACCGGCTCCGGTACCGGTCCGCGAAAACATGCGCGAATCCGTCGGGGTTCTCAGCAATCACGACCATGACGTTGGGGCGGCAGCCCTCGTCTCCGGTCTGGATGTTCAGTGACCGGACCACCTCGCTGATCCGGTCCGCCAGGGCCACGTTCACCGCATGCCATCCCCCGATGACCCTGATGCACACGGGGTCGTCCCAGCGGGCGATCTGCCCCTCGATCGCGCCATGCGGACCCGGGGTCGTCAGTCCGTCGATATAGGCCCGCATTCTTCGTGGATCGCGTCCCGTCACCGTGACGTCATCCAGCACGCCCGGTTCGGGATCCTGGACCTCGAGCGACCACGCCGGGTTCGGCGCCAGCACAGCCAGCATCGTCATCACGATCCAGACCAGGCGCATCGCCGCCCTCCTCACGCCGCCTACAACGACCACCTTGGGATGCATTGAGCTGAAAAGAAACCCTTTAGACGAAAAGGGCGGCCCCGTTTCCGGAGCCGCCCTCTTCATTTCAGTCCGGGATCGAAGATCAGCCTTCGCTGTTCTCCAGCTCCAGGGCCAGGTCGGCGGGAAGCGGCTCGATGGCCGCTTCGCGCGTCGACGTCAGTTCAGCGTCACGCTCGTTGGCGATCTTCTGCAGGGCCCGGAGATAGGCGCCCGTGCCGGCCGGGATCAGGCGGCCGACGATGACGTTCTCCTTCAGGCCTTCCAGCGTATCGACCTTGCCGTTGACCGAGGCGTCGGTGAGCACGCGGGTGGTCTCCTGGAAGGACGCCGCCGAGATGAAGCTGCGGGTCTGCAGCGACGCCTTGGTGATGCCCAGCAGGACCGGCTGGGTGGTGGCGATACGGCCGCCGCGCTTCTCGACCTTGGCGTTCTCGAGAACGGCTTCCGCGACCTCGACCGTGTCGCCACGGATCAGGGTGGTTTCGCCCGAGTCCAGGATCTCGACCTTCTGCAGCATCTGGCGAACGATCACCTCGATGTGCTTGTCGTTGATCGGCACGCCCTGCAGTCGGTAGACCTCCTGCACTTCGTTCACCAGGTACTCGGCCAGGGCCTCGACGCCCTGGATGCGCAGCAGGTCGTGCGGATCCGGGTTGCCGTCGATGATGTAGTCGCCCTTGTTGATCAGATCGCCGTCGTGGACGGAGATGTGCTTGCCCTTGGGAATCAGGAACTCGACCGCCTCGCCCTGTTCGCCGTCTGCGTTCGGCTCGGGGGTGATCTTGATGCGGCGCTTGTTCTTGTAGTCGCGGCCGAATTCGACGCGGCCGTCCATCTCGGCGATGACCGCGCAGTCCTTGGGACGACGGGCCTCGAACAGCTCGGCCACCCGCGGCAGACCGCCGGTGATGTCGCGCGTCTTGGCGCCCTCGGTCGGGACGCGGGCGATGATCTCGCCCGGCTTGACCACATCGCCGTTGTTCACGGAGAGAACCGCGCCCACCGGCAGCAGGTAACGGGCGTCGGAGCCCGAGGCCAGTTTGGCGTAGGCGTCGCCCGAGGTGACGCCCATGGCCGGACGCAGGTCCGCGCCGCGGGGGCTGGCGCGCCAGTCGCTGACGACGCGCTGGGCGATGCCCGTCGCTTCGTCGGTTTCCTCGCGGACCGACAGGCCCTCGACCAGGTCCTCGAACCGGATCACGCCGCCGACTTCGGTCAGGATCGGAGAGGTATAGGGGTCCCACTCCGCCAGACGCTGGCTGCGCTTGACGTCCGAACCCTCGACCACCCGCAGACGGGCGCCGTAGGGGATCTTGTGGCTCTCGCGGTCCTTGCCGTCGACCACGATGGTGACGACGACGTTGCGGCTCATGGCCACCAGATCGCCGTGCGCCGCCTTGACGGTGGGGCCGGTGATGCGGGCGACGCCGGGGTTGGTCGCCTCGTAGAACGAGGTCTCCGCCACCTGCGCCGTGCCGCCGATGTGGAAGGTCCGCATCGTCAGCTGGGTGCCGGGTTCGCCGATCGACTGGGCGGCGATGACGCCGACCGCTTCGCCGATGTTGACGTTGGTGCCGCGCGCCAGGTCACG
>SCVB01000105.1 GCA_004296955.1 Brevundimonas sp.
TGCCCAGAGTCCACGAACATTCTCCGGCTGACCAATCCCGAGAGCTTCCGAACATATTCTTGAACATTATTCGACGAGTGACCGATCCAGCCGCTCCACCACCGCCGCATAGGTCGCGCCGGCCAAGGCCACGGTCGCCGGATCGACATGCTCCATGGTGTCCTCGGCCGAGTGGATCAGGCGGAAGACCTGCGGGACAAAGCCCTCGGCCAGGCCGTTGGTCTGGCCGCCGTTGAAGGCCAGCCACATCTGATGGGCGCCGACCTCGTCCTGGAAGCCCAGCGACACCACCGGGGCGCCGGCGGCGGAGAAGGCGCGGTCGTCGGACGGCGGATATTCCGGATAGCCGACGCATTGCAGGGCGCGTTCGGCGCAAACGGCCTGCACGGCGCGGGTGACGAAGGCCGACTGGGCGCCGTTGTTCTGGCCGTACATCATCGTGTCGCCATAGCCGGCGACGTCCGAGTTCACGACGGCGGCGACGTCGCCCAGGCCATGCGCCTCGATCCATTTGCGCGCGCCGATCAGGCCCAGCTCCTCCTGGTCGAACAGGATGATGCGGATGCGGTGGTTCAGCGCCTTGCCGCGCAGGATCTTCGCCGCCTCGATCACGCCCACCACGGAGGCGGCGTTATCGACCACGCCATGCGACATCGTTCCGTCGCGCAGTTTCACGGCGTCGTAGTGGGCGGTCAGAAGGATTTCGCGCGGGCCGTCGCCGATGGTGACCACGACGTTGCGACCCTCCATCTCGCCCGTCTGACGGTCGCCCCCGGCGAAGGTCTCGATCGCCGGTTCGAAGCCGTGCAGGCGGAGCAGCCTGACGGCGATGTCGGCCCGCTCCGCATTGGTCCGTCCGGCAAAGAGCCCCACCTGACGAAGGCCATCGTCGGCCAAGGGCCGCACCACCACTGTCGGGACGTTTGGGCGGGGAGCCTCCTGGGCCAAGGCGGGCGAGGCGACGGCGAACAGGGCCGCGGCGGCGGCGAGACTGCGGAACAGCATGGACTTCCCCCTGGAGCGAGGGGCATGGCTAGCGCGACCCGGCGGCCGGCGCACCTTACATATTGGTCAGCTCTTCAGCCGCCAGCCGGATTTGAACACCCGCCAGCAGGCCCAGGACAGGATCAGGGTGAGGACCGCGCTCATCGCCACGCCGATCCAGACGTCGCCTTCGGCATGGCCGATGAAGCCGTAACGGAAGCCGTCGATCATGTAGAAGATCGGGTTGAAGTGGCTGATCGTCGCGAACGGCTCGGGCAGGTTGTCGACCAGATAGAAGGTGCCGCTGAGGAAGGTCATCGGCATGATCAGGAAATTCTGCACGGCCGCCAGCTGATCGAATTTCTCGGCCCACAGGCCGGCGAAGACGCCGAGCATCCCCATCATCAGCGAGGCCGTCAGGCTGAACCACAGGATGGCGGCGACATTGGCCACGCCCAGTTTCGCGAACGGCAGGACGCAGACCGCCGTCACCAGGCCGACCGCGATGCCGCGCGTCGCGGCCCCCAGCGAAAAGCCGATGGTCAGCTCAAGCGGGCTCAGCGGCGGGGTCAGGAAGTCGGTCGAGGTGCCCATGATCTTGGCCTGGATCAGGCTGGAAGAGGCGTTGGCGAAGGCGTTGTTCAGGATCGCCATCATGATCAGACCCGGCGCCACGAACTCGGCGAAGGGGGTGCCGTGCAGGGGCGGCCGCGCGCCCTGCAGCGCCACCACGAAGACCAGCATGTAGAGCAGGGTCGTGACCACGGGCGCCGCCACGGTCTGGGCGCCGACCTTCCAGAACCGGCGCACCTCGCGCAGGTACAGGGTCTTCACCCCGATCCAGTTGACGCCCTCATAGCTGCGGGGCTGCGGCAGGCCGGCGGGGCGGGCGGAGGCGAGGTCGGTCATGGCGGGGAGATGCGGCCGGGAGCGGTGGGATGCAAGTGGTTGGTGATTGGTGGTTGGTGATTGGCCGGAGCCCGTGCGGTGGCGCTGTCCGTGCCGCCCTTCCGCCGCCGAAGAGGCCGGAAGCTCCAACCACCAGTCACCAGCCACCAATCACCCGGCGGAAAAGCCGCCGCCGTTAACCATCCCTACATCTGGTTCCTGTGGACGGAGTGATTCGCACATCTTGCGTCTGTTAGGGCCTCGTTTACGATTAGTGGTAGGTCGAGGCCCCGGGAGGGACGCTTGGACCCCACATATTGAATCCGAGACCCGGAGGGTTGGCTATGACCGCAGGCTGGACAGAAGATCGCGTCGGCGCGCTGAAGAAGCTCTGGCTGGAAGGCCAGTCGGCCAGCCAGATCGCCAAACAGCTGGGCGGCGGCGTGACCCGCAACGCCGTCATCGGCAAGGTGCACCGTCTCGGCCTGTCGGGCCGGGCCGCCCCCTCGCAGCCGGCGCGCGCCACCTTCCGCCCGTCGCGTCCGCGTCCCGCGGCCCAGCCGACCCAGGCGCCGTCGGCCCCGCGCCGCATCGAGGCCGTCCAGCCGCGCGCCGTCGCCGCGCCCTCGGTCCCGGCCCCAATGCCCGACCTGCCCGGCACCGCCACGGTGATGACCCTGGGCGCCCATATGTGCAAATGGCCGATCGGCGACCCGTCCTCGACCGAGTTCAGCTTCTGCGGCCGCCGCGCCTCGGAAGGCGTCTATTGCGTCGAACACGCCCGCGTCGCCTACCAGCCCCAGGTCAAGCGCAGCGGGGCCACGGACCTGGCCCGCTCGCTGCGGCGCTATATCTGACCCCATTCAGCCACACGGCTGTCATCATAGGCTCCTAGAGAGCCGCCCTCCGCCTGACGGCCCCACCCGCACGGGGCCGTGAGACTGGGGCGGGGCTGCGGTTATCCGGGTTGACGCAGCCCCTCACCCGCTTCGCGGGATCAACCATCGCTCTTGTCCGACGATCAGCGCGGCCGCCAGGTGATTGGTGGCTGGTGATTGGTGATTGCCGCTTCACTGCCGGCGGAAGGGCGGCGCGGACCGAGCCCTCGCACGGGCGCCGGCCAATCACCATTCACCAATCGCCAACCACCCTAGTTCAGCACCCGCCGGTCCCCCGGCACATCCAGGCTGAAGGCCGGGATGGCGGCCTCGAAGGTGCGGCCCGTGGCGTCGGTCATGGAATAGCCCCCGACCATCGAACCCGAGGCCGTGCCCAGCGGGCAGCCCGAGGCGTAGGCGTAGCTCTCGCCCGGCAGGATGGTGGGCTGTTCGCCGATCACGCCCGGCCCGCGCACCTCCTCGACATGGCCGCGGGCGTCGGTGATGACCCAGCGCCGGGCCATCAGCTGCACCGGCACCCCGGTCAGATTGACGATCTCGACCTGGTAGGCCCAGACCCAGCGGCCGCCGTCCGGGTCGGACTGGCCGGCCAGATAGCTGGGGCGCACGCGGACCACGATCCCGTCGGTTTCGGCTTCATAGGCGCGCGTATCATGCATCCGCCCATGGTCGCGGAACGCGGACGCAGGTCAAGCGCGCCGAACGCCGCGCGGGAGGGGAGACAGGCCGCGGAATCGTGTAAGCCATGGTCATGCAGTCCTACGAACACACCACCCCCGGCATCCTGCCGTGCCAGTCCATCGAGGCCCTGATCGCCGGCGGCGCGATCACCTCGGACACCCCCTTCGACCCCGACCAGGTGCAGCCGGCCAGCCTCGACCTGCGCCTGTCCGACGAGGCCTGGCGCGTGCGGGCCTCCTTCCTGCCCGGGTCGCGCACCGTCGAGGAGCGGATCGCCGACGTCTCCATGCACCGCATCGACCTGTCGGGCGGCGTCGTGCTGGAGCGCGGCTGCGTCTATATCGCCCGGCTGCAGGAGCGGCTGAGCCTGCCGAAGGGCCTGATCGCCCGCGCCAATCCCAAGAGCTCGACCGGGCGGGTCGATGTCTTCGTCCGCCTGCTGACCGACCGCGGGGCCCGTTTCGATGACGTGGCCGAGGGCTACGAGGGGGCGTTGTACCTGGAGATCTCGCCCCAGACCTTCCCTATCCTCGTCCGTCCCGGCACCCGGCTGAACCAGCTGCGCCTCAAGGCCGGCGAGCCGCCCAAGCTGGAGACCCGCAGCGTCGGAGTCGAGCTGCAGGGCGGCGAGGGCTCGATCGTCGGCTTCCGCGGCCGCCGCCACGCCGGGGTGGTCGATCTGGACAATATCGACGGCCACGACCCGCGCGACTTCTGGGAGCCCCTGACCCTGCGGCGCGGGGAGCTGCTGCTGGATCCGGGCGAATTCTACATTCTGGCCTCGAGCGACGATGTCGAGATCCCCGTCGACCAGGCCGCTGAGATGACGCCGATCGATCCGTCGGTGGGCGAATTCCGCGTCCACTACGCCGGCTTCTTCGATCCCGGCTTCGGCACCGACGAGGCGCATGGCGCGGGTTCCAAGGGCGTGCTCGAGGTCCGCACCCACGACACCCCTTTCCTGCTGGAGCACGGCCAGATCGTCGCCCGGCTGGTCTATGAGCCACTCACCGAACGCCCCACCCGCCTCTATGGCGAGGGCGGCAGCCACTACCAGCGGCAGGGGCTGAAGCTGTCGAAGCATTTCCGGCCGTGGTGAAGAAGTGGCCAGTGGCTAGTGGCGAGTGAGTGCCGCTTCACTGGCGGCGGAAGGGCGGCGCGGTCAGCGCCAATGCGCAACCGCCGGCCAGCCACCAGTCACCAGCCACTAGCCACTCACTCCAGCCGATCCGCCTTCCGCAGCGCCGGGAACCAGCGCGCCCACAGGCCGGTGGCCGTCAGGGCGCCGAGGCCGCCGTAGACGGCCGCGCCGATCGGACCGAGCAGGCGCACGGCCACGCCCGACCAGGCCTCGCCGAGTTCGTTGGAGGCGCCGATGAACAGCATGGACACCGAACTGACCCGCCCGCGCATGTGATCGGGCGTGGCCAGCTGGATCAGGGTCTGGCGGATGTTGACGCTGATCATGTCGGCCGCCCCGCCGAGGAACAGCATGGCGCCGGACAGCCAGACGCTGGTCGACAGGCCGAAGGCGAGAGTGCAGAGGCCGAAGACGGCGACGGCCCCGAACATCCATTTGCCGCCGTGCTTCACGATCGGGAAACGGCTCAGATACAGGGCCATCAGCAGGGCGCCGGCGCCGAACGAGGCGCGCAGCAGGCCGAAGCCGACGGCGCCCACATGCAGGATGTCGGCCGCGAAGATCGGGGTCAGCAGGGCGACCCCGGCCAGCAGCACCACGATCAGATCCAGCGAGATGGCCCCGAGCACGATCTTGGTGTTCCAGACATAGGCCAGCCCCTCCCTGACCTGGTCGAACGGAGAGACCCGCGTCGGCGAGACCGCGGGCTTGCCGCTAGTGCGGATCAGGACAAGGCTGGCGAAGCCGATGCCGAACATGGCCAGGGCCACGCCATAGGCGCCGGGCACCGAAAAGCCGACGATCACCCCGCCGAGGGCGGGTCCGGCGATGGCCCCGGTCTGGAAGGCGATCGACTGGGCGGCGATGGCCGGCGGCAGGGCGCGGCGGCCGACCACCATGGGCAGGAAGGCCTGGCTGGCCGGGGCGAGGAAGGCGCGGGCCGCGCCGAAGACGGCGGCCACCGCCAGCAGGCCCCACAGCGGCGGATGGCCGTGGATCGCCATGGCCAGGAAGGCCAGGGCGCAGCCGCCCTCGACGAGGATCGACAGGGTGACGGTGGTCTTGCGGTCCCGGCGGTCGGCCATCGCCCCGGCCGGCAGGGTCAGGGCCAGCAGCGGCAGGAACTGGCACAGGCCGACAAGGCCCAGATACAGGCTGGCCTCGGCCACCGGATGGTCGCGGCGGGCGATCTCATAGACCTGCCACAGCAGGGCCGAAGACTGGATCTGGATGCCCAGCACCGCCGCCACCCGCCCGACCCAGAGCAGGCGGAAGTCGCGGATCGACCAGGGACTGGCCGGGCCTTCGGGCGGCGGGGGCTGGACCGGTTCGGTCGTCTCGATCGTCCCGGTCACGTGCGGCGGTCGACTTTCGGATAGGGTGTCCCGTCGCGGTGGAAATAGCCGCCCTGCCGGAATTTCATGTCGATGTCGGGATAGTCGCCCGAGTCGCCGCCGGGCGTCCGGGTTCCGACCTCGAGCAGGACGGCCTCCGCGCCCGAGCGGTTCTGCAGCACATGCCCGTTGGGCACGCCGGCCTTCCAGCCCGCGCAGTCGCCGGCTTTCAGGACGGTTTCGCCGTCATCCTCCACCAGCACGACCTCGCCTTCCAGCACCCAGACGAACTCGTCCTCGCCCTCGTGCCAGTGCCGCTGGCTGGACCAGGCGCCGGCCGGCAGACGCAGCAGGTTGACCCCGAACTGGTCCAGCCCGACCGCATCGCCGAGCTTCCAGCGGCGGCGCGCCTTGCAGGGGCCGGCGAATTCCTCGGGATAGCCCGTGCCGTGTCCGGTCGGGGCTGCGTCAATGTCGATCTTCGGCATGGGTGGGGCGCCCTTCTCGCAGTCGTCCGAACCCCGTAAAGCACAGCCTTATGAGCGTCGCATCAACTCCCGTTATCGATCCTGTCGCCCTGACCCGCGACCTGATCCGCCGGCCGTCCGTCACTCCGGCGGACGAAGGCGCGATGGACGTACTGGAGCGCGCCCTGATGGGGCTCGGGTTCCACTGCCGCCGCATGAAGTTCGAGAATATCGAGAACCTCTACGCCCGGCGCGGGACGGCCTCGCCCAACCTCTGTTTCGCCGGCCATACCGATGTGGTGCCGACCGGCTCGGCCGAGGCCTGGTCGGCCGGGCCGTTCGAGGCCGAGGTGAAGGACGGGGTCCTCTACGGCCGCGGCGCGGTCGACATGAAGGGCGGCATCGCGGCCTGGGTCGCGGCGGTGTCGAAAATTCTGGCGGAAGGCGACGTCCCCGGCTCCCTGTCCTTCCTGATCACCGGCGACGAGGAGGGCCCGGCCCTGCACGGCACCAAACGCGTGGTCCAGACCCTGATGGCCGAGGGCGAGGTGATCGACGCCTGCGTCGTCGGCGAGCCGTCGTCGCAGCACGCCCTGGGCGACATGATCAAGATCGGGCGGCGCGGCTCGCTCAACACCTGGATCACCGTCCACGGCAAACAGGGCCACGTCGCCTACCCCGACCGGGCGGCCAATCCGGCCCCGGTGATGGCGCGGCTGATGGCGAAGCTGGCCGACCACCGGCTGGACGAAGGCTATCAAGGCTTCCAGCCGTCGAACCTCGAGATCACCACCATCGACATCAGCAATCCGGCGACCAATGTCATTCCGGCCGAGGCCAAGGCGCGGCTGAACATCCGCTTCAACCCCAACCATACCGGAGACGATCTGATCGCCTGGCTGAACGCCATGGCCGGGGAGGCCCAGGCGGCGTCAGGCCTGCGGATCGAACTGGAGCATCTGTGCTCGGGCGACGCCTTCCTGACCGAGCCGGGGCCGTTCATCACCGGGGTGCAGGACGCCGTCGAGGCGGCGACGGGGCGTCGCCCCGAGGCCTCGACCACGGGCGGCACCTCGGACGCGCGCTTCATCCGGGCCATGTGTCCGGTGCTGGAGCTCGGCCTGGTCGGCCAGACCATGCACCAGATCGATGAGCGCGCGCCCGTGGCGGAGATCGAGGCCCTGGCCGAGGTCTATCGGACGGTGATCCGGACCTGGTTCGACCGCGCCTAGAACAGCAGGTCGAGGCCCAGCAGGGCGGCGCCGAACATGGCCGCGAAGGCCACCACGAAATAGAAGATCTCGCGCAGCGGACTGCCGCGGCGTTCGAGCCGCATGGGCGGCAGCTGGACCGGTAAATCCCTCATCATACCCTCCCCGGAACGCAGGGAGGATGCGCCGGCTTCCTTGCCGGGGGGTTGAAAAACGTGGTTGCCGCCTTCGCTCGCGAAGCACGCCGGCCACCGTCAGTGGATCGTGCTTTCCAGCCGGGCGATGCGCCGGTCGAGGTCGGCGGCCATCTCCTCGAGACGCGCCTGTTCGGACTTCATGTCGACCGGCGCGCCGTCCTCATAGGTGAGCTGCGCCCCCTTGCCGATCAGGTCGAGGCGATAGAGGGCGGTCACCCGACGCGCCTTCAGCCGCTCCAGTTCGCTGTCGCCGGCCACGGCCTAGTCGCGCTCGAGGAAGCGCAGGGCGGTGAGCACATGGGCGCGGACGCCGACCGGCAGGACCGCCTCATTGACGTCGAAGCCCGGCGAATGGTTCGGCGGCGAGGTGTTGGGATCGACCCCGTCCTTCGAGGCGCCGAGGTGATAGAAGACGCCCGGCACCTCCTGCGACAGATAGCTGAAGTCCTCGGCCACCGTCGTCGGCGGGGTGGCCGGATTGACGTTGCCCTCGCCCGCCGCCTCGGTCAGCACCGGGGCCAGCCAGGCGGACAGCTCCTCGTTGTTGAACACCAGGGCGGCGTTCTGGCGGACCGAGAATTCCGCCGTCGCGCCATAGGTCTCGGCGACATTGTCGATGGCGATGCCGGCGCGGCGCACCAGATCGTCGCGCTGGGCGATGTCGAAGGTGCGCAGGGTGCCGGACAGGGTCGCGTCCTCGGGGATGATGTTGTAGCGCACCCCGGCGTCGAGGGTGGCGATGGTGAACACCGTCGGGGTGGTGGTCGGATCGATGGTCCGCGCCGTCAGGGTGTTGATGGTCTGGACGATCTGGGCCGCCACGGCGATGACGTCGACGCCCTTCCACGGCCAGGCGCCGTGCGTCTGGCGGCCGTGCAGCGAGATGTCGACCCGGTCCGAGGCGGCCATGAAGCCGCGCGGACGGTAGAACAGCGTCCCCGGCCGGCCCGGCACGACGTGCAGGCCGAAGATGGCCTCGGGCCGCGGGTCGGCCAGAGCCCCCTCCTCGATCATCAGCATGGCCCCGCCCTTGGGCTCTCCGGGAGGCGCGCCTTCCTCGGCGGGCTGGAAGATGAAGACGATGGTCCCGGGGATGTCGGCCTTCATCCCGGCGAGGACCTCGGCGGCCCCCATCAGCATGGCGACGTGGGCGTCGTGGCCGCAGGCGTGGGCCACCGGCACCGTATTGCCCATATAGGTCCCGGTCGCGGTCGAGGCGAAGGGCAGGCCTGTCGCCTCCAGCACCGGCAGGGCGTCCATGTCGGCCCGCAGCGCCACCACCCCGCCGGGCCGGCCGCCGCGCAGAATGCCGACCACCCCGGTCTTGCCCACGCCCGTGCGGACCTCCATCCCCAAGGCCCTCAGGTGTTCGGCCACAAGAGCGGCGGTGCGGGTCTCGGCGAAGCCCAGTTCAGGATTGGCGTGCAGGTCGCGCCGCCAGGCCACGACCTTCGGCGTCTCCGCCGTCACCGCCGCCTCGATCCGCTCAAGGGCGACCGGAGCCGTCTGGGCGTGGGCGAGACCGGCGGACAGGGCCAGCGACAGGGTGGAGACGGCGAGCAGGCGGCGGATAGTCATGGCGATCCCCTTTTGGAGGCGCCACCGTCGCGGACCCGGGCGGGTTAGGCAAGGGTGCGGCTGGCGGCAGGTGGCGGGTGACGCGCGGCGCCGACAGGCCTAGGCTGGTGCGGTGAACCTCCGCTCGCCCGCCTTCGCCATACTGTTCGCCGTCAGCCTGATTGCGGCGGCGGGAAACATGGCGCTGCAGTCGGTGCTGCCGGCCATCGGGCGCGAGTTCAGGCTGTCCGACACCCTGGTCGCCGGGGCCTTCGCCATCTCGGCCCTGATGTGGACCATCGCCTCGCCCTTCTGGGCCCGGCTGTCGGACCGGCTGGGCCGCAAACGCGTCATCCTGATCGGCCTGTCCGGCTTCGTGGTCTCGATGGGCGGCTTCGGCCTGGCGGCGACCTCGGGGCTGGAGCAATGGCTCGGCGCCGGCCTGGCCTTCATCCTGATGGCGGTGGCGCGCACCATCTACGGCGTGTTCGGCTCGGCGGCGCCGATCGCCTCCCAGGCCTATGTCGCCGACCGCACCACGCCGGTGCAACGCACCCAGGCCATGTCCCTGCTGGCCTCGGCCCAGGGCCTGGGCACGGTGGTCGGCCCGGCGCTCGCGCCCTTCTTCGTCCTGCCGCTGGTCGGCCTGGCGGGACCCATGTACGCCTTCGCCCTGTTCGGGGTGGTGGTCCTTTTCGTGGTCTGGCGACGGCTGCCCAGCGGCGAGGTCGTCCGCACCCCGTCGGCCAGCGGACGGCAGGGCGACGCCGGCAAGGGGCTGTGGAAGGACCCGCGCGTGCGCGGCTATCTGCTCTACGGCCTGTTCATCACCGGGGCCCAGGCGGCCAACATCTCGGTCCTCGGCTTCCACATCATCGACGAACTGTCGGCCGCGGGCATCGCCGTCCGCGACGCCCAGCCCTTCATCGGCATCGCCATGCTGGCCGGCGCCGCCGCCACCCTGATGGCGCAATGGGGGCTGATCCCGCTGCTGAAGCTGCAGCCCGCCGATCTGATGCGCTGGGGCGCGGCCCTGGCCCTGGTCGGGAACCTGATGAGCATCGCCGCCCCGGGCTACTACGGGGTCGTGGTCGGCTACGCCGTCGTCTCCATGGGCGTGGGCTTCGCCCGGCCGGGATTCACCGCCGGCTCCTCGCTCTCGGTCGGGCCGCACGAACAGGGGGCGATCGCCGGCCTGATGATGTCCCTGGCCGGGCTGAGCTTTCTCGCCCCGCCGGTGATCGGGGTGGCGCTGTACGAACTGGCGGAGCCGGCGCCCTTCATCGCCAACGCCGTCATGCTGGCCGCCGCCACCGCCCTGTGCTTCATCAATCCGAGGCTCCGCTCGGGGCCGCCCGACCTGCCCGACCGCGACGAGACCCCCTCGCCCGGCACGCCACCCGCCTCGCAGCCGGGACCGGAAGGCAACCGCTGACCCGGGCGCCCTTTTACTGTCCCGAAAGCCGTGGCAGATCGGCGTCATGGACATCGCCCGTATCGAACGCCGCATCGGCGTGCGCGCCACCCCCGACCAGATCTGGGGGCTGATCGCCGATCTGCCCGGCTGGGACCGTTGGAACCCGGTCGAGACCGGACTGGAGGGCGCCATCGCCTTCGGCGGCGGCATCGCCCTGACCGAACGGATCGAGGGCCTGCCCGAGCGCCGGGCCGACACCCGCGTCGGCGACTGGCAGCCGTATTCGCAACTGGTCTGGGCCGAGAACCGCGGGCTGTGGTTCCGCTCGATGCGCTATTTCGAGATCGAGCCGCTGGACAAGCCGGACAGCTGCATCGTCGCCAACGGCTTCATCTTCTCGGGCCTGCGCGGCGAGATGTTCTTCGACAAGAACCGCAAACATCTGCGCAATGCCGTCGATGCCGTCGCCGACGCCTGGAAGGCCGCCGCCGAAGCCTGATCGATTTCAGGTCTGATGAGCGTCAGGATGGAAACGGCCGAAGCCGCTTCCGATTTCCATCGTCACCCACGAAAATCGGGGGTCGTCAGCCGCCCGCGGCGCCGGCGGCCATCGTGTCCTGGATGCTGATGATGGCCGGGGTCAGGATGACGATGAACAGCACCGGCAGGAAGAACAGGATCATCGGCACGGTCAGTTTGGCCGGCAGGGCAGCGGCCTTCTTCTCGGCCGCCGACAGCCGCATCTCGCGGTTCTCTTTGGCCATGGTCCGCAGGGCCGTGCCCAGCGGCGTGCCGTAGGTCTCGGCCTGGGTCATGGCGGTGGCGACCGACTTCACGCCCGGGTGGTTGGTGCGTTTGGCCAGCCCCTCATAGGCCATGCGGCGGTCGGGCAGATAGCTGAGTTCGGCCGACAGCAGGGTCAGCTCCTCGGCCAGGTCGATGGACGAGCCGCCGATCTCCTGGCTGACCTTCTGGATCGCCGCCTCGATCGACATGCCGGCCTCGACGCAGATCAGCAGCAGGTCGAGGGCGTCCGGAAAGGCCTGCATGATCGAGCTGCGGCGCTTCGAGATGCGATTGGCCAGGAAGATGTTCGGCGCATAGAAGCCGATCACCGCCGCCACCATGGTGGCGGTCACCCGCATCATCACCGGCAGGCCGAAGTCGTTGAAGACGAACAGGTAGAAGGCCGCGACCGCGAGGAAGACGAACGGCATGGAGAAGCGGAAGAAGTAGAAGGTCGTCAAAGGCTTGGGCCCACGATAGCCGGCCTGGGCCATCTTCTCCGCGACCTTGGGATCCTCCAGCAGCTTGGTCAGGTTCAGCCGCTCGACCACCCGCTTCTTGAAGCCCTCGTCGGAGTGGCGGAGGCCCTGGGGGCCGCTGTTCTGGGCGGCGATGGCCTGGCGCGAGCGCCGCTTCAGCTCCTCGCGCCGCACCGCCACGGCCTTGAGCCGGTTCTCCAGCTTGGCCCCGCCGCTGAACGAACCGAGCAGGGTGACCATGGTCGCGAAGACCAGGAAGCCGACGAGCAGGCTTAGAAGGTTCACGGGGTCGGTGAAGAAGGGGATGAGGCCGGGCATGTCTGGTCCTCAGAACTTGAACGCGATCATTTTCTTCATCACGAAAACGCCGAAGGCCATCATCGTCACGGCGATCAGCAGCATGAACTGGCCGCGCGGATCGGTGAACAGCCGGGCCATGTAGGCGGGCGTGGTGATGCTGACGAGGATCATCACCGCCGGCGGCAGGGAGCCGATGATGCCGGCCGAGGCGGTGGCCTCGGACGACAGGGCCTTGATCTTCTCCCCCATCATCTTGCGGGCGCGCAGCACCACCGAGAGGTTGTTCAGCGCCTCGGCCAGGTTGCCGCCGGTCTTCTGCTGGATGGCGATGACGATGGAGAAGAATTTCAGCTCCGGCGTCGGCATCCGCTCGTACATTTTGTCCAGGGCCTGGGCCAGGGTCAGGCCGACGCCCAGACCCTCGACCAGCTTCTGGAACTCCGGCCCGAGGGGGGCGGGACTCTCGCGGGCGATGATCTTGAAACAGTCATGCACCGGCAGGCCCGACTTGATGCCGCGGACGATGACGTCGACGGCGTCGGCGAAATGGCTGGAGAATTTCTTGCGCCGGCCCTTACCGAGGAAGCCCACCACCCAACGGGGCAGGCCGAGGCCGAAGACCACGGCGGCTCCGAGGCCGAACAGGATGTTGAGGCCGAACAGCAGGGGGGCGAGGAAGGCGACCACCCCCAGCACGCCGCTGATGATCCAGAAGGTCGAGACCTTGGTGGTCAGGCCGGCCTGCTTCAGCTTGGCCGCCAGGCTGATGCGCGCCTTGCGCTCGGCCCGCTCGGACTCCTGCAACTGCTGCATGATCTGTTTGCGGCGCGCCTCGGGGGTGTTGGCCGCCGCCTTCCGGGCCGCGGCGTTGTTCTGTTTGGGCGTTCCGAAGCCCTGGGCGCGCTTGACCGCCGCCTCGCTGGAATCGCCGCCGCCGACGAAGGCCCAGCCCAGTCCGCCGATGGTGATGAAGGCCAGAACCGCTGCGAGGATCGGGAGCATCGGGTTCGTTACTCCGCCGCGTCGAGGGCTTCGGCCAGCTCGCGCTCCAGGCCGTAGTAGCGGGCGCGGTCCCAGAAGCGGGGACGGGCGATGCCGGTCGAACGGTGACGGCCGATGATCTTGCCGTTCTCGTCCTCGCCAGTGATTTCGTAGACGAACAGGTCCTGGGTGACGATGACGTCGCCTTCCAGCCCGACCACCTCGGTGATGTGGGTGATGCGGCGCGAGCCGTCGCGCAGGCGGGCCGCCTGGATGATGACGTCGACCGAGCCGACGATCATCTCGCGGATGGTCTTGGACGGCAAACCGTAGCCGCCCATGGTGATCATCGACTCCATCCGGCTGATGGCCTCGCGCGGGCTGTTGGCGTGCAGCGTGCCCATTGAGCCGTCGTGGCCGGTGTTCATGGCCTGCAGCAGGTCGAAGGCCTCGGGGCCACGGACCTCGCCGACGATGATCCGCTCGGGACGCATGCGCAGGCAGTTCTTGACCAGGTCCCGCATGGTGATCATGCCCTGCCCCTCGAGGTTGGGCGGGCGGGTCTCGAGGCGGACGACGTGCGGCTGCTGCAGTTGCAGTTCGGCCGCGTCCTCGCAGGTGATGACGCGTTCGGTCGGGTCGATGAAGGCCGTCAGGGTATTGAGCAGCGTCGTCTTGCCCGAACCGGTGCCGCCCGAGATGACGAGGTTGCAGCGCGAGGCGCCGATGACGCCCAGGACGCGCGCGCCTTCGGGACTGATGGAGGAATACTCCACCAGATTCTTCATCGTCAGCTTGTCTTTCTTGAACTTCCGGATCGTCAGCGTCGGGCCGTCGATGGCCAGCGGCGGGGCGATGACGTTGACGCGGCTGCCGTCCGGCAGGCGGGCGTCGCAGATCGGAGAGCTCTCGTCGACGCGGCGGCCGACCTGGCTGACGATCCGCTGGCAGATGTTCATCAGCTGGTTGTTGTCGCGGAAGCGGACATTGGTCAGCTGGACCTTGCCGCCGACCTCGATGAACACCCGGCCGGCGCCGTTGACCATGATGTCGGCGATGTCGTCGCGGGCCAGCAGCGGCTCCAGCGGGCCATAGCCGAGGACGTCGTTGACGATGTCCTGGACCAGATGCTCCTGCTCGGCCACCGACATGGAGACGTTCTTGATCGCCACCAGTTCGGCGACGATGTCGCGGATCTCTTCAGAGGCCGCCTTGGTGTCGAGCTGGGCCAGCTGGGCCAGGTCGATGGTGTTCATCAGGGCGTTGAAGATCGTCGTCTTGGTGGCGTGGTAGTAGTCCGACTGCTCGCGGACGATCTCGGCGACGGCCTGGGCCTTCTTCAGCTGTTCGAAGCCGGGCGTGGCCTTGGGCCCGGGCGCATTCCGGGCGGGCGCGGGCTCGGCCTCGGGCCGGGGACGCGAGGCCAAGGCGTCGAGCCGGTCGGCCGCCGGCGAGGCAGGCTTGGCGGCATAGGACTCGGCCTTGCGCGCGGCGGCCTGGATCTGGTTCGCATCGGCTTCGCCGCCGAAGGCGAAGGCCTCGACCTGGACGCCGGTCGGCGGCTGCGCGACCGGCGCGGCCGCGGGCGCCGGCCGCGGAGCGGCGGCGGCGGGCCCGGGCTGACCTGTGCGCTTGCCGAACACGCGTCAGGACTTCTTCTTGAACAGGCCGGAGAACATGGACTTGCCCTCGCCCTTGCCGGCCTTGCCGCGCGGCCCGGCGATCATCGGCAGTTCGCGCCGCGAGACGATCTGGGCCAGGGTCTGGAAGGCCTCCGCCGCCTTGGACTTGCCCCCGGCGTCGAGGATCATCTGCCCGTTGTTGGCGGCCGCGCCGAAGACCTTGGGGTCGAACGGAATGATCAGGCTGGGGTGAACGCCGAGGGCGGCGCCGAAATCCTTGGCCGGAATTTCCGGGCGGCCCGGGACGCCGACCTGGTTGAGCACCAGCCGCGGCGGCGCGTCATTGGGTCGGCCCTGACGGATCAGGTCGATCATGTTCTTGGCGTTGCGCAGGCTGGCCAGGTCGGGCGTCGCCACCACCACCACCTCGTCGGCGGCGATCAGGGTGCGGCGCATCCAGCCGGACCACAGATGCGGCAGGTCCAGCACCACGAAGGGGGCGGTCGAACGGATCTGGGTGGTGACCTCCTCGAAGGCCTCCGGCGAGATGTCCCAATCGACGTCGAGGGTGGCCGGCGCCGCGAACAGGCTGAGCTTGTCGGTGCAGCGGACCATCATCCGGTCCAGCAGGACCGGGTCGAGGCGGTCGGGCTGGCTCAGGGCGTCGGCGACGCCGCTGAGGGGATCCTGGTTGAAGTCGAGGCCGGCGGTGCCGAACGGCAGGTCGTAGTCCACGATGACGGTATTGGCGCCGATCCGCTCGCTCATCGCATAGGCGGTGTTGTGGGCGACCGAGCTGGAGCCGGTGCCGCCGCGCGCGCCGACGAAGGCGATCGAACGGCCGACGAAGGGCTGGGCCGGGTCGGCGAACAGGCCGCCGATGGCGGCGATCAGCTGCAGCGGCTGCAGCGGGGCGACGAGATATTCGCTGACCCCGCGCCGCATCAGCTCGCGGAACAGCAGGATGTCGTTGGTGGCGCCGACGACGACCACCTTGGTGCCGGAGTCGCAGACCTCGGCCAGCTGGTCGACCTCCCACAGCAGGGTCTGCGGGTCCTTCATGCATTCGACCACGATCAGCGGCGGGGTCGGCTCGTGCTGATAGGCCTCGACGGCGGCGGCGACGCCCCCGATGCGGATCTGGGTGGTCGCGCGCGACAGGCGGCGATCCTGGCCCGCGCGTTCGGCGGCGGCCAGGGTGTCCTGCCGCTCGGCGAAGACGTGGATGGCGATGCGCGGGACCGACACCTCTGCGGTGTGGCCGCTGACCATCGGCGGCGAGAAGGCGGCGCTGGCGCCGGCGACCAGTTCGCCGACCGGGTTGAACCCGGCGGCGGGAAGCGGCGGTTCCGAAAGGGCGTGATCCTGGACGGGCTGCACGACGGGGGTCGGGGCGACGGGCGCGGTGAACTGCAGCGCCTGCCGCTGGTCGGAGACGGGCTCCGCATAGGGCTCGGGCTCGAGGTCGGCGGCGGTCGGGACGGCCGCCCCGGGCACGCTGTAGCCGGCTTCGAGATCGAACTCGTCGTCGAACTCGTCAAAGGGACGGGGGGCGAAGGCGTTGCTCATGTCACGCTATTCCACGGCCCCGGAGATTCTGCCGTTCACCAGGACTTCCTGCGGCGTCGAACTGATCTGGCCCCGGCGGTAGTTGTCGAACACCACCGCGGCCCGCCCGGAATCGGCCGGCGTCATCGCGCGGGGGCCGAGAATGTCGCGCGGATCGGCGATCTGGGCCGCCATATTGGCGGTGATGGCGCAGCCGAAGCCGCCGGAGCTCTGGTTGGAAAGCCGCGCCCCCATGTTGCGCACTTCGGTCGAGCAGTTGGGGATGGAAGCCCGGAGGGTCTCGAACCCGGCCAGCACCGGCGCGCGCGGGTCCGGCGCGACGTAGGCGGCCATCTGGATGCGCTCGGCGGGGACGCCGGTCGACTGGAGATAGGCGCGGACGGCATAGGCCTGTTCGATCGCCAGCGGATCGTCTCCCGACGGAGCCTCGATGCGGACCTGGCCGGCGCCGGAGGCGGCATAGCGGGCGGAGAGTTCGCGCAGGGCGAACTGCTGGTTCGAGGACAGACCCTGGTCATGCACGGCCAGGGCGATGCGATCCAGCCCCGGCTCGACCTGGAGCGAATAGCGCGACAACGGGGTCAACGGCGCGGGGGCGCCGCCGCCCGTCGCGCAGCCCGTTACGACGAGGCCCGCAGCGAGGGCGAAGACGGCGGAGGCGAGGGCGCGTTTCACGGGGATCCTCATTCGATGACATAGCCCACGGGGCCGCTCCAGCCGCTGTCGACGGCCGACGATCCGGCGGCGGGGCGATACTGCTGGTTCAGCTGGCCGAACAGCATGGTCTGGGCGTCATTGGCGATGACCAGACCGTCGGCGGGAGTCTGCATCCGGCCGGGCGAGGTCGGGGAGACGATGTAGGCCTCGATGATGATGACCAGCTCGGTTTCGCCCGACAGATAGTCGCGCGAGCGGAACAGGGCGCCGAGTACGGGCAGGTTGCCGATCCCGGGCAGCTGGTCGATGTTCTGGCGGGTGTCCTCGCGCAGCAGGCCGGCGATCATCATCGACCCGCCCGAGGGCAGCTCGACAGTGGAGGAGGCGCGCCGCACGTTCAGGGCCGGGATGACCAGGGCGTCGGCCGAGCCGCCGCCGAGGGTGAAGGCGCCGGCCGTGCTCAGCTCGGAAACTTCGGTCGAGATCTGCAGCGAGATGCGGCCTTCGGACAGCACGATGGGACGGAAGGCCAGGCGCACGCCGAACGGCTTGAACTCGATGCCGATCGTCGTCTGTCCGGTGCTGGCGTCCACGCTGCGGCCGACGGGGACCGGAAACTCGCCGCCGGCGAGGAACTCGGCGTTCTCGCCATTGACCGAGGTCAGGTTGGGCTCGGCCAGGATGCGCACCAGGCCGGCGCGCTCGAACGCCTGGAGGCAGCCGCCGATATTGTTGCCCGTCACCGTCGAATAGACGCTGGAGATCGTGCTGGTGACGGTGCGCAGGAGCGGAGGCAGGGGATCCGGCGGCGTCGTCGAGAGGGTGTCGTTGGCGCTGTACTGGGTCGTCCGCGTGTCGTTGTCGCGGTAGCAGGCGCCGCCGCCGCCCAGGAGCGAGCCATTGACGCCGTAGGTGTTGGCGCGCCCGAGGCTGAACTGCTCTGTGCCGTTGTTGAACACGGCGTCGGTGGACAGGCCGAGCTGCTTGATCGCCGTGCGCTGGACCTCGATGACGCGAGCCTTGACCATGACCTGGTCGGAGCCGGCGATGGTCATCATGTTGATGACCTTCTCGGGCGCCGAGACGAAGGCGCGCGCCACCTGGGCGGCGCGGTCCGCCTCGCCGGGGCTGCTCACCAGCCCGGTCAGGATGATGCTGTCGTTGACGGCCTCGGCGTGCACCTGCGAGCCCGGCATGACGCGGCCCAGCGTGTCCTGAAGGGCGGAGACGCCGGCGTCGACCCGGACGCGCAGCGACAGGATGGTCCGCCCGGAGGCGTCCAGCACCACCGCGTCGGTCTCGCCCGGCTGGAGGCCGATGATGGTGATGCGGCGCGGCGAGTGCAGCATGGCCTCGGCGACCATCGGGTTCGGCACGATGACGTCGCGGGCGTCGGACGGCAGATCGATGGCCATCGACGAACCGCGCGGCAGGTTGATCAGCTGGGCGCCGGCGCCGAGCGGCACCGCGGCGCGCGACTGGGCCTGGGCCGTCACGGGCCCGACGGGCGCGACGAGGCCGACCGTCGCACCGACGAGGGCGATCGCGATCAGATGTTTCATTGGACCACCACCACTTCGGGTGCGCCGCCGCGATAGACGCGGATGGCGGAGGATTGTCGGACGACCGGCGCGACCCGGCCGGACGGGCCGCCGGTGTCGGCGTAGGAGCGCAGCACCAGGCTCAGTTCACCCTCGGACTTGGCGAGGGCCAGGGCCTCGGCGTCGCGGGGGCCGACCTCGAGGGTGGCGGTGGCGCCGACCACGGCCTGTTCATCGTCGCCGGCCCGGGTCGACTGGTCGATGGCCAGGACCTTGATGTTCTGCATGACGGTCGATGAAGCGAATTTCGACCGGTCGCCCTCCTGGGCGCCCATGTTGCCCAGCGTCGTCTCGCGGGTCAGCAGGACATCGACGCGATCGCCCGGCAGGATGAAGCCGCCGGCGGCGGTCTCGACCGTGACGCGGATGGCCATGGCCCGCATGCCCGGCTCCAGATAGGCGGCCATATAGCCGCTGTCCCCGGCGCGGACGATCTTGCGGCCGACGATCGGCTCGCCGGCGAGGATGGGTTCGCGCACCACCGAGCCGACATAGTCGGCCTTGGCGCCGCCGGTAGCGAGGTTGCTGGCGGCGCGCGTCACCGAGGCCACGGCGCCTTCCGGGCGGGCGGCGGGCGCGGGGTCCCCGGCGGCCTCGGCCGAAGGCAGGGGGGTCGTGCCGTCGGTGATGAAGGCCGGATTGACCTCGTCGACCGGCCAGTCCTTCCAGGCCAGGTCCGCTTCGGTCAGCCGCTGTCCGGGCTGCAGGTCCTTGGCCGCGACCAGCACCTTGGCCATGGGCCGCGCCGGCACGGCGGCGGCGGTGGCGACGGCGGTCGGCGAATTCGAGGGCGATCCCATGGCGCGCACGACCAGGGCCAGGCCGATGGCGGCCACGGCGGCGACGCAGATCACGATGATACGGGCGGGCTTCATCGACGGTCTCCGGCAGGCCGGGCCGGACCCTGGATCGGTCCCTTCGCCCCCTACCATTAACGACCATGCCGGGCCCGGGTTAACGCGGGCCTAAGTGGCGGCGAACGCCGCCTTTTCCGCGGGCTCAGCCGGCGATGAAAGCGGAGAGCAGGGGCGAGGCCGGATAGGCCATCAGGGCCCCGGCCGCGATGGCCACGCCATAGGGGATGTCGCCGCGCGGCTCCATCAGCTGGACCACCCAGCCCGGCGCGCCCAGCAGATAGGGCCGGGAGTGGAAGCGGGCGAACAGCAGGATGAGGCAGAACAGCCCGCCCATCACGCCGGTCCAGAGCAGGAACATGCCCGAGCCGGTCATGCCCAGCCACAGGCAGGTGGCGGCCATCAGCTTGGCGTCGCCGCCGCCGATCCAGCGCAGGGCGAACATGCCCGCGCCGACGACCAGGGCCAGGGCCGCGACGCCGAGGTTGACGGCGACGGTCACGGGATCCAGCCCCACCATCAGGGCCGCCGGAAAGAAGCCGAGAACCAGCAGGCCGGAGATCCAGTTGGGGATCTTCATCGAGGTCAGGTCCTTGAGGCCCGCGACGATGGCGAGCGCCGGCATGACGGCGAGAAGGATCAGGGTGACGGTGTCCATTCCCCCTTGTGCCCCGCCGACGGTTAAAGCCGGGTTGCCGGGAGCCGGTCCGCGGCATGCGAAAGAGGCCGGAGCGTTTCCGCTCCGGCCTCCTCGTGATCTGGCGACGTGTGTCGGCGCTTAGGCGCCGGCGGTGCCGCCCATGCCGGTGACGACATCGTTGAACTTGGTCTTGATGGTCGAGCCCAGGGCCGTCACGGCCGAGATGATGACGACGGC
>SCVB01000015.1 GCA_004296955.1 Brevundimonas sp.
AGGTTGGCGGCGCCGCAAGAACCGTGAAGGACGTTTAAATCCTCTCGACCTGGGTAGCCAGGTGGGCGCCGTGTGCCCAGGCCCACGAGCCTGGTCAGGGACAGCTCCCTTCGAGTGAATTAAGGTCGCAAGGAAATGTTGCCTTCGACGAGGGCCGCAGCAAGACCCGCCAAGGAAGAAGATAGTCGCTTCCCCGGGGCGGAACAATGGCGGCCTTCAGTCCCGCGTGAAACGGGACGGCGCCGGCTCATCGATCCGCAGCATCTCCAGGGCGTCGCCGGTCAGCCGGAAGCGCAACCGGTCGCCGGAGCCTTCCACCGAGAAGAGATCATCCGCCGTCATCGGGAGCAGCCGCGCCTTCTGACCATTGGGGCGTCGCCAGACCAGGCCGCCGTCCTCGAACAGGATGTCGCGGCCGCCGTACGTGCCGGCCAAGGCCTGCAGGCGGTCGGGCGCGATGGTCGGCGGATTCAGCCGGGCGCGGACCGCGGTTGCGGCCCATTCCCAGCCGGCGCGGTCAACCGGATCGGCCCCGGCCTGGGCCAGCAAGGTCTCCAGCGCCTGCGCCGTCGCCGTCTCAAGGGCGGTTTCCGGGTCGACGGCGACATCCGGGCTGACGCCGACGCCCTCCCAGTTGGTCCCGGACACGGGATGAACCGGGCGGCCGTAGGAGACGCTCAGCATGAAGCCGGGCGCTATGGGGAAGAAGGTGTTGTTGTTGGCCGCCCCGGTCGTGGTCGCGCCGACCAGCGTTCCGAGGCGGAACTGCTGGACGTCATAGGCGAACGCCTCGGCCGCCGATCCGACCTGCCGGTTGATCAGGACATAGAGGGGCTTGCCGCGCACGCGTCCGGCCGGAAGATTGTCGAGCGTCCGCGACTGCACGGGGTCCTTGCCGGCCTCAAGGAAGGTGATGTCGAGCTGGTCCGGCTCCATGAAATGGCTGAGCAGATAGCGCACGGCGGCGTGGTCCCCGCCGCCATTTCCCCGCAGATCGATGATCAGGGCGTCGCCCTCGCGCAGAAAACGCATGGCGTCGTCGAAGGCCTGGCCCGTGCGGTCGGCGACCCAGTGAAACTGGCTGATGCGCAGGTAGCGCACATTGCCGGGCAGGATGCGCATCTCGCCGAGGCCGTGATTGCTGCGCCGGGCCGCGGCCGCCCAGATGGCCCGGACCGCCGGATTGTCTTCTGTCTCCACGTCAGCCCCGGCGGCCGCCGCATACTCGGCCGGCGCATGGTTCAGATACATGTGGCCGTCGCCGCTGGCCTCGCGCAGGTCGGCGGTCACGCGCTCGGCGAAGACGCCGGGATCGGCGGTGTCATAGCGTCCGCTGGACAGCCCCTCGTTCAATCGGGCCCGGATGGCGGGGACCCGATCCGGGAACACGTACCGAGTCTCGACGGTCTGGATGATCGTCGCAACCGCGGCGGCCCGCTGCCCGCTGTTCAAGGGGACCAGGGCTTCAGCCCGGGCGACCGCCGTCGGCGCCGCCTGCTGGGCCAGGGCGGGCGTCCCGGCCAGGCAGGCCAGGGCGCAGACGGACACGAACAGGCGAACCCGGTTCATCGAGTGACTCCATGATTGATGGTGGAAGCCGACGCGAGGCGGTCGGCGAGGGAACGGCGTTCGAGGGCCTCAAGCGCCCGGATAAGAATGTCCGCAAGGGGCTGGCCGAGGTCCTCGTCCAGCGAGCGGGAGGCGGCCTCGGTGGCAGCCCAGCACTGCTCCAGCCGCGGCAGATGCCTCATCGCGAACGGCGTGAGGCTTACGATGCGCTCGCGGGCGTCAGCGCCGGCTTCAAGCGAAACCCAGCCGCGCGCGGCCATCTGGGTGATGGTCTGGCTGACGGCGGAATGACTGACCCCGGTCTGTCGGGACAGGGCGCGAAGGGTGGCCGGACCGTTGTTGAGCAGGGCGCGGAAAATGGGGGTGAAGCGCGGCCGGTAGTCCAGCTCCACGTCGGCGTAGGCCTGTTCGACCGCTCCATCCAGATGCTCGACGAGACGGCGGAGGAGGACCCCGTGGGTGTGAAGCGAGTAAGGCATGGCCGGGATATATAAGGGCTTATATATCCGCTCAAATGACAAATTTGACAGCCTCGCGGCGACCGCGTGTTCGCCGTCACAAACCTTGGGCGAGCTTCTCCAGCCGCGCGGCGACGGCGTTCAGGGCCTCGGCCACGCCGTCGGTCGAGGCGGCCGCCGCGGCGGAAGCGCCGGGATTGCCGAGCCGGACCTCATGCAGTTCGTCGGCCAGCATCAGGCCAGCCATCAGGAACAGGCGGATGTCGCCGACATGGCCGACCTCGCCCGCCACCTGACGCACATGGCCGTCGAACTGTTTGGCCAGGATGCGAACCCGCTCCTCCTGCCCGTCGGCGCAACCGACGGCGTAGGGACGGCCGTTGATCTCGACGGTCACCGTCGCCATCAGCGGGCCTCCTGGTCGGCCAAAGCGGCGCGGATGGCGTCGGCGGCGCGGGACAGGGTTTCAGCGGCGTCGCGGCCGGCCGATTCCAGCTCGTGGATTCGCGCGCGATCGGTCTCGGTCGAGGGCTCCGGCGCGAACAGGTCGTCATCCGGCACGCGGCTGGTCCCGGCCGCCCGCGACTTTAGGTCCAGCAGGCGACGTTCCAGCAGCGCCAGAGCGCGGTCGACTCGGTCCTTGGCGGCCGATGCAGCGTCCATTCGGGTCACATCCTCCAGAATCCGTATAGAACCCGCCGACGCGTCGGGGTAAAGCGGCGCGCCTCCCTTTTTCCGCCTCCCGACGAAAGGTCCCGCCGTGACCGACGCCAAAACCGCATCCGCAAAGGCTACCCCCAAGCAGATGGCCGACGCCATCCGGGTGCTGTCCATGGACGGGGTCGAAAAGGCGAAAAGCGGCCACCCCGGCATGCCCATGGGCATGGCCGATGTGGCCACCGTGCTGTTCTCGAAATTCCTGAAATTCGACGCCAGCCGGCCGGACTGGGCCGACCGCGACCGCTTCATCCTGTCAGCCGGCCACGGCTCGATGCTGATCTACAGCCTGCTGCACCTGACCGGCTACAAGGCCGCGACGAAGGAGGAACTGTCCAACTTCCGCCAGTGGGGATCGAAGACCGCAGGCCACCCCGAGTTCGGCCACATGCCGGGCGTCGAGACCACCACCGGTCCGCTGGGCCAGGGTCTGGCCAACAGCGTCGGCTTCGCCATGGCCGAGCGTCATCTGGCGGCGCGGTTCGACGACGATCTCGTCGACCACCGCACCTGGGTCATCGCCGGCGACGGCTGTCTGATGGAGGGCGTGTCGCAGGAGGCGATCGCGCTGGCCGGCCGCTACCGGCTGAACAAGCTGACGGTGCTGTGGGACGACAATGCGATCACCATCGACGGGGCCGTGTCCCTTTCGGACGCCACAGACCAGAAGGCGCGCTTCAAGGCCGCCGGCTGGGCCGTGAAGGCCATCGACGGCCACGACATGAAGGCCATCAAGTCGGCCCTGCAGTGGGCGACCCGACAGGACAGGCCGACCCTGATCGCCTGCAAGACGAAGATCGGCCGCGGCGCCGCCACCATGGAAGGCAGTCACAAGACCCACGGCGCCGCCCTGGGCGCCGCCGAGATCGCGGCGACCCGGCTGGGCCTCGCCTGGACCCACGAACCGTTCGAACTGCCCGAGGCGGTCGACAAGGCCTGGAAGAAGGTCGGCAAGCGCGGCGCCAAGGAGCGCAAGGCCTGGGAAGCCAGGCTGAAGGCCTCGGCCCAGGCTGCGGACTTCACCCGCGCCATGAAGGGCGACCTGCCCGCCGGCGCCTTCGACGCGCTGAACGCCCGCATCGCCGAACTGGTGGAGACGAAGCCGGCCCAGGCCACACGCCAGTCGTCGGGCGCGGCGCTGGACGAGCTGTTCGCCGCCATCCCCGAACTGATCGGCGGCTCGGCCGACCTGACCGGCTCGAACAACACCTTCGTCAAGGGCACGCCGATCTTCGACGCCCCGTCCTATGAGGGCCGGTACGTCAACTGGGGCATCCGCGAGTTCGGCATGGCCGCGGCCATGAACGGCATGGCGCTGCACGGAGGGGTCATCCCCTACGGCGGCACCTTCATGGTGTTCTCGGACTACAGCCGCCCGGCCATCCGGCTCGGCGCCCTGATGGGCGTTCGCGCCATCCACGTCCTGACCCACGACAGCATCGGCCTCGGCGAGGACGGCCCGACGCACCAGCCGGTCGAGCATCTGGCCGCCCTGCGCGCCATTCCCAACCTGCTCGTCTTCCGCCCCGCCGATACGGTCGAGGCCATGGAGTGCTGGCAGGCGGCGCTGGAGCACAGGACCGCGCCCTCGGCCCTGGCCCTGTCGCGCCAGAAGACCCCGGCGGTGCGGACGACCCGCGCCGACGGCAACCTGTCAGCGAAGGGCGCCTATGAAATCCGCGCCGCCAGGGGCGCAGCCAGGGTGACCCTGTTCGGCACGGGCACGGAACTGGCGCTGGCGTTGGCCGCCGCCGATGTTCTGGAGACCGAAGGCGTGCCGACCCGCGTGGTCTCGGTCCCCTGTTTCGAGCTCTTCTTCCAGCAGCCGAAGAAATACCAGGACAGCGTCATCGGCCGCGGCACGGTCCGTGTCGCCGTCGAGGCCGCCATCCAGCAGGGCTGGGAGCGGTTCATCGGCGAGGACGGCGCCTTCGTCGGCATGACCGGCTTCGGCGCCAGCGCCCCGGCGGAGGTTCTGTACGAGAAGTTCGGGATCACGACGGATGCGGTGGTCGCGGCGGTCAAGGCGCGCCTCTAGACCATGGCTCGCCTCGGCGCCGTCAGCCTGCTGGTCCGGGACTATGACGAGGCCATAGCCTTCTATGTCGGCAAGCTCGGTTTCGACCTGAGCGAGGACAGGGACATGGGCGGCGGCAAGCGCTGGGTGCGGGTCACGCCGAAGGGCGGGGAAACGTCGCTGTTGCTGGCCCGCGCTACGACCGACGAACAGCGCGCCCGAGTCGGCGATCAGGCCGGCGGGCGGGTCTGGCTGTTCCTCGAGACCGACGACCTGATGCGCGACCATGCCGCCTGGGGCGCCGCCGGCGTGGTCTTCCGCGAGGCGCCGCGGCACGAGACCTACGGCAAGGTGGTGGTGTTCGAGGACCTTTACGGCAACGCCTGGGATCTGATCGAGCCGGCGAGGGACAGGTGATGATGTTGCGGACCGTCCTGGGCGTCCTGCTGTTGATCGGCGCCTTCCTGTCGATCCCGATCCCGGCCGCGGCGCAGGGCGTGCGCGAGCCGACGCCGATCGTCATCGGCCAGTCGTTCGTCATCGACAGCCGCGTGATGGGCGAGGACCGCGAGATCAACGTCTGGCTCCCGCCGGGCTACCACGACACCGACCGGGACTATCCCGTCGTCTACCTGCTGGACGGCGGGGTGGATCAGGACTTTCACCACATCACGGGCCTGGCGCAGTTGGGCACGATCGTCGGCACGACGCAGGATTTCATTGTCGTGGGCGTGGCGACCAGGGACCGGCGCAACGAACTGACCTTCCGCGCCGAACATGATCCGAGCCTGATCGCGGACTATCCGACCCACGGTCAGTCCGACCGGTTCCGCCAATTCATCGCCGACGAGGTCATGCCCTTCATCGACGCAGCCTACCGCACCGACGGCGATGAGGCGATGATGGGCGAAAGCCTTGCGGGCCTGTTCGTGCTGGAGACCTTCCTGCGTCAGCCGGTGCTGTTCGACCGTTACATCGCGGTCAGCCCCAGCCTGTGGTGGGACAAGGGAGCCCTGGCCGACGAGGCCCCTGCCCTGCTGGCGGCCCAGCCGCCGACGGGCCGGACTCTGTGGCTGACCGTGGCCGACGAGGGCGGCGAGATGCAGGCCGCGATCGACCGGCTGCGCGCATCCCTGGACGCTGTGACCGGCTATACTTGGATCTATTCCGCCCGCCCGCACGAGACCCACGCCACCATCTATCACCCGGCCGCACTGGACGCCTTCCGCATCCTTTATGCGCCGGTTGAAGCCACGCCCTGAAGGACACGCCTGTGAAACTCGGCACCCCCCTCTCCGACAGCGCCGTGCGCGTCATGCTTCTGGGCGCCGGCGAGCTCGGCAAGGAAGTCGCCATCGAGCTGCAGCGGCTGGGGGCCGAGGTCATCGCCGTCGACCGCTATCCCAACGCTCCGGCAATGCAGGTGGCGCACCGCAGCCACGTCATTCCGATGACCGATCCGCAGGTGCTGAACGGCGTGATCATGGCCGAGGCCCCGCACATCATCGTGCCCGAGATCGAGGCCATCGCCACCGAGGTGCTGGCGCAGATCGAGGCGGCGGGGCTGGCGACCGTCATCCCGACCGCGCGGGCGACGCAGCTGACCATGAACCGCGAGGGCATCCGCCGGCTGGCGGCCGAGGAGCTCGGCCTGCCGACCAGCCCCTACGCCTTCGCGACCTCGGCCGCCGAACTGGCCGAGGCGGCGCATCGCATCGGCCTGCCGGTCTTCATCAAGCCGGTGATGTCTTCGTCAGGGAAGGGCCAGTCGATGATCGACGCCCTCGAGGACGCCGCCAACGCCTGGGCCTATGCGCAGTCGGGCGGGCGGGTCGAGACGGCGACAGTGATCGTCGAGGGGCGGATCGATTTTGACTTCGAGATCACCCTGCTGACCGTGCGGTCGTTGCGCGACGGCGCCGTGCGCACCGACTTCTGCGCCCCCATCGGCCATCGTCAGGTCAAGGGCGACTATGTCGAGAGCTGGCAGCCGCAGGCGATGACGGCGGCGGCGCTCGCCCTGTCGCAAGATATCGCCCGCAAGGTCACCGATGCGCTCGGCGGCCTCGGCGTCTTCGGGGTCGAACTGTTCGTGAAGGGGGACCAGGTCTGGTTCTCGGAGGTCTCGCCGCGCCCGCATGACACCGGCCTGGTGACCCTGGCCACCCAGATCCAGTCCGAGTTCGCCCTGCACGCCCGCGCCATTCTCGGCCTGCCGGTCGACGTCAGCCAGCGCGACATCGGCGCCAGCGCGGTCATCTACGGCGGCATGGATGCAGTCGGGGTCGCCTATGAGGGCGTGGCCGAGGCCCTGTCGGTGCCGACCGCCGACCTGCGCCTGTTCGGCAAGCCCGAGAGCTATGTCAGCCGGCGCATGGGCGTGGCCACGGCGCGCGGCGACACAGTGGAGCAGGCTCGCGAGCGGGCGCGCGAGGCGGCGTCGAGGGTCCGGGTGGTCGCCGGCTAAAGCGTCGGGACGGCCCGCACCGCCATCGCGGCCTCCGCTTGCGTCCCGGCCAGGGCGGCGACGGCGGCCTCAAGCCCCGGATCGCGCCCGGCGCGGCGATCCTCGGGCGTCAAGGGCGCGGCCAGGTCCGGGGTCACCCCGCGCTTCTCCAGCCGGACCCCGCCCGAGGTGACGAAGTCGGCGCGGCTCAGGCTCAGCCGCCCGCCGTCGGGCAGGCGCGTCTCCTGGGAGATCAGCACCGCCCCGGCCGTCGGCGTCCCGACCACCACCGCGCGGCGGGCCTCCTGCAGGGCGGCCGGCGTCAGCTCGGCGGCGCTGCGGCTGTTGGCGTCGACGAGGACGGCCACCTCATTCCCGACCGGCCCGGCCAGGTCGCCGCAGCCGCCGCCCGTCCTCAACTCCACGCGCCGCCCGGAGCGGCCGGTGCGGGCCGCCCACAACCGGTCGCGCGGCAGGAAGCAGCTGAGCACGGCGTCGGCCTCCATCAGCCGGCCGCCGGGGTTGCCGCGCAGGTCGATGACGACGTCGGTTTCCGGGGCAAGGCCCGCCAGTTGCTCGCCCATCCAGCGGCCCAGGCCGGCCTCGAACCCGTCCACAGTCAGCACCAGCACGCCCGGCCGCGAGCGGTCGGCGACGAAGGCCGGCGTCGGATCCATCATGCGCGGGGTCAGGGTCAAAGGCCGCGGGACGCCCTCGTCGTCGACCAGGGCCAGGGTCACGGCCTGGCCCTCGGCGATGTCCTGTTCGGGCGTCCACGGGGCGCCCTCCCCGGTGATGAGCCGCCAGCCTTCGGTGATCCCGGCCTCGGCGGCGGGCGATCCCGGCCGCACCTGTTCGATCACCCAGGCCTCGCCCGAGGGATCCGGCCGCAGGGAAACGCCGATGGCGGCGCGGCGCTGACGCAGGGTGTCCTGCCGACGGGCCACAGCCGGCGGCGAGGCCCCTGCGTGGTCGTCGTCCAGAAGGTCAAGCATGTCGCCGATGGCGCGATACAGGATCCGGTCGTCCGGCGCGTTCAGCGCTATCGGTCGCCAGGTCCGGCGGGCGGCGTTCCAGTCGACGCCGTGAAGTTCGGGGTCGTAATATTGGCTCCGGACCTCGGTCCAGACGCGGTCGAAGACGCGCTGGTTCATCCGCGCGCGCTCCCGATCCGGCCCCGTCGCCGCCGCGGAATCGGCCGCAAAGGCCGGAGCGGCGATGAGCGCAAGGCCCATCGCCGCCGATGCCGTCAGTATCCGGAGAAGGCGGCGAAAGCGCATGACGCCATTAGAGGGCGTCTTGTCCGCCTTTCAAATCACGAAGTCGCAGGGTCAGTCCCCGTCGCCCGAGCGCGTCTCGATGCGGTGGACGAAAACCTGCGAGCCGTGGCCCGCCCCCCGCTCGCCGGCCTCGATGAAGCCCGAGCCGTCGGCGTCCATGCGGGCGAAGGCCTCGCGCAGCGGCGCGCTGAATTCGGCCTCGCTGATCTTGCCGTCGTTGTCAGCGTCCAGATCGTTCTCGCCGCCCGGGCCGACTACGCGCCGGATCTCGATTCGCTCCCCGGGACCGCCCTCGCCGTGCGCGCCGGCCATCATGTCCCCGTGCCCGCCGGGGCCGCCGTGGATGACGATCTCGCGCTCGCCGCCGGGGCCGGGTTCGCCGCCGACGAAGACCATGGTCCGGGTTTCGCCGGGACCGCGAGGACCGTCAGGCCCGCCAGGCGCGCGCATGATCCGGACATCGTGATCGCCGCCGGCCATGGCCGCGTGGCCCGCCGACAACTCCTCGGTCGACAGGCGACCGTCGCCGTTCGCGTCCATCCTGGCGAAATGGTCGTTCATCGGCGCGGCGAACTCCTCGCGCGTGACCTGGCCGTCGCCGTCCTTGTCGAGCCCGCCGGGACCGTCTGCTCCCATGACCATGACGCGGGTGTGGACCTCGCGCGCCGGCGGGGGCGGGGCCGGCGTCTGCTGCATCAGCGCGGCGGAAAGGGCGATCAGGGTCAGCATGAGTGGTCGGCTCCCGTTGTTGTGCGGATCGTCTTGGACCACGGCGGGCTTGCCGTTGTGTTTCAGGACCGCCGCGGAATGTTTCAATGCTGAAATGACGGCGAGCGACGGGTTCGCCACAATGGCCGCCATGCAGTCCGACGCCGCTCCCCGCATTCTCGTCGTCGACGACGATCCCGGCATCCGCGAGGTGCTGTGCGACTATCTGGTCCAACACGGCTATGACGCCGTCGGCGCCGCCTCGGCCGCCGAGATGGACCGCGCCGTGGAGGTTCGGCCGCCCGACCTGATCGTGCTGGACCTGATGATGCCGGGCGAGGACGGGCTGTCGGTCTGCCGTCGTCTGGCCGGCAAGGGACCGCCGATCGTCATGCTGTCGGCCATGGGCGAGGACACCGACCGGATCATCGGCCTGGAGCTGGGCGCCGACGACTATCTGTCCAAGCCCTGCAATCCGCGCGAATTGCTGGCGCGCGTCCGCGCCGTGCTGCGCCGGCCGCGCGAGGACGCCCTCGCCGAGGGCCCCGCCCTGGCCTTCGCCGGCTGGCGGCTGGACCTGCTGCGTCGCGAACTGACCCGGCCGGACGGCCGCGCAGTCAGCCTGTCCGCCGGGGAATTCGCCCTGTTGCGGGCCTTCGCCGAACGGCCCGGCCGCGTCCTGACCCGCGACCAGCTGCTGGAGCGGGCGCGCGGGGCCGACGCCGATGTCTTCGACCGCGCCATGGACGTGCAGATCAGCCGGCTGCGCAAGAAGCTGGACGACGGTTCGGGCCTCGAGATGATCCAGACCCTGCGCGGCGAGGGCTATATGTTCGATGTCCGGGTCGAGCGCCGCAACGGCGACCAGAGGGGCGCCGCGTGAGGCGTCCATCGTCCTTTCCGGTGCTGGTCCAGGTGGCGGCGCTGGCGGCGCTGGCGGTGGTCATGTCCCAGGCCGTGGCCTTCGGCGTGGTCCTGCTGGCCCCCGAGCCGCGCCCGGCCGGCTTCAGCATCGAGGCCGCGGCCGAGGCCCTCAGGGGCGAACCGGCCGAGACCGCCGACGGCCGCGCCCTGCGTCGCCGCATCGTCGACCGGCCGCCCGGAGAGGAGCCCGACGCCCGCGTCGACCCGATGGCGCTCGCGATACGGGCCGGGCTGGCCCAGAGGCTGGGCGTCGACCCGGAGGCGGTGCGGGTCACGGTCGATCATGGCCCCCGCCGCCGACCCGCGCCCGGGGCGGACGACGGCGCGGCGGCCCGCGAGCGCATCGACATCGTCATGGTTCGCCCCGACGCCGTGCCGCCGGCGCCAGCGGCGGGCGACGCCCCGTCGTCGCCGGCTCCGCAGGCCCGCTCCGAAGAGACGGTGATCGTGCGGAACGGCTCCGAGGTCCGGGCCCATCTCCGCATGCGCCGCGCCGCGCCGGGCGGTCCCGAAGGCGCCTTCGTCATCGACCACGAGACCCGCCAGTTCACCGTCCTGGCCGATCGGCTGACCTTCGCCCCGTTCTCGGCCTCGGTGCGGCAACCGGACGGTCGCTGGGCCACGGTCGAGCCGCCGCGCGGTCTGCTGTCGCCGTGGCAGCAGCGAATCCTGCTGGCCCTGGCCATCTCCATGCTGCTGCTGGCGCCGCTGGTGTGGTGGATGGCGCGACGGCTCACCCGCCCGATCCGGGTCTTCGCCGACGCGGCCGAGCGGCTGGGCGCCGACCCGGAGGCCGAGCCGCTGACCCCGTCGGGGCCCAGCGAGGTGCGCACGGCGATCCACGCCTTCAACGACATGCAGGCGTCCCTGCGCGACCATATGCGACGCCGCAGCCAGACCGTGGCCGCCATCGCCCACGACCTGCGCACCCCCCTGACCCGGCTGCGCTTTCGCGCCGAACAGGCCCCCGGGGCCGTGCGCGACCGCATGGCCGCCGATATTGAGGAGATGGACGCTCTCATCGCCCAGGCCATGGCCTATGTGCGCGGCGAGGCGACGCCCGACCAGCGCCAGACCTTCGATCTGGACGCCCTGGCCGCCGATTGCGCCGGCGGCTTTTCCGAGACCGGGGGCGCCGTGGACTTCGACGGCGGCGGCGCCCTGCCAGTCCGGGCCGATCCCGCGGCCCTGCGCAGGGCGCTGGGCAATCTGATCGCCAACGCCGTCAAATACGGCGGCGCGGCGCGGGTTAAGGCCTTCGCCCGCGACGGCCGGGCGGTGGTCCTTGTCGAGGATGACGGCCCCGGCCTGCCCGACGAGGAACTCGAGGCGGTGTTCGAGCCGTTCCATCGCGCCGAACGCTCGCGCAGCCGCGAGACCGGCGGGGCGGGCCTCGGCCTCACCGTCGCCCGACAGGCGGCGCGCGCCCATGGCGGCGACGTGACCCTGTCCAACCGCAGCGACGGCGGCCTGGTCGCGCGGCTGGAGCTGCCGCTGATGAATTCATCGCCGGGGACGCCCTGATCCACAGGCCGCGCCGACTGACCGGGCGTTACAGTCCATCACGTCTTGTTACGGGCGCGGGGTTGATCCTCGCGCCCGCCGGCTCCATTGAAGCGCCAACCCTGACACCGCTTCTTCGGAGACCGCCCCATGACCGTCCGCGTCGCCATCAATGGTTTCGGCCGCATCGGCCGCCTCGTCCTGCGCTCGATCGTCGAGCACGGCCGTCGCGACATCGAGGTGGTGGCGATCAATGATCTGGGGCCGGTGGCCACCAACGCCCATCTGCTGAAATACGACTCGGTCCACGGCCGCTTCCCCGGCACGATCGAGAGCGGCGAGGACTGGATCGACGTCGGCCTCGGCAAGATCAAGGTCACGGCGATCCGCAACCCGGAAGAACTGCCGCACAAGGATCTGAACGTCGACATCGCCTTCGAATGCACCGGCCTGTTCACGACGAAAGAGAAGGCCTCGGCCCACCTCAAGGCCGGCGCGAAGCGCGTGCTGGTCTCGGCCCCCTGCGACGGCGCCGACAAGACCATCGTCTACAAGGTCAATCATGAGACCCTGACGGCCGACGACATCATCGTCTCGAACGGTTCGTGCACCACCAACGCCCTGGCCCCCGTCGCCAAGGCCCTGCACGACCTGTTCGGCATCGAACGCGGCTATATGACCACCATCCACAGCTACACCGGCGACCAGCCGACGCTGGATACGATGCACAAGGATCTGTACCGCGGCCGGGCCGCCGCCCTGTCGATGATCCCGACCTCGACCGGCGCCGCCAAGGCCCTCGGCCTGGTCCTCCCGGAACTGAAGGGCAAGCTGGACGGCTCCTCGATCCGCGTCCCGACGCCGAACGTCTCGGTCGTCGACCTGAAGGTCGTCGCCGGTCGCGAGGTCACGGTGGAAGAGATCAACGCCGCCATCCAGGCCGCCGCCGACGGCCCGATGAAGGGCGTTCTCGCCACGACCGCGGAGCCGCTGGTCTCCTGCGACCTGAACCACATCGCCGCCTCCTCCACCGCCGCCCTGCCCCAGACCCAGGTCGTCGACGGCAAGCTGGCCCGCGTCCTGACCTGGTACGACAACGAGTGGGGCTTCGCGACGCGGATGGCCGACACGGCGCTGGTGATGAGCAAGCTGATCCAGGCTTGAACCATGACCTTCCGCACCCTCGACGACACCCGTGACCTCGCCGGCAAGACCGCCCTCGTCCGTGTGGACTTCAACGTCCCGATGGAGGACGGCAAGGTCACCGAGGACACCCGCCTGCGCGTGGCCCTTCCGACCATCAACCGGCTGCGCGACGCCGGCGCGAAGGTCGCCCTGCTGGCTCATTTCGACCGGCCCAAGGGCAAGGTCGTGCCGTCGATGAGCCTGCAGCCGGTGGTCGATGACCTCGAACATCTGCTCGGCGCGCCGGTCCGGTTTGCGACCGACTGCGTGGGGGACGAGGCGAAGGCCATGATCGCCGACCTGCCGCTGGGCGGCGTGGTTCTGCTGGAGAATGTCCGCTTCCACCCCGGCGAGGAGGCCAACGACCCGGCGTTCGCGCAACAGCTGGCCGAGCTCGGCGACGTCTATGTCAACGACGCCTTCTCCGCCGCGCACCGCGCCCACGCCTCGACCGAAGGCCTCGCCCGCCTGCTGCCCGCCTACGCGGGCGAGTCCATGCGCCGCGAACTTGACGCCCTCGACGCCGCGCTCGGCCGGCCGCAGAAGCCGGTGATCGGCATCGTCGGCGGGGCCAAGGTCTCGACCAAGCTGGATCTGCTGAAAAACCTCGTCGGCAAGCTGGACCGCCTCGCCATCGGCGGCGGCATGGCCAACACCTTCCTGTTCGCACAGGGCATCGACATCGGCGGCTCCCTGGCCGAGCGCGACATGGCCGACACCGCCCGTGAGATCCTGGCCGAAGCGAAGGCCCGCGGCTGCGAAATCCTCCTGCCCGTGGACTTCGTGGTCGCGACCGAGGTCAAGCCCGGCGCCGCCTCCCGCCCGGTCACGGCGGGCCAACAGCTGTCGGCCGACGACAAAATCCTGGACGCCGGCCCCGCCACCGTTGCGCGGCTGGTCGACGCCCTGACCGCCTCGAAGACGTTGATCTGGAACGGCCCTCTGGGCGTGTTCGAGGTTCCGCCGTTCGACAAGGCCACGGTCGCGGTCGCCCACCATGCCGCCGCCCTGGCGAAGGCCGGCGTCCTGATCGCCGTCGGCGGCGGCGGCGACACGGTCGCGGCCCTGCACCATGCCGGCGTGGCCGACGACATGACCTTCGTCTCCACCGCCGGCGGCGCCTTCCTGGAGTGGATGGAGGGCAAGCCCCTGCCCGGCGTCGAGGCCCTGAAGGCCTGACCCGCACTTGTAACACTGCGTGACTTCGAAACGCGGCGCGGCTAAACCACCGGCAAAACTCACGGGCTCAGGAGACACCCATGGCGCGCATCACGCTGCGACAGCTTCTCGATCACGCGGCCGAGGAAGGCTACGGCCTGCCCGCCTACAACATCAACAATATGGAACAGGGCCTGGCCATCATGGAGGCCGCCGAGGCGGTCAACGCCCCTGTCATCATCCAGGCCAGCCGCGGCGCGCGCAGCTACGCCAATGACATCGTCCTGGCCAAGCTGATCGACGCCCTGGCCGAGCTGTACCCGCACATTCCGGTCTGCATGCACCAGGACCACGGCAACGGTCCCGCCACCTGCGCCACCGCCATCCAGTACGGCTTCACCTCGGTGATGATGGACGGCTCGCTGGAGGAGGACGCCAAGACCCCCGCCTCCTACGAATACAATGTCGACGTCACCCGCCGCGTGGTCCAGATGGCCCACTCCTGCGGCGTCTCGGTCGAGGGCGAACTGGGCGTGCTGGGCTCTCTCGAGACCGGCATGGGCGAGGCCGAGGACGGCCACGGCTTCGAGGGCAAGCTGGATCACTCCGCCCTCCTCACCGACCCGGACCAGGCCGTGGACTTCGTGCGCGAAACCCAGGTCGACGCCCTGGCCATCGCCATGGGCACCAGCCACGGGGCCTACAAGTTCAGCCGCAAGCCGGACGGCGCGGTGCTGGCGATGAATGTGATCGAGGAGATCCACCGCCGCCTGCCCGACACCCATCTGGTCATGCACGGCTCCTCCTCGGTGCCGCAGGACCTGCAGGACATCATCAACCAGTACGGCGGCAAGATGCCCCAGACTTGGGGCGTACCGGTCGAGGAGATCCAGCGCGGCATCAAGCACGGCGTGCGCAAGATCAATATCGACACCGACAATCGCATGGCCATGACCGGCGCGATCCGGAAGATCCTCGCCGAAAAGCCCGGTGAATTCGATCCGCGCGCCTATCTGAAGCCCGCCAAGGAGGCGATGCGCAAACTCTGCCAGGAGCGCTTCGTCCAGTTCGGCTGCGAGGGCCAGGCGTCCAGGATCCGCCCCCTGTCGACGGCGCAGATGGCGCAGCGCTACGCCAAGGGCGAACTGAACCCGCATTTCGGAGCCTCGGCCACCAAAGCCGCCTGATCGCCGGCGGGCGGCCCGGATCTCACCAGGGGCCGTACTGCCCCTGGAACATCCTGCGGACGTCGCGCACATCGCGTTCGGCGTCGTCGACGGCGTCCTGCGCCCGCCGCCATTCCCGCTCGGTGTCCGCGCGCTCGCGGCGGATTTCCTGGATGCGGTTGCGAATCTGGTCCCGCTGTTCGTCGGTCAGCCCGTCGGCCCGCGCCTCAGCCTGTTTGGCGACGATCTTGTCGTCCAGTTCCTCCAGACGCGATCCCAAACTGTCGACGTTGCTGCGCGCATTCGTCAGCGCCTGTTCGGCGGCATAGACCCGCTGACCGTCACGATAGGCGGGCAGAAAGTCTTCCTCCTGCTCGGCGGAACACACGCCGTGATAGGCGTCGCCTTCGCGGCCTTCCCGAAACCCGCGCTCCCACCGGCAATAGCCGTTCAGTCCGTCGGCGCGGGCCGAGCGATAGGCGACCAGGTCCGGCGCCACGCCATATTCGGCGCAGGCCTTCTCATGGTCCGCCAGCAGGCTCATCGGCTGACCTTCCGATCCATCGCGGTAGCCCACCTCGCCCCATGCGCCGGCCAGGCACTGGTCCCGGGTCATCGTCGCGCAACTGACGAGCGCCAAGGTCGCGCCCCCGGCGGCGGCGAGAAGCAACAGTCTCATGGTTCGACTCCGTCCATACAGCCCAGCTTGAGAATGCCGCAGCCGGGCGCTCCCGCCAAGCTCGCGCCTTGCCCGCACGGCGACCCGACGTGCTAGATCGCCCCTGCCGCCCGGTCCGGGCGGCGGAGCGCCCCGTGTCCGACGACCCCCTGATCGAAGATTTCGCCGCCGACGACGACCTCCCGCCCGTGCTGGAGGCGCGGCTTGAGGCCGGCGGCGGCCGCCTCGACAAGGTCCTGGCCGACCTCTTTCCCACCCTGTCGCGCGCCCGGGTCCAGGCCCTCCTGGCCGAAGGCGTCATCACCCGCGACGGCCAGCCCCTGGCGTCCGCCTCGGCCAAGGCCCTGCCCGGCCTGTACGCCGTCGCCCTGCCGGCCGTGATCTCGGCCATCCCCCGGCCTGAAGCCATTCCGCTGACCGTGCTGTTCGAGGACGCCGACCTGATCGTGATCGACAAGCCCGCCGGCATGGCGGTGCACCCCGCGCCCGGCAGCGAGACCGGCACCCTGGTCAACGCCCTGCTGCATCACTGCGCCGCCTCCCTGTCCGGGATCGGCGGCGTCGCCCGCCCGGGGATCGTCCACCGCCTCGACAAACACACCTCGGGCGTCATGGTCGCGGCCAAGTCGGACGCCGCCCACGCCGGCCTCTCGGCCCTGTTCGCCGCCCATGACATCGAGCGCACCTATATCGCCCTCGTCCGCGGCGCGCCCAATCCCGAGAAGGGCCGCATCATCTCCAACCTCGGCCGCTCGACCGGCGACCGAAAGAAGATGGCCGTGCTGCGAACCGGCGGGCGGGAAGCCATCACCGACTATGTCGTCGAACAGGTCTTCGGCGCGGCCCCGAAAAAGGGCAGCCGCCCCGCCGCGCCGCCCCTCGCCGCCCGCGTCGCCTGCACGCTGCATACGGGCCGCACCCATCAGATTCGCGTGCACATGGCCTCGAAGGGGTCTCCCCTCCTGGGGGACCCGGTCTACGGCACGGGCAGTCCGGCCAATCCCGTCCGCGTCGCCATCGCCGAGGCCGGTCTGACGCGCCAGGCGCTTCATGCGGCCATCCTCGGCTTCGTCCATCCGGTGACCGGCGAGGCGCTGCGCTTCCAGACCGCTCCGCCCGAGGACATGCGCCGGCTTGAGCAGGGACTTTCCGCCCTTTAGGCCGGGAAACGGAGTCAGTCTTGATAAAGGACTTACCCTCTGCTATACAGCCGCCCAGTCGGTGCCGTGGCGCCGGGGCAACGGTCACGCTCTTGTGTGACCATCCGCCACTGACAAGTGCGGAAACCCGATCCTATGTCATCGGTTGAGGGGTGAGGCGACGGCGCACATTGGGTGGCCGCTTCCGAAGAGCCCGCTCGTTCACACGGTCGGAGGGACCAGACTTATGGCTGTAGCCAGATCACTCGCGGTGATGTCGCCTGAACAGGGGCTTTCGCGATACCTGACGGAAATCCGCAAGTTCCCCATGCTTGCGAAAGACGAAGAATTCATGCTCGCCAAGCGCTGGACCGAGCACCAGGACGCCGAGAGCGCCCACCGCCTCGTCACCTCTCACCTGCGCCTCGTGGCCAAGATCGCCATGGGTTATCGCGGCTACGGCCTGCCGATCGGCGAGGTGATCTCCGAAGGCAACGTCGGCCTGATGCAGGCCGTGAAAAAATTCGATCCGGACAAGGGCTTCCGCCTGGCGACCTACGCCATGTGGTGGATCCGCGCCTCGATCCAGGAATACATCCTGCGCAGCTGGTCGCTCGTGAAGATGGGCACCACCGCCGCGCAGAAGAAGCTGTTCTTCAACCTGCGC